>NZ_JBXWOC010000006.1:0-189212 GCF_059610665.1 Ruegeria sp. CDSC051
TCGACAACGCATACGGAGACCGAAACCTCATCTGCACATGCCCACCAATGGACGCTTACGAAGAAGCCGCAGAGTAAGAGGCTGATATCAGGGTTCGAACCCCTTGGGCACGCCGAATGGCGGCGTGTCCACGCTTGTGCCCGTCAGGGCGTTCAGGAAGGCCACTAACTCGCTGATCTCGACGTCTGATAGCTCCATCGGGATGATGTCGACCTGACGACGCTGTCGCGCCAGTTCGAACCGGTCGTTCCACACCGCAAAATCAACCTGTTGCAGCCACGGGACTTTGGGCAAGGCGGCCATCTCGGGAGTCCAATGCGCAAGGCTGTCCTGCGGGTTCAGATGATGGCGAATGATGCTGTCGAGGTCAGGAAAGGCTCCGTTATGGCCATAAGGCGCGGTCAGGGCGACATTGCGCAGCATGGGGGTGCGAAAGCGATACGCATCCTCTAGCTGGTCGCTTTCGCCCATGCGCCCTACGTCCCGCACATTGGGGTCCCATTGCCGGGTGCGACCGGGGCCAAAGGGCGGAAGGGCCAGCGCGTGGAACTTCTGATCCGACAATAGCGGGCCAGAGTGACAGGTGGCACAGCGCGCCTTGCCGTAGAACAGGGCCATCCCGGACTTTTGGGTTGGTGTCAGAGCATCGGTGTTCCCAGCCAGATATTGATCAAACGGGCTGTCGGTGCTGCGCCATTCGATGGCCATGAAAGCGGCCAGAGCATTGGCGATCTGGGTGATGGTGATGTCTTCAGGCGTTTCGATCTCATCAAAAGCGCGGGCCATGGCGGGGCCGTATCGCGGGTCGGTACGGACGCGTTTCGCCAGAATCGGCCAGCCCTTGTCGATCCGGTCATGCACAGCGCCAGTCACCTGGTTTTCGGCAACATTCCCGGCCATCTCAAACTGCGAGGTCAGCGGGAACAGCGCCTGCGCGGCCAGCAGAGAATTCAATCCCGCGGGCAACCATTCCTGCGCCGGAGAGTTGAAGCCGTTGCCATAGACATCCGAGATACTCAGTCGTCCGTCATGGAAAACAGTATGGATGTCCTTCGCCCCGAGGTTCCAAAGGCCGGGCGAATTTCGGGGAATACGCTTGCGGATTTTGTCGGACCCAGTGCCCGGCGTGCGATCGGGGCCTAACCCCTGACCGCCTTCGCCAATACCCAGCGACAGGCCGTCGGATGTTCCGAAATCGGGATGGTGGCAATGGGCGCAGGCGATGTTTTGATTGCCCGACAGGATTGGATCGTAAAACAGTTGATGACCGATGGCGGCCTGTTCCATATCAAAGGACAGGAAATCATCATCGGTCAGCGGGCGTGGCAGCTCTTGCGCTGCGGCTGCGCCGGCGAAAAGGAAAGCAATCCCATGCGCCAGATTATATTTGCCCTGTGTATGCTTGCGACCCCTGCGCTGGCCGAGCTGGAACAGGCGCGTGACATGATGGAGGCCGGCGCGTTCGAGGCCGCGCGCGAGGAACTGCTGCCCGCCGCCCGATCCGGCAATGCCGAGGCCGAGGAATTGATCGGCGTGATGTACGGGTTGGGTCTTGGAGTCGAGCAGGATTATGAACGGGCCTTTGAATGGTATCTGCGCGCATCGATGAAGGGGCATCCGGGCGCACAATCGGGGATCGGCTGGTATTACGAACTGGGTCTGGGCATGCCTGCGCCCGATCTTGTGCGGGCTTACATGTGGTACACGCTCAGCGCCATTGGCGGCGATCCCGACGCGGCAATCAGCCTTGAGGAAGTGGTCAAGAAAATGTCGCCGGAGCAGATTGAAAGAGCCCATGTTCTGGTCAACGACTATAAAGGGTGGATGTACCCGTTTCGGTGAGGGTCGGGCCAAACGCCCGACCCTAAATGGCTTAGTTCAGGTCCGCGTCACGCGATGCGTTGACGTCTGCCTCGGCCGCTGCAACGGCTTCGGTGAGCGCGGTGAAGACCTCATCACCACGACCGACGTTGGTTTGGAACCACTCGTAGACCGGGGTTGCCGCCTCTTTGAACGCGGCTTTCTGCTCGGGTGTCGGCACGTACAGATCACCGCCACCGGCGACGAAATCCTCATAGGCCTGGATCGACTTGCGCTTGGGTGAGGCAAAGGTGGCCTGCTGCAGCGCATAGAACCCATCGACCACGACACGGCGCATGTCTTCGGGCATCTCCTGGAACTTGGCGTTATTCATCCACCACAGAGCGCCCATATAGGCATGGCCGTCCAGGGTGACATATTGCAGGCCTGCATCGGGGAATTTCATGCCCATGATGTCGGTGATGCCGTTCTTGGAGCCTTCAACCACACCGGTTTGAAAGCTGGTGAACAGTTCCGGCCACGGGATCGGGGTGGGCGATGCACCCAAGGCTTTAACCAGCTCTTGTGGCAGGTCAGCGACCACGGTGCGGATTTTCAACCCTTCCATATCAGCTGGTTCAGCCACGCGACGCTGGGTGTTGGCAAAGTTGCGCCAGCCACCAGTGTTGCCGATGGTCATCAGACGGATCGCGCCGCCGGAATCCTCAAGCGCCATGTCGCGCATGGTGCGGGTGAAATCGCCGGATAGAACGTGCTCGGCAATCCGGTCATCCGCCATCAGGTAGGGTAGGTCGAGGACCTGGACATAGGGAAAGATGCCTGACGCCCCGCCCGAGGTCGAGATATAGATGTCGATGGTTCCATCGGCCACACCCTGCAGGCATTCCGCGCCGTTCGAACACAGCTGCGTACCGATGAACAGCTCGACCTCGATCGCGCCGTTCGAAGCGGCTTCGACATAGTTCTTGAAAACGATCAGACCGTCATAATCCTCGTCATTTTCGTTCGAGTTGGCCGTGGCGCGCAGCGTATAATCCGCTGCCGTGGCCGCGATGGCTGATGCGGCGACCAGCGACGTGGCCACCGCTGCGGTTTTGATAAAGGTTCTGAGCATGCGTTTCCTCCCTGTGGAACTCAGTTAGTTGGCAAATCCCGTTATCCTCGGGATCGTCATGGATAATGCGGGGATGTAGGTGATCAGAAAGATCACGATGATTTCGACGGCCAGAAACGGCAGGATCGCCTTGGCAATGGTTTCAACCTTTTCGCGCGACACGGCGGCGGCCACGAACAGCACCAGCCCCATGGGCGGTGTGGCCAGACCAACGGTCAGGTTGACGCTCATGATGATGGCAAAGTGGATCGGGTCGACGCCGAGGCTGGTAAAGATCGGTCCCAGGATCGGCCCAAGAATGATGATCGCAGGCCCGGCATCCAGAAACATGCCGACAACGAACAAGAGCAGGTTGATCAGAAACAGCAGGATCAGCGGGTTTTCCGACAGGCTGAGGATCAGCGAGGCCAGCTGTTCTGGCGCATGGCTGAGGCTGACCACGGTTTTGAACGCCATCGCCGCCCCCACCAGCAGCAGAACGACGGCAGAGGTCAGGCCGGCATTGCTGAGGATCTCGGGCACTTCTTTGAGCGTCAGGGTGCGCAGGATGAAAAAGCCGATCAGAAAGGCATAGCCGACGGCCACCGCTGCGGCTTCGGTCGGTGTAAAGATACCGCCCAGAATACCACCCAGAATGATCACCGGAGTCAGCAGTGGAAAGAACGCCTTGAGGCTGGCCTGACCCCGTTCACCCCATGTGTATTTGCGGCTGGCAACGGGAAAATCATACTTGTCGGCCATGAATTTGATCATCAGCATCAGGCCAACGCCAACCATTACGCCCGGCACGATCCCGGCCAGAAACAGCGCCGCAACGCTTTCGCCCATGACATAGGCATAGATGATCATGATGCCAGAAGGCGGGATGATCGGGCCTATGACGGAACTGGCCGCCGTGATTGCCGCGGCAAATTTGCGGGTATAGCCCTGCTTCTCCATCGCCGGGATCAGCATTGAACCCAGCGCTGATGTATCCGCCACGGCAGAGCCTGAAAGTCCCGCAAACAGGATCGAGCTGAGCACGTTCACATGCGCCAACCCGCCGCGAAAATGGCCCATCAAGGCTTGGCTGAATTCCACCAGACGGATGGTTATCCCGCCGCGGTTCATTAGCTCTCCGGCCAGCATGAAGAAGGGGATGGCCATCAGCGGAAAGCTGTCCATGCCGTTATAGACATTGCGGTACAGCAGGGTGATGTCATTGGACTGACCATTCAACCACAGCAGGATGCCCGGCGCGGCCAAAAGGGCGAAAAAGACCGGCAGGCCGATCATCAGGAAAACAAGGAAGGTGGGCAGGAACCAGATCAGCATCTATTCAGCCCCCACCGGTGCGTCGGCAATTTCAGGCAGCAGGTCTGCGCCCCCCAATAGCGAGACAATCGCGCGCAGGATCAGCTCGACATTTACTACGATCAGAAGGGCCACCCCTACCAGCAGCGAGGCCATCATCCAGCTGCGCGGGACGCGGTACCATTCGTCAAAGCCAAATGAGGTGGGAATATACAAAGCGGCGGTTGCGAATTTGCCCCCGAACCCGGTCACTTCGGACCAGCCGATCTTAACCGCCACCAGCAGCACCGCCAGTGACACGAACAGCAGCGCGAGCATCAGTATCTGTCCCAATACGCGCGGAAGCATCAGGGGCACCATGTCGATGGCCACGAACCCGCCGCGGCGAAATGCGGTCGGGGCCATCAGACCCGTCATCCAGAGCATGCAGAACCGGGCGGCCTCATCCGGCCAGGGCAGTGCGTTGCCTAGCACATATCGGAAGAATACCTGAATCAGGATTGCGGTCACCATGAATGCAATCGCAACGACGCCAACCGCGCGGCCCAATCGCAGCACGGTTTCGTTCACGAATGCAATCGGCGCCAGCATCGTTGCCAGTCCGCCCATGCGTTTCCTCCCTATGTCAGCCGCGGGTTTGTCCCGCAGTCGTCAGAGCGCGCTTAGGACTGCGCGAATTGGCCGAGTTTTCCGGCATAGAAGGTCAGCGCGTCTCCATCGCTTATGCTGGCCTTCAGGACTTTGCCCACCACGATCACATGATCGCCTGCGTCGTGATAAGCGTGTTGTTCACATTCAAACCGTGCCAGACAATCCGGCAGCAGAGGGGTGCCATTCGAGCAATGCCCATGGGCGATGTCCCGCAACGCAAAGGCGTTTTTCGAGCAGCCGAAACACAGCTCGGCCTGTTCAGAGGACAATACATGAACGCTGAAATGGCGCGCCTTGTGGAAATAGGGGAAGCGGCGCGAGTTGCGGTCGCCAGCCCACATGATCAGGGGCGGGTCCAGCGACAGGGACGAAAAACTGTTGGCGGTGATGCAGACCGGACCGTCCGTGCTGTTGCAGGTGACGATGGTAACTCCGGTGGCAAAGCGGCCAAACGCATCGCGCAGGGTGCGGGTGTCATCCTTGTGTGGGATGAAAGTATGGTTCATGTCCTGTGACATTGCATTCATCATGGTACCTCATGGCCCAGTGCCGCCTCATAAAGGCGGTACCAACTCTCGCGATCCAGATTGACTTTGAAGGCGTCCGAAATCTGTTTGATCCGGCCCAGATTATTGGTGCCCAGCACCGGCAGGATGCCTGCAGGATGTGCCAGAAGGAAGGCCACGGCCACTGCTGCCCGGTCCACTCCGAATTCCGCCGCGATCTCATCCGCGACCACGCCGACCGGAGGGTTCCCGGCCATCAGCAGTCCACCGCCCAGCGGCGACCACGCCATCACCGGCTGCCCATGCTGTTGATGAAACGCCAGATCGCCATTGGTGAAGGGGCGGATTTCGCCCAGCGAGATCTCGATCTGGTTGGTGACCAGTTGGGTCTTCATAGCTGATTGCAGCAGGGTCCAGTCCCACGGGCGGAAATTCGATACGCCAACCGCGCCCACCTTGCCGCTGGCCACGACCTCGTCCAGCGCTGCGCCGGTCTCATGGTGGTCCATGAAGGGATCAGGGCGGTGGATCAGTAGCAGGTCGACATGATCGATTGCCATCTCGGTCAGAGAGGTTTCAACCGATTTCAGGATATGCGCGCGCGATGTGTCATAATATTTTACCTTCGCATCCGCGTATCGGCCCATCGGCGCAACGATGTCGCATTTGGTGACGATCTCCATCCGCGCGCGCAGCGCCGGGTTGGCGCGCAAGGCGTTGCCCAAAACCGCCTCGGCCGCGTAACCGCCATAGATGTCGGCCTGATCGAATGTGGTGATGCCCTGATCCAGGCAGGCTTGTATCTTGGCTTCGACATGATCCGCCGAGGTGTCACTGTCATCACCCAAGCGCCACATTCCGTATACCAGGCGGCTCATTTCCAGCGTGTCTGAAAGCTTTACACGTTGCATTAGCGGCGAACTCCGTTGCCCAGCGGGGTGGCCGGGGTGGTTTTGGGCACGCGTCCGTATTCCTCGGGCAGCGAGCAGGTTTTCAGGTTGGGCATCACGCGGGCACCGAAATGGCGGGCCTCGTCCAGATGTGGATAGCCCGAGAAGATGAAGGCGCGGATGCCCATCTTTTGATAGTCTTCAATCTTGGTCATGACTTGATCGGTGGAGCCCACAAGCGCTGCGCCGCAGCCAGACCGCGCCCGGCCCACGCCTGTCCAGAGACCAGGTTCGACATAGCCGTATTCATCCGCCAGATCGCGGTTTTTGGCCTGATGCGCCACACCCAGCGAGGTGGAATCCAGCGCCCGTTCGCGGATGGCGCGACCGTATTCGTCGTCCAGCTTGGATACGATGTAATCCGCGTATTCTTGCGCTTCGGCCTCGGTGTCGCGAACGATCATGTGAACGCGCAAGCCGTAATCCAGTGTCCGGTTGTAATTCTCGGCTACCGCATGAACCGCCTGCATCCGCCCGGCCAGTTGATCCTTGGTTTCTGGCCACATCAGGTAGACATCGCAATGCTCTCCGCACAGTTCGAGCGCAGATGGGGAATAGCCGCCGAAATACAACAGTGGTCCGCCGGTCTGATAGGGTTTGGCTGGGTCGGTGGTCAGGCCCGAGAAATTATAGACCTCGCCCGCATGGTTGATCTCATCCCGCGTCCAAGCCTGTTTCAGGATTTCGACGACTTCGCGCGAGCGTTGATAACGGAACGCGCTGTCTGCCTTTTCACCAGGGAAATCGGACGAAATGATGTTGACCGTCAAACGCCCCTGCAACATGTGATCCAGCGTCGCGATGGTGCGGGCCAGCATGATGGGCTGCATTTCACCGCAACGCACCGCGGCCAGCAGGTTGATCTTGTCGGTGATCGGTGCGCATCCAGCAACAAAGCTGAGCGTGTCCTGACCGACCTGATAGGATGACGGGCACAGGATGTTGCGAAACCCCTGTGCCTCGGCCTCTTTCACGATGGTGGAACAGTGGTCCCAGCTGGACCGCAGATCGCCATCGGGCATCCCCAGAAACTGATAGTCATCTGAACACAGAGCCGAAAACCACGAGACCTCGGCCGCGTTCAGATCGGGGGAGGTGATTGGGACGATCGTCATCTGAGTCGGTCTCCGCAATGGATTTGCTTTTTCTCTTGCGTAGCAATCACATTGATGTAGATCAATAGTGTATCAATTTTTCCTGTGACCAATCGAAGCGCCCCGACGTGCCCCCCACAAGCCGAAACCCCAATGCCCTTCCGATATATGTTCAGATTGCAGAACTGCTGATCCGCGATATTGCGGCCGGCCGTCTGATTGACGGTGAGCGCCTGCCGCCGGAACGGGACATGGCGGCGGACCTGAATGTCTCGGTCGGGACCCTGCGAAAATCGCTGTCCGAGCTTGAGAAAAAAGGGATGTTGGAACGCATTCAGGGCTCGGGCAATTACATCCGTGAGACCGGAACGCAGAACAGCGTCTATGCGATGTTCCGGCTTGAGCTGCCCGAAGGGGGCGGTTTGCCAAGTGCGGATATCCTGTCGGTCGATCATCTGGAAAAGCCTGCCAATCTGCCCGGTTTCGGAGCCGCGGCCACGGGGTCGCGCGTGCGCCGGATGCGCTATTTGAATGACACAATCATCGCGGTCGAAGAGATATGGCTCGACGAATCAGTGGGTTTGATCGACGGCGACCTGCTGTCTGACTCGCTGTATCGCTATTATCAGCAGCAGTTGGGGTTCTGGATCACGCGGGCCGAAGACAGGGTTTCAATCGCGGTGCTGCCCGATTGGACACCGACGGGCTTCACCAAGCCCGCTGGGCAGACCGTCGGGTATATCGAGCGGTTTAGCTGGTCAGAACAGGCCGAACCCGTCGAATTCTCTAAAACTTGGTTCGATCCGGATCGGGCCACCTATGTTCAACGCTTGAAGTAAAAGGAAACGCGCATGACCCGGACCATCAATTACGGGCTGATCGGATGCGGCATGATGGGGCAGGAGCACCTGCACAATATCGCTCTGCTGGATGGCACGCGGGTGGCGGCGATCTATGAGCCCGACCCGCAGATGGCCCGCGCCGCGCAAGAGATTGCACCGGAGGCCGAGATGGTGGGATCAGTAGCGGATCTTTTGGCGATCGAGGATCTGGATTGCCTGGTTATCGCCAGCCCGAACCACCTGCATGTAGATCAAATCTGCGACATCGCGGCGATGCGCCCACTGCCCCTGTTGGTGGAAAAGCCGCTTTTTACCGATCCGCAGGATGCAGCGCGGCTGGAAACGGTGCAGCGTGACTATCCCCATCCAATCTGGGTGGCGATGGAATATCGCTATATGCCTCCGATTGCTGCTTTGATCAAAGGGCTCCAATCCACCGGCGGGGTGCAGATGCTGACGATCCGGGAACATCGATTTCCCTTTCTGGAAAAGGTCGGCAACTGGAACCGGTTCAACCGCAATACCGGCGGCACATTTGTCGAGAAATGCTGCCATTTCTTCGACCTGATGCGGCTGATCCTTGGGTCCGATCCGGTGCGGATCACCGCCAGCGGTGGGCAGGCGGTAAACCATCTGGACGAAAGCTATGATGGGGAAATGCCGGATATTCTGGATCACGGTTATGTTCTGGTTGATTTCGCCAACGGCACGCGGGCGATGCTGGAACTGTGCATGTTCGCCGAAGGATCGCGGTACCAAGAGGAAATCTCGGCCACAGGACCGCAGGCCAAGATCGAGGCGCTGGTGCCGGGGCCGGGGCGCTTTTGGCCCGATCATCTGGGTGACCCGCCGGTGCCGCAGGTCATTGTCAGCCCGCGTAATCCAAAAGGGCCGGTGTCACAAGACATCCCCGTTGACCCGCGCTTGCTGGCCGCCGGGGATCACAATGGCTCGACCTATTACCAGCATCAGGGGTTCCTTGCGCTTGTTCGAGGCGAGCGCGCCGCGCCGGATGTGACGCTGCAGGATGGTCTGTGGGCCGTTCGTATGGGGTTGGCGGCACAACAGGCGCTGGCAACGGGTGAAGCCGTTCGGTTGACCTGATAGGCAACAAGGACGATGCGCTGAGCCGGTGACGAAATTGCGCCTATCGGAAACGCGCTCCCCCAACTTGCGCATAAAAACCTGTCGTTTTTGATTTCTAATGAGTCTTTTTCGCTTGTTGATGCTGCGTCTGCACCCTAGCTCTGTCCGTGGGACACCCCTCCCCAACGAGGGGCGTGTATCTGGAAGGGTAATACACATGACTATCGAACAACCGGCATCGAATGACGCCGTGCGCAAACCTGAAACGCGGCCGGCAAATCCGCGCTTTTCCTCGGGGCCCTGCGCCAAACCCCCCACATTTGACCTGACCAAACTGGCTGACGCAGCGCTTGGCCGTTCGCATCGCGCTGCTGTTGGCAAGGACAAGCTGAAAGCGGCCATCGAAGGTACGCGTGAAGTGCTGGGCATTCCAGCAGATTACAAGATCGGCATCGTTCCCGCGTCTGACACCGGCGCGGTTGAGATGGCGCTGTGGTCGCTGTTGGGTGAACGCAAGGTCGAGATGCTGGCCTGGGAAAGCTTTGGCTCGGGATGGATCACGGATGTGGTCAAGCAGCTAAAAATCGACGCCGAAGTGAAAACAGCCGATTATGGGCAGATCATCGATCTGGCCTCGGTCGACTTCTTCCATGACGTGGTCTTTACATGGAACGGCACGACTTCGGGCGTGCGGGTGCCAAACGGTGACTGGATTGCGGATGACCGTCAGGGTTTGACGATCTGCGATGCGACTTCGGCGGCCTTCGCGATGGACCTGCCGTGGGACAAGTTGGATGTGACCACGTTTAGCTGGCAGAAAGTTCTGGGCGGAGAGGCGGCGCATGGGATGCTGATCCTTTCCCCGCGCGCTGTGGAGCGGCTGGAAAGCTATACCCCCGCATGGCCATTGCCCAAGATTTTCCGCCTGACCAAGGGCGGTAAGCTGATCGATGGTATCTTTTCTGGCGCCACGATCAACACCCCGTCGATGCTGGCGGTTGAGGACTATCTGTTCGCATTGGACTGGGCGCGCTCGGTTGGTGGTCTGCAGGGATTGATTGGCCGGGCCGATGCGAATGCCGGTGCGGTGCATGCGTTCTGCGAGCAGAATGACTGGATCGCCAACCTGGCTGACGACCCGGCGACGCAGTCGAATACGTCTGTCTGTCTGAAATTCACCGATGCGCGCATTCGGGACGGCGCAGCCTTCGCCAAGGCCGTTGCAAAGCGGTTGGAGGCCGAGAATATCGCGTTGGATATCGGGGCTTATCGCGACGCACCTGCGGGTCTGCGTATCTGGTGCGGCGGCACAGTCGAAACTTCGGATATCGAAGCGATGTTGCCCTGGCTAGCCTGGGCCTTCGAGGCTGAGCTCGCAGCACAAACTGAAGCCGCCTGATCTTTCCCAATCTTCACCGGGCCGCCTCAGGCCCGGACATCTCATTACATTCAAGGACCACAGACATGGCTCCCAAAGTACTCGTTTCTGACAAACTCAGTGAAACCGCTGTTCAGATTTTCCGCGACCGCGGCATCGACGTGGATTTCATGCCCGATCTGGGCAAGGACAAAGATAAACTGGCCGAAGTGATTGGCCAGTATGACGGTCTTGCCATCCGCTCGGCCACCAAGGTCACGCCGACCTTGCTGGAACATGCGGACAAGCTGAAAGTCATAGGTCGCGCCGGCATCGGCACCGACAATGTCGACAAGGATGCCGCCAGCAAGAAGGGCGTCATCGTGATGAACACGCCCTTTGGCAACATGATCACCACAGCCGAGCACGCGATTGCGATGATGTTCGCCGTGGCGCGGCAGATCCCCGAGGCCAGTACTTCGACCCATGCGGGCAAATGGGAAAAGTCCAAGTTCATGGGGATCGAGCTGACCAACAAGACCTTGGGCGTCATTGGTGCGGGCAATATCGGCGGGATCGTCTGCGAACGTGCCCTGGGCCTGAAAATGAAGGTTGTCGCCTATGACCCTTATCTGGGTGAAGAGAAGGCCGCCAAGATGGGTGTGGAAAAGGTTGAGCTGGACGAACTGCTGTCCCGTGCCGATTTCATCACCCTGCATGTGCCGCTGACTGATCAGACCCGTAATGTTCTGAGCCGTGAGAATCTGGCCAAGACCAAACCGGGCGTGCGGATCGTCAACTGTGCCCGTGGTGGTCTGGTCGACGAAGAGGCGCTGGCCGAGATGTTGCAATCCGGCCATGTCGCCGGGGCCGCCTTTGACGTGTTCAGCGAGGAACCTGCCAAGGAAAACGCGCTGTTCAACCTGCCCAACGTCGTCTGCACGCCGCATCTGGGGGCCGCAACGACCGAGGCGCAGGAAAATGTAGCATTGCAGGTGGCCGAGCAAATCTCGAACTACCTGCTGACCGGCGCGGTGGAAAACGCGCTGAACATGCCCAGCGTGACGGCGGAAGAGGCCAAGGTCATGGGGCCTTGGATCAAACTGGCCGGGCATCTGGGCGGTTTCATCGGTCAGATGACGGATGAGCCGATCAAGGCGATCAACATCCTCTATGATGGTGTTGCGTCGGAAATGAACCTTGCCGCTCTGAACTGTTCGGCCGTCGCCGGGATCATGAAAAAGTTCAATCCCGAGGTGAACATGGTGTCGGCTCCGGTTGTGGCCAAGGAACGTGGTATTCAGATTTCGACCACCAATCAGGACAAGTCTGGCGCCTTCGAGGGCTATATCAAGGTGACCGTCGTGACCGAGAAACGCGAGCGTTCGATCGGCGGAACCGTGTTCAGCGATGGCAAGCCGCGCTTCATTCAGATCAAAGGCATCAATATCGACGCCGAGGTGGGCGCGCACATGCTCTATACCACGAACGAAGATGTGCCGGGTATCATCGGTGCGTTAGGTCAGGCCATGGGTGAGCACAGCGTCAATATCGCGAACTTTACCCTCGGACGCGCCGAGGCAGGGGGGGAGGCGATCGCCTTGCTTTATGTTGATGAACCCGTACCAGCCGAGGCGCGGGCAAAGCTGGCCGAAACCGGCCTGTTCACGCAAATCAAACCGCTGGAGTTCGACGTTGCCTGAGGTGGTGTTGAATATCTGAGACACTTCATACCCGCGTCTTCCAAGGCGTGGGTATTTTCTTTTCCCGGCCGCCAAGACGCGTCACAAGCAGGGTGTTCCTGTTGATTTAGGGTTTTCCATGTCCTCGCCAATTTATGCAATCGGTGACATCCACGGCCAGCTCGGCATGCTGCAGGTTGCGCTGTCGCGGATCGAGGCAGATGGCGGGCCAGATGCAAAGATTGTGTTTCTGGGTGACTATGTCGACCGAGGCCCGAACAGCCGCGCCGTGCTGGACCTGCTGATCGAAGGCCAAAAGGCGGGGCGCAACTGGGTCATGGTCAAGGGCAACCACGACCGTATGATGGCTCGCTTCGTGCAAGAGCGCGAAATTGCAGATAAGCAACTACCCGTCACGCTGAGCTGGCTGAACCCACGGCTGGGTGGTCGGGACACGCTGGCCTCCTACGGGGTGGAAGTCACGGACAATGACCGCATCTATCAGGTCCATGAACGGGCCTGTGCCGCCGTACCGCCAGCACATCTGGATTTCATCAACGCTTTGCCAGTTTACCATCAAGAGGATGAGCTGCTGTTCGTCCACGCTGGCATCAGGCCTGGTCTTCCACTGTCGCAGCAATCCGAAGATGACCTGGTTTGGATACGGCAGGAATTTTTGGTTGAATCTGGCCCGCACCCCTGGCTGATCGTGCATGGTCACACCCCTGTGGATGCGGCGGAACATTGCGGCAATCGGATCAATTTGGATGCGGGCGCGGGCTATGGTCATCCGTTGGCCACTGCCGTGTTCGAGGGCCGTGATTGCTGGTTGCTGACCGCACAGGCGCGCGCGCCGCTGAGACCTAGTCTTCGGTAAACAGGTCTTTGTAAGCTTCGCGTAGCGCGTTTTTTTGCACTTTGCCCATCGTATTGCGCGGCAATTCGTTCAGCACTATCAGCTTGCGGGGATGTTTGAATCGCGCCAGTTGGGTCTGTGCGCTTGCCATGATGGCCTCGAGGTCGGGCGACTTGTTTGGTTCGGCTACCAACAGGCCTAACACGGTTTCGCCGAAATCCGGATGGGGCACGCCGATAACTGCGCTTTCCAGAACACCGAGCTGGTCGTCCAGCACCAGTTCGACCTCTTTGGGATAGATGTTGTACCCGCCCGAGATGATCAGGTCCTTGCCGCGTCCGACGATATGGACATAGCCGTCCGCGTCCACACGTCCAAGGTCGCCGGTGATAAAGAACCCGTCCTCGCGCAACTCTGCTGCGGTCTTCTCGGGCATTTCCCAATAGCCCTGAAAGACGTTGGGGCCACGCACCTCGATCATGCCGATTTCGCCCTGTGGCAAGGTTTCACCCGTCTCAGAGTCGGTCACTTTGAGCTCAACGCCCGGCAAGGGGAACCCCACGGATCCGGCGCGGCGTTCACCGTCATAGGGGTTCGAGGTGTTCATGTTGGTCTCGGTCATACCGTAGCGTTCAAGAATGCGGTGCCCGGTGCGGGCCTCAAACTGCTGATGCGTTTCGGCCAGCATTGGGGCCGAGCCCGAGATGAACAGCCGCATATGACGTGCCAGATCGCCGGTGAACCGGTCGTCATCCAACAGACGGGTGTAGAAGGTCGGAACCCCCATCATCGCGGTTGCATCAGGCAAATGCCGCAGTACCTCATCCAGATCGAATTTCGGCAGAAAGATCATCGACCCGCCCGAAGCCAGTACCACGTTGGTTGCCACGAACAGCCCATGAGTGTGAAAGATTGGCAGAGCATGCAGCAACACGTCATCGTCGGTAAACCGCCATTCCCGTACCAATGTTTCGGCATTCGACAGCAGATTGGCCTGTGACAGCATCGCGCCCTTGGATCGGCCGGTCGTGCCGGACGTGTACAGGAAGGCGGCCAGATCATCCTCGGTGCGGTTGACCGGCTCGAAAGCAGGCAGCATACCCAGAGCACGCCGCATCAGGCTGCCGGATCCATCAGCGTTTAGCGTTTCAAGCCGCGCCTTCTGGGCGGCGGCGACGGGTGCCAGACCAGCCTTATTTACATCATCGCAGACCACCAGCGCAGCGCCGCTGTTTTCGATGAAATAGCTCAGTTCGCTGACCGTATAGGCAGTGTTGAGTGGCAGAAAAACCAGACCGGTCTGCACACAAGCAGCAAACAGCGCAAGCGCTTCGGGCGACTTTTGCACCTGAACCGCAACGCGTTGTCCGGGTTCGAGCTCAAAGCCGATTAGGGTATTGGCCAACCGAGATGCCATGTCCAGGAAATCAGAATGGGTCAGCACCTGACCGTTGGGCAGATGCAGGAAAGGCGTCTCTTTGCCCGCGTGAATGCTAAACAAGCGATCGTAAAGCGGGTTGCCCATTTACCGAGTTCCTTTCTGTCCAGTCCTGGCGAATCTGTCTTGGAATGGCGTGCTGGTAAAGCCCTGAATGGCGCAATCGGTCGCCGTTCTGTCCGCATGATGTGCCAGAGGTTGCTGCGGACAAACTGTCTTCTGGCGATCGGGGGCTATCTGCGTTAATCGCAGGTGAATTCGCCGGAGATAGACTATGTATGTTGCCACCCTGTTGACCAATCCCGAAACGCGCGCGCTGGATTTGGCGCTGGTCGAGTCGTTGCGGAATGCCTGGGGCGGGGCCGAGATCATCTGGCTCAGCCCGGATGAGGCGGCAGAGTTCGCGCTGCAGGAACTTCCGGGCAACCAGTGGGATGTCTGGGGTGATTTGCAGAAGCTTGGCGTTGACCTGATCGTGCAGCCTGCCGAGGGGCGGCGCAAAAAGATGCTGTTGGCGGATATGGACAGCACCATGATCCAGCAGGAATGCATCGACGAATTGGCGGATGAGGCCGGTGTCGGCGACCGCGTCAAGGACATTACGGCCCGCGCAATGAATGGCGAATTGGATTTCGAAGGCGCGCTGACCGAACGGGTCGGGTTGCTGAAAGGGTTGGATGAGGCTGTGATCGGCAAGGTTCTGGCCGAACGCATCACCCTGATGCCCGGCGGCAAGGTGCTGGTCGCGACGATGCGCGCCAATGGCGGCTATGCGGCGCTGGTCTCGGGCGGGTTCACGGCGTTTACTGCCAAGGTGGGCAGTGAATTGGGGTTTGACGAAAACCGTGCCAACACTCTGCTGGCCGAAAACGGCAAGCTGACCGGCGATGTGCAGCGACCGATTTTGGGACGACAGGCCAAAGTCGACGCGCTGGAACAGATTACCAAGCGTCTGGGCCTGTCCGAAAACGATGTGATCGCTGTGGGTGACGGGGCAAATGATCTGGGTATGTTGGGCCGGGCCGGAACCGGGGTTGCGCTGCATGCAAAGCCTTCGGTCGCGGAACAATGCGAAGTGCGCGTCAACCATGGCGATTTGACCGCGCTTTTGTATCTGCAGGGCTATGCGCGGCAGGAATTTGCCCAAGCCTGAAAGCCGGGGCTTCCCTTTATTTAACAAAAATGTTAAACAGCGGTCATGAGTACGCTTCTGACCACATTCTCCGCCTTGTCCGACGCCACGCGGTTTTCCATCGTTGAACAGTTGATGCAGGACGGAGAGCAGCCCGCAGGCGACCTGATCGAAGGGCGCGGTATGTCAGGTGCTGCGGTCTCGCGTCACCTGAAGGTTTTGCGTGAGGCCGGGCTGGTTCGGCAACGGGTGCAGGGTACCCAGCGGATGTATTCGATCCGCCCCGAAGGTCTGTACGCGATCGCGGAGTGGACCATTTCGAAACGACAATTCTGGGAAAGCAGTCTGGATCGTCTGGGCGATGCTATTGAAAGGGATACCTCATGGCCGATCTAAAGCTGGAACGCACGTATCCGATACCGCCAGAGGATCTGTTTGCGTGGATCAGTGTCGCAGAACGGCTGTTGCAGTGGTGGGGTCCCGAAGGGGTGCACGTGCCCGAACATACTCTCGATTTTTCGCGCGTTGGTCCGTGGTATTCGGTCATGGAGAATGGCGAGGGCCAGCGCTTTAAGGTCTCGGGCCATGTGACCCATGTCGATCCGCCCAATTCGGTTGGCTTCACCTGGGGCTGGCATGACGATCAGGATCAGCGTGGGGCCGAGAGCCATGTAACGCTGCGGATCGAAGTCGCAGGCGATGGCGCGCGGCTGGTCGTCGATCACCGCGACCTGGGCGATGACGAGATCGCCGCAAATCACGAGAAAGGCTGGACCTCGACGCTGAACAAGCTGGCCGGTCTGGCGCAATAAGTTTTCATCTGGGAGGAAAGAAATGCCACAGTTTCTGTTTGTCTATCACGGCGGCACCACGCCATCGGACCCCGCCGAGGTCGAAGCGACCATGGCCGCCTGGGG
Organism: Ruegeria sp. CDSC051; assembly: GCF_059610665.1. Taxonomy (NCBI): domain Bacteria; kingdom Pseudomonadati; phylum Pseudomonadota; class Alphaproteobacteria; order Rhodobacterales; family Roseobacteraceae; genus Ruegeria; species Ruegeria sp. CDSC051. The sequence continues at coordinate 16,740 of NZ_JBXWOC010000006.1, forward strand.
CGCCTGGTTTCAGAATATGGGCCCGGCGCTGGAGATCCCCGGAAACCCCGTGGGCCAGTCCTATACCGTCAGTTCGGGCGGTGTGGTCGACAATGGCGGTGCCAACCCGGTCTCCGGCTTTACGGTGATCAAAGCCGACAGCATCGACGCCGCCAACGAGATGGCCAAGGGATGCCCCATGGTCGTGAACGGGTCAGGCTCGGTCGAGGTGGCCGAGATTCACGAGATTGAGATGTAGCCGCCCTAGCCGGGGAATCCCGGCGCGGGTCGGATCACGCCACATTCAAGCCCGCGACGGCTGTATTGCGTGGCGTTCATAAAGGTGCGGGTGGCCGGGTGATCGGCCTCCAGTACGCCGAGGCTGACCAGAATGGCAGCAATGGCGCATTCGCTGGCACGGGTAGCGCCATCGGTGATCTTCAGCGCGACGCCCATGCGTTTTTCAGGGATGATGGCGATGAATACGGCCTCGGCCCCGGTCTTGATCGCGGCGCGCCCGTTCATGGCGCGCATCAGCTCGGTACAGGCGCGCGTCTCTCCGGCCACCAGCTCGGGATGTTTGATCATCGCCGCGGTCAGGTGTTGTGCCGCATCGCTGGCCCGGTCCGACCGGTCCGCCGCCGAGGCAAACCACGCCATCGACCGTGCCATCCCCACCAGCGAGGTGGCAAAGTTCGGGGCGGAACAGCCATCGATGCCATAGCCGGGGCTGGTTTCGCCGGTGGTTTCTTCCAGCGCGGACAAACAGGCCTGTTGAACCGGGTGGTCGATTTCAAGATATTCCGGCCCGGCACCCATATGCTGTGCTACCGTCAAAAACCCGCTATGTTTGCCCGAGCAGTTGTTGTGGATCTGACAGGGCGTGTCGTCGGCAAGTATCAGCCCGTCGCGCGCCGCCATATCCTGAGGCTCTTGCGGCCCACAGCGCAAATCGGTTTCAGCCAGGCCCAGATGGTCCAGCCAGGACGTTACCCTGTCTGTGTGAATATGCGCGCCGTTATGCGAGGCACAGGCCAATGCCAGATGCTCGCTGTTCAGCCCGTATTTCGCGGCCGCCCCAGATGTAATCAACGGCAGGGCCTGTATCATCTTGGCCGAAGACCGGGGGTAGATTATCGCCTCCGGGTCGCCCCAGCTGCGCACGATTTGACCCGTGTCATCACAGATAACCGCATGTCCCAGATGCAGGCTTTCCAGTAAAGGCCCCCGCCATAGTTCGGTCATTGCTACAGGCTGCGTCATCGGGACCCTCCTAAACATGCGCAAAAAACTGCCAACCGCCCTTTCGCCTATGGCGAAACTTGCGATAGTGTGTGTATGTCGGCAATCACCGGAAGACGCAACTTACAGACGAACCGTCAGGGTTCGCGAGCCATTCCGGTGGGTATGAGGTATTAGGTCGAGCTAGGAGGCTGGACAGATGGGATCAAAGCTCGTCCGCGTAATCGCGGGCCTGTGCGTGGCAGGGATGACAACGGCTGCAACCGCTCAGCAGGCAGACAGCACCAATAGAGTATCCGTAAACACCGACTGGAGTGTGTTTGTGGAAGAGGACCCAACCGAATGCTGGAGCGTTGCAACGCCGGATGAAACCGTCAACACGCGCGGCGGGCGCGTTGTTTCGGTGAGGCGCAGCGACATCCTGCTGTTTGTCGTGTTCAGACCTGATCCCGATGTGAAGGGGCGCGTCTCATTCACCGGGGGCTATCCGTTTGCCGCGGGATCGACCGTATCTGTATCCATCGACGGAAACAGCTTCGAATTCAGCACCGAAGGCGAATGGGCCTGGCCCGCGTCAGAGGGTGATGACCAAAAAGTAATCGCTGCCATGAAAAGCGGTACCGAAGCAGTGCTGACCGCCCGGTCCGAGCGCGGCACTCAGACCAAAGATACTTTCTCATTGCTGGGCTTCACAGCCGCTTTAGACGACGCCGAGAAACGCTGTACCAACTGAGCGCGCCAGCGCTCGGGCAGTGGCCCGGCTTGCAAAGTGGTGCCAGTTTCGCAGGATAGGACCGCCCTCCTTCATAGCTTAACTTAACGTCATCTATAAATTTGATCTGCGTCAATGCTCCGCGCTCTGAAATACTGAACTAATCGGTTCAAGCAGAGAGAAAAGGAGAGCATCGATGCAGAAGAAAGTTTTGGGCCTGTTTGTGCTGACCGCCGTCGTATTGCTGAGCGCTTGTGATAAATCCGCTGAGACATACCCGGTTTCGGGAGAGCAATGTGGGCCAAACGATCCGGTCAAAACGCTGGACGCCGAGGATTGCTTTATTCCACCAGCAGGTGCGTGATCCAATACGGCTGGCCTGGAAACGTCCGGGCGGCATAGGAGTTCGAATGACCGCGGGGTTGATCCCCCGCGGTTTTTTGTAACCTCTGGCGTCGCTGTGCTAAGCTGAACGCGTTAGTCTAACGACCCTTCGAGGAGTATGTCATGCGTTTGGTGATAATGGCTGTTTTAACCCCCACGTTGGCTGTGGCGGATCCTGCAATGGAATGCACGAACGCAAGTTCACAAGTCGAAATCGGATCTTGCGTTGCCAGTATGGAAGCGGGGGTTGAGGCTGCGCTGACCGATAGTTTTGGCTTTGCCATGGATGCAGCCAACGCGTTGGACGAGGTGACCGGACGGACAAGCGCGGCGCCTGCGATGGAGGCGGCGCAAAGCGCCTGGGTCGGGTATCGTGATGCGCAGTGCGAGGCGGTCGGCGCGTCTTTTGGTGGTGGGTCGGGAACCGGCATTGGTATCACCTCTTGCCGGATTGAATTGGGGCGCCTGCGGATTGACGAATTGCTGCGTTTTGTAAATTAGGCGCGACGAATTCTTTTGATCTTTGCGCGCAGTCCTATATAGAGGCGCATTCCAAGCCAGAATCTTAGAGACCCACCTATGTCGCCCAAAGCGCCGATCACTCAAGACGTCATGACCATCCCCCGCAAATTGCCGGAGGGGAAGGTGAACCTTGTCGGGTTGACCCGGGATCGCCTGCGCGAGACCCTGATCGAACACGGCACGCCTGAAAAACAGGCCAAGATGCGCACGGGCCAGATCTGGCAGTGGATTTACCAATGGGGTGTGCGCGACTTTGCCGAGATGACCAATCTGGCCAAAGCCTATCGCACCCAGCTGGCCGAGCATTTCGTGATCGAAATCCCCGAGGTTGTGACCCGACAAGTGTCCGAGGATGGCACACGCAAGTATTTGGTCCGTATTGCTGGCGGGCATGAGGTCGAGGTGGTCTATATTCCCGAGGACGATCGCGGCACGCTGTGTATCTCGTCTCAGGTCGGTTGCACGTTGACTTGTTCCTTCTGCCATACAGGCACGCAGAAACTGGTGCGCAACCTGACGGCGGCGGAAATTGTCGGTCAGGTGATGATGGCGCGGGATGATCTTGACGAGTGGCCGGTACCGGGTGCGCCCAAGGACGAAACCCGCCTGCTGTCGAACATCGTTCTGATGGGTATGGGCGAGCCTCTTTACAATTTTGAGAACGTCCGCGACGCGATGAAAATCGCGATGGACCCCGAAGGTATCTCGCTGTCTCGCCGCCGGATTACCCTGTCGACATCGGGCGTGGTGCCCGAAATCGCGCGTACCGCGCAGGAAATCGGCTGCCTGCTGGCAATTTCGTTCCACGCGACGACCAATGAAATCCGCGATGTGCTGGTGCCGATCAACAAACGCTGGAATATCGAAGAGTTGCTGCAGGCTTTGGCTAGCTATCCCAAGGTTTCCAATTCGGAACGGATTACGTTTGAATACGTGATGCTTGATGGTGTGAATGACAGCGATGAGGATGCGCATCGTCTGATCGAGCATATCAAGCGCCACAAAATCCCGGCCAAGATCAATCTGATCCCGTTCAACGAATGGCCCGGCGCACCGTATAAGCGCAGCTCGAACAATCGTATTCGGGCTTTTGCCAATATCATCTATCAGGCCGGGTATGCCTCGCCCATCCGCAAGACGCGGGGCGAGGACATTATGGCGGCCTGCGGTCAGCTGAAATCGGCCACCGAACGCGCCCGTAAATCGCGCAAGCAGATTGAGGCCGAGGCCGGTCTCGACCGCGGATAAGCAGCTGAATAGACGGCGCATCACAAAATTAATTTTTGGGGCGCTGTCTATCGAATGCAAAATTTGATATGTTTCATTGGCTAGGTGTGGATGCACCAGGCTCACTTGCGCACAAATAGGGTGAGTTCGGTGGCTGGCATGTGGCAAATTCGTTCACGGCGGCTACCTTGTATTTCAGCTCCGTGTGCCGATTGCGGCATAACAGGTTACGAGTTGGGTTATCTCTATGATGTTTCGATTGAAAATCCCGTACTTTAGTTTTGTTTTAGTTTTGGCTTGTGCGGCCGTCGCCGTAACTGATGCTGTTGCGCAGTCAAATGATGAGGATGCTCATCTGGCTATCGAAAATCCGGCTGATCTGACCAAGGACGACGCGCGTGAAATTTATGACTCGTTGCAGCGCCGGATGGCACGCGGCTATGCCGCAGCGCAGTTGGATCTGCTTCTGAATTACCAAAACTGGCCGCTGTACAACGATGCGCCGTATATATCTGAAACCCATGGTCGACGATTTGTGAACAGCTATGCAAACCGGATGGCGTATAATTATGCAACCCTGACGGATGGCGAAAAGCTCCCGGTGGGGTCTGTGCTGGCCAAGGACAGCGTGACCGTTACGGATGAGGGGAAAAGCCATCCCGGCGCGATGTTCGTCATGCAGAAACTGGCCGAGGGCGCCAACCCTGCTACGGCTGACTGGCGTTATATCATGGTCATGCCGGACGGGTCATTGTTTGGGGACACGATGGGGGATCGCGCCAACGCAGTTGCGTATTGCCACGATTGCCACGAGGCGGTTGCCGACCGAGATTACACCTTCTTTGTTCCCGAAGAATATCTAGTCGACAATTAGGCCGCTCTCACCCGAATCTCGCGGTGCCGATCACTTTGATCAGCTGCTGACGAACCGGATCTGGCTGCGCTGCGACGGCGTTCAGGACCTCTCGAAGTTCTGCGCGCAGCCCATGCATCTGGTCGATCAGGGAAATCATCATCGACACTGCGTCTGCCTCCATTTCGTATTGGTCGTGCAACTCGCAGGCCAACTCCAGCCGGGCAACGTCGAGGCTGTGATAGACCAATCCGCGATCTGTTTGTTCGGGGATCACGATTTCGGCGGCCAGATATTCTGTCAATCGGGTCGAAGTCAGCCGGGCTACGGCGGTGATCAGTTCCTCTTCGGTCAGGGTGCGGGTCATGACGGCATTCCTTTGCGTGGGTCATAGCGGTGGGTTTCTCGCCATGAATCCATAAATTGCCTCAACTCATCATCGATTTGATCGGGCATTGAAATGGTCAGCTCGATCAACTGGTCGCCCCGTTCGGTCGAACCGCGCTTCTTAACGCCCTTACCCCGCAGGCGCAGGGTTCTGCCGCTGCTGGTTCCGGCCGGAACGGTCACGTTTACGCCCCCATCGATCGTGGGCGCCGCCACTTTGCCGCCCAGCACCGCCTCATCAATCGTGATGGGCAGCGTGATGTGAATGTCATTTCCCTGACGGTCGAATACCGGATGATCCGCGACTGATACTGTCACCAGCGCATCGCCGCGCGGCCCCTCACCATAGCCAGCGGCACCCTTGCCCCGCAGGCGAATGGTCTGACCGCTTGTGATCCCTGCGGGTATCTTGACTTCGATCCGGTCCCCATCCGGCAGGGTCAGCTTCTGGCTGGCGCCGAATACCGCATCCAGAAAGCTGATCTGAAGCGTGAAGTTCAGATTGTGGCCGGGCGCGTGAAACTCGCGGCCGCCTTGCCCACCAAATCCGCCGCGACCCCGCATGAATTCAGCAAAGATATCCGACATGTCGTCCGGGTCCGTCGCCTGCCCGCGATAGGGGTTGCCGGCAGCTTCGGCGTAATCGCGATAGTATTGCTGTTGCGGGCGTTCCTGTCCCGAGGCATCAATCTCACCATTGTCATAGCGTTTGCGCGTCTCAGGATCTTTCAACAGATCATAGGCCGCGGCGGCGGCCTTGAACTTGGCTTCGGCCTCGGCGTCCCCGGGTTTCAAGTCCGGATGGCATTCCTTGGCAATACGCCGATACGCTTTTTTGATTTCAGCGTCGCTGGCATCTTTGGCCACGCCAAGTGCGGCATAGGGATCGTCGCTCATCTCACCTCTCATGGATGGGGGAAGGGCTGATCATGATGAAGGTATTTTATCACGTGATTTCAACAGGTCAAAAAGAACCGGTGGCTAAATTGGTTCGCAAGTTTCGCAATCTCTGATACTATCAGGCTGTTTCATATTATTCATTGACGGAGATCAGCCGATGACGCGCAGACTTAAATCGGTTCTGGCCCTGCTGGCGGGCAATGCCATTGGGTTAATGTTGGCCGCTTTGCTACTGACCGGTTTTGCAATCAAGCCGATTTCATTCATCGTTGTGGTGATCGTCTTCACGCTGGTGCAGGTGGTGGCCGAGCCGCTGATCCTGAAGTTGGGTGAGAAAAGGGCGCCTTCGTTGAAAGGCGGGATCGCGTTGATCGTGACCTTTGTCGGCCTGCTTGTGACCGATCTGGTGACCAATGGGCTGACGGTTGGCGGAATTTCCAACCTGCTGGCTGCGACATTGCTGGTCTGGCTGGGCGCGCTGATTGCCAGCGTCGTGCTGCCGATCTACGTGTTCACCGAGCTGCGCACGCCCAAAAAGTAATTACAGTGCGTTCAGGCTGGCATCGATTGCCTGCCAAAGCTCAACCACCGGCTCGCATCCCACCGACAGACGGACAAAAGCGGGGTCAACGTCGTCGCCCCAACGGGCGCGGCGCTCGGCCGAGCTATGGACGCCGCCAAAAGACGTCGCAGGGCGCAGCATTGGACAGGTGTTGATGAAGGTTTCGGCCTTGGCCTGGGTTTCCAACGTGATCGAAAGAAGGAATCCGAACCGCGTGGTCTGAGCCTGTGCCAAGGTGTAGGATGGGTCACCTGGCAGGCCGGGATAGCGGATGTCTTTCACAGCCAGATGCGCCGCCAACCGTTCTGCCAACACCTGGGCCGAGCTGCACATCCGGTCGAACCGAACATCCAGTGTTTCCAGCCCACGATGCAGCAACCAAGCCTCGTGCGGACCGGGGATCGCGCCAGAGACACGCCGCCATTCCTCGACCCGCTCCATGACATCTGTATTGCGGCTGGCCACATGGCCCATCAGCAGATCGGAATGCCCACCCATGGCCTTGGTGTCCGAGGACACGACGATATCTACGCCCATATCCAAAGGACGCTGGCCCAGTGGTGTCATGGTTGTGTTGTCAGCAATGGTGATCCCACCAGCTGCGCGCACGGACGACGCGATGGCTGGCAGGTCCATCATATCCAGACCAGGGTTCGAGGGGCTTTCGACAAAGACCACATCGATGCCGTCGAACCCGCCTTCGGAAAAGGCGGTTGTCGGGCGTTCTGTCACGATGACACCCAGACCAGACAGAAATCGGTCGGCCAGCACGCGAGTGACGTAATAGCCATCCGACGGGATCAGGATGCGCGACCCGGCTTTGACCGTGGCAAACAACGCGGCCGAGATCGCCGCCATGCCCGACGGGAAAGCCAGGCAGGGGGCGTCTTCAAGATGGGCGAGAACCTGTTCCAGATGTTCCCAGGTTGGGTTGTTGACGCGACCGTAGAAATCATGCCCGTCCGGTGCGCCGGGCAGGTGAAACATACTGCTTTGGGTCAGGGGCAGGGCCACGGGCTCGCCCTTGGTCAGTGCGTTGCCCCGCAGATGCAGCATCTCGCCGGTCTTGCGCCCCATCGTTTAGCGCCCCGGTATTTCGTCACGGGGCGGGGTGGGTTCCCATTTCTCGATTATGTCGACCGCCTCTTGCGCGGTATCGACGAACCGGAACAGGTCTAGATCCTCGTCCGAGATGGTGCCGGCGTCGGCCAGCGCCTCCCAGTTGATGACCTTTTCCCAGAACGCGCGACCGAATAGCAGGAAGGGCACACGCTCCATACGGCCGGTTTGAATCAGGGTCAGGGACTCGAACAGCTCATCCATGGTGCCAAAGCCGCCGGGGAAGATGGTGATGGCGCGGGCGCGCATCAGGAAATGCATCTTGCGGATGGCGAAATAGTGGAAGTTAAAGCTGAGCTCGGGCGTAACGTACAGGTTCGGTGCCTGTTCATGCGGCAGCACAATGTTCAGGCCGATGGAACAGCCGTTCGCATCCTGCGCGCCGCGGTTGCCAGCCTCCATCACGCCGGGGCCACCGCCGGTGACGATTACATTCTCTCGCCCGCCGGTTTCGTTCGACTTCTCGGTCATCAACCGGGCAAACTCGCGCGCTTCGTCGTAATACTCCGACAGCCCGGCCAGCGTTTCCGTCCGCGCGGTGTGTTTCTGTGATGGCTCAGGGATACGCGCGCCGCCGAACATGACGATGGTCGAGGTGATCTCACGCTCGGTCATGATCATCTCGGGCTTGAGCAGTTCCAGCTGCAAGCGCACCGGGCGCAGCTCATCCCGGCACAGGAAATCCTCATCGGCAAAGGCAAGGCGATAGGCGGGTGAGCGGGTTTGCGGGGTGTCGGGTACCTCGCTTGCGGTCGAACGGTCGGTCTGCGCGTCGCGAAACGGGCTGAGGCGGTCTTCTCTCATGGGGTAACGATCCCTGCTTGCGTGTTTTCCAAACAGCTATAGGGTTCGGGCGCAGAGTGCCAGTCACGGAAAGATGAGAATGAATTGGAAGAGCGAAATACTGGCGGCGCAACACCGCATAACCGGCTATGCACAAGTGACGCCAGTCACGGAAAGCCGTGTCTTGGGTCTGGATTATTCGGTGGAAATGAAGCTGGAGCATATGCAGCACACCGGCAGTTTCAAGGCGCGCGGGGCGTTTAACACTCTGATCAGTTCGGATGTGCCCGAGGCCGGGGTTGTGGCCGCATCGGGTGGCAATCACGGCGCAGCGGCCGCCTTTGCCGCGCAGGCGCTGGGCTATCCGGCCAAGATTTTCGTGCCCGAACTGGCGGGGCCATCCAAGATCGCGCTGATCGAACAGACCGGCGCGGATTTGAGCGTGATGCCGGGTGAATATGCCAACGCCTTGACAGCCGCGCGGGCGCATGAGGAGGCCACGGGCGCGATGCAGATTCACGCCTATGACGCCCCCGCTACGGTCGCCGGGCAGGGAACCTGCTTTGCCGAATGGGAGGCACAGGGCCTGAAAGCGGATACCGTATTGATCGCGGTGGGCGGTGGCGGTCTGATCGCCGGGGCGCTGGCCTGGCTGCAAGGCACGCGCAAGGTCGTGGCGGTTGAGCCGGAAACCTCCTGCGCGCTGAATGCAGCCCTGCAGGCGGGAGAACCGGTGGATGTGTCCGTCTCGGGCATTGCGGCAAATGCGCTGGGCGCGCGGCGGATCGGCTCGATTTGTTTCGATCTGGCACAGGGCGTGCAATCAGTTCTGGTCAGTGATGAGGCCATCGCGCAGGCGCAGAAGGTCCTGTGGCGGGCGCATCGGATTCTGGTGGAACCGGCAGGCGCAACCGCCTTGGCTGCGCTGCTATCGGGGGCTTACACGCCAGAGCCGGGCGAACGGGTGGCGGTGCTGATCTGTGGTGGAAACATCTCACCGGACCCTCTGAACGGCTGAAACCGGAACAAACAGCCGCAAAGCGCGCGCTCAGCGTCGCATTGCAGCCAGTCCGTCGCTTGCGTATAGGCAACACAAGCGTGAACAGAATCTGCAGGGAGCCGCCAAATGTCCAACGCGCAACTGGAAGCCGCCATCGAAGCCGCCTGGGAGGCGCGAGATGCCATCACCCCCGCCACCACCGGCGAGACACGCGAAGCGATCGAAGATACGCTGAATGCGCTGGACAGCGGGTCGCTGCGGGTCGCGGAAAAGCAAGACAGCGGCGACTGGCATGTGAACCAGTGGGCGAAAAAAGCGGTTCTGCTGGGCTTTCGCATCAAGGATATGGAAATCCAGACCGGCGGCGCTCAGGACGGCGGCTGGTGGGACAAGGTGGACAGCAAGTTCGCGGGTTGGGGTGAAAACCAATGGCGGGCCGCTGGCTTTCGCGCGGTGCCGAATTGCGTCGTTCGCAAATCCGCCTTTATTGCGCCCGGCGTGGTTCTGATGCCGTCCTTTGTGAACCTGGGTGCCTATGTGGACGAGGGCACAATGGTTGATACTTGGGCCACCGTCGGGTCATGCGCGCAGATCGGCAAGAACGTCCATCTGTCGGGCGGTGTTGGGATCGGCGGCGTTCTGGAACCGATGCAGGCGGGTCCGACCATCATCGAAGACAACTGCTTTATCGGCGCCCGGTCCGAAGTGGTCGAAGGCTGCATCGTGCGCGAAGGCTCGGTTTTGGGCATGGGCGTGTTCATCGGCAAATCGACCAAGATCGTCGACCGCGAAACCGGCGAGGTCACCTATGGTGAGGTTCCGCCCTATTCGGTGGTTGTTGCGGGCTCGATGCCGTCCAAGAACAACATCAACCTCTATTGCGCTGTGATCGTGAAGCGGGTGGATGAAAAGACCCGCTCGAAAACCGGGATCAACGAATTGCTACGCGACTAAACTGGGCGCGGATCAAATAAGGGGGCTGCAGCGCGATCCGCTGCGGCCCTTTTTTTGTTATCGCTTACCCTTTGACCGGATAGCGGTCCGGTTCTTCGAACACATCAATGACGCGCGACCCGGCTTTGATCTTGCCGCCATGCTCCACTCCTGCGGGGATCGAATAGCTGTCACCGGGGCCATAGCTCTTGGTTTCATCGCCAATGGTCAGCTCAATCTCACCTTCGACCACAGTTCCCCATTGTGCCAGATGGGAATGAAGGGGCAGTTCGAAATCCTGAAGAAAGGTAAAAAACGCCACCAGCCCCGCGTCTGATCTGATCACGGCCGTTTGCACCACATCTTCGGGGAAGGGCACGTCGAGGCTTGGGAATCCTGTGATGAAATCCGGATAAGTCATGGCAACGTCCTTTTGTGATCGGTGTCAGGTTACTGCGGGCACTATGGCGGCACAGGCGATCCACTGCAATTCCCCGGCTGCTTGACCGCAGGCAGGTGCGCGGCTATGGCCCCTTGCATGGAAAAGCAAAAGAAACCTTCGCGTCAGCAGGTCTATACCCTGCTTGTGCAGATCGGTCGCAAGGATGGCGATGGCCTGCCCGACGGCGCAACCGGGGCGGCATTGATGTGTTTTGCCAGCGGCGTCGACGAGGCCGAGGCCGTGCGCGAAACGGTGGCGATCCTGAAACAGGCAGATACCGCGCCTTTGGATGTCACAGGCTATGGCACTTTGGCCGAACGTGAGGCGCAAGGTCACGAGATCGACCCGGATGAACGGGCCCTAATGCAGCGCGCACTGGATGAAAATGCAGTGATCGTGGCGCAGATGACCCCGTTTTTCGGGGATGAAGAGACGGCTTAGTTCCGCGCCCCAAACCACTTGCGATAAATCTCGTCATAGGTGCCGTCTTCGCGCAGCGCCAGCAGCGCCTGGTTGACGTCTTCGACCAGCGGGGACCCGGTGGGGAAGGCAATACCGTAATTCTCGCGCAGGAATATACCGCCTGTCATCGAGGCAATCCGGCGTCCTTCATGGGCGGCGAAATAGGACAGGATCGGCGCGTCGAACACTATGGCGTCCAGTTCCTCGTTGCGAAAAGCTTCAAGCATGGGGTCGAGCCCATCATAGTTGGTAAACTCGATCTCGCGGCGGTTCAGGAAGTTAGCAGCGGTTGAATTCGAGATTGTTCCGACCTCTTTGCCGTAAAGGTCATTTATCGAATTCACGCTGCCACTGATTGCATCCACTGTCATGACCGAGGTGATCCGCGCGGTGAAGACCGAGACGATAAACAGCGAAGACACAACCAGCACTACACCCAGAATTCGACCAAATGGCGTTCGCGGCATTCGTTCCTCAAACCCGCCATTGACCACCAGGTTCAAGGCCCACCAGAATGAGGGGAACCAGGCCTCGTCTAGCTTGCGGTCGAAATAGGGCTGCGAGCGGCGCTCGAACACCCACATCAGCATGCCGCCGCCAAGAAGGATTGCAAAGGCGAGCCCGATAGCAATAAACAATTCGCGCGACAGTAACGCATGTAGCAGTGACGGGCGGCGCACCGCGTCCGATGGCACCATGATCTGCAAACCAGCCTCGAAAATCGGCTGGCTGAAGTCCATCTGCGTTTCTCGCGAGGCAGTGATCGAGATATTGGCGATGGCCAGATCGGCGGATCTGTTCTGCACTGCGCCCAGCATGTCGCCAAAGGCGTCGGAACGCTGGATGGAATAGTCCCAATTCAGGGATTCAGCCAACGCCTCAAGCAGGTCCATCGAGAATCCGGTTTGGGCTCCATCTTCGACAAAAGAAAACGGAGGCCGTGTCACGGTCGAAACCGTCAGCGTCTGGGCCTGGCTTTGCTGGCCGAGAACGGCGAAAGTCAGGCAGATCAATGCGAAAAGAGCACGTGTCATCGTAAAATCACCTGTTTCGCGGCCCTCTAGCGCATATTCGAACCGGCAGACAAGGCAATCGCAGCGTAAGGCCCCATGTTTTCCGGGGGTGTCAGTTCGATACAATGTGGAAAAAGCCCGCGGTTTCTGGCCTGTTGGGGTTGGCAATCGGGCCAATTCGTTGAATCTGTGCACGAACCTGAAAGAAATTTTATGGAAAGGGCCCACCATGACAGATCCGATTGCGTTGACGGCCGACCTGATCCGTTGCCCATCGGTCACACCTGAAGAAGGTGGTGCCCTTGTCCTGCTGCAGGATGTCCTGTCACAGGCGGGGTTTGATTGTACCCGTGTTGATCGCGCCGGCATCAGCAATCTGTTTGCGCGATGGGGTGCAAAAGGTCACGCCCGAAGCTTTGGTTTCAACGGTCACACCGATGTTGTTCCGGTGGGCGACGAGGCCGCTTGGACCACACCGCCTTTCGGGGCAGAAATCCGGGAAGGGTTCATGTATGGGCGCGGGACCACTGACATGAAATCGGGTGTGGCGGCCTTTGCAGCGGCGGCAGTGGATTTTGTACGCGATACGCCGCCCGACGGGGCGATCATCCTGACGATCACGGGTGACGAAGAGGCTGATGCGCTGCATGGCACCACCGCCCTGCTTGACCATATGGATCAATGCGGCGAGCGGATGAGCGTCTGCCTGGTCGGTGAACCCACCTGCCCAAACAGGATGGGTGAAATGATGAAGATTGGCCGTCGCGGCTCGATGACCGCCTGGTTTACCGTAACAGGTGTGCAGGGCCATTCGGCCTATCCGCACCGGGCAAAGAATCCTCTGCCCGCCATGGCCCGGCTGATGGACAGGCTGGCCAGTCACGAGTTGGACCGGGGATCTGATCATTTTGACGCCTCGACGCTGGCGGTTGTGGCGATCGACACGGGTAATTCCGCCACGAATGTCATCCCGGCACAGTGCAGCGGGACCGTGAACATCCGGTTCAACGACCTGCATTCCGGCGCCAGCCTCAGCGATTGGCTGCAAGCGCAGGCGCGCGATGTAGCCGCCGCGTTTGGCGTTGATGTTGCTGTGCGGATCAAAATATCGGGCGAAAGCTTTCTGACCCCTCCTGGCCCTCTGTCGGAATTGGTGGCCAAAGCGGTTGCGGCTGAAACCGGGGTCACGCCCGAGATGTCGACAACCGGAGGTACTTCGGACGCACGTTTCGTCAAAGATCATTGTCCGGTTGTCGAATTTGGTTTGGTCGGCAAAACCATGCATCAGGTGGATGAATGCGTTGAGGTGGCGCAGATTGAACAGCTCAAGGCGGTCTATACCCGTATCCTGACCGACTATTTTTCCTGATTCATGCAGCGCACCCTGGTGATCATGGTGAAAGAACCGCGCCCGGGCCGTGTCAAAACCCGGTTGGGGCACGATATCGGTATGGTTGGTGCGGCGTGGTGGTTTCGCCATCAGACCCGGTCGCTGATCCGGCGTCTGCGCGATCCGCGCTGGCAGATCGTGCTGGCGGTCTCGCCGGATCGTGAAGGGTTGACCAGCCGCATCTGGCCCGCCGACCTGCCGCGTGCGCCACAGGGTCGAGGGGATCTGGGCGATCGTATGGGGCGGATGCTGCGGGAAATGCCAACAGGGCCAGTCTGTCTGATCGGTGCGGATATCCCGGGGGTTGCACGGGAGCATATCGCGCGCGCGTTCCGGGCATTGGGGCGCAACCAGATGGTGTTTGGTCCGGCCCCGGATGGCGGATATTGGTTGGTCGGGGCGCAACGCATTGGTGCCCTGCCGCACAGCCTGTTTCAAAACGTGCGCTGGTCGACGGAACATGCCCTGGCCGACACGCTGGCCTCGATCCCCGGATGCCGGGTGGCGATGCTGGATCAGCTGCGTGATGTCGATACGGTTGCCGATCTGCGAGCCTGACCCTTTTTGGTCATGACGCCGCCGCATCTCCGTGATAGGCCGAAATCATGACTCGCATCCCTACCAAGCAAGAGGTCCTCGATTGGATCTCGGCGAACCCCACCCTGACCTCGAAACGCGACATTGCTAAAGCCTTTGGCATCAAGGGCGCGGATCGGATCGACCTGAAACGGATCCTCAAGGAACTTGAGGCCGAAGGGCATCTGGAAAAGCGCAATCGCAGCTATCGAGACCCGGACCGGTTGCCGCCTGTCAGCGTGCTGCAGGTGAAGGCCCCGAACGCCGATGGTGATCTGTTCGCACGGCCCTTGGAGTGGCATGGCGAAGGGGTCGAGCCGGTTGTTCTGATGATCACCCGCGCCAGCGATCCTGCGCTGGGTGAAGGCGACCGCATTCTGGCCCGTCTGACCGTGGTGCATGAGGAAGACCATAATTACGAGGCCCGCCTGATTCGCCGGATCGGAACCAACCCGCGCAAGATCGTTGGTATCTTCCGCAAAGGGACCGAGGGCGGACGGATCGTGCCCATCGACAAGGCCGGACAGAACGAGTGGCTGGTCAATGAAGGTGCGTTGCTTGGTGCAAAAGACGGTGAGCTGGTCGAGGCAGAACAGGCCGGGCCCAAAACCCGCATGGGCCTGCCACGTGCCCGCATTGTCGAACGGCTGGGCGACCCGTCAGCCCCCAAGGCCGTGTCGCTGATCGCCATTCATCAGCATGGCATTCCCGATGACTTCCCCGACACGGTGATTGCCGAGGCCGACAAGGCCAAACCCGCTGGTCTGAAAGGGCGCGAAGACCTGCGCGATATGCCGCTGCTGACCATCGACCCCTCGGATGCGCGCGATCATGATGACGCCTGTTATGCGCATGCGGATGAGGATACGAAGAATCCCGGTGGACATGTCATCTGGGTCGCTATCGCCGATGTTGCCGCCTATGTGCAGCCCGGTACCGCTCTGGACCGCGAGGCGCGCAAGCGCGGCAACTCCAGCTATTTCCCTGACCGTGTGGTGCCAATGCTGCCGGACCGGTTGTCCGGTGATTTGTGTTCGTTGCACGAAGGCGTCCCGCGCGCGTGTATCGCCGTGCGGATGCAGATCGACGCCGAGGGCTACAAGATCGGCCACCGATTCGTGCGAGGGCTTATGCGCTCCGCCGCCTCGCTGCATTATGCCGAGGTGCAGGAGGCCATCGATGGCGCCCCCAATGACCGCACCGGGCCGCTGTTAGAGACCGTACTGAAGCCGCTCTATGCTGCTTATGCTGCACTGAAAAAGGCGCGGGCTGTGCGGCAACCGCTGGAACTGGACCTGCCGGAACGCAAGATTATCCTGAGCGATACGGGCGACGTTCAAAGCGTGGCGTTCCGCGACCGTCTGGACGCGCATAAGCTGATCGAAGAGTTCATGATCCTCGCCAATGTCGCTGCGGCTGAAACCCTGATCGCTAAGCGCCGCCCGCTGCTGTTCCGTGTCCACGAAGAACCGGCACCTGAGAAGCTGGAAAGCCTGCGGGAAACGGCTCAGGCGGCGGGGTTGAATTTGGCCAAGGGGCAGGTGTTGCAGACCCGCCACCTGAACGCACTGCTGAATGCGGCTGCGGGCACCGAGGATGCAGAGTTGATCAACCTGACCACCCTGCGGTCGATGGCGCAGGCCTATTACAACGCTGAGAATTTCGGCCATTTCGGGCTGGCGCTGCGGAATTATGCACATTTCACCTCGCCCATCCGGCGCTATGCCGACCTGATCGTGCACCGCGCGCTGATCTCGGCCCATGGCTGGGGCACGGATGGCCTGACCGAGGATGAGATCGCCCGGCTGGACGAAACTGCCACTCATATCTCGGATACCGAACGCCGCTCGATGATGGCGGAACGAGATACGACCGACCGGTATCTGGCGGCTTATCTGAGCGAGCGTGTTGGGACTGAGTTCTCGGGTCGGATCAGTGGTATCGCCCGGTTTGGGGCTTTCGTGAAAATGGACGAGACCGGCGCGGACGGTCTGGTACCGGTGCGATCCTTGGGGCGCGAGTTCTTCCATTTCGACCGCGAGGCCGGAACCCTGATGGGGTCGGACACCGGGCTGATCATAGCCATCGGCCAACGCGTCACCGTGCGTCTGACCGAGGCGACACCTGTGACGGGCGGGCTGGAGTTGGAGCTGTTGTCGATCGACGATCAGGCCCTGCCGACGGGGCGCGGAGGGGCATCCAAGCGCCCAACGCGACGCAAGGCGGTCAGCACCAAGCGCAAGAAGGACAAGATCAAGCGCAAGGTGGAACGCAAACGCCGTCAGAAGTGAATTCGCATCTCGGGAACAAGGCGCATGTAAGTCAGCCTTTTGCGGGAAGGTGATAGGTCAACGCGCGGGCTATCAGCCAGCCATGGCGGGTGGCGTCGATCTGATCCGGATCATCAAACAGAACTGCCCGGTTGCCGTCTATCCGATCTTCGCCCGGAAAGGCCGAGGTGAAATCGCCCATCAACCGGCTTTGGCAATGCACGAACAGGGCAAAGCGGGCCGCTTTGTGCCCGCCCAATCGGATCGTGGATCCCTTGGGCGCCAGATAGGCGGGCTGCCCCCAGCGCAATGCCTCTTGCAACGGCTGCGCGCGGGGCAACGAAGTGGCGGTTTCCAGGATCAACTGACGCAGCGCAAGAGCCCCGGCACGTGTGCCTTCGGGCAGGGCTTGATAGGCCGCTGCCACTGCGGGATCGTCAAATTGTGTCATGACAGCGGAATTGCCTGCTCCATCCGGTCTATGTAGTCGCTCAACAGCTTATCCTGTTTGATCCGCTGGGTCAGCGGTGTATCGGCCGGAGTCGCGCGCATCGCGGCAAGCATGGGGGCCACGCTCATATCCACTGAGGTCGGGGTTTCTCCCATCAAATAGGTCGACTGCCATAGATAGGCCGAGATCGCCTCAAGATCGCGTTCCAGCCTGTCCTGACGTTCCGCATCTGAGAATCGAGAGACGCCCTGAAACCCCAATCCTTTAACAACGTTCTTGCGGATGGAATTGGCAACCGGATTGCGGATCAGGGCGGGGATGCCAGTGAAAAAGGTCTTATACAGAATCGGCCAGACTTCGTCATTGGCCCAACGGTCCTGGACGATCTGAAAATACAGATGCTCTTCGGCCAAACGGATCAATGCGCGCGATTGAGCTTTTTGCAGATCGCTCAGCCCGTGATCAAAATCACTACCTTGCGTCTCAAGCCAGTCGCGGATCAGGTCGCTGTCGGGGATCAGACGCTGCGGCGTGCGCAGAACCGGCAGCTTCTGATGCGGCATCTTGCGCGGATCAAGGAGGTCAGATCGCTGCCAGCGTTGGCCCGATGTTTGCAGCATTAGTGCCGTCTTCACGCAAAACGGGCTGGCGCTGAACAGGCCAAAGGCAGAGGGGTAGGTCAAAAGGGTCAGCATCTTGGGCTCCATCATGGGTATAGGTGATGGGTATGCCGAGCTAATGACAATTTCTGTCATTAGAGATAAAGTAACCTGCATTATGACCCGCACCGCCCGTTTGTTCCAATTAATGCAATCCTTGCGCTCTGGCCCGTCGCCAAGAACGTCGATTGAGCTGGCTCAGGATCTGGGCGTTTCGCCGCGCACGATTCACCGAGACATCGATTCATTGCGCAGCCTCGGCGCCGTGATCGACGGAGAGGCGGGGTTCGGGTTCACCCTGATCGAGGACGCCACCCTGCCACCGCTTGGCTTCACCGATGATGAGCTTGAGGCCCTGGTGCTTGGCCTGCGCGAGGTACAATCCATTGGTGATCCCGGCCTCTCTGAGGCTGCCAGCGAAGTTCTGCGCAAGCTGCAGGGTCGTTTGCCACCGCGCCAGTCTCAGCGCCTCAGCCATGCGGTGCTGACCGCCACACGGTTTGACCGGCCGGCGAAACCAACGGTGGATGTCGCTGAACTGCGGCGGGCCACCTGGGACGAACAGACGATCGAATTTTCCTATTGGGATGCCAAAGGCGACGAGACCCATCGCTGCGTAAATCCGTTGAGCATCGTTTACATGGACCGCGCCAGCGTGCTGATCAGCTGGTGCCTGTTGCGGCAGGATTTCCGCGTGTTTCGGTTGGATCGCATGCAAGAGATGCAGACGACCGGGGCCTCGTTCCGGCCCAATCGGGTCCCCCTGCTGCGCGAAGCTCTGAACCGGCTGCGGTCCGAGCGAGAGGCGAGAGACCGCGACTCGGAAAGCTGAGCGCTTTGAGATTCGTCATTTTTGCGCTATCCTGTGGTTGAGCAGTTATCAGGAAATTCGGAATGCGTAGATGCGTAAGCGGCGTTATGACCGCAGCATTATGGGCATCCATCGTACAGGCGGAGTCCATCAAAAGCCCGGAAGGGCCACAGCCGATACAATTGGCGTCGGCTGATCTTACAGTCTCAATCCGACCGGTCGTCCGACCATCGGAGGAAATGTATCGCGTGTCAGAGGAAAGAAGCGCCCGGTTTCAGGCGTGGCTTGGTGATTTTTGGGCGAGGGCACAGGCGCAGGGTATCCTGCCCGGGACTTTGGACCGCGCGCTTGCGGGGCTGGCCTATGACAAGGACATCATCAAGCGCGATCGTAATCAGGCTGAGTTTACCAAGCCCATCTGGGACTATCTGGATGCGGCCGTTTCTGATCGGCGCGTCGCGGACGGTCGCGCGGGGTTGGAACGCCATGCCGCGGTGCTGACCCGGATTGAGGCGCAGTATGGCGTCGAAAAAGAGGTCGTGGCCGCGATTTGGGGGCTTGAGACATCTTTCGGCACATTTCGGGGGTCGGATCAGACGATCCGTTCGCTTGCGACGCTGGCCTTTGATGCCCGACGGGCTGAGTTCTTTGAAACGCAACTGATTGCCGCCTTGCGGATCATTCAGGTAGGCGATGTCAGCCCCGCAACGATGATCGGAAGCTGGGCCGGAGCAATGGGGCATACGCAGTTCATGCCGACCTCGTTTTTGGATCACGCCGTGGATTTCGACGGTGATGGGCGGCGGGATATATGGGCGGATGACCCGACCGACGCGCTGGCCTCGACAGCGGCCTATCTGGCGCGTCATGGGTGGACCAAGGGACAGCCATGGGGTGTTGAAGTGCGCCTGCCCGCCGGGTTCGATTTTGCGGCCGCGAGACGCGATTACACGCTGCTGCCGTCAGACTGGGCGGCGCTGGGCGTGGTTGCGTGGGATGGACAGCCGCTTGCGGATCATGGTCAGGCAGCGATCTTGTTGCCAGCGGGTGGTGAAGGCGTTGCATTGATGGTCTTCGAAAATTTCCGCGTGATCGAGCAATACAACGGTGCAGATGCCTATGTGATCGGCATTGGACATTTGTCCGACCGTCTGGCGGGCCGCGCGGCGTTTCAGGCCGAGTGGCCTCGGGGTGATCGGGCGTTGAGCTTTGCTGAGAAGAAGGAATTGCAGCTCCGGCTGACCGAAGCCGGGTTCGATACACAGGGGATCGACGGGCGCACCGGCCCGAACACCACCGAGGCGGTTCGGGCCTATCAACTGGCACAGGGGCTTTTGCCGGACGGCTATGCGTCCGCGCCGCTGTTAGAGCGGTTGAGGTAGGGGAGGGGGCTCTGCCCCCGTCGCCTGACGGCGCCTCCCCCGAGGTATTTTCAGCCAGATGACGCTGCGCGGGTCAGGAGGCCGCTTTCATCAGGCCCTGTGCGATGATCTCGGCCTGTGCCTCGTCCAGAGATTTGTGGATGCGTACGAGCATCTCATCAATTTCCGCGGGTGTCAGAACCAGCGGAGGAGAGATGATCATCCGATCGCCCACATGGCGCATGATCAGGTTATTCGCAAAGCAGCGGTCGCGGCAGATATAGCCGACTGTACCCGGATCGGAGGCGAATTTGGCGCGGCTGGCCTTGTCCGGGGTCAACGCAATCGAGGCCATCATGCCGACGATCTTGGCCTCGCCCACAAGCGGGTGATCGGCCAGCGCCTCCCATTTTTCCTTCAGATACGGCGCGGCTACGTCGCGGACACGCTCGACGATCTTTTCTTCTTCAAGGATGCGCAGGTTTTCCAGTGCCACGGCTGCAGCGACCGGATGGCCGGAATAGGTGTAGCCGTGATTGAACTCGGTTCCGCCAATGACCTCGGCAATCTCGTCACTCACGATGGACCCGCCAATAGGCGCATAGCCCGAGCTGAGCCCCTTTGCGATGGTCATGATATCGGGGCGAATGCCGACGGTTTGAGACCCAAACCAGTTGCCTGTGCGACCAAAACCGCAGATGACCTCATCCGCAATCAGCAGGATATCGTATTTGTCACAGATGCGCTGAATTTCAGGCCAGTAGGTATCCGGTGCAACAATCACGCCACCTGCGCCCTGTACGGGTTCGGCGATAAAGGCTGCGACGCGGTTTTCGCCAAGTTCCTCAATCGCCTCTTCCAATTCACGCGCGCGGGCCAGGCCGAATTCTTCGGGAGACATGCTACCACCTTCAGCCCACCAGTTTGGTTGGTTGATATGGTGGATATTCGGGATCGGGATTCCACCCTGCGCGTGCATCCCTGCCATGCCGCCCAACGACGCCGAGCCGACCGAAGAGCCATGATAGGCGTTATGTCGGCTGATGATGATGTTCTTGTCGGGCTGGCCTTTTTCGGCCCAATAGGTTCGAACCAGACGGATGTTTGTGTCATTCGCCTCAGACCCGCCGGCTGCAAAGAACACATGGTTCAGATCGCCTGGCGCAAGTTCCGCGATCTTCGCGGCCAGCGCGATGGCAGGGACGTGGGTCGTTTTGAAAAAGGTATTGTAATACGGCAGTTCGCGCATCTGTCGGGCTGCGACCTCGGCCAGTTCATCGCGACCATAGCCGATATTGACACACCACAGGCCCGCCATTGCATCGAGTATTTCTTCACCCTCGCTGTCCGTAAGGTAGACGCCCTTCGCACGGGTGATCACACGCGCGCCTTCTTTCCCTAGGGCGCCATTGGCCGAAAAAGGGTGCATGTGGTGGGCGGCGTCCAAGGCCTGCAGCTGGGCCGTGGGCAAATGGTTTGTGATGGTCGACATCGGAAAATCTCCTGCAAGAGCGATTGGCAGCTACAATATGATCAAATTTTTTCCTGTCAATCGAATCGGACAGATCTAAGCGTTGACTAAGGCGTCTGCCATCAGCTCCATGCCCTGTTCGATATCTTGTGCGGTTGCTTTTGCTGCCATATCCGCGTCCTGATTGCGCAACGCCGAAATGATATCCTTGTGGCGGTCCGGCAGGCTCTGAGTGCCGAATCTACCACATACAACGCGTAAAGACGGCCCGAATCTAAGCCACAGGCGCTCGGCCAGATCATTGAGAATCGGGGCGTTTGCATGGCCGTAAAGCGTTTCGTGAAACCGGTGGTTGAGGCGCAGATAGCCGCTGACGTCTCCGTCGCTGATAGTGCGATCCAGACGTTGGTCGATCTGCTCAAGATGATCAATGTCCTGAGGTGTCACATTCGCAGTTGCACGCCTCGAAAGCTCTGATTCTATTTTGATTCTTGAATAAATCATCTGTTCGACGTCGCCGTCGGTCAGAAGAGGAACACTCACTCGGCGGTTGCCCTGAAACACCAGAGCACCATCGGATATCAGGCGTCTGATAGCCTCCCGCACAGGGGTCATTCCAACACCCAGCGAATCAGTGAGACCCTGGATCGTGACGGGTTGCCCCGGCACCAATTCACCGTACATGATTTGTGATCTGAGGGTATTATAGACCTGTTCATGCGCAGGTCGTTTTTCACGCGCACCGTCAGTGCTGGATGCCTTATTTTTGATCAAATCCAAGTGGTTTGCCCTGTTTCCCGCTATGTTGACTTGTCAGGTTTCTGACCTCGTGAAACCATACGACGGATCGTGCGAAAACGCAAAACTTGATCAAATCCAAAAAAACGGGAAAATAGCGCGTACACTTGCAGGGAGAATAATATGACAATCAAAACGCTGACGATGACAGCGGTCATCGCATTGGGGACTTCGGCGGCCTTCGCTGAAGAGGTGCGTGTTTACAACTGGTCCGACTATATCGACGAAGAGCTTCTGACAAAGTTCGAGGAAGATACCGGTCTGACTCTGATTTATGATGTTTTTGACAGCAACGAGGTATTGGAGACCAAGATGCTGGCCGGTGGATCAGGCTATGACGTGGTGGTGCCTTCGGGTACTTTCCTTCAGCGTCAGATCCAGGCTGGAGCCTTTCAGGCGCTTGACGCTGCACAGCTGTCGAATTCAGGCAATCTGTGGGATGTGATTCAGGAACGTACTGCCGGGTATGATCCGGACAACGCCTATTCTATCAACTACATGTGGGGCACAACCGGGCTTGGTGTAAATGTTGGAAAAGTGCAGGAAGCGTTGGGCGAGGATGTTGCGCTGAACAGCATGGATCTGGTTCTGAAACCCGAGAATATGGAGAAACTTGCATCCTGCGGCGTTCATTTCCTGGATGCTCCGGCAGAAATCATTCCGATGGTTCTGCAATATTTGGGTGAAGACCCGGACAGCCATGACAAAGATGTTATTGGCAAGGCCGAGGCGGTTTTGACCAGCGTTCGACCGCACATTCAGAAGTTCCACAGCTCGGAATATATCAACGCATTGGCCAATGGCGACATCTGTGTCGCCGTGGGGTGGTCGGGTGATATCCTGCAGGCCCGCGATCGTGCGGCCGAAGCCGATAATGGTGTTGAAATTGAGTACCATCCCTTTGCTGAAGGGTCGTTGATGTGGTTCGACCAGATGGCGATTCCGGCTGATGCTCCGAACCCGGAGGGTGCGCATAAATTCCTGAATTTCATTCTGGATGCCAACAATATGGCTGCGGCCTCGAACTATGTTTACTACGCCAATGGCAACAAGGCTTCGCAAGAATTTCTTGAGGAAGACGTGATCGGTGATCCGGCCATCTATCCGGATGATGCGACCATGCAAAACCTCTATATCACGACGCCTTACCCGTCGAAGATACAGCGGGTCGTGACCCGTTTGTGGACCAAGATCAAATCGGGCACCTGATCCGGCTTGTTTCAGCAGGGCGGACCAACCGCCCTGCCATTCTTTTCAGATTGCCGAACGGGGGCCGTTTTGAATTCTACTGTTTTTGTGCCGTGGGAAGACCCACAGGCGAAACCTCTGATCCAGTTCCAGAATGTCACCAAACGGTTTGGTGAGTTCACGGCCATCGACAATCTGTCCTTGGATATATTTGAGAAAGAATTCTTTGCTCTGCTAGGGCCCTCGGGCTGCGGCAAGACCACGATGATGCGAATGTTGGCCGGGTTTGAAAAACCGACCGAAGGGCATATTTTGCTGGGCGGGCAGGATATAGATCCCATTCCGCCGAACAAACGGGCTGTGAACATGATGTTCCAATCCTACGCGCTGTTTCCGCATCTATCTATCTGGGAAAACATCGCCTTTGGTCTGCGTCGGGACAATATGCCAAAGCATGATCTTATGGATCGTGTCGAAGAGATGTTGCGCCTGACCCGGCTTGAACAATTCGCCCGTCGCAAACCGCACCAGATCTCGGGTGGTCAGCGTCAGCGCGTGGCGCTTGCACGATCCCTGGCAAAAGCGCCGAAGCTGCTGTTGCTAGACGAACCTTTGGGGGCGCTGGATAAGAAACTGCGACAGGATACGCAATTCGAGTTGATGGATATTCAGGAAAAGACCGGCACCACCTTTGTGATCGTGACCCATGATCAGGAAGAGGCGATGACCGTGGCCAGCCGGGTTGCGGTAATGGATCAGGGTAATCTGATACAAGTGGCGACACCCGACCGGATTTATGAGAATCCCAGTTCGGTCTATGTGGCCGATTTCATTGGCGACGTGAACATCATCCAGGGCCGAGCCACGGCAAGCGCTGATGAGACCTATCAGATTGACTGGGCTGAAGGTCAGGCACCTTTGACTGCGTCCTCGACCACAGAGTTTTCGAACGGCCAGCTATGTCATCTGGCGATCCGCCCCGAGAAGGTGACGATCTCGGTTGATCGTCCTGCGGATGCAATCAACGCAGTGCAGGGCAAGGTGCTTGACATTGCCTATCTGGGCAATCTGTCCACTTATCACGTCGAACTGAATAACGGCACGATTATCAAGGCGCAGACGGCAAATACCCGTCGCATTTCGCGTCGTTCCTTTACATGGGAAGACCCGGTCTGGCTGTCCTGGACAGCCACCGCCGCGGTTCTGTTGGCGGATTGATGCGCCGCGCCCTTCTGATCGCCGTCCCGTATGTCTGGCTTTTGGCGCTGTTTCTGGTGCCATTTTTCATCGTTCTGAAAATTTCGCTCTCGGACACGGAGCTGGCCATCCCGCCTTACACGCCGACACTGGATCTATCTCAGGGCTGGGCCGGGCTCAGGGATTTCTTCAGCCAGCTGGATTTTGAGAATTTCGTCTGGCTAACCGAAGATGACCTGTATTGGAAAGCTTACCTGTCCAGCGTCAAAATCGCGTTGATTTCAACCATACTGACTTTGCTGGTGGGGTATCCTATCGCGTATGGCATGGCCCGCGCACCGGCTGAGTGGCGCCCGACGTTGATGATGCTGGTTATCCTGCCGTTCTGGACGTCGTTTCTGATCCGGGTCTATGCTTGGATGGGTATTCTCAGCAACGAAGGTTACCTGAACCAACTGCTGCTGTGGACGGGCATCATCTCGACCCCGCTGACCATTCTGAACACCAACACAGCTGTCTATATCGGTATCGTCTATACCTATCTGCCCTTCATGATTCTGCCGATCTATTCCGCGCTTGAACGAATGGACGAGTCGCTGATCGAGGCCGCAGAGGATTTGGGCTGTTCGCGTATTCAGGCCTTCTGGCTGATAACGATCCCCTTGTCACGCCCGGGTATCATCGCGGGTTGTTTCCTGGTGATGATTCCGGTGATCGGCGAATTTGTGATCCCATCATTGCTCGGAGGATCCGGGACATTGATGATCGGCAAAGTGTTGTGGGAGGAGTTCTTCTCGAACCGCGACTGGCCGGTGGCCGGTGCCGTGGCAGTTGTGCTGTTGCTGATCCTTGTGATTCCCATCGTGCTGTTCCAGCGCAACCAGCAGAAACAGACGGAGGCTGAGCAATGAACAGATTAAGCTGGTTCAACGTCGTCTCGTTGACGCTTGGTTTCGCGTTTCTCTATATCCCGATGCTCATTTTGATCATCTTCTCTTTTAACGAAAGCAAACTGGTCACGGTTTGGGCTGGATTTTCGACCAAATGGTATGGTGAGTTGGTCCAGAACGAAGCGTTTCTTGATGCTGCCTGGGTCACCTTGCGGGTTGCAGTATTCTCGTCGACCCTGGCCACCATTCTGGGTACGGCGGCGGCTTATGTGCTGGTACGCGGTGGGCGGTTCTTTGGCCGGACTCTGTTTTCGGGCATGATCTATGCGCCTCTTGTGATGCCCGAAGTGATCACTGGCCTGTCGCTTTTGCTGCTGTTCATCGGAATTGGACTGGACCGGGGTATTTTGACCATCGTGCTTGCACATACGACCTTTTCAATGTGCTTCGTGTCGGTTGTTGTATCCTCACGTCTGGTCACGTTTGATCAGTCTCTGGAAGAGGCAGCGTTGGATCTTGGGTGCTCACCCGCACAAGCCTTCCGTCTTGTCACCCTGCCGATCATCGCCCCGGCGGTGATTTCAGGCTGGCTATTGGCTTTTACGCTGTCGCTGGATGATCTGGTGATCGCATCATTCACATCGGGCCCGTCAGCCACGACTCTGCCGATCAAGATTTTCTCAGCTGTGCGGTTGGGCGTCAGCCCTGAAATCAATGCGCTATCCACGATCATGATTGCGGTCGTGACGGTCGGTGTCATAGCAGCATCTTTGGTCACCAAGCGCGCGATGGTCCGGCAGAAACAGGATGAGATGGCGGCAGTGCGTGCGGAATGAAACGTCTGTTCCCTAAGTATACCTATGGATCTGGACCGCGATCAGGGTGCTGGTGGGATGAAACTATCGCAGCACCGGACTGGCCGGTGTTGCAGGATGATCTGAGCGTGGATGTCGCCATCATCGGCGGCGGGTTCACAGGTGTTACAGCCGCGCTTTTCCTGGGGCAGGCAGGCCTATCCGTCGCAGTTCTCGAGGCGGAGACGCCGGGTTGGGGTGCCTCGGGTCGCAATGGTGGGTTTTGCTGTCGAGGTGGGTCAAAGCTGAGCGATCGTGGCATGGCTCGGCGATATGGGGTCGAGGGGGCCGAAAGCTTTGCCCAGGCCGAAGTGGATGCGGTCAATCTTGTCGCCGACCTGCTTGAGGCGCATCAGATCGAAGCGGACGTTCATTCCAAGGGCGAGACCGCCCTGGCCCACACCGCCCGCGCCATGGAGAAATTGCGACGCTCGGCGGATGACGGGGGCTGCTTGCATGAGGTGGCCGACCTGCCCGGGCTCGGGTTGGGAGGGGATTTTTTCGGGGGCTATAGCGTGCCGGTCGGATTTGGTCTGAACCCCCGGAAATACCTGTTCGGCATTGCAAATGCGGCCGCTTCCGTTGGGGTCCGATTTTTTCAGAAAACCATGGCCAGAGACATCACCAAAACCAGCGCGAGCTTTGATGTTCGAACCGCGTCAGGACGGATCAAAGCGTCGAATGTACTGATATGCACCAACGGATATTCCAGTGAAAACATGCCTGAGTGGCTGTCTGGGCGCTATATGCCAGCGCAATCAACCGTTCTGGTGACCCGCCCATTGACCGAGGCTGAGGTGTCGGCGCAGGGCTGGACCTCGGATCAGATGTCTTACGATACACGAAATCTTCTGCACTATTTTCGTCTTATGCCGGATCGACGGTTTCTGTTTGGGATGCGCGGTGGCCTGCGCTCATCACCTAAGGCCGAGGCTGCGATCCGGCAAAAGGTGCAGCGTGATTTCAAGGCCATGTTTCCGGCATGGGCCGATGTGGACGTGACCAATATGTGGTCAGGGATGGTGTGCCTTACCCAGGACCTGACGCCGTTCGCAGGGCCCGTTCCGGGTCAGAATGGGATGTTTGCTGGGCTGGCCTATCATGGAAACGGCGTCGCGATGGGTACCTATTGTGGGCGGGCGCTTAGTCGCATGGTGCTTGGACAGGATGCGGAATTGCCTGAGCCAATGGCCCGACCCCCGCGGCGTTTTCCACTTGGGTCCTGGCGGCGGGCGCTGATGCCGCCAGCCTATGCGTTAATGGCACTGGCCGACCTCTGACATTCACAAAGCGGCCAGTTCCAGCTCGAGCCCTTGTTCATAATCCGGTGCCCCATGTTCTGCGCGCCATAGGCAGTAGGCTGCCATCCTCCACCCGTACCAGCGGCGTAAAGACCGGTAGCGGTTTACGGTTTCCTGCCGGTCATACGCCGAAAGAAAGGACTTTTGCTCGTCAACGGTCAAAACCGCACCTCTGTAAAGATATTGCATGGCGGGTGACAGGAACAGCGCAAGGTCCTCGCAAGGATCACCAACGGCTGGGCATTGCCAGTCAATCAGCGTCAGCCCCGAGGATGCGACGAGGATGTTTCCCGCAACCGGGTCGCCGTGAATCAGGCAAGTGTGATCCGACCGCAAAATATGATGCTGTGGTTGCATCTTTTCCAGCTGAGCCCGTCGATCCGATGTGCACATCGCCAGAATGCTTTGACCATGTTCGGCCAGATCTGCGCTACCGTTTTTACCGGTGGGTGCGTTCTCTATGTTTGGGTTGAGCGAATGCAGGCGGTGCAGCAACCGGGCCACTGGGGCCGGGTCAGACCGCCAGGGGGTGCCCTGTGCGTGGTCGTAGAACACCCAATATCCGTTGTCATGTTGTCCCGTTGCCCGCAATCGCGGCACAACCCCAGAAGAAGCCAGTGCCCGCAGACAGGCGGCTTCCAATGCGGGATCGTTGCGAAACAATGGGTTTTCAAGGTCCGAGCGGTACAGTTTCAATACTTGATCACTGTCGTCGCCCAGCACCTTCCACACCCGGTTTGTCCTGCCACCATACAGAGTTTCGAACTGTGCCCCAGCGCTGGCAAAACCGAGCCTGACAAGTTGAGCAACAAGGTCGCGCGGTGGGGACAGTATTTGAGGCAGGGAGATCACCAATCAGTCAACGAGTCGGGCATTGCCTTGGTTTCGCCTGTCGTTAACCGTAGATCAAGCTCCTGTTCGCACCGCAGTGACTATTCCTGCTGGCACCACCTCTCCGCCAGCGAGCGTCAGCAAAACGGCATCCGTGCCCACCTGCGCCTCAAGCACCTGATTATAGGCTGAGGCGAGGCGTTCAGACAGCAGCTCATCGCCGTCATAACTTTCCATCGTTGCAGTGTAATTTCCTGCCGGTAACGGGGCGCCATCGTCATCAGTTCCGGCCCAGACAAACTCGGATTCCGTCGTTGAAACAGCGATGCGTTCAACGACCTCGTCCGAGTCGTTGCGGATCACCATAAAGGTGCTGTCCGCCCCGGGGTCGGCCTGCGCATACAGCGTTTCTGGTGAACCGTCGAAATGAAAGGCCGAGGCGGTTCGCACATCCATCCCGACCCAGCTGGCAAGCTCTTCAAGGTTGACGCTACCAAGTGAATAGGCAAGCGCAGTAAGCAGATCGTTGGTTTGAACCTGCTGCTCGACCATCGAGAATTGAGCCAGTTGCGAGGCGTATTCCGATGAATCCAGCGGCTCCAGCGGGTCTTGGTTGCGGGCCTGGGCGGTCAGCATCAGAAGGAAGGTTTCAAAATCCGAGGCCAGGCCGGATGTTCCAGATTTCGCCGAAGACTGTGCCTGCGCGGCGGTAGAGCTTGTATTCTGTGCGGGTGTGATCATGCTCAAAGCCTCATATCAACGCGGCCACTATGGCCGATCCGGGTTAAGACCGGCTCGCTGGCCTGATCCATTTCGGTCTGGGTTGTAGTCAGTCCGGATTCTGTGCGCTTGTCCGCGCTTTCGGGCTGGTCGTCCGACGACGCGCCCAGATTGAAGGACAGATCGCCCAGGCCTAGGTTTTTGAACTCAGCCTCAAGAACCGAAAGATGTCGCCTCATCATTTCCAGAGTTTCCGGCCGCTCGGCTGCGATCGTCATCTGCAACCCGTCATCCCGGCCATTCATGACGATTGAGATCTTGCCCAGCTCTTCCGGATTCAAGGTCAGTTGAATCGTGCTGGATTGTGGTCTTGCATGTATCGCAGCGGCCATCTGCCCCGCGATTGCCCGCGTCGTTTCTGCCCGTGCTGAGGTTAAAAAGTGCTGATGGCTTGCTGACGTATCTCGTGCCGTTGAAAATGGCTGGCTTTCGCGCGCGGTCAGAATCCCCTCGGCGTCGGGGTCTGATACCAAATCAACGTCCTGCACCTTGGCAGACGTCATCAGTTGCATTTGAACAAGTGTCGGAACGGATTGTGTTGTCGGCGGTGAACCGGTGGCTTTGGGAGCCTGAGCCGCATCGGGTGTATCTCGCGAAACCAGCTTTGGTTCTGGCACTTCGGGTTTTCCGGGCGCAGAATCCGAGGGTATCGACGCCTTGGTCCGATAGCCCTTTGCAATAGTGGTTTGCGGCAGATTGTGTTCCGGTTTTTGCTGTGCGGTTTTCGCCTGCAACAAAGCCGGAACCTCAGATCGGGCGCGCTGCGCCGCGTTTCCAAGCGCATCACCCCGAGGATCGGGGGCCGCATTGTTTGGCGCTGCGAGTATTACGGCCTTGTCAGGTTCGGGCAGCGATGCCGGCGTTTCCTCAGGTGCCATCTCTTCGTCCTGCGCCGGCGGGCGGGCGGGCGGGTCAGTTACAGGTTTTCCCGACAGGCTGGTGGCAAGATCAACAGAGTCTTCTTCGACCACATCCTCTTCAACCTGCACCTCGGCATTAATGGTCAGTTCGGGCACGTTCTCATTCAAGCTGTCACCTTCGGAACGCTGCAATTCCTGCTCCATTACCTCAGCAAAGGTGTCAGCCCCTTCCGAGATTGGGTGTCCCTTGGCGGCAGTTTCAGATTTTGCGGCGCTGGCGGTCGAGGATGTGGACAATATAAGAGGGTTGGGCATTTTGCTCCGGCTCCGGTTTGCGTAACCAGGAATTTGCCCGCAGGAAGTTACGTTTATTTTAACCGCTTTCATCTTTGATCCAGAAAGTTCGATGCAATTTTTGGAGAAAGCTATGAAGCTATCTGGTATCCCAGCGGCGCCGCAGCCCTTGTCTGTTGAGCAAAAGCTGAAAGATGCTGCGGTAGAGCTTGAGGCGGCGTTCCTGTCTGAAATGCTTAAGTCCGCAGGTCTAGGCGAATCCCGAGATTCGTTCGGCGGCGGTGCGGGTGAAGACCAGTTTTCATCGTTTCTTGTTCAGCAGCAGGCACTGCAGCTTGCCAGGTCCGGCGGTGTTGGCCTGTCCGAAATCCTGTTTCAGTCCATGATGGAGAATACCAATGCCTAACAAGTCTGAACATGACCTGATCAAATCTCTTGAAGAAGTTCTGGACCTTGAACGCAACGCCTTGGTGACCGGGGATCTGGATCGGTTGAATCACATGGCCCCGGAAAAGGAAAAGCTGATCGGTGCGATCAATGATCTTGAGGTGATTGATAGTGATGAACTGATCGGGGTTCAAAAGAAAGTCGACCGGAATCAGGCTCTTCTGAACAGTGCGGCCGAAGGGATTCGGGCGGTTGCCGGGCGCATGGCTGAACTGCGCCGAGTGCGTCAGGAATTCAGTATTTATGGAGCGGATGGGCAACGCAGCGATTTTGCCGTTCGCAGTCACGCAAAGCTGGAAAAGCGGGCCTAGCACGAGGATTGAATCAAATCCGAACTTTCGGATTTTCGAGTCTTAGCACTCCGTTAGGAGATCGGCGTCAAAGGTGATCCTGCATCTGGAAAACTCAGGTGGCGCGAACAGCCCGTCGGCGGGTCGCAGTGATCAGAAAGACGTCAAAGCCCGCACATGTTGCGGGGTAAGCAAGGGCGAAAAAGCCCGAACGGAAAAGGAAGAAAGCTATGTCTAGCATTCTGACCAACAATGGCGCCATGGTTGCGCTGCAAACCCTGAAATCGGTCAACAAGAACCTGGCGCAGACCCAGAACGCGATTTCAACTGGTAAGGACGTTGCCACAGCCAAGGACAATTCAGCCGTCTGGGCGATTTCCAAAGTCATGGAGTCGGACGTTAAGGGGTTCAACGCCATCAAAGACAGTTTGGCACTGGGTGAATCGACCGTTGCGGTGGCCCGGAATGCGTCTGAGACAGTCACTGACTTGCTGTCCCAGATGAAAGAGAAGATCGTTGCGGCACAGGAAGACAACGTTGACCGCGGCAAAATCAATGACGACGTGACTGCTCTTAAAGATCAGATCGCATCGGTGGTTGGAGCGGCGCAGTTTAACGGGCTTAACCTGGTTGACGGTTCGGCGGGTACAGCCTCGATCCTGTCGTCTCTGGATCGTGACTCCAGTGGCAACGTAACCGCATCTTCGATTTCGGTGGCCTCGCAGAACCTGTCCACAGGTGGGTATGCCAGCAAAGGTGTTCTGGCCGGCTCGGACAACGTCACAACCGACAATGACGCCGCGGGCTTCACGATGGACAAAGCTGGTGGAACCGGCGACATCGTGGTGGACAGTTCAACGGACAACTTTGCTGCTGGTGACAAGATCTCGATCACTATAGGTGACAAGGTTGCGTCCTACACGGTGCAAGCTGCTGATCTGGACCCATCTGGAACATATGACGCCGCTTATACGGATGCCATTGTTGCCGTTGGCCTGAAAAATCAGATCGATTCCCTGGGGATCACGGGTGTCGCAATCGACTATGACTCAGCCAACCCGGGCACTTTGACATTTGTAACCGGTGCTGCGACGGCTGGTGCCGACGCTGATCGGGACGTTACTGTCTCGGCGCAGTTCACCAATGCCAATGCAGGTGGCCTGGGGGCGTTGGCTTCGATTGATGTTTCGACAGATGCTGGTGCTCAGGCGGCGCTGGGTACTATCGAGACCTTGATCGATACGTCCATTGATGCATCTGCGGCGTTCGGTTCGTCTCAGGGCCGGATCGAAACGCAGAAAGAATTCATCTCGAATCTTTCTGACTCGTTCAAGTCCGGTATCGGAGCGCTGGTTGACGCCGATATGGAAGAAACCTCGGCCCGTCTGCAGGCCCTGCAGGTACAGCAGCAACTGGCAACGCAGTCGTTGTCGATTGCCAACCAGGCGCCGCAGTCGATCCTGTCGCTGTTCCGCTAAGTTCAGGACCCTGGCCGGGGCGTGGAAACGCGCCCCGGCTTTGACCGCCGTAAGACGGCCTTTTGGAAGGATTTCAAGTGACACCGCAAACTCTTGCACAACGCGCCTATGCGCAGACCGCTGCTCCGACGCGCACACCGCGTGATACGGAATATGAGGCGATTTCCAAGATCACGCATCGGTTGAAGGCTGCGGCCGCGCGGCACAAAACCGACTTTGGAGCGTTTGTTCAGGCTTTGCATGAAAACCGGAGGCTTTGGTCTGTGTTGGCAAACGGGGTCGCCGATTCCGATAACGCCTTGCCGAATGACCTTCGCGCCCGGATTTTCTATCTTGCTGAGTTCACCGAACAGCACAGCAGCCAGATACTCAGCAATAAGGCTTCGGTAGAGCCCCTTCTGGAAATAAACATGGCCGTTCTTAAAGGCCTTCGGCAAATGGGTGCGAACTGATGGCGGGTTTGGTATTGAAGCTTGCCCCAAAAGAACGGGTGCTGATTAATGGTGTAGTTGTGGAAAACGGCGATCGTAGAAGTCGGTTTTCAATCATGACACCACAGGCAAATGTCCTGCGTTTGCGCGATGCGATACATCCTGACGAGGTGAACACACCCGTTCGCAGAGTGTGCTATGCGACGCAACTGGTTCTGTCTGGAGACATGGAAGCTGAAAGCGCCCGCCAACAACTGCTGCGTCGGGTGGAAGAGTTGAGCCAAGTGTTTACGGATGCGGACAGCCGCAGAGTTTTGGCCGAGGCAACAGAAGCCTTGTTGGCCGAGCAGTATTACAAATGCCTTAAATCCCTGCGTGCTCTGCTACCGCGAGAAGAGCGCCTCATGGCCTACCAGCAATGACCTTTCAGCCGGTCATACCCTCAGGTGGCATTGTTGGCTGGCGGTTCCTTCAACGCACCTACGAAGGCCAGTTGAACAGCTTTTCCTCTTCGTCGGTCAATGAGCGTGAGGCGACGTATTTCCGGGAAAACATCGGCAAGGTTCAGACGGCTGAAGATCTGGTTTCTGACCGCCGGTTGCTACAGGTTGCCTTGGGCGCATTTGGTCTGGAGGGCGACATTGACAACCGCTATTTCATCCAGAAAATCCTGTCAGATGGAACAAGCGCAGATGATGCATTGTCCAATCGCCTATCTGATAAAAGATACCGTGAATTCTCTGAGGCATTTGGACTGGGCCCTGGCGAAATTCGAAGAACCATTCTTTCGACATTTATGGAGGATATTGCCCGGGACAACGTGACCTCACGCTTTGAGGTCGCCGTGGGTGAACAGGACGAGACAATGCGCATATCCCTCTATGCAAAACATGCGCTGGCTGAGTTGGCATCGCAAGACAGCAGTGGTGACACGAAATGGTTCGACTTGATGGGCCTTCCGCCGTTGCGAAAGATGATGGAGATGGCACTTGGGTTGCCTTCAAGCTTTGGTCAGTTGGACATCGACAAGCAGCTTGAGGTGTTCAAGGACAGGTTGTCGAACCTGACTGGATCTGACGATTTAGCGCAGTTCGCGGATGAAGAGGCGATCGGGGATTTGACCGACAGATACCTTGCGCGCAGTCAGATCTCGCAGCTTCAAAGCACAATTTCCCCGGCCCAAACCGCGTTGCTTCTGCTGGGCGGATAGTGCTGTCCCTATCGCAAGATGCGTGAGTATCAAACGCAACTTCGCGCGACTAGCCGTTCAGAATCGCGTCCGCCGAGGTTTTGAGCGCGTATGAGCACACGGGTTGTGACACGTTGTGCAGCTTGACCTCTCCAAGTGGCAAAGCGTCTGTACAGGCCGGCACGATGTCTTTGGTAACAACGATCCTGTGATTCACGATCTTGCTGTATTCCCCAAGCCGTGCGGCGACGTTTGCCGCTTGTCCGATGACGGTGAAGTCTAACCGTTCGCGCGACCCGATATTGCCGTAAGTTACGCGCCCATAAGCGACACCAATCGAACAGTCGCAATGCATGTCCGACCCGGACTTGCGCAGCTCTCCAAGCCTTTCAACGATTCCAACTGCTGATCGCTGCGCGTTTTCGCGGGCTAAGGTCGAATCTTCGCCTGCCGGGAATACAGCAAGAACAGCGTCCCCGATGAATTTCAGAACTTCACCACCGTTTTCGTCGACGATGCCCGAGACCGTTTCAAAGAAGTCATTCAGCAGGTTGATATAGGCGGCGCGGCCCAGCTTTTCTTCCAACAGGGTAGAATTGCGCAGGTCGCAGAACATGATGGCTGCATCAATCTCATCCCCGTCGCCACGACGGATTTCTCCGCCCAGGACACGCGCGCCGGTCCGCTTTCCGACATAGGTTTCCAGCAATACCTGGGCGTTTTCGCGCTGCATGAAGACTTCGTAGAACCGGGCAATCACCGAGGAGCATTCGAACACCAGCCCAAGATTGGCCGTTGTGAACCCGTCGGGGTGATCGCAAGTCAGCGTCAAGACATTGGTGCGCCCGTCGGAAAATGGCAGGGGCATCGCGACATAGTCAGTCGCCCCTTTGGCGCGCAGGTCTTCCATGATTGGAAAGCTGTGCTGAGGGTTCTCGTCATTCAGCCTTTGGCGCACGCCGCCCATACCGTTGGACACGTGGCGCAGAGGGCTGTTGATATAGGCGGGGTGGTCGTGGATTTCATAGGTGGGCACATTGGTCGAAATCTCGGCCTCACCCTTTTCCCAAATATAGTGTTTGCCCGCGATCAACGGATGTAAGGACCAGGCAAGGATACTGAGGCGCTGAATGGCAATTCCATGTTCCAGCATCTTCTCGGCCAGCGCTTTGGTGAATGCTTCGGGCGTGCTGAGATCACTGGCCCCCCGCATCAGCCAATCAATCAGCGGCCCGCTGATATTGCCGTCTTCCGGGTTGCGCAGGTTGTTTTCACCCAGCTCAATCCGCGTATATGCGGTGGGCATAAAGCCGATATGGCCCTGGATCGCGGCGCTTTCGGGCAGGGCATTCTCGTAAGCCCAGACGGAGTTGGCCAATCGTTGATCCGCCAGAACGACATCGTGGTAAGTGGCGGTGCCCTTGAACGGGCAGAATGTCTGAAGTTCGGTCTCATCGCTGAGATCGACATGTACATCCTGACGGGGGATGTAGATCATCGGCGGCAACCGAGTTTCGTACATTACCTTGGCATCAAAGCTTTCAGCCAGAAGGATCTCATCCCGGTAGATTGCGATACGGCCGACAAGTGGTTCGACCGAGATCCCATAGCCTTTGATATTTGGAGTCACGTGAACGTTCATAATCATCCTCCCTGGCACGGGTCTTTATAGGATGGGCGTTTGATCCGTGTTTTCCAAGGGGCAGAGCAGGATTTTCCCAATATCAAATCATCTGAATGACGTCTTTTTCGATCGACAACATATAGCCTTTTTTAGCGATGTTCTTGACCAGCAACTCGCTGACCATCTGATTGCCCAAAGCATCGCGCAGGCGCTTGATCCGCGTCGCGCCAGCAGCCTCGTCACAATCAGCGGTGCTTTTGCCGGAAATCATCGCCTCGATCTGAATGCCGGATAGAACCTCGTCATCCAACCGGGATTCGGCAAGAACTGACAGGGTTTCCATCGCCGACGCAGTCAGTTTGAAATCCATGTTATTGAGATAGACGGTATTCTCTTCCCGGCTGATCAAAAGTGAAGTGACCTGAATCCCAGTGCGCTCAATCTGTGCCATGCGTCGGTTCAACAGCACCAGCATGACCAGAAACACCAGCGCAGCAATCAGCATTGCAGTGGCGAAAACCAGCAAAACAAAGATAACCATGCGGTAACTGGACAATGTATCGGCAAAGGCAGTGCCGGACTGGGCCAGAATCTCGAGTAGGCGAATCTCGGTCTGCGAGGTCAGATCACTCTCGACGAACAGACGTTCGACGCGGGCATTGAACGCGTTTGCATCTGGCAATGTCCACAACAGAAAGGCGGCAGAGGCCACAAGTATGACAACGATTACCGTGATGCCCGCGCCAACCAACCTGACGCCCGAGCGCCGTGCCTCAGTAACGGAGATAGAATTTTCCGGCATTGGCCTTCCTTTTATCCAACCCTTCCGGCCCAAAAACGGACATGACGTTCAGCAGGGTCCAGCCCGAGCCGCGCAGCCGTTGCGCGACCTCTTTTTTGGCTTTTCCTTTGCCGCAGGACGAAACCTGCATGACGCCATAATGCAGGCGCAACGGATTGTCCTGCTTGGCCTTGTAATCGGCATAGCAGTCCGCTGCTGACGCCATGGAACCAAGCGATATCAGGGCCCCGATGGCCAGAGAAGAGAGGATCTGTTTCATAGGCCGCATCCTGCGCATGGCTTTGGTTGATATTCAATAACGCAAAGGGGTTTCGCGGTCTGATATCGGATAACAAAACGGCGTTATTGCTTGTCTGAAGGGGACACCCCCAATGTCGGGTTATCGAATTTACGGACTGTCATCACGTCCACCGAGTACCCGAAAGGACAGCACCATGCATAAGAAATTCATCGCTCTGATCATCGCCTCTGCAGTCGCAATCACCGGCGTTTCTGCATCCCAGGCCCGTGCCGCTGATGCAGAAGATATTCTTGGCGGGCTGGCGGCGATTGCCTTGATTGGCGCTGCCATCCATCATTTTGACAAGCAAGGCGACAGCAAAAAGGTTACCCGCAACTACAACCACGTGTATCAGGCCCCCAAACAGCACATCCAGAGGACCCCCAGGCATCGGCCGAACCATATCCGTCCCTTGCCCGAGCGCGTTGCGCGCTATAGTCTGCCGCAACGGTGCATGGAAACCTTCAAGGGCTATGGCAAAAAGCGCCCGCTTCTGGGGACGCGCTGCCTGGATAAGCACTACAAATACGCCAATAGCCTGCCCAAAAAGTGCAAGGTCGGTTTCTGGAATGGCAATAAGGTCAAGCGGGCCTATGAACCCGCGTGCCTGCGCCAACAGGGATACCGCGTCGTTTACAAGTAATACGGTTCGAGCAGGAGTGGTGCCTTAGAAGCATCACGTCGGAGAGGGCAGCGATTGCTGTCCTCTCTTTTTTCTTGCGCAATGGGGGAAAACAGGATTTTCCCAAAACATGACCACACCAGATTATGAGATTGAAAAAGCCGCTCTTGCGCAGGGATATCTGCGGATTGCCGGTGTCGATGAGGTTGGCCGAGGTCCGCTGGCCGGTCCTGTTGTGGCGGCGGCGGTGGTCCTGAACCCCGCGGAAATTCCCCAAGGTCTGAACGATTCAAAGAAACTCTCGGCCAAGCGCCGGGCCGCATTGGATACTGCCCTGCGTGGCTGCGCCGAATTCGCGGTGGCCGAGGCTTCGGTGGCCGAGATTGATGAGCACAACATCTTGCGTGCCTCGCATCTGGCAATGGAGCGCGCGGTGGCGGCGCTGGATCCCCCCCCTGATTATCTGTTGATCGACGGAAATATGATCCCGCGCGGACTGGCCATTCCGGCACAGGCAGTGGTCAAAGGCGATGCCCATTCCGTGTCGATCGCCGCAGCTTCGATCCTTGCCAAAAACTGGCGCGATCAACTGATGGTGGATTTGGCGCAACAGCATCCGGGATACGGCTGGGAGACAAATGCCGGTTATCCGTCAAAACAACACAAGGATGCGCTGCGAAATCTTGGTGTGACCCCTCACCATAGAGTTTCGTTCAAGCCCGTCCACAATATGTTGTATCAAGAGTAAATCGTAAGCCGCTGATTCAAAAAAGAAATTGACGGCGAATCGTCTTTGACTCATCCTTGTCTCAACCAAATGAGCGCATAAGCGCCGTGGAACTTGAGGCAGCGATATGACAACGACTACCAAAAAGGGCGCGACAGCGCTCCCTGTAAACACGATCCTATCCGGGGACTGCATCGAAGTGATGAACAGTCTGCCCGAGGCTTCGGTTGACCTGATTTTTGCCGATCCCCCATATAATCTGCAGTTGAAAGGGCAACTGCACCGCCCCGATAACAGCCAAGTGGATGCAGTCGATGATCACTGGGACCAGTTTTCCAGCTTTGGCGTCTACGACCAGTTCACGCGGGAATGGCTGAAGGCGGCCCATCGTCTGCTGAAGCCCAATGGCGCCATCTGGGTGATTGGATCGTATCACAACATTTTCCGCGTTGGGTCTGCGTTGCAGGATGCAGGGTATTGGATCCTCAACGATGTAGTTTGGCGCAAATCGAACCCGATGCCGAATTTCCGTGGCAAGCGGTTCACCAATGCGCATGAGACAATGATCTGGGCCTCCAAGCGTGAAGGGGCGAAATACACCTTCAACTATGAGGCACTGAAAGCGTTGAACGAAGGCATCCAGATGCGCAGCGACTGGGTGCTGCCGATCTGCACTGGCCATGAACGGCTCAAGGATGAAAACGGCGACAAGGCGCATCCGACGCAGAAACCGGAATCATTGCTGCACCGCGTGCTGGTTGGATCAACCAATCCGGGTGACGTTATTCTGGACCCGTTCTTTGGCACCGGGACTACGGGGGCCGTGGCCAAGATGCTGGGTCGCGAATTCATCGGGATCGAGCGCGAAGAAAGTTATCGCAAAGTGGCCGAAAAGCGCATCGCGAAAGTGCGTAAATTCGACCGCGAGGCGCTGGAGGTCAGCGCCAGCAAACGCGCCGAGCCACGCGTGCCCTTTGGCCAGTTGGTCGAACGCGGCATGCTACGCCCGGGCGAGGAACTCTATTCCATGAACCAGCGTCACAAGGCCAAGGTCCGCGCCGATGGCACGCTTGTGGGGCAAAACATCAAGGGTTCGATCCATCAGGTCGGTGCCCATCTTGAGAATGCGCCCTCGTGCAATGGCTGGACTTACTGGTGCTTCAAGCGCGACGGCAAAACCGTGCCGATCGACGTCTTGCGTCAGCAAATCCGGTCCGAGATGCACAACTGATTTCACCAATACCGCCGGTGCCTGTGGCCTGACACAAGGCACTAAGCCTTGCCCCGCCGATCAACGGCGGGGTCTTTTGTTTCTTTCCCTGATGAGTTCCGATATGAGCCTAATGAAGCAATCGGCGCAGTGTAGGAGCTTTCGCAATGTCGGACACAGCAGCCAGCGAACCTCGGGCTAGGCGGTTCTTTTTCACCCGTCCGAACGAAGTAGAAATCGAGAATAAATACACCGAAGCTGCGCTGGAACGGCACAAGCGCGAGGGGCTGGAGCTTGCTGTCCGGGCCCGCTGGATCGCAATGGGTCTGACTGGCCTTTTGCTGATATACCTGAACCCGCATTGGGAGGTCCTTTGGTATCATTTCATCCTTTTGCTGATTTGCGCAAATGGTTGGATGATCCGACGGGCAGGCCGTGTAGGGCAATCTCGGACAGAGTTGCTACTAATCTTTGTTGACCTTTTGATTATGACTTTGGGAATGATCATTCCCAACCCGTTCAGCGATGATGTGCGCCCATTGGCAATGCAATTCCGGTTTGACAACTTTCAGTATTTCTTCGTCATTCTTGCAGCAGGAACCATGGCCTATTCCTGGCGCACGGTGATTGCCATAGGCACATGGACTGCAATAATCTGGACTACCGGATGGGTGATCGCCTGGTGGGTTGCGTTTCCGATTCCCGGCATAAGTGAGAAAGTGGCCGAGGCCTTGCAGGGGTATCCGGATGTAGCCGAGATGTTGGATCCAAACAGCTTTGAGGTTCACGACCGAATACAGCAAGTGATTGTGTTCCTGATGGTGGCGGTGACGCTGGGCGTGTCGATGCGGCGGCTCAATCATCTGCTGATGACCAATGCTGGGTTGGAACGGGAACGAGCGAACCTGTCGCGATATTTCTCACCAAATGTGGTGGAGGAACTGAGCCAAAATGATGATCCGCTCAAACAGGTGCGAAAAGAGAATGTCGCAGTGCTCTTCATAGATATTGTGGGGTTCACCAAATATGCGGCGGGTCGTGATCCTTATGACGTGATCGAGGTGCTGCGTGGATTTCACGCCAGGATGGAGGCCGAAGTGTTCCGCCATCATGGGACATTGGACAAGTACTTGGGCGATGGTCTTATGGCAACTTTCGGGACCCCGGTGACGACACCGTTGGATGCGACCAACGCGGTATCCTGCGCGCGCGGCATGGTGACTGTGATTGACCGGTGGAACATAGAACGTAGACGTGCCGGAGAGCCCGAGATTCATGTTGGCATCGGTGTCCATTATGGCTCGGTTGTTCTGGGGGATATTGGCGCCAACCGTCTGGAATTTGCTGTGATCGGTGATGCGGTAAATGTCGCTGCGAAACTTGAGGCAATGACCCGCGAGCTGCAGGCCCGGATCGTGCTGAGTGATGCGGTGCGCCTGCAGCTTGAGCAGGAAGGGAGCAGTGCCTCCGAACTGACAGCCGAATTTACCGAAAACAAGGGCCACCCTGTGCGCGGTGTTGAATACCCGATGGATATCTGGGTGATGTAGCTCATGGCTCTCTCGTCGATGGATCACGCATCAAAGACGCAGGGCCAGTCGTTGGGCCGGGCAGCGCGCCGAGGCGCGCTGCGGTCAGGACCCTGGCATCGGGTTTTGTGACTTGTTGTAGGGTTGCCAGTCTGTGACTTCGGGGTAGTACCGGCGGCGCCAATCCCGCACACGGGGGTTCATGACACGCCGCCAGAGCGGTGGGATCATCGCGGCGATCGTCATCACTGGGTATCCGTAGGGCAGTTGCGGTGCGGTGTTCTGATCGTGATGTTGAAGCA
The DNA here is from genome assembly GCF_059610665.1 of Ruegeria sp. CDSC051. Classification (NCBI taxonomy): domain Bacteria; kingdom Pseudomonadati; phylum Pseudomonadota; class Alphaproteobacteria; order Rhodobacterales; family Roseobacteraceae; genus Ruegeria; species Ruegeria sp. CDSC051. The sequence goes on from NZ_JBXWOC010000006.1 coordinate 58,173, forward strand.
GTGGAAATCGACGGTTGGGTTTGTAGTGATGGTCCGAGTGGCGCTGTAGATTGATCAGCAGCCAGTTCGACGCTTTTTGCGACGCGTTCCACGAATGACAGGGCAGGACGTGTTCGTACTTCCCCTGGCCCAGATATTTTCGGGTCAGCCCGTAATGTTCGACATAGTTCACCAGTTCAAGCTGCCAGATGGCGACGCCGGCCTGAATCAGAAACAGGACAAGGCCGGACCATCCGCCAATCAAACCTGCCAACGCCAGCAAGCCGCCCTGTAATATCCAATAACGCCAGAACGGGTTTGTGCGGTCCGTCCAGGGGCGGTCCTTGCGCGCCAGTTTCTCGCGCTCAGCATGAAAGGCGGAGGCCAGACATTGCCACAGAACACGCGGATAGAAGCGATGAAAGCCTTCGTTGTACCGTGCTGTTACCGGATCGCGCGGGGTTCCGACATAGCGGTGGTGAACCAGCAAATGTTCGGACCGGAAGTGCGAGTACAAGACCATGGCCAGTAGGATGTCGCCAAGCCCGCGCTCCAGCCGGCCCTTCTGGTGCATCAGTTCGTGGCTGTAGTTGATTCCAATCGTTCCCGAGATCACACCCATGCCAAAGAACAGGCCGATCTTTTCTGGTGAAGACAGGTGAGAGCTGTGCGTCACATACCAAAGCAGCCCGTAAAGGGTCAGGAACTGTACCGGAACCCAGGCTTTGGTCAGCAGGATATACCAGCGCAACATGCTGTCCGGCGTCTCTGGGTCCGCATTTTCGAGGTCGAGCCCGGTGAGCTGATCCAGCGCGGCAAATATCCACCATGTTGAAAGCGGCACCAGCAAGACCCACCAGCCACCCACAAAGGCCGTGGCCCAAATCAATGGAATCAGCAAAAACGAGACCCAGAATGGAAGGGTGGATTGCCAGCGAGTCAATGTTTCAGATGCGATCATCAAAAGCTCCGGTCGACGCGGGACAGACTATCCGTAGGTCGTGTTTCAGCATAATGTGTTACTGGTTGCGCCAGAGGTCAAATGCCTTGCGCATGACCGTCGGAAGATCGCTGGGCCGAAAGGCATGTTTATCAAGCAAGATCATGTCCTCCGGTGCCGCACCGGGCGGTAAAGAGGTTGCCCAAACCTGCAGGATCAGGTGGAAATGCGTGAACGTGTGGCGCACTTCGCCCGGTAGAACGCGCCAGTCCGCCGCAAACGGCGCGGTGTCAGACGGCGCATCGGACCATTCGGATCCCGGCCATCCCAGCATACCGCCCAAAAGCCCTTTGTCTGGGCGGCGTTCAAGCAACATCGCCCCGTCCGCTGTCTGGGTGATGTAGACATGGCCATAACGTGTGGGTTTTGGCTTTTTCGGTGTTTTGCGGGGCAGATCGGCCTGGGTACCCGCAGCGTGGGAGCGGCAACGCGTGCGCATTGGACATATCCCGCATGCCGGGGATCTTGGGGTGCAGACAGTCGCACCCAGATCCATCACGGCCTGTGCATAGTCGCCCGGACGCACCGCTGGGGTCAATGCAGCTGCACGTTGCTTGAGTTGTGGTTTTGACCCCGGCAGCGGATCGTGAATGTCGTATAGGCGGGCTATGACACGTTCGACATTGCCGTCCAACACGGTTTCCGGACGATCAAAGGCAATGGCTGCAATCGCGGCGGCTGTATACGGGCCTATGCCCGGCAGGTTCAGCAGCTCATCGTGTGAGTCGGGAAAACAGCCATCATGGCTTTCAACCACAACGCGCGCGCATTTCAGCAGATTGCGGGCGCGGGCATAATATCCCAGACCGGCCCATTCCCCCATGACCTGCTCGTCAGGCGCTGCGGCCAGTGATTCAACTGTCGGCCACCGAGATGTGAACCGCAGGAAATAGTCGCGCACCGCTGCCACAGTTGTCTGCTGTAGCATGACTTCGGACAGCCAAACCCGATAGGGGTCAGGACGCATTCCGGAAGACCTATCGGCAGGACCGATGCGCCATGGCATTTCACGGGCATTGCGGTCGTACCAGGCCAGCAACTCATCGCTGAAGTCAATTTCGTGGGTGTCACGCAAGTTTTACATATCTCCTTGTCGGGTTTCGCTGGCGCCCGGTGTTCTGCCCTTTACAATAGAGAGACAGGAGTTGGAAACCAGATGCAGCCCAGACGTTCTTCGACACGCGGCTTTAAACGTACTGCGACATTGCTGAACGGCCAGATCAGGCGCGCCGGGGAAAGCCGGGGATTCGCCGTTTCACGCCTGTTGACCCATTGGGCCGAGATCGTCGGACAGGATGTGGCCTCGATCGCGCGGCCGGTTAACGTAGGCTATGGCAAGGGCGGTATGGGGGCCACGCTGACGGTGCTGACCACCGGCCCGCAGGCGCCGATGCTGGAAATGCAGAAGGAACAGCTGCGCGGTAAGGTGAATGCGGTCTATGGCTATAATGCGATTAGTCGGGTGCGCATCACCCAGACGGCTCCTACAGGATTTGCCGAGGGGCAGGCCAGCTTCGACCACAAGCCGAAACAGGCGAAACCCACAATCGAACCAGAAATTGCAGCCGAGGCAGACCGGGCTGCGCAGGGCGTCCATGATGGCGATCTGCGTACAGCCCTTGAACGTCTGGGCCGTAACGTTTTATCCAAGCAAAAACGCTGAGAAAGGGCTGATTCATGAGCCGTATTGCAATCGGAATCTGCGCGGCTGTCGCCATAGCCGCAGGTGGCTATTGGCTGTCGCTGTCAAATTCCTCTCCGTCCAACCCGCTGGTCAGCAGCGCCGAGGCACAACAGGCCGATCTGGACACTTCGACCATCATCGAAATGGTGCAAGGGTCCGCGGACGCGCCCGTCGAGATCATCGAATATGCGTCCTATACCTGTCCGCATTGCGCGAGTTTTCATCAGGGGCCGCTGAAGAAAATCAAAAAGGACTACATCGACACCGGCAAGGTCAAGTTTACCTACCGCGAAGTGTATTTTGACAAATACGGACTTTGGGCCTCGATGGTCGCGCGCTGCGGCGGCCCCGAGAAGTTCTTCGGCATCTCCGACTTGATCTACAAGGATCAGGCTGAATGGACCCGTGCCGGTGGACCTGCGGAGATCGTGGATGAACTGCGCAAGATCGGACGTTTAGCTGGGATCAGCAATGACCAGCTTGATGCTTGCCTGCAGGACGGAAATCGTGCGCAGACCTTGGTGGCCTGGTATCAGGAGAACGCAGAACGCGACGACATCAGAGCAACCCCATCCTTTATTGTGAACGGCAAGAAGGTCGACAATCAGTCTTACGAAGAATTCAAAAAGCTGATCGACGCCGAACTGGGCAGCTAAATCCAAACACGACCGGCCTGTCAGGGCCGGTCGCCTTCAGGGCGAAGGCGCGACCTGCAGTAGCAACTGTTTGACCCGGTCGCCCTCGTCCATATTCAGCCGGACGGGCAGGGTGATGACCTTGCTGCGAAAGGCGGCTGGCAGGCGGACCGCATCTTTTTCCGTTGTGACCATCTGAGCGCCCAGCAGGCGCGCTTCATTCTCTAGCCGTGTCATCAGGGCCGGTGTCAGGGGCTGGTGATCGTCCAGCGCCTCGGCCCGCAGCAGGGTGGCGCCCTGTTGGCGCAGGGTGGCAAAGAACTTCTCCGGATGGCCGATACCGGCAAAGGCCAGAACTGGCGTGTCGGTCCATTCCATTCCGGTCTGCAGCGGCTCGACCGCGCCGGTGGCATGCGGAACCGTCAGCATGTCGCCCCAGCGGGCGGCGAACCTTGTCTGCGCGTCTGTGCCGCCCAGCGACAGCACCAGATCGGCCCGTTGCTGCCCCACATCGACCGGTTCCCGCAGTGGACCCGCAGGCAGGCACAATCCGTTGCCGAACCCCCGCTCGGCATCCACTACGATGACCGAGAAATCCTTGGCGACCGAGGGGTTCTGAAACCCGTCATCCAACAGGATTACCGTTGCCCCGGCCTGGGCAGCGGCTTTTGCGCCCGCGGCGCGGTCCTTGGCCACCCAGACATCCGCAAATGCGGCCAGCAGCAGCGGTTCATCCCCGACTTCTGCCGCCGTATGTTTGCCAGGATCGACGCGCACAGGTCCTGTCAGTGCGCCGCCGTGGCCTCGGGTGACAACATGGGTCTGATGCCACGCGTCCCGCAGCTGTTCGATCATCCAGATCACGGTTGGTGTTTTGCCGGTCCCGCCTGCATTCAGGTTTCCAATGCAGATAACGGGGACGCCTGGGTTGAAACCTGTTTCCGAGGCCAGCCTGCGGGCTGTCGCCGCCGCATAAACCCGTCCCAACGGGGACAGCAGCCGGGCCCTGAGGTCCAACTGATCCGGAGCGGTGTTCCAAAAGTCAGGTGCCCGCATCGTCGGTGCTCCGTTCGTCCAGATAGTCCTGTACCAGTTCGATCAGCTGATCTGATTGCGGCGCACCGTCGGTCACGATCTGCCAGCCTGCCAAAGCCATATCCGCCGCGCGGTCAGGCGCAAGTAACTCTACCACGGCATCCCCAAGTTCGGTTGCGGTTCTGACCGTCAAAGCGGCGCCTGCCTGGTCCAGCTGATCGTAGGCTGTCTGATGCTGGTCAACATGTGGGCCATGTATGACAGCCGATCCCAGGGCGGTCGCACCAAACGGATCCTGTCCCCCGTCGCCCCGTTCGAGCGAGTTGCCGATAAAGGACACTGCCGAAACACGGTACCACAAGCCCAAATCCTCTGGGTCCGAGGACAAGATGACCTGTGTGGTATCTTCAATCATGCCGCCATCGTCCCAGTTGATGCAGCGCAAGTCCATGGCTTCGAGCCGCCGGTGCAGTGGGGCGGCTTCCTGTATGTCGGCGACATGCAGTATTAAGGTCAACCGGGGCAGCATCCGCATGGCCTGACGGTGGGCGCTGAGGACCGAGATGAACTCTTTATCCTTCACCCAGGCCGCGAGCCATATGGGTCTGCTTGAAAAGGCGTGATTGGTTTCGATCAGTTCGTCTTCGGGCCACGGAGAAGGGTTCGGACTTATCAGCAGAGGAGGCGCCTCGCTGACCTTGGTGAAGGCGATTCCCAATTTGCGGATCTGCCGGGCCGTTTCGTTGCTGGTAGCCAGAATTCGTTGAAAGCAATCGAGAGTGTACCTGCTGATATCGGGCAGCCACCGGGTCCCACGCGCGGTGTTCAGGTCGATTTCAGCTTCGATCAGGATCAACGGCACTTCGCGCTCGTGGGCACGGGTAATCACATTGGGCATCAGCCCGCCGCCAACCCAAATGCCAATATTCGGACGCCAATAGTCCAGAAACACCCGCGCGGCGCCGGTTTGTTCCGAAGGTAGGTTCACAAGAATGTATTTCGCGCAGTCCCACTGACTCAGGTCCGCTTCGGGTGGGGCCGACAGGACAACCGACAGGCCCGGGCGCGACTGCAGCAGCCTGTGGCAGAAATCCATCATCGCGCGAAGGCGACCCGGATTGGCGATGTGAATCCAGATCAGATCTCCTGATGGTCGGGGCACATAGGGTTGGTCCCCGTTGCCGGGTACGCCCCACGAAAGCACGCGATAGGCCGCCAGACTAAGGGATCGCGGTTTGCTCATGGCGCAATGCCCGCACTGTCTGGGTCAATCTGATCCGCCAGTTGCCGGTGCAATGGCGGGTTTGCCGCGATGACACCATTCAGGCGCGGATGTGGGTTGTTAAAGCGCAGTGGGGCGCCAAGCCGGTCCGTACATATGCCACCTGCCTCTTGGACGATCAAATCCCCTGCCGCGATGTCCCATTCCCAGCTGGGGCGCAGTGTCAACATTCCGTCAAAGCGACCCTGCCCGACCAATGCCAACCGATAGGCAAGCGACGGGCGATAGTTTCGACGGAATTGAGGAACCCGGCCCTGACACCAGTGCCGGCTGTCCAGATTGGGTTTCGCGGCCAGGATCTCGGCCGTCGTGATGTCTTGGGTGTCCGATACGACAATCGGCGCGCCGTTTAGTGTGGCCCCTTGGCCCTTGGCCGCCGCATACAACAGGTCACGCAAGGGCAGGTAAATAACCGCCGCCGTCACCTGACCATGTTCCGCCACAGCCAGGGAATGCGCCCAGGTCGAGGAACCTTCGGTGAAGCTGCGGGTGCCGTCGATCGGGTCAATGATAAAAACCCGGTCCCGGGACAGGCGATGCTGGGTGTCCTCGGTCTCTTCGCTGAGCCAGCCGTAACCCGGTCGCGCAGAGGGCAAGCGCTGTTCGAGCATCGCGTTCACGGCCAGATCAGCCTCGGTTACCGGGCCTGCACCATCGGGCTTATCCCAGCGTTGTGCTTTTGCCCCGGAATACCGTGTTGCGATCTTTCCAGACTCGCGCGCGGCGTCAATCAGCAGGGGCAGGTCAGTTGCCGGCAAGTGTCATTCCCTCGATCAGCAACGATGGGACCACACGCGACAAATAGGGGCGGGCGTCATTCGCCGGAATAATCCGCAGAAGCATATCGCGCAGATTTCCGGCGATGGTGCATTCGTTGACCGGATGGGTGATCTCTCCGTTTTCGACCCAAAAGCCCGAAGCCCCACGAGAGTAATCCCCTGTATTGGGGTTGATGGTCGATCCGATCATCGACGTCACCAACAATCCGGTGCCCATATCGCGCAGCAGCTCTGCTCGGCTGTGCTCGCCCTGTGTCAGGCTCAGGTTCCAGTTGCTGGGCGACGGAGGCCCGGACACGCCACGCGTAGCATTTCCTGTCGAGGCCATCTTGAGCTTGCGTGCGCTGGACAGGTCCAATGTCCAGCCCGTCAATACACCGTTTTCGATGATCGCCCGGCGTTGTGTGGGCAGGCCTTCGGCATCAAAGGGGCGCGACCCGGACATGCGCGGGCGATGTGGGTCTTCGATCAGCGAAAGATATTCCGGCAGAACCTGTTGTCCTAGACGATCCGACAACCAGGACGAGCCGCGCGCAATGGATGTGCCGTTACTGGCGCCCAGAAGATGCCCGATCAGCGACGAGGAAATCCGTTCATCGAACAGAACCGGATAGACGCCTGTTGCAGGCTGGCGCGCGCCGACCTGTGCCACTGCACGTTCGCCTGCGGTCCGGCCAATCTCGTCCGGGCTGCGCAAATCGCTTTGGAAGGTGCGGCTGTCGCCGTCGTAATCCCGCTCCATCCCGGTGCCCTGGCCCGAGATTGCCACGCAGGAGGTCGACCGGCTGCTGCGCTCATACCCGCCGGAAAAGCCGTTGGTGGCGGCCAGATGCACGCGGTGGGTGCCATAGGCAGCTGCGGCATCCGACACTTGTGTGACACCGTCGACCGTAAGCGCCGCGGATTCCGCCGCCAGAGCGTCCTGCAAAAGGTCTTCGGCCGTGGGTTCCGGCGCGGGATCGCGCAGTTCCAGCGCCTGAATATCCCAATCCCGGATCAGCTGGTCCTCATTCGCCAGACCGGTAAACGGGTCTTCGGGCGCTTCGCGGGCCATGGCAACGGCGCGTTCGGCCATGGCCGTCAGGGTTTCGGGGCGGCTGTCGGAACTTGAGACGATGGCCTGACGCTTGCCCAGAAACACCCGCAGCCCCAGATCGGTGCCCTCGGACCGCTCGGCGGCCTCAAGCGCGCCAGAGCGTACCTCTACCGAGACCGAAGACCCGTCCAGCACGATGGCATCCGCAGCCTCGGCCCCGGCCTTTCGGGCGGCATCCAGCAGGTGTTGGCTGATCTCTTCGGGTGTGCGCGTCATGTGGCCTCCGGTCTTGTTTCTTTGGACCTATCGTCCGCCCGTCCGTCCCGCAAGACCTGCGGTCATTTTCGGGGGTTTGCAGAAAGGCCAGAAAGGCGAATTTCGCATGTGGCTGCAATAATTCCGCTGTTTTGTCCGTAGCCGTAGGTTAGTAGTTGATCCAACTGGATGAGAATGAGACGACTGGGCAGGAAGAACGGGCAGGCCACAACATGCAGAACAATCTATCGCTGCGCGGGGTTGCGATCCCCGATGATCCGCAGATCATTACGCCTAAGGTCAAGCGTTCAATCCTGGCCGAGCGTTACGAAAAAGACGAAGTGACCGGTCTGCCGAAATTCATCGACGCGAAGGATCGCGTGGTAGAGCTGGGCGCTGGGATCGGCTTCATCTCATCCTATCTGGTGACGCAACTTGGTGTACGCCACGCAATGTGCATCGAGGCGAACCCGACGCTGTGTGAATTCATCGGCCGTGTCCACAAGGCAAATGACATTGCGAATGTCGAGGTGGTGAACGCGGTTGCCCTCGGCGATACACGGGTTCCCGGAACCGCCCGATTTTACATACGCGAACCGTTCTGGTCCTCATCTCTGGACCCTGATCCGGACTATGTCAGAGAGGTCAGCGTGCCGGAACGTCCTCTGTCAGAAATTCTGCGGGACTTTGAAGCCAACGTGCTGATCGTCGATATCGAAGGGGGCGAGAAGTTTCTGTTCGACGGGGTCGATCTTGTGAATGTCCAGAAAGTCTATCTTGAGGTCCACACCCGTAAGATCGGATTGCATGGGATCAAGGCTTGTTTCGATCATCTTTCGGCACTTGGGTTTGCCTACGATCAACGTGTCAGCAGCGGTGGGTCGGTGCTGTTCCGGCGTGTTCGCCGGCGCTCGTCGTAAAAGGGAAGGCAGACGGGCCGCCTTCCCTGTTTCTTTTATTTGATGCGCTGTCCATTGGCCAGAATTTGACCATCTTCTTTGAACTCGATTGTCGAATTCAGCGTGTCGGGCTCTTCCCCTGGCACTGCCATGAGACCCATCATCATTCGCGCGCCCATTGCGTCTTGCTCGGCAATCAGACCCATACCGATCAGAGTGTCGATCAGGGCATTCGCACCAACCAGTTGCAGGTTCGCAACGCCAGCGGGGGTCGGCAGACCGCCCAGTTCCTCAGTGTTGGAATTGTCGAAGGTGAAGTCGCCATCGCCGGACAGTTCCGCACCGACCATAGAGACCAGCAACTCGTTGATCGTCAGAGAGTGCAATTCACCCGGAGCTTCGTCCGCAAACTCAAGCGCCTCTACGGCCTCGGGGTCAAAGAAGTTGGTCAGCACTTTGGCCGTACCGGAAAGGTCCAGCGCAATCGTGGCCGGATCGCGTGGCAGGGCGGCTGCAGGGTCAAAAATGCTCCACAGCACGTCTGACATAGTGAAGTCCGTCAAGTTTATCGCCAGCCCAAAGGGTTGAATCTCTTCGGATTCCTGTACCGGGAATTCGAACTTGAAACCGCCACTTTCCATGGCAATTTCGATTGGAAAGGGCAGTTCCGCCGTTGTTACAGCAATTTTGGCGCTGTTTTGTTCGACGTCATAAGCAATTCGGTTGGCGTCGATGCTGCCGGAAAGCCGTCCGCCTTCGGATTCGCTGGCCATCGAAAAGTCTTCGCCTTCGCTGCTGCCCGCCATCGAAGACTGGCCTGATCCGTAAGTAAAGAGACCCGAGAAGGCAAAGCCAGCGTCATAGAATGCCTGCGGGTCAGAGAAATTGAAATCTGAAGGGATAATGCTGGTGCCGTCGAAGGCCAGATCGCCAAGCGTGCCGTCGAATTTTCCAGCGTCGTCGCTTTCGGGATCCTGAAATGCCAAGCTGTAGGTCATCTCTGATGCCGTAAAGCTTTGGTCGACATCGCGGTTTTCGCCGATCTTCATTTGCGAGCTGCCGCTCACATCCGCCATTTCAAGGTAGCCACCAACCACTTCGGGCGGCAACGTTTCACCGTCGACTTCGATGTTACCCAGTTTGATTCCAAGGCTGTCTGCAGAGTAATCGTAAGTCACATCATCCGGATCGCCAGAGACGGTCATAACAAGCCCGCTGTGGAGGTATTCGATATCGACTGTAAATGACTCGTCCTGACCATCGACATTGCCGGTGACGGTCATGGGGAAACTTTCCGGGACACCAATATTGACGCTCCCGTCGCCATTGTCGGTGAGGGTCATTTCAGGCATGGCCATGCTGAACGATCCCTCTTCTTCCGGGAGATCCATCGACATCGTCAGGTTTTCGATGGTGATACCATTGCCGGTATCTGTCTGGTCACCTGATACAGTATAGCCCATCTGCGCCAGATAGGACTGCCAGTCATCCCAGACTTCCTGTGGAGTAACGTCGGCAAGCGCCCCCTGCGAAATGACAGTGTAGGCCAGAACTGCGCCGCAGGTGCGGCGGAGAAAAACGGACATCATAGAACCCTTCTTGATCAAATTTGCGCGCATGGTGATGCCGGTGGCGGCGGGCGTCAAGGGGGAAGGGCTGGACCCATTCCCCGTTCGCAGGATAGAGGTTCATAAATTCTCAGGACAATGGAGGTACTGGAACCTTATGCAGGGGAAAACCGTACTGATCACTGGGGCCAGTCGCGGCATCGGGGCCGAGGCAGGGCGCGTATTTGCCGCAGCAGGGGCTAATGTCGTGCTAGTGGCGCGTAATCGGGATCAAATTCAGATATTGGCGTCGTCGCTTGGTGAAAACGCCATTGCACTGGCCTGCGACGTCAGTGACTTCGCCCAGGTCGAGCTGGCCGTGGCAGAGTGTGTAAACAAGTTTGGCGGACTGGATGTTCTGATCGGCAATGCGGGTGTCATAGACCCGATCTTCCATTTATCCAGCGCTGATGTTGCCTCATGGGGCAAGGCGATCGACATCAACCTCAAGGGTGTATTTCACGGAATGCGTGCCGCGCTGCCGGTTATGCGCGCTGCGGGTGGGGGGACTGTCCTGACGGTCTCTTCCGGTGCGGCGTCGAACCCAGTCGAGGCCTGGAGCCATTATTGCGCATCGAAGGCCGGTGCCAAGATGCTGACGGAATGTCTGCATCTTGAGGAATCCTCAAATGAGATCCGCGCCATGGGCCTGTCGCCCGGCACGGTTGCAACCGATATGCAGCGGGTCATCAAGGCCAGCGGGATCAACGCCGTCAGCCAGTTGGATTGGACCGATCATATCCCCGCCGATTGGCCGGCGCGGGCGCTGTTGTGGATGTGTTCGTCAGACGCGGATGAGTTTCTGGGAACCGAAATTTCGCTGCGGCGCGAGGATATTCGGCAAAGGGTTGGATTGACGTGATTGAACTGAACAAGGCGGACGGGCTGTGGACAGTCACGCTCAACAACCCCGACAAGGCAAATGCGCTGACCGCTGCGATGCTGACCGAGCTGTGCGAGATTGCCGAGGCCGCGACCGACGCCCGTGCGTTGATCCTGACCGGGGCTGGCAAGGTGTTCAGCGCCGGGGCCGATCTGGAAGAGGCGCGCGCCGGTCTGGCGAGCTCGGACCTGTGGGAGAGGTTGTCGGGGGCCATCGCGGCGCTGCCCTGCCTGACGGTTGCCGCGCTGAACGGAACGCTGGCGGGTGGGGCCAATGGCATGGTGCTGGCCTGCGATATCCGCATCGCGGTTCCGACGGCCAAATTCTTTTACCCGGTGATGAAGCTGGGATTTCTGCCGCAGCCCTCTGATCCGGTGCGTATGGCCGCACTGATCGGACCTGCACGGGCAAAGATGATCCTGATGGCCGGGCAAAAGATCACCGCCGATGAGGCCTATACCTTTGGTCTGGTCGACCGCGTGGTCGCGCCCGATGCTCTGATGCAGACTGCCCGTGATCTGGTGGCCGACAGTGTCGCTGCTGATCCCGAAATTGCGGCCGGTATTGCGCGGTTATGTTCATGAGGTTGTCCGCCCTGCGCCTGCGTGTGGCTGACACGGACCGCCTTGCCGGATTTTACGAGGGTGCGCTGGGGATGACCGCGCGCAGACAGGGCGCAAGCCAGCGGCTGGGCTATGCCGGACAGGATACCGATCTGCTGCTGATGCCCGGCGGGGGCGGGTACACACATGATCGGGGCCAGAGATATTGGAAGATCGGCATCACCCTGCCGGATGTTGATCTGGCGGCCGCCTATCTGCGCGAAAAAGGCATTGAGGTTTCAGAGCCGGACCAGTTTCTGGATATCGGCTATATGTGCCACCTGACCGACCCCGAGGGTTTCGGGATCGAGCTTTTGCAACATGATTTCCGGGGCAATCGCCCGGACAATGCCGCCGATCCCAAGGCCCCTTTCGCCGATGCGCGGATTGGACAGATAACCTTGCGCACCGGGGATATCGCGGCCGAGGATGCGTTTTGCCGTGCACAGGGGATGCGGCTGTTGTCTGTGCAGGATGTGGCGCAATATGGGTTTGACCTGCACTTTTATGCCTTCACCGACGAGGTTCCCCCAAATGCGGACCTATGGTCCGTTGAGAACCGCGAATGGCTCTGGAAACGCCCCTATACCACGCTTGAGTTTCAGCACACCGCCGGGGCCGCGTTTGTTCGGACTCCCGATTTCCGCGGGCTCGAGATGCAGGGCCTGGCCCAGCCCGGCCATGATGCCTTTGGCGACCCGGTCCTGCCGGGTTGATCACTGGCCACGCCGTTTTCCTGGCACTTTCGATCGAAACCCGGCGGGGCGTTTGCGGACCCAGTTTAGGAATCTCTCAAGACGAGGGTGGGTGCGCAAAGCTTCAACCGTGTTGAAATCCCGCGCCAGTTCCGCTTCGGTCAGGGTGGCGTGGATCTCTTTGTGGCAGATCACATGCAGAAAAACCGTGGGACCGCCCTTGCCCCCTTTCAGTTTTGGGATCAGATGGTGCAGGCTGCCGTTCCCATCGGGGATCGGCCGGTCGCAGAGGGGGCAGATCGGGTCGCGGTCGGTCATATTAGCGTAACGTCGCGCCGGAGGGCGCGAAAGGCAAGAGGACAGCAATGGCACAAGCCGTCGTGATCGGAGGCGGGCCAGCGGGCCTGATGGCGGCGGGTGAACTTGCCGCCGCAGGTCATGATGTGCTGGTGGCCGAGGCCAAACCCTCGGTTGCCCGAAAACTCTTGATGGCAGGGAAGTCCGGCCTGAACCTAACCAAGAATGAACCGCTCGAAACACTTTTGTTGTCTTATGGACCCGCTGCTGAGTGGCTACGCCCTATGGTGGCGGAATTTGATGCTGCCGCCGTTCAGGACTGGGCGCGTGATCTGGGGCAAGAGGTATTTACAGGCTCAACGGGGCGGGTGTTTCCAAAGGCTATGAAGGCCTCACCTCTGTTGCGGGCTTGGCTGGGGCGTCTTGATGCGGCTGGTGTGCAAATCAAAACCCGATGGCGGTGGACCGGATGGAACGGCGATGCTCTGGAATTCGATACTCCGGAAGGTCACCGACAGATTGAGGCTGACACGATGATTCTGGCCATGGGCGGCGCAAGCTGGGCGCGATTGGGATCGGATGGAGCTTGGGCCCCACTGTTGCAAGGGGCGGGTGTCGACCTGTCGCCATTTGCCCCGGCGAACTCGGCCCTGTCAGTGGATTGGAGCGCACATATGCAGCCGCATTACGGGGCTGCGATCAAATCCGTTGGGTGGACTGCCGGGGGTGTGATCAGTCGCGGCGAGGCGACGATTTCATCCAAAGGCCTTGAAGGCGGAGGGCTCTATTCCCTGACGCCCGCTTTGCGAGAAGGTGCGCCATTGAGTGTTGATCTGGTTCCCGATCTGGATGTAACTACCTTGCAGCAGAAAATTGCAGCCAAGAAATCCAAGACGACGCAGTCGCAATGGATGAAGAAATCTCTGCATCTGTCTCCGCAAAAGATCGCTCTGTATCACGAGATGAACAGGGGAAGCGGTCTGAGTGTCGAAACGTTGAAATCTCTGCCCCTCAGCCACGCGGGGTTGCGGCCAATGGATGAGGCAATCTCAACCGTTGGAGGTGTTCGGCAAGGCGCTTTGGACGAAGGGTTGATGCTGAAATCCAGGCCCGGAATGTTTTGTGCCGGCGAGATGCTGGATTGGGAAGCTCCGACCGGTGGCTATCTGCTAACTGCCTGTCTGGCGACAGGGCGATGGGCCGGGCGATCAGCTGCAAACTGGCTGGCGCGGACCGCTTAACGCGACTTTGCCAGCATCGCCAGACGGATCATGGCACGTTCGACCAAAGCCATGGCTGGGGCCGTTTGCCCAGCTGACCGCAATGACAAATCCGTATCAGTCAGAACGGTCAACGCGGTCTGCAGTTTGGGTGCCCCCCATCCCTGTGCTTGCCGCAGAATACGATCACGCCGCTTTCCATAGACGGGTGGGCGCAGCTTGCCGACGCCCTGTGCCGCACCACCGGGATCGGCGGCACAGGCGTAAAGCGTTCGAAAGTGCCGGGTTGCTCCGATACACAGGCTGACCGCATTTGTACCTTGCGATTGCAGCCGTCGTATCAGCGGGCTAATCTCTCCGGCTCTGCCTTCGGCGACCACGTTCAGGACATCGTCCAGAGCGGCCTCGGTCGAGCTGGGTGCACAGGCCTCGATATCTTCGAGAGCCAATTCAGTATCGTCTCCGCGCTTGTAAAGAGACAATTTTTCAATGGTTTGCGTAAAGTCCCCGGGGCTGATGGCCGTGGCAAGTTCGGTGATGGCCGACATTGCATCCGGTGGAATGTTATTGACTCCGGCCTGTGCCAGAACCCGTTCAACCTCGGCCCTAGAGGGCGGATCGTCATAGACCCCAACGGCATAGGCCGCGGGATGCGACTCGAATGCCTTACGGATCTTTGAGCTGGGTTTGAGCTGCCCAGCAGTCACGATGATCTGAGCGTCGCCCGTTGCCCAATCCTCGAATGCGGTAATGATGGCAGGGGCGGCGACATCAGTTGCATCTTCGACGAAAACTGCACGTGGGCCGGGGAAGAACCCGACAGCCTTGACCGCGTCTAGCAACAGTGCCGGTTCCCCGCGTAGATCACCACCTGGCATTCGGGTCAGGCGCATTTCCTCTTCGGCGCCTTCTCCCAGCAGGGCTGACAAGACCTGTTGCCGTTTCAAGGCCACACGCATCGCATCGGATCCGTAAATCAACAACCCTGCCTTGCCCGCGTCTGGTTTGGCGAAATACCCCTCAGCCTCGCGCGGGCTGAGCTTCATTGGGTCAGGCCCGGTGCTGCATAAAGGCGGTTCACGATTTGATCGGACAGGATGATCATCAGCCGCTCGGTCGCGTCACGTTCGTCCGCAAGCGTTGAGACGGTTGAGCCTGCAGCGGAATAGCCCACGAAATCATGGACATTTCCTGATACCAGAATCCGCCCGGTTTCAGCGGACCTGAGGGAAAATTCCGCGCGCCCTTCGATGGTGTAGCGGTTGGTCTCGTTCGTTGTGGTGATCGCGGCAGATCGTGTGGCCGTCGAAACCGAGACATCCAGATCATAAAGCTTTTGTGCGCTCGCATCCCGGCCCAGCCGCTGCTCCAGATTCTGGACAAGCAGATAGCTTTCCACGGAATTTGGCTCAGTTACAGCAACTTTACCATGCAATGCTTCACCTGTTCCGCCCGGCGCGTAAACGGGTTGGAACCCGCATGCGGTCGCCAGCAAGCAAGCAGCCAGCGGCGTCAACAAAAGGCTTCTGCGATTAAACAACGACATTCACGATCCGACCTGGAACAACGATCACTTTCTTCGGCGCGGCACCGTCCAGTGCCTTTTGCACAGCTTCGGTGCTGAGCGCGATTTTTTCAACCTCTGCCTTGTCCATATCTTTTGGAACGCTGATTTCCGCGCGGCGTTTGCCGTTGATCTGGATCGGCAGGGTTACAGTGTCATCGACCAGCATAGCTTCGTCCGCGACAGGCCAGGGGGCTGTTGCGATCAAACCTTCGCCGCCCTGATGCGCCCAGATATCTTCGGCCAGATGTGGTGTCATCGGCGACATCAACTGTGCCAGCGTCTTTATCGCCTGCTTTTGGGCCGCTGCACCCGCTTTGGATTTTGCCAACGTATTGGTAAACGCATAGAGCTTTGCAATGGCGGCATTAAAGCCGAAGCTTTCAACACCAAGCGTCACATCATGGATGGCTTTGTGCATCTCGCGCAGCAGGTCTTGATCCCCGTCGCCTTTTGCCTCGGGGTCCATCGCGCCGATCTTGTCGCAGAGGTTCCAGACACGGTTCAGGTGCTTGAATGCAGCCTCTGCGCCTGATGCTGTCCACTCCACATCCCGCTCGGGCGGTGAATCGGATAACACGAACCAGCGCGCGGTATCCGCGCCGAAGGCCGAGATAATGCTGACCGGGTCGACCACGTTTTTCTTGGATTTCGACATCTTGGCCGAGGGGATGATTTCGACCTCCGTGCCATCGGCGAGTTTGCCGTCGGTCACATCCTCGGGCAGGTGATAGACCGGACGGCCATTGGCGTCGCGGGTTTGATAAATCTCGTGCGTGACCATGCCTTGGGTAAACAAGGCATCAAAGGGCTCGATGGCCTTTTTCGGCAAATGGCCAGTGATCTGCATCGCCCGCGCAAAGAAGCGGGAATAGAGCAAGTGCAGGATAGCGTGTTCGATGCCGCCGATATATTGATCGACATTCATCCAGTATTCAGCCTCGGCCAGATCGGTCGGGGTTTCCGCGTGCGGAGCCGTAAAGCGGGCGAAATACCACGACGAATCGACGAACGTATCCATCGTGTCGGTTTCTCGCTTGGATGGCGCACCGCAAGACGGGCAGGCGCAGTCGCGCCAGGTCGGGTGGCGGTCCAGAGGATTGCCCGGTTTGTCAAAAGTGACATCGTCGGGCAGGCGGATCGGCAAGTTTTCTTTCTTTTCGGGCACCACGCCGCAGGATTCGCAATGCACCACGGGAATCGGGCACCCCCAATAGCGCTGACGCGACAGACCCCAATCGCGCAGACGGTATTTGGTAACGCCTTCGCCCCAGCCCGCTTTTTCGGCGAAATCGACGGTGGTGTTGATTGCGTCATCACCCGTGGCGTCGGTCAGCCCGGCAAAATGGTTTACCCAGCGGACTTTTTCGGTTTTCGGCGGAACGAATGCGGTTTTGTCGACCGGCGTGTCATTATCAAGCGCAAAGAACGTGTCGACGACGGGCAAACCGTACTTACGGCAGAAATCCAGGTCGCGCTGGTCGTGGGCCGGGCAGGCAAAGATGGCGCCGGTGCCGTAATCCATCAGGATGAAATTGGCGATCCAGACCGGCAGCTCCCAATTCGGATCCAGCGGGTGTTTGACCTTGATACCAGTGTCATAGCCCAGCTTTTCGGCGGTCTCTATGGCCTCTTCCGTGGTGCCGCCCTTGCGGCATTCGGCAACGAACTCAGCCACTTCGGGGTTTTCGGCCTCAAGTTGCTTGGCAATCGGATGGTCCGGCGAGATGCCGACGAAAGACGCACCCATCAGTGTATCGGGGCGCGTTGTATAGACGGCGATTGGCTCACCACCATCGATGCGTTCAAAGCCAAACTGCAATCCACGCGACTTGCCGATCCAGTTTTCCTGCATCAGGCGCACTTTTGCCGGCCAGTTCTCCAGCGTTTCCAGCGCATCCAGCAATTCCTCAGAGTAATCGCTGATCTTGAAGAACCATTGCGTCAGCTCGCGCCGTTCAACCAATGCGCCCGAGCGCCAGCCGCGCCCGCCTTCGACTTGTTCATTGGCCAGTACGGTCATATCGACCGGGTCCCAGTTCACCACTGCGTTCTTGCGGTAAACCAGACCGGCCTGCAGCATATCCAGGAACAGCGCCTGTTGCTGGCCGTAATATTCTGGGTCACAGGTGGCGAATTCGCGGGACCAGTCGATGGACAGGCCCAGAGGCTTCATCTGGCTGCGCATGTCGGCGATGTTGCCATAGGTCCAGTCTTTCGGGTGACCGCCAATAGCCATCGCAGCGTTTTCTGCAGGCATCCCGAACGCGTCCCATCCCATCGGGTGCAGCACGTTATGGCCGGTCGCAAGCTTGTGGCGCGCGATTACGTCGCCCATCGTATAGTTGCGCACATGTCCCATATGGATGCGGCCAGACGGGTAGGGGAACATTTCAAGCACATAGTATTTCGGCTTGTCCGCCTTGTGGTTGGCGGTGAAGATTCCGGCCTTGTCCCAGGCCTCTTGCCATTTTGCTTCGATTTCGGTGGCCGAATAGCGCGACATCGTGCGGTCCTTCGTAATGAAAACGCCGGGCATGAACCCGGCGTGGTAATATTGTGATTTGAAGCGGGTTGCTAGAGCTTGTTGTCCGCAATGCGCAGCTGACGGGCGCGGGACAGGATTGCATCTTCGATTGCGCGTGTGGTTGCCGCGCTGACCGGGGCACCCCCGCTGGTCTGCAGCGCAACCGACAAGGATCGTGCCGCCAGGGCGGGATCGCTGATGTGAACCGTGGCCCTGTATTGCCGTCCGCCACCCGGAGGCGTGCCGTAACCTGTTACGATTACACCGGTAAAGGGATCGACTTCCTGCACAGGCAGAAAGTTAAGGACATCCAGCGAGGCAGCCCACAGATAGCGGTTCACATTGGTAACCTGCTCGGCGTCTGCGGTGTTGAATACATCCCAGATCGTTGAGCGATTCGGATCGTTCAGCTCACGCTCGTCCGAGCGACCGCCATCCACATTGAGTGGCGTTGCACTGGGTTCTGCGTTGCGATTCTGTCCGCAAGCCGACACCGCGGCTGTCACTATGATCAAACCGAAAATTGTCTGCAGGCGCATGTTGGACAGGTTCCGTTTCGTTGGTTTTAGGTTATTCACGTTACTCCTAGACAAGGTCTGGTTCGTCAACAAGCTTAATCTTGTCACATCCAGAGCAGGCTTCGGGGTTGATTCAGCGGGCAAATCAGACTGTGGCATCCTTGCACCAATTCTAGGCCAATGCGCGTCAGTTTTTATGCCAAGCTTGCGTGACAGGGGCAAAAAGGGCGAAACGGTTCCCGTGCTGAGACATGTGCCTAAGCACGTGTCGAGTTAAAAAACTTTTGAAACCGAGGGAAACAAGATGAAAAAAGTTCTCTTCGCATCGACCGCACTGATTGCAACCGCAAGTGTTGCAGCGGCCGAAGTTAAGTTCAGCGGCTACGGCCGTTTTGGTATTGGTTATCAGGAGGACCGCACAGCGGCCACCACCACCACCACTACCACCACCACTACTGCAAGTAGTGCAACTGTTCAGAACGTTAACGTGTTCGCGAACGACACTGACGACGCAATCCTGGTCTCGCGCTTCCGCTTGAACATCGACGGCACAGCCGAAACCGATGGCGGCGTTGAGTTCTCGGCTCGTGTACGTCTGCAGGCTGACGAAGACTCGTCCACCGGCGAAGCCAACTCGGCTGGCCTGAACGGCGCGCGCTTCTCGGTCATCTACGGTGGTCTGCGTGTTGACGCCGGCAACGTTGCTGGTTCTTTCGACAACTTGGCAAACTACTACGGTAACGAGCCTGGCCTGGAAAACTTCATCGGTCAGTATTCTGCCGTTGACTATAGCTTCCTGGGTTACTCGTCGACCGGTTCGGGTTCGAACGCTGTGTTCTTCCAGTACGCAGTTGGTGATTTCGCCTTTGGTGCGTCGTACGACCAAGCAACTATCTTTAACGGTGGTGGCAGCACAACCGACGCGGATCGTTGGGACGTAAGCGCGACTTACACCTTCAACAACATCACTGCAGCGCTGGCCTATGGTCAAACTGACGCGGGCACTGGTGGCGACGATCCAAGCCTGCTGGTCTTCACCCTGGGTGCAGAATTCGGCGACTTCTCGGGTACGCTGTTTGTTGCTGACGATAAAACCGAAGTTGACGCCACCGACGGCACTGCTTGGGGTGTATCGGGTGCCTACAATGTTGGCGCCGCGACCACTCTGACCTTCGCCTACGGTGACGGTAACGCTGATGCGGACACGCAGCAGTACGGCATCGGCGCCATCTACGACCTGGGTGGCGGTGTATCGCTGCGCGGTGGTGTAGGTGTCAGCGACTGTGACGTCTGCGACGACTCGACCACACGTGCCGACTTTGGTGCACAGTTCAACTTCTAAGTTGATCTGAGCCGCAAGGTTTAAGGGCAGGTCTTCGGACCTGCCCTTTTCTTTTTGTCCGACATAGTGTTTTTCTTCGCCCATAACTGATCGAGGACCCAAATGTCGCTGCAAGAAATATCTGCCCGGATAACCAAAGCCGAAACTGCCTCGGGGCGGGACGTCGGGGCCGTGAAGCTGATCGCCGTGTCAAAGGTTCAGCCGAATGAGCGTGTAGCGGAAGTGCTTGCTTTAGGGCATCGCTGTTTCGGTGAAAACAGGGTTCAAGAAGCCGTCGGAAAATGGCCGGAATTCAAATTGCAGTACCCGGATGTCGATTTACATCTGATTGGGCCGTTGCAAACGAACAAAGCCCGTCAGGCGTTGGATCTGTTCAGCACGATCCATTCTGTTGACCGCCCCAAACTGGCCAATACTCTGGCCCGGCTCGCGCAAGAGGTCGGCACTTGCCCGGACCTGTTCATTCAGGTCAATACCGGTGAAGAGGATCAAAAGGCAGGAATTCTGCCCACTGAGGCAGACGCATTTATTGCCGATTGCCGCGGGCTCGACCTTCCGATTCAGGGCCTGATGTGCATTCCGCCTGTCGAGGAAGAGCCATCTCTGCATTTCGCCTTGCTTGCCAAGATAGCTGAACGCAATGGTCTGAAAGGGCTATCCATGGGGATGAGCAGCGATTTCGAGCAGGCCATTGCACTTGGCGCGACCCATGTGCGCATCGGCTCGGCCATTTTCGGCGAACGAGTTAAGCCTGAGGGATAATCAGCCGCGTGCCTGGCTCGATTCGACGTGCGATCCACCGCAGATGGTCGCGCCGAAAGGCAACGCAGCCTTCTGTAGGAAAACCGGGCCGTCGCCATTGATGCAGGAAAATTGCTGAACCGCGCCCGGCCACCGCATTGGGCCAGTTCCAGTCAGTGATCAGAACCAGATCGTAAAGCGGGTCCGCGCGGCGCAGTTTTTCGTGGCTGAAAGGATAAGGTGTGCTGACCATATGATTGTACTGCGTGTCTTGCACATCATCTGACCAGAGGTCCTGAGGACCGATTGGGATGGCCCAAGGCGACGGTCTTGCGAGCCGGTCGGGCCGGTACAGCATACCAACGATGTAGAGGCAGCCGGTCGGCGTGGCGCCGTCCCCCTCACGCTTGCTGTTGCTTAACCCACCTTTCCCGATCGAACAGGGAAAATACCCGCCGCGAAAACGAACGCCGCGGCGGGTTAGAACCAGATCTGCGGGTGTCACAGCAAATGTCCCGACTTGGCTGCTTTGGTGGCCAGATAGTCGCGGTTATGGGCAGTTTCGCCGACTTTCAGCGGGACGCGCTCGGTGACGGCGATGCCGGTCTTCTCCATCATCGCGATCTTGGCGGGGTTGTTGGTCAACAGCCTTACGGAACTGAAGCCGAGCAATTTCAGGATATCCGAGCCCAGACGGAAATCGCGCTCGTCATCCTCGAACCCGAGACGGTGATTGGCCTCGACTGTATCGAACCCTTGATCCTGCAGGAAATAGGCGCGCATCTTGTTGGCCAAGCCAATCCCGCGGCCTTCCTGATTCAGATACAGAAGTACTCCTGCCCCTTCAGACCCCATCTGGGCCAGGGCCCCACGCAGTTGTGGGCCGCAATCACATTTCAGGCTGCCCATCAGATCACCGGTGAAGCAGGCCGAATGCAGCCGAGCCAATACCGGTTTGCTGCGGTCGGGGCGGCCGATCTCTATTGCGTAATGTTCCTCGCCGCCATCTTCAGGGCGAAAAACGTGCAGGCGCCCGGCTTCGGATACCTCCATCGGCAGTCGGGCGGCCACGACCTCATTCAAAATGCTTCGATCCGACAGATGTGGCGCGGCGCGGGTATGGTCTATACATGTCAGGCCATGTGCAGTAGCGAAGTTTCGGCCGTCTTGGACAGGAACAACGATTGCCGCTGGCAGAAGGTGGGCTGACTTGGTCAAAGCAATGGCAATGCGATGCAGATTGGCGTTGCCCTGACGCTCTGTCATCAGTGGGCCTTTCATAGGCGCGTTCAGATCGTCCGAGGGATCGGCCACCGCCTGCACCCAGGCAACATCGGCATCTGCCGGAACGATCACGCGCGCCAGGTCACCGTCATAGGCCCGTGCCTTTAATGTCTCGGCCCGTCGGACAGTCACTGCGACAACAGGATCGCCACCCAGACCTTGCAAGTCGGCAAGCCGCTGTGCGCTCAGCGTTTCCGACGCAATGGCCAGTACGCTAAAGCCGGTGTCATCCGTCAGGGCGACCGGCAAGCCCATGCGCAGGTCAGCCCGTGCCCGAGCAAGCAGTTCCGAGATATCCGGGATAAGACTCATCTATTGTTACCCTGTAACGATCAGCCCTTCATGTAGCCTGATCAAAAGGAAATGTGAAACAATTCCTCATCCTGAGACACGAGGGCGTGAAACGGTTGCAGCAAACCTTGTTGATTGCATCTTTCGCGCGCAAGTGGTGGAAAAGGGCTTAGGAGGACCGGATATGGCACAGCTAAAGAAAATCCTGCTAGTGGATGATGATGAGGATCTGCGCGAAGCGTTGAGCGAACAGCTCGTGATGACCGAGGATTTTGATGTATTCGAAGCGTCGGACGGGGCATCAGCCATGGAGCGGGCTCGCGAGGCGATTTACGATCTGGTCATTCTGGATGTTGGCTTGCCCGACACGGATGGGCGCGAGCTGTGCCGCCTGATGCGCAAGCAAGGTGTGAAAAGCCCGATCCTGATGCTGACCGGTCATGACAGTGACGCGGACACCATCCTGGGTTTGGATGCCGGTGCCAATGACTATGTTCCCAAGCCGTTCAAGTTTCCGGTCCTTCTGGCACGTATCCGTGCGCAGCTGCGCCAGCATGAACAATCAGAAGACGCGGTATTTGTACTCGGGCCTTATACGTTCAAGCCGGCGATGAAGATGCTGATCACCGACGAAGACCGCAAGATTCGACTGACCGAGAAGGAAACCAATATCCTCAAGTTCCTGTACCGGTCCGCCGACGGTGTCGTCGCCCGTGACATTCTGCTGCATGAGGTCTGGGGCTATAATGCCGGTGTCACCACACATACGCTGGAAACTCATATCTATCGCCTGCGTCAGAAGATCGAGCCCGATCCATCCAACGCGCGCCTTTTGGTCACAGAATCGGGTGGATATCGCTTGGTATCGTAACTTGATGTGGATTGACTTGGATCAAAGTGATACCCTGTAGACATCTTTAAGTTACTCCCAACCCGTACATGTCCGGGTAATGACATGTACCTCCCTGTTGGACTGCCGGGCCTGATGGCCCGGCCTTTTTTGTTTGTGCTGCAAAATGTTTTGCGGCTCCTAGCGGATTGCGACAAACTATATGTTCATGTAATGTTCTATTTCTGGAATGCAAAATTGGAGGCGAAAGTGATTCATGGAAGTTGCCTGTGTGGCGCCGTAAAATTCCAACTTACCAGTGAACCTTCGGTTATGGGAACATGCCATTGTTCGCGTTGTCGGAAGGCAGGTGCAAGCACTGTTGTCTTCGTCAAGAAAGATGATGTTGTTTGGCTGGACGGTAAGGACCGAGTTGTCACTTACCAGCCTGAACCGCCCTATAAATATGGCAGGTGTTTCTGCGATACCTGTGGGACGTCGCTTGGTGAAATTCTGGCTGATGCGGACAGTTTTCCGATTGCGGCTAATGCGCTGGACACTCCGTTTGATCTGAAAGTCCAGTTTCACGAATCCGTATCTGAGATACCGCATTGGTACGAGATTTGCGATGATGCGCCCCAATCCTCAGGGCATCCGTCCTGATAATTTCTTTTACGATGGTACCTGTGAAAGCACCGCGTTAGGGTGCGCCAACCGCGACAGAGGAATTCCCTATGCCTTTTACTCTTGCCACATGGAACATCAACTCGGTCCGCCTGCGCGAGCCTATCGTGCTGAAATTGTTGCGCGAAGAGGCGCCGGATGTTCTGTGCCTGCAGGAATGCAAGTCTCCGGTGGACAAGATCCCCACCGAAGGGTTTGCCGAACTGGGTTACACTCACATGGTTGCGCGCGGGCAAAAGGGCTACAACGGCGTTGCGATCCTGTCTCGCCTGCCGATGGTCGAGGCGGGAGACATGGATTTCGCAGATCTCGGCCATGCGCGCCATATCGCGGGGCGGCTGGAAAACGGCGTGACGATTCACAATTTCTATGTCCCTGCGGGCGGTGATGTGCCGGATCGTGAGGTGAATGAGAAATTTGGCCAGAAGCTGGATTACCTGACCGATATGCGTGACTGGTTCCACGCGGAAAAGCCGGAAAAATCCATTCTGGTTGGTGATCTGAACATCGCTCCGCGTGAGGATGATGTCTGGTCGCACAAACAGTTGCTCAAGGTCGTTTCGCATACACCGGTCGAGGTCGAGGCTTTGGCCGAAACACAGGACTCAGGCGGTTGGGTCGATGTCACCCGGCAGGACATCCCCGAAGGGCAGCTTTATAGCTGGTGGTCCTACCGCGCGCGGGATTGGGACGTGGCCGACAAGGGGCGGCGGCTGGATCACGTCTGGGCGACGCCGGATATCTCGAATGCAGGCCATTCCAGCCGCGTTCTGCGCAACGCGCGCGGGTGGGAAAAGCCCAGTGATCACGCCCCGGTCTTTGCGACCTTTGACGTCTGACGTGAAACTCTGCCCTTGGTTTCCGGGTCAAGCGACTGCATATAGAGCGCAAGTTTAATCGAAAGAGTGACAGCCATGGACCTTCTGAACGGCGCAGACACCCCCGCCACCGATCTGATCAAGGACGGGACCGAAGCCACTTTTATGGCGGATGTGGTCGAAGCCTCGCAGGACGTGCCGGTCATCGTTGATTTCTGGGCGCCGTGGTGCGGCCCGTGCAAAACGCTTGGCCCGCTGTTGGAAGAGGCTGTGACCGCCGCCAAGGGTGCGGTCAAGATGGTCAAAGTCAATGTGGACGAGGCGCAGATGATAGCCTCACAGATGCGCGTTCAGTCTATCCCGACCGTGTATGCCTTTCACAAAGGCCAACCGATCGACGGATTTCAGGGCGCAGTGCCCGGATCCGAGATCAAAGCATTTGTCGATCGCGTGATCGAGGCGACAGGCGGCGAAAGCCCGGGTGGTCAACTGGGCGATGCTGTCGAGGCTGCCGAAGAAATGTTGACTGAAGGTGCCGCGGCGGATGCTGCACAGACCTTTGCCGCCATTCTGGGCGAAGATCCCAACCATGCCGCTGCCTATGGCGGGCTGGTACGCGCGCATATCGCCACTGGCGATTTGGAGCAGGCCGAGGCAATTTTGAACGGTGCCCCGGCGGAGATTTCCACATCGCCAGAGCTTGAAGCGGCAAACGCACAGTTGGAACTGGCCAAGCAAGCGGCAGATGCCGGCCCGGTGGCCGAATTGACCGCAGCGGTTGAGGCCGATCCTGACAATCATCAGGCACGGTTCGATCTGGCGCAGGCCCTGCATGCCAATGGCGAGGTTGAAGAGGCGGTGGCGCAGCTGCTGGAAATGTTCCGCCGCGACCGTGAATGGAACGACGGCGCGGCCAAGTCTCAGCTGTTCACGATATTTGATGCGCTCAAACCTAATGATCCGATTGTTCTGAACGGGCGGCGCAAGCTCAGCTCGATGATATTTGCCTAATTCTGGATCAGAGCTACACTCGGGTACATGATGCATCCCGCTGATCTGCCGGAAACGGTATCCGTTTTCCCTTTGCCCGGGGCGCTGTTGCTGCCCCGATCGCGCTTGCCGCTGCATATATTTGAGCCGCGCTATCTGCAGATGCTGGACGACGCTTTGAAAACCCAGGAACGGTTGATCGGGTTGGTTCAACCGAATCCCTGTCAAAGCAACGAAAACAAGCTGCACCAAATTGGCTGCGCGGGGCGGGTGACGCAGTTTTCCGAAACTGAAGACGGCCGCTATCTGATCACTCTGACTGGCATCTCCCGGTTCCGTATTCAGGCCGAGTTGGATGCATTTACCCCATACCGCCGTTGTAACGTGACCTGGCGCGGGTTTGACCGTGATCTTGGCAAGGTCGAGCACGACGAGGGGTTTGATCGCGTGGGGCTTATGAAGCTGTTGGAAAAGTTCTTTTCGTCGCGAAAGTTGTCGGCTGATTGGGATATGTTGAAAGACGCGAATGATGAACTGCTTGTGAATTCGCTGTCGATGTTGCTGGATTTTGATCCGGAAGAAAAACAAGCCTTGCTAGAGGCTCCCTGTTTGCGCACCCGACGCGAGACTTTGGTGACACTGATTGAATTCGCCATGCGCGGCGGAGCGAATGAGGAAACACTACAATGACCACCGTTGAACACGCTTTTGACCGCCACATGCTTGAGGCGCTAATTTGTCCGAAGACGCATACAACGCTGCATTATGACGCTGAAAAACAGGAACTGGTGTCAAAAGCGGCGGGTTTGGCTTTTCCGATCCGCAATGGCATTCCCGTCATGTTGGTGGATGAGGCGCGCGAGCTGGACTAGATCGCCCGACCCTGCAGTAGTTTTGGCAGGTCCCCAGTCAGGCCGGCGGCCTCGCGCACGAAACCGCGACGCAGGCCGGGTAGTGACCCGACGACGCCCATCCCGATATCACGTCCGATCCGTAGTAGAGGATTGTCGTTGGAAAACAGTTTGTTGAACACATCCGTCGCCATCGCCAAAGACGCGGTATCAAACCGTCGCCATTCCTGAAAACGCTCCAAAACCAGTGGCGAACTAATATCTTCCCCGCGCCGTCCGGCCAGGGTCAGTACCTCGGCCAGGGCGCCCACGTCGCGCAGGCCCGCATTCAGGCCCTGGCCTGCAATCGGGTGCATTCCATGGGCTGCGTCTCCGACCAGTGCCATCCGTTCTCCGATGAAAGAGTTGGCGATGGTCAGGTTCAGCGGATAGGTAAACCGATCTCCGGCCAGACGGATTTCGCCCAGGAAATCGCCGAATCTGGGGCGCAGGACCTGCAGATAGTCCTCCTCGGGCAGGGCGTTGATGCGCTTGGCCATTTCTGTTCGCTCGCTCCAGACGATAGAGCTGCGATTGCCGGTCAGAGGCAGAATGGCCAAAGGGCCGGGTGGCATGAAGAACTGATGCGCGATGCCGTGATGCGGCAAGTCATGTTCGATGGCGCAGACCAGCGCGGTCTGCCCGTAATCCCATCCTGTGCGTTTGATCCCGGCACGTTCCGCTGTGCCGCTGCGACGCCCATCGCATCCGATCAGCAGCGCACCCTTGACGACCGCGCCATCATCCAATGTCAGGCTGACGCCTGTTCCCGAGGTCTGCTGTGACACTACCGTCTTGCCGCTGATCTGGGTAATGGCCTTTTCCGCGGCCATCGCGTCCAGAAAGGCACGGCGCAGGTGGCGGTCTTCGACCATAAAGCCCATCGGACCTTCTTCGATCTCGGCATGGTCGAAATGCATGAAAAACGGCGACGGGCCAGCGCCAGCATGGCCATCGGTGACCTTGATTTCGAGCATTGGCTGGGCGTGTTTGGCAACCCGTGTCCAAACCCCAATCGCCTCTAGCAGGCGCTGCGAAGCCAGGGCCAACGCATAGGCTCTGCCGTCAAAAGCTGCATTTTTGCGAACCTTTTCGGCCAGCGCGTCAATGACGGTAACTCTGTGCCCTGTTTGTGCCAGTGCCAAAGCCAAAGCGGGGCCATTCAGGCCGCCGCCGACGATCAGGATATCCGAGCTCTGTTCCATGCTGCGCACTATGCGCGCCCATTCGGGATTGTCCATGTGCGGTCCTGTCGCTACCGTCGCTGGGAATGCAGAAATCGAAGGGGGCAGTGATGCAGGATTGGTTGTCGATGACGGCTTGTGATCTGGGTCGGGGCATTGGCATGGGCCAGATTGACCCGGTTGAACTGACAGAGACCTTTCTGACTGCGGTAGCAGCCCACCCGCATCGCGACCGAATCTATGCCCGCGTGACCGAAGCGCGCGCCCGAGCCGAGGCTGAGGCGGCGCAGGAACGGGCCAAGCTGGGATTGCGCCGATCATTGTTGGATGGGGTGCCGATCAGTTGGAAAGACCTGTTCGATACTGCCGGGACTGCCACCGAGGCAGGAACGGCACTGCTGAAAGACCGGGTTCCCAAAACTGATGCAATCGTGCTGCGAAATGCCAGTGCCATGGGCGCTGTATGCCTTGGCAAAACCCATATGAGCGAGCTGGCCTTTTCCGGCCTGGGTTTGAATCCAATCACCGGAACGCCGCCCTGCATAGATGATGAGGATGCGGTTCCCGGAGGATCATCTTCGGGGGCTGCGGCATCCGTGGCTTGGGGATTGGCGGCTTGCGCGATCGGCTCGGATACTGGTGGGTCAGTGCGGATACCGTCAGCCTGGAACAATTTGGTTGGGCTGAAAACCACCGCCGGGCGGGTCAGCCTGGAGGGTACAGTCCCGTTGTGCCTGCGGTTTGATACCGTTGGACCGCTGGCCCGCTCGGTCGAAGATGCGGCCCATATGCTGGCCATGCTGGAGGGCGGTACGCCAGCTGATTTGCGCGGAGCCAATCTAAAGGGGCGTCGTTTCGCGGATTTACAGACTGTCGCCAAGGATGATTTGCGCGCAGAGCCGCGTGTCGCTTACGAGGATGCCTTGGATCGGTTGCGTGAGGCCGGTGCAGATATCCTGCCTCTTGAGGTCCCTGAACTGACCGACGCGATGGGGCTGTCGGGGGTTCTTTACACCACCGAAGCCTATGGCCTGTGGCGCGATGTGATCGAGGCCAACCCAGATGTGATGTATCCCGAAATACTCGAACGGTTCCGTGCCGGACGAATTGCTTCGGGCCCCGATTATGTTGCAGCCTGGTCAAGGCTGAAGGCGTGTCGCGGTGCATGGGACGTGGCCACTGCCGGGTTTGACGCCGTTTTGGCCCCAACTGCACCGATCCTGCCGCCCAATCTTGAACGGCTGATGAGCGATCATGACTATTACGTCACCGAAAACCTGCTGGCTTTGCGGAACACCCGGATAGGCAACCTCATGGGGCTGGCAGCGCTGACCTTGCCGACCGGAAAACCGGGCTGCGGGCTGATGATGATGGGTTATCCGGGGTCCGAAGAGGCGCTTTTGCGGCTTGGTTCCGCGGCCGAGGCCGCATTGGCCTGAATGCCACAATCCCCTGATTCGGCACCGCTTTGTCTGGACGAAGCCCCGCCCGGCCTGTAACCTGCTTGAAAACGGGGCGAAATGATCCCGATATTGAGGCAGTAGTTATGAATTTCCCCGAGCGGTTTTCGAACCTTCCGGAATACGCATTCCCGCGCCTGCGCACCCTGTTGGATCATCACCAACCGGGCGGTGAAGTGATTCACATGACCATTGGTGCGCCGATGCACGCTTTTCCGGCCTGGGTCAGCGACGTGATTGCGGAAAATGCTGCCGGTTTTCAGGGATATCCGCCGAATGAGGGTTCGGCCGAGCTGCGCGGTGCGATCACTGACTGGATTGCACGCCGTTATGGCGTCACGATGGATCCGGACACGCAGGTTATGGCCCTGAACGGGACGCGCGAAGGGTTGTATAACGCCGCCATGGCGCTGTGCCCCGAACAGAAATACGGACAAAAACCGGTCGTTCTGTGCCCGAACCCGTTCTATCAGGTCTATATGGTTGCCTCGATCTCGGTCGGGGCTGATCCGGTTTTTGTCCCGGCCACGGCGGCCACAGATCATCTGCCGGACTATGCGGGATTGCCCACGGATGTGCTGAACCGCACTGTCGCCGCTTATATCTGCTCACCAGCCAACCCGCAGGGCGCAGTTGCCACGCGCGAATATTGGGCCGAGTTGATCCGGCTGGCTGAGACATATGATTTCCGTATCTTCGCCGATGAATGCTATTCCGAGATCTACCGTGACACAGCGCCTACAGGTGTTCTGACGGTCGCAAAGGAACTGGGCGCTGATCCTGAACGGATCACCCTGTTCAACTCGCTGTCAAAGCGGTCGAACGTGGCCGGGCTGCGGTCTGGCCTGATTGCAGGCGGGCCGGAAACGATCAAGCGGGTCAAGCAGTTACGCAATTATGCAGGCGCGCCATTGCCGCTGCCGTTGCAGGCCGCCGCCGCAAGGCTCTGGGCCGATGAGGCGCATGTGGACGAGAATCGCGCGCTCTATCAGGAAAAATACGCCATCGCAGACCAGGTGTTTGCAGGCATCCAGGGCTATATGCCGCCCGAGGCAGGGTTCTTTCTGTGGCTGCCGGTCGAGAATGGCGAGGAAACCGCATTGAAACTGTGGCAGCAGACCGGAGTTCGGGTGCTGCCGGGGGCATATCTTTCTCAAGGTGATCCGGGGCAAAACCCGGGCGAGCAATTTATCCGGGTCGCTATGGTGGCCCCAAAAACAGAGATGCGGCAGGGGCTGATCACGCTCCGCGACTGCATTTATTCGTGAGGTACGAGGGCAAAATGGCATCATATAACGCGCGCAACCGCGATCCATTGCTGGACAGCACGACTCAGGCCGCCATCGAGAGGCGCAGCAAAGAGTTGATCGGCATCGCCCTGATCCTACTTGGGTTGGCTTCGGCGGCAATGATCTGGTCCTACACACCGGATGACCCGAACTGGATGGTGTCGACGGATGCACCAGTGCAAAACTGGATGGGGCGTGTTGGTGCCTCGATCGCGGCGCCATTGTTCATGATTGTCGGTTGGGGCAGTTGGAGCATCGCGTTGGTGTTGATCGGCTGGGGTGTGCGTTTTGCCGGGCATTTCGGTGAAGATCGTGCCGTCGCGCGCCTGATATTTGCACCGATCTGGATCGCCATTGTCTCGGTCTATGCGGCGACATTAGTGCCGGGTGAGGCTTGGCGCGTAACGCATAGTTTTGGTCTGGGTGGATTGTTTGGGGATACGGTCATGGGTGCCTTCCTGACCTTGTTGCCCATATCCTCGCATTTTATTGTCAAGCTGATGTCTCTGGCGATGGCTATTGGGATGCTGACGCTGGGTGTGTTTGTTCTTGGTTTCACCAAGGACGACGTGCGCAAGGGGATTCGTGCCTTTCTGCTGGGGCTGGTCATGTCCTATGACATACTGATGAATCTGCTGGGCCGTGGGGCTGCCGCAACAGCGGAGGCTGCGCGCGAACGTCGTGCCCAATGGGACGAACGCAAGATGGCCCGCGCCGAAGGGGCCGTGTTCGACGACGAGATTGCCTTTGCGGACCCTGTTTTCGACGAGCCACTTCTGGAAGCGCCCGAACCGGTAAAGACCGGCCTTCTGTCGCGCATTCCTGATCTGATCCGTCGCCCGGACCCTATGCCCGAACCCGAGCTGATCGACCGTGAACCTGTCGCGGGTTACGAGGAAATGCCGGGCGAGGACCGTATCCGTTCAAAGATTTCTGCCGCCGTGCGCAACCGTAAGGTTGCAGTCGGAGAGATGGCTCCTGAGCCCGATCCCGACCTGCCGCTGACCAAAGGGCGGGGCCGTGGACCTGATCCGTTGATCCTGAATGCAGGTCATGCCGACGAACTGCCGCCAGAGCCGCCAGTGACATCAACCGGGCTGCCGCCCGAGCCGATGCTGTCAGCGAAGCCTGAAACAGAATGGCAGGAACCGCTGCATCAGGATTTTGCGCCCGAGCCAGATTTCGATGACGAGGCCGTTTTCGAGGATGACGCCGATGAGATGCCGCAAGCCCGCCCAGCGATGAAAATCCCCGTGGCCGAGCCGCGTAAGCCTGTGGTTGCGCAACCCGTGCGCCGCACCCCGCCGCCCTCGCGCCGGGCCCAGGCCGAGGCGCAGCCCGCGTTGTCGTTCGAGGAAAAGCACTCCGATTTCGAACTGCCTCCGCTGGGCCTGCTGTCCAACCCCTCCAGCATTCAGCGCCATCACCTGAGCGATGAGGCCCTGGAAGAGAATGCGCGGATGTTGGAAAATGTGCTGGATGACTATGGCGTCAAAGGTGAGATCGTCAGCGTCCGCCCCGGTCCGGTTGTCACCATGTACGAACTTGAGCCGGCTCCGGGTTTGAAAGCCAGCCGCGTTATTGGTCTGTCGGATGACATTGCCCGCTCGATGTCGGCCCTGTCGGCGCGGGTTTCGACCCTGCCGGGCCGCTCGGTCATCGGGATCGAACTGCCCAATGAAAACCGTGAAATGGTGGTGCTGCGCGAAATCCTTTCGAGCCGTGACTTCGGAGACGGCAATCAGGCGCTGCCTTTGGCGCTGGGCAAGGATATCGGCGGTGAATCCGTTGTGGCCAATCTGGCCAAGATGCCCCACCTGCTGATCGCGGGGACCACCGGTTCCGGTAAATCGGTGGCGATCAACACGATGATCCTGTCGCTGCTGTATAAGCTGACGCCGGATGAATGCCGCCTGATCATGATCGACCCCAAGATGCTGGAATTGTCGGTCTATGACGGCATCCCGCATCTGCTTTCTCCGGTTGTGACAGACCCGAAGAAGGCGGTTGTCGCCTTGAAATGGGTCGTGGGCGAGATGGAGGATCGCTATCGCAAAATGTCCAAGATGGGTGTGCGTAACATCGCGGGCTATAACGGCCGGGTGAAAGACGCGCTGTCAAAGGGCGAGATGTTCAGCCGCACGGTCCAGACCGGTTTTGACGACGAAACGGGTGAACCGATGTTCGAGACCGAGGAATTCGCACCCGAGTCGATGCCCTATATCGTTGTTATTGTCGACGAGATGGCCGACCTGATGATGGTCGCGGGCAAAGAGATCGAGGCCTGCATCCAACGTCTGGCGCAGATGGCGCGGGCCTCGGGTATCCACCTGATCATGGCCACGCAGCGCCCCTCGGTCGATGTGATTACCGGCACGATCAAGGCGAACTTTCCGACCCGGATTTCCTTCCAGGTGACGTCAAA
Organism: Ruegeria sp. CDSC051; assembly: GCF_059610665.1. Lineage (NCBI taxonomy): Bacteria > Pseudomonadati > Pseudomonadota > Alphaproteobacteria > Rhodobacterales > Roseobacteraceae > Ruegeria > Ruegeria sp. CDSC051. The sequence continues at coordinate 90,897 of NZ_JBXWOC010000006.1, forward strand.
GATCGATAGCCGCACCATTCTTGGTGAAATGGGCGCCGAACAACTGCTGGGGCAGGGTGACATGCTGTATATGGCGGGTGGTGCGAAGATCACACGTTGCCACGGTCCGTTTGTCTCGGATGAAGAGGTCGAGGAAATCGTCAACCATCTGAAGCAATTCGGCCCGCCGGATTATATGAGCGGTGTGGTCGATGGACCGACCGAGGAAAAGGCTGATAATATCGACGCTGTTCTGGGTTTGAACACCGGGGGCAACACCAATGGCGAAGACGCCCTTTACGATCAGGCTGTGGCGATTGTGATCAAGGATCGCAAATGCTCGACCTCGTATATCCAGCGGAAACTTGCCATTGGCTATAACAAAGCTGCGCGTCTGGTTGAGCAGATGGAGGATGAAGGCATTGTTTCATCGGCAAATCACGTCGGAAAACGCGAAATCCTGGTGCCAGAGCAATAGGATATTTAATAACAAGGGCAGAGCGCTTATCTGGGTCTTATGAAACAGATTGCTTTTGCCCTTGCACTGACACTGGCCGCACCCTCCGCCTGGGCGGCGGACAAGCTGCCGCTGTCGCAGATATCGAATTACCTGAATGGTCTGAAAACTGTCGAGACGACATTTACACAGGTCAATGAGGATGGCTCACTGAGCACAGGAAAGCTGTGGATCGCACGGCCTGGAAAGATGCGGTTCGAATATGACCCGCCAGACAGCGCCGTTGTGTTGGCGCGCGCTGGCACCGTTCAGATATTCGATCCGAAATCCAATCAACCGCCCGAGCAGTATCCGTTAAAGCGAACACCTCTGTCTTTGGTTCTGGCACGGAATGTCGATCTGGGTCAGGCTAATATGGTGGTTGGGCATGACTTTGACGGAACGGCCACTGTCGTGACAGCACAGGACCCGAAAAACCCTGACTCCGGTCGAATTGAGCTGATGTTCACCGGCGATCCGGTTGAGCTGCGAAAATGGGTGATCCACGATAATGCAGGCGGACAGACAACGGTTCTGCTGGGTCAGCTTGATACCGAAAAAAATCTAAGCAGCAGCTTGTTTTCGAACAAGAACAGAAGCGGGTCAGGCAATCGCTGACCCGCTGTTTGTTCAGTAACGACAGCCTGACAGTTGCGCCTGGTACATCCGGGCGCGCGCATCCACATCATTGGCCACGTTCAGCAACCACGTCTTGCTGTAATGGCTGCCGCGGGCATAACCGGTATGGCCTTCATGATAGGCCAGATACTGATTGCGCGTGTCGCTTGGCTGGATGCCATTCCGCTCATAGCTTTTGTTCATGTACCAGCCGATGAAATCCGAAGCGTCCCGAATACGATCCCGCTTGGCCCGGCGTTTGCCGGTTTCGCGCTGATACTCATCCCATGTCCCGTCCAGCGCCTGGCTGAAGCCATAGGCGCTGCTCTGACGGCCCATCGGAATCACACCCAGAACATATTGATGGGGCGTTCGCGCATCGTGGCGATACCGGCTTTCCTGATAGATCGTTGCCATCTGAACGTGAACGGGGATTCCCCATTTCCGCTCGGTGCTTTTGAACGCCTTGATATATTCAGGCCGTTCACGCGCAATGCTGCATGCATCATTCAGCTTGCTGGGTGGCTGGTTGGAACCACCCCCGCAGGATGCCAAAAGCAGCACCCCGAAGAGTACGATAAGAATTCTGCTCATGTGCCTCGTGCCTTTTTTCTTCATTCTAGCGCAGATTGAGCGATTAGGAAATCACAATCGCTACAGAACAATAGCTAGAATTATAGGCAAAGCGCCGACGGACATCAGGGTTGAGACCATAACCAGCCCCGCAACCGCGTCAGAATCCGCCTCGAACCGTTCGGCTAGCAGGTATGAGGTTACGGCAACCGGTGTACACATCTGCACCACCAGAACGCCGAACGCGACGTTATCCAGATCAAACCCTTTTGCGATTGCCCATGCCAGGGCAAAACACACGACCAATTTCAACGCCGATAGCCAGACCGCTTGCCCTAGCTTTCTGGTGGTCAGCCGCGCAATCGCAACACCAAGCGTGATCAGCATCATCGGAATCGCCATCTGTCCCAGCAGGTCCAGCGTATTGGTCACGAAGACAGGTGTTTGCCAGCCCTGCCACAGAAACAGCGCCCCCAGCAGAGTAGCCCAAACCATGGGTTCACGCGCTACCTTGCCGAAAGCGCCTTTTCCCGCCACCAAGTAGATCCCGTAAGTAAAGGAAAACAGGGCGGTAACGGCCAGAAATATCACCGCGAAACCCAAGCCTGCCTGCCCAAATGCGAAAATGGCCAGAGGCAGGCCCAGATTCCCCGTGTTGCCGAATATCAGCGGCGCCAGATAGGTGCGCCTTTCCAGCTTGCTGGCCCGGACAAATACGCCAAATGCGACCGCCAGCCCGACATGGCCTGTGATGGCGGCCAAAGTGAACCGGGTCAGCTCTCCGGGCGGGATCTGGGTTTGCATCAGGGCCACGAAAATCAGGCTGGGCACGGCGAGCGTCACCGCAAGGCGGGTCACAAATTGCAGCCTGTATTCAATGCCAAGTTTGACCCAGGCAAACCCGATCCCCGCCAAGAGGAAGACCGGGGCCACGATTTCAAGCACTGTCAGTAAGAGGTTCACAGACTGTTTCCCATTATTTTAGATCAATGATTGGCATTCCTATGAGGAAACGGGTAGTAAGACCTTTGGGGGCAAACGTGATGCTAAAGACACAAGCAAAGTACCGGCTGGGCCAAGTCGTCCGCCACAAAAAACATCCCTTCCGAGGGGTGATTTTTGACGTGGACCCAGAGTTTTCAAATACCGAAGAATGGTATCAGGCCATTCCCGAAGACAGCAGGCCGATCAAGGATCAGCCGTTTTATCATCTGTTGGCGGAAAATGACCAATCCTTCTATGTTGCTTATGTTTCTGAACAAAATCTGATTGCTGACCAGTCCGGAGAACCGGTCGAGCATCCGGATATCCCCGATATGTTTGGTCCGTTTGAAAACGGCGCATATCCGTTGCATTTCCATTTGAACTAAAAATGGAAGCGCGGGTGAAACCGGGCCCATACTGTCAATAACCAAGCGCGCACCCATCTTTTCGTGGATCGCTTGCGCCTTGCAAAACGCCGCTCTTCTGGATTCGGATCGCTTGAGCCCCGCCAAGAGGTGTTTCTGAAATCAAAACTTTGTGGCCGATTTCAGATAATTGTTGCGCAACATTACGCGGAATTCCGCGTTCCAGTTTCAAGACAGGTCCGTCTGCAAAGGCGCGCGGTGTGTCTATGGCCTGCTGCAGCGCAAACTCATCGTCGGTTAGCAGCGAGACCAGCTTTGCATGCCCTGTGGGCTGAAAGGCGCCACCCATCACACCGAAGGGCATCAGGATTTTGCCTTTCTGTTTCAACATGCCGGGAATGATTGTGTGCATCGGACGTTTGCCGCCGCCGAACTCGTTCGGATGGCCTGATTGCAACGTAAATCCAGACCCACGGTTTTGCAGCAGAATGCCGAATTTCTCAGAAGCGATACCGGATCCAAAGCTATGAAAGATCGAATAGATCAGCGATACCGCCATCCTGTCCCTGTCGACCACCGTGATATAAACCGTGTCCTTGTGGATGGCTTCGGTCAGTGGGGCAGCAGCGGGCATGGCATGGTTTGGATTGATAAGCTCTGCCAGCCGATCGGCTGTTGTCTGGTCCCAAAACCTGTCTGCGTGTGTCGTATGATCCGGATCGGCGATGAACCTGTTGCGGGCATCGTAGGCGAGTTTTGAGGCTTCGGCCTCGATATGCAGACGCTCTGCGGATAGCGGATCCATGGATCCGAGGTCAAAGTTCTTGAGGATATTCAGCAGCAAAAGGGCGGTTGCACCTTGGCCATTGGGCGGATGTTCCAGCAGGTCCAAGCCACGATAGTGCCCTGCGACCGGAACTGTAGGTGTGGCAGCGGTCGCGTCCAGATCTTCGGCTGTGTGTACCCCGCCCATGGCCGTCAGGGTCGAGATAATATCTTCAGCGACCTCGCCCGCGTAAAACGCCTCTCGTCCGTATTTGGCGATTCTGCGCAGCACTTCTGCCTGCCCGGCGGACCGGAACATGTCTCCGGTCTTTGGAACGTCTCCTTTCAGCAGATAGTGGTTCCTGGCTGCCCCCTGCAACGTGTTAGCACCCGGGCCCCAATCAAAAGCCACACGTGGGGCGACCGGCACGCCCTGGTCTGCATAGCGGATGGCGGGTTGCAGGATGGCGTCCAGCCCTAGTTTGCCCTCGGTTTCGGCCAGCTGGCAGAACGCCTCGACTGCGCCGGGAATGGTGACCGCATCCGGTGTATTGAGCGGAACTGCAGTCAGTCCCTTATCGCGCAAGCTGCCAGCGTTGGCTGCTGCCGGTGCCCGGCCAGAGCCGTTGAGGGCCCGAACCTCATCTTCTCCGGCGCGGTTGTACAGAACAAAGCAATCTCCGCCCAGGCCGGTCATTTGTGGTTCGCAAAATCCCAAAAGCACTGCCCCGGCGATGGCTGCGTCCATCGCGTTGCCACCTTGCTGTAGAATGCCAAGGGTCGCTTGGGCTGCCAGCGGGTGAGATGTGGCGCACATCCCTTCGGTCGAAAAAACTTCGGATCTGCCTGGTGCCTGAAAATCCCGCATTGCGCTGCCTTCCCGTGTGATCGCGCAGAAGGTATCGCGCGTCCGGGTATTGTCCAGTCAAATCAAAGGGGAAGTTCCTCGGCATCGTTCACTGGGTGGGGGCTGTGACATACGATGCCGAGGGAAGCTATCTGAGCTACAGTTAAGACTTTGATCTTTGTTTGCGGCGCTACAATGGTTCGAAAAGGGCCTTATTGTGACGTTTTATAGCCCTAATCCGGGTCGAGAAAACTGAATCGCAGTGACAACCGGTTGCAGCCTTCGCTACGGTCATAGCGGATTTCACTGGTCAGTTGGTGGATCAGAAACCATCCAAATCCCCCCTCGGGCAGGTCTTCACGTCTTTCCCCCAGAGGTGCAGGTGCACCTTCTGGTACGCGAAAGCCAGGAAGGGGATTGCCGGTATCCGAGATGAGGATTTCCAACCAGTTCTGATGCAGGCGGCAGTGTACCTTTACGCTGGCGGGCGTGGTTCCGGCATAGGCGTGTTCAACGACATTGTTAATGGCTTCGGCCAGGGCAATTCTGACATCAGCCGCTTTGTGTGCAGGCAGCCCTTTAGACGACAGTGCCTGGCTCAACTTGGCAATGCCAGAACTTGCTTCGACCTCGGTCGCAGCGAAGCTCAAATCGAAACTGATGCCGTTACACATTAGCCTAGCGCCTGTTCAGTTTCTCCTTGTGTTCAATCCGGCGCACCGGACAGTGCGTCATCCATCGTTGGGTAAAGCTTGAACACTGTGTCCATGCGGGTAAGACGAAACACCTTTTCCACAAAAGGCTGAAGACCTGCCAGATCCAGGCGCCGTTCAGCCCCGAGTTGTTTCATGGCGGCGACAATGGCGCCCAAACCACTGGAATCGATAAATTCGACGCCGCTGAGGTCCAGAACCACACGCACAGACCCACCTTCGGTTTCCGTGCGCATGTTTTCTTTGAACTGAATGGCCATTGCGGCATCAATCCGGTTGGATTGTACTGTAATTATTTGAATATTGTTGGTCGTAGTACTGGACAGGCCCATACGTGACGGTCCTTTAACTGAAATCGCTCGTAGAAATACGCTAGACGGGAATTCTTACCATTCGGTATCCATTGAATGACAAGAATTTAGGAGCGCCCAGATGAAGCAAGTTGTAATCGCCGGAGCAGCACGTACCCCGATGGGTGGATTTCAAGGAATGTTCGATGGTGTTTCTGCCGCCGATCTGGGTGGAGCCGCGATCCGGGCCGCGCTGCAGGGTGCCGGTGCTGAAACGGTTGACGAAGTGCTGATGGGCTGCGTTCTGCCAGCCGGTCAGGGTCAGGCCCCTGCACGTCAGGCTGGGTTTGCAGCCGGTTTGGGCCAAGAGGTCCCGGCCACGACGCTCAACAAGATGTGCGGATCAGGGATGAAGGCTGCGATGATGGCCTTCGATCAGATCGCATTGGGCCATGCCAACACAATGATCGCAGGCGGGATGGAGAGTATGACGAACGCGCCCTACCTGTTGCCCAATATGCGTGAGGGTGCGCGCTTGGGGCACGCTCAGGTCGTCGACCACATGTTTCTGGACGGGCTGGAGGACGCCTACGACAAAGGTCGTCTGATGGGCACTTTCGCAGAAGACTGTGCCGAGGCGTTCCAGTTCACCCGCGAAGCGCAGGACGAGTACGCCCTGCAGTCCCTATCCAACGCGCTGGCCGCGCAGGACAGCGGCGCGTTCGACGGTGAAATCACTCCGGTAACCGTCCGCACAAGGAAAGGCGAGGTCACGCAGTCCGCGGACGAGCAGCCGAAAACCGCCCGCCCGGAAAAGATACCTTCGCTGAAACCGGCTTTTCGCAAAGGTGGAACGGTGACGGCGGCCAACGCGTCGTCGATCTCTGATGGGGCGGCAGCTCTGGTTCTGGCATCAGCTGAAGCCGCCGAAGCGCAAGGCCTCTCGGTTCGGGCGCGCATTCTGGGTCATTCCAGCCATGCGCAGGCTCCGGGATTGTTCACGACTGCGCCAGTTCCCGCTGCGCAAAAGCTTTTGGCCAAAATCGGCTGGTCCAATGATGATGTGGATCTGTGGGAGGTAAACGAAGCCTTTGCCGTGGTGCCGATGGCATTCATGCATGAGATGGGTCTGACGCGTGACAAGGTAAATGTGAATGGTGGTGCATGCGCCCTGGGTCATCCTATCGGCGCTTCGGGGGCGCGTATCATGGTCACCCTGCTGAACGCGTTGGAAAAGCGGGATCTGAAACGCGGCGTGGCGGCGATCTGCATCGGTGGTGGAGAGGGCACTGCAATCGCGATTGAGCGCGTTTGACGCGGGGCCGATTCCACCATAGGTCCGGTGCTGTAGAACCTGTTTACAAGATCACTGACCGGACCCGCCCCCCCCATGACCGTTGATTACGATACGCTGACCAAGACAATCGTCGCCCTAACCGCAGGCGAGACAGATCAAGTTGCTCTGATGGCGACAATCGCCTGTGAAGTTCATCACGCCGATGATCGGTTTGACTGGACGGGGTTCTATCGCGTAACAGATCCGGGCATTTTGAAAATAGGCCCCTATCAGGGTGGTCACGGGTGTCTGGTTATTCCCTTCGGGCGCGGTGTCTGTGGTGCCGCGGCGCGGACCGGAAAGGTACAGTTGGTGGCGGATGTGCATGCGTTTCCAGGTCACATCGCCTGCGCCTCGTCTACGCAGTCCGAACTGGTGCTTCCGGTGCGCAATGCCTCGGGCGAGGTCATCGCGGTTTTTGACATCGACAGTGACCAGCCGGATGCGTTCACGGATGAGGACGCAGAAAAGCTGTCTGCCATATTGTCAAAGGCGTTTTCGGGCGAGTTAAGAGGGGCCTGACGCAAAATCGGCCCGTCTGTTAGACTGGAATGGACACTAATTGCGGCTGGCCAAGGCATGATCCCGGACCAATTCACCACAGAGCGGCTTGCCGTCTGCCACTGGCAAGTGGAAGTCTCTGAAGCTGGTCGCCTTTCAGCGTTGACGGCCGAGTTGGCAGCCGTTCTGACACCAGCGGTTCTTGAGCCCCTGCCGCCTTCGATGCAGGTCGAAGAAACGCCCAGCGGGATGACCGACTGGATCGCGGCACGCAAGACCGAAAGCGATGTTCTTCTTGTTCGGCTAAGGCAAAATAATCAGCTGATCGGACTGCTGATACTGGCCTCAGAACCCGAAGATCAGGCCGCACCAGCCATCCACCTTGGATATCTGTTTGCCGAACGAGCCTGGGGCTGTGGCTATGCAACCGAACTTGTGTCCGGCTTTATCGCGGCCTGCGGCACGAGCCGCGCCATTCGGGTTTTGGCTGGGGTCGAGCACAGCAATCCCGCCTCTGCCCGTGTGCTACAGAAATCGGGGTTCACGCGATCCTCAGCTCACTCCACCGACGATACCGATATGTATGTCTGCGACATTTCCTAGATCCCATCGGGATCTTACGTGGCCTGCGGATCAAGCCAACTACAGAATGTCAGGCAGAATTTCCGTGATTAGGAAATATGCCAGCCCGACCTGGGTCGCAAAGATCGCAAACAGCGACAGGGAAAACCGGCCTTTTCGGGACTTGTGATTGAAAATCCAACGCCCGACCAGGGCACCGGGACTGCCGCCCAGTGCAGCCAGCCACAATAGCCTGCGTTCCGAAACCCGGCTTTTTCTGCGTCTGGCGCGCAGTTTGTCCCAGGCAAAGGCCAGCAAAGTCAGGCCGTTGATGACCCACAGGTATATAACCGCAATCCACATAGCTGACGGATAGCTAAATGCGTCGATTTTCCCAAGTGAAAAAATGCTTGGAATTTTCACCGATTCGCGGCATCGTGAAAAACACGAGGAAAATTTCACCAGATATCGGAGAGTTCGGTGAACAGCCAAGCCCCCCACAGTGCAACGCTCGGAGCCGACATTCGCGCATTGCGTAAGGCGCGTGGGTTGACGCTGACCGAGATCGCAGAGCGGTTGAACCGGTCGGTCGGATGGCTCAGCCAGGTTGAACGCGACAAGTCCGAACCGTCAATTTCAGACCTGCGTCAGATCGCGGAATGTCTGGGTGTACCGATGTCCATGCTGTTCGCCCATTCTGCCGCCCCCGCCAATGAACAAGGCTATGTCGTGCGCGCCGGGTCGCGCCGCCCTATGGGGTCGGGCGAAGAAGGTCTGATCGAGGAACTGCTGTCACCCGATCTGACTGACGATTTTGAGATGGTGCATTCCACCTTTAAGCCGCATTCCAAGATGCAGAACCCGGCGGACCGCCCCACGCAAGAGGTTGGCTATGTGATTTCCGGTCAGTTGAATCTGACCATCGGCGCGCAAAGCTTTTCGGTTGGGCCCGGTGACAGTTTTCGGATCAAGAACGAACCCTATATTTGGGCGAACCCTCATGATGAGCCTGCTGTGGTCATCTGGGTCATCGCACCTCCGGTGTACTGATGAGTTTCGAGGCCTGGACCATATTCGCGCTGTTCTGGGTGGTGTTTGTAACCACACCGGGGCCTAACGCGGTGAACTGTATCTCGAACGGGATGAGCCTGCCCTTCGCAAAAGCGATGCTGGGTGTCTTGGCGATCCTGACCCAAGCCAGCGCCTTTTTGGTTTTGTCGGCGCTTGGGGTGACGGCCTTGATCGCGGCCTCACCCACCGGATTCTTCATCGCCAAGCTGGTGGGCGCAGGGTTTCTGATCTGGCTGGGTGTCCGAGGCTGGAAGGCTGCAGCAAATCCCGCCCCTATTTCTGAACGCCCTGCACGGCATGTCTATCTGCACGCGCTGGCCGTCGCGACAATCAACCCCAAAAGCGTCGCGGGTTATCTTGCTGCATTCTCGCAATTCGTGCAGCCGGATGTGCCGATCTGGGAGCAAATGTTGGTCATCATGCCAACGGCGCTGATCATCACAACGCTCAGCTACATCGGGTTCACTCTTCTAGGTGCGCTTATGGGGCGGGCCGCGCTGGGGGCCGTGTTCAACATCTGGGTGCGCCGGGTCATGGCCACCTGTTTCATCATTTATGGCGTGTTGCTGGGCACCACCAGCGCGCCAGCAGCAAGGGGATAAGCGAAATGCATACAGGTTCCTGTCTGTGCGGCTCGGTTGCGTTCAAGATCGAAGGCGATCTTCCTGCCGCCTCGGCCTGCCATTGCGGTCAATGCCGCAAACAGTCGGGTCATGTCTGGGCCTCGACCTCGGCCCATCAAGACGACATCACCTTCACCGCCAGCGATACGCTGAGCTGGTTTCGTGCTTCCGACATCGCCCGACGGGGATTTTGCAACGCCTGCGGCTCTTACCTGTTCTGGCAGCATAAGGACGAAGACCGGATTGCCATTGCTATGGGGGCGCTGGATGCACCCACCGGACTGACCCTCGCCCGCCATATCTTTGTGGCGGACAAGGGAGATTACTACGACATCACGGACGATCTGCCTCAAGAGGCACAGTAACAGGGACTGAAAGACATGAGTGATTTTCCGACAAAAGCCCGCGTGGTTATCATCGGTGGCGGCGTGGTGGGCACCTCGTCGCTGTATCATCTGGCCAAAAAGGGCTGGAGCGATTGCGTTCTGCTGGAAAAGAACGAGCTGACGGCGGGCTCGACCTGGCATGCGGCGGGCAATGTGCCAACCTTCTCGACCTCGTGGGCGATCATGAACATGCAGCGCTATTCGACCGAGCTCTATGCCCGTCTGGGGGAAGAGGTCGATTACCCGATGAACTATCACCAGTCCGGATCGATCCGTCTGGCCCATTCGAAAGAACGGATACAGGAGTTTGAGCGGGCGCTGGCGATGGGCCGCTACCAGGGCATCGAGATGGAGATGTGGACAGCCGAACAGGCCAAGGAACACTATCCGTTCCTTGAAACCCATGATCTTGAGGGCGTTCTGTATGACCCCACCGATGGCGATATTGATCCGGCGCAGCTGACCCAGGCGCTGGCAAAGGGCGCGCGCGACATGGGTGCTAAGATCATCCGTTTCTGCCCGGCCACCGGCGTGACGCAGCACGAAGACGGCAGCTGGACTGTCCACACGGATCAGGGTGACATCGCCTGTGACTATGTGGTCAACGCCGCCGGGTATTATGCGCAGCGCGTGGGCGAATGGTTCAAGCCTTTTGGCGGTCGCACCGTCCCGGCCATGGTGATGAGCCATCAGTATTTGCTGACCGACGAAGTGCCAGAAGTTGAAGAATGGTCAAAAGCAAATGGTGGTAAGAAACTGCCGCTGCTGCGCGACGTGGATATCTCGTACTACCTGCGGCAAGAAAAACACGGGTTCAACCTTGGTCCCTATGAGCCGAACTGCAAGGGCCATTGGATGACCGAAGACGATCCGATGCCCGAGGATTTCAGCTTTCAACTGTGGAATGACGATCTGGACCGGATCGAAGACATCGTCACCGACGCGATGGAGCGGGTGCCGCTGATGGCGACCTCGGGCGTGGGCCGGGTGATCAATGGCCCGATCCCCTATGCGCCCGACGGGCTGCCACTGATCGGGCCGATGCCGGGTGTGAAAAACGCCTTTGAAGCCCACACCTTTACCTTTGGCATCGCGCAGGGCGGGGGTGCCGGCAAGGTGCTGGCCGAATGGATCGTCGATGGCGCAACCGAGTGGGACATGTGGGCCGTCGATCCGCGCCGTTACACCGATTACACCGATCAGGATTACTGCAACCAGAAGGGGCTTGAGGTCTATGGCAACGAATACGCCATGCATTTCCCGCACCATGAATGGCCCGCCGCGCGCGACAAAAAGCTGTCGCCTGTCCACACCAAGGTCAAGGAATTGGGCGGCGTGATGGGGCCCTATAACGGCTGGGAACGCGCCAACTGGTTTGCGCAACCGGGCGACGATACCTCTGAAGAAGCGACCCATACCTGGGGCCGTTCGGGGCCATGGGAGAAGCGGATCAAGGAAGAGTGCGAGGCTGTCCGTGATCATTGCGGCGTATTGGACTTGCCCGGATTTTCGCGTTTCATCGTAAAAGGTGAGGGTGCCGCCGAGGCGCTGCGGTCGCTGGTCACCGGCGGTTTGCCCAAGGTGGGTCGCATCAACCTGGTCTATATCTCAGATGGTCGCGGCCGGATCCTGACCGAAATGTCTTGTATCCGCCTCGGCGATGACGAGTTCGTCATGATCACGGCCGCTACAGCGCAATGGCATGACCGCGATATCCTGACCGAGGCAATGCCCACTGGCGTCACCGTCGAAGATGTCACCACCACTCGTGACACGCTGATCGTGACAGGTCCAAAATCGCGCGACATTCTGGCGGGGCTGAGCGATGCGGACCTGTCCAGCGGCTGGCTGACCCATCAATCCGCCACCGTCGCAGGCCAGCCCGCCTTCCTGATCCGCGTCTCGTTTGCAGGAGAACTTGGCTGGGAGGTTCACGCGCTGAACGACCATATGCCCCCGATCTATGGAGCGATCCTTGACGCTGGTGCCAAACCGTTCGGGATGTACGCCCTGAACTCTCTGCGCATCGAAAAGGGTTATCGGGCTTGGAAAGGCGATCTGTCCACTGATTACTCTCTGTTGGAAGGCGGGTTGGAACGGTTCGTCAAACTTGACAAACCGCAGGACTTCCCCGGCAAGGCCGCGATCCTGAACGAAAAGCAGCAGGGCGTGAAAAAGGTGTTTGCCACTATGTTGGTTGAGGCAGGTGACGCGGATGCGCCCTACATGTCCTGTATCTGGCACAACGGCGAGATCGTTGGCGAAACCACCTCGGGCGCTTGGGGGTATCGCGTTGGCCAATCCATTGCGCTGGGCATGATCCGTCCCGAATTGGCGGTGGCAGGAACCGAGCTTGAAATCGAAATCTTCGGTGAAAAGCGACGCGCCGTGGTACAGGACGATAAACCGCTCTGGGATCCAGAAAACGAGCGGCTGCGCGCCTGATCGCCCGAAGGAGACCTGCATGAGCACGCGTTATTCAAAACTGGGGCCCGGAGAGGGCCTCAATTATAACTGGGAAAATGACCACACATTTGTGAAGGTTTCGACCCGGGATACTGATGGCGCCTATACGCTCATGGAAGACAATCTGAAGGCCAGCTTTGCGCTTGGCCTTCATCGCCATGAAACCCATGCCGAAAGCTTCTATTTTCTGGAAGGCGAAGTGGATTTCTATGTTGATGGCGACTGGCATCGCTGTGGGCCGGGCAGCACGATGCATGTGCCGCCCGGCGTGCCGCATGCCTGCCGCGTTGCTGGAAATGCACCTGCTAAGATGCCGATGATTTTCCAGCCTGCCGGTTTTGACGGATTCCTTGCTGAGCTGGCCAAGATGACCGAGGCGGACTTCGCCGATGAGGCGAAAATGGCCAAATTGAACGCGCGGTATGACATTGTCCCGATGGGCTCTGTGCCGCCTCATCCCGATGACGAGGTTTGATCATGACACTGCCTAAAACGATGTCCGGTGTATTCCTGACCTGTCACGGCGGGCCCGAGGCGCTGGAATGGCGTGACGATATACCCGTCCCAACCCCTGCGCCGGGGCAGGTTCTGGTCCGTGTGGCCGCAGCCGGGGTGAACAACACCGATATCAACACCCGTATCGGCTGGTATTCCTCGGACGTGACCGGCGCCACAGATGCCGTGGATCAAGAGGTCGAAGCCGGAGGCTGGGGCGGCGCGTTGAACTTCCCGCGCATTCAGGGCGGTGACCTTTGCGGCATCGTCGGGGTCGCGGGGCCCGAGACCGGGTTCACCCCGGGCCAGCGCGTGACCTGTCCGATCAACCTGCCACGTCCGCGACCGGGCAACCCAACAGGCTTCATCGTGCTTGGGTCCGAGATTGACGGCGCCTTTGCGCAATATTGTCTGGTGCAGGCCGATGACCTTTACGATGTCAGCGCCTCACCCCTGTCCGATATTGAAATTGCCGCCATCCCCTGCGCCTTCGGAACTGCCGAGGCTTTGCTGACCCGATCCGGTGTGACTGCCGGGCAAAAAGTGCTGATCACCGGCGCATCAGGTGGCGTCGGCCTTGCCGCTGTGCAACTGGCGGCGCTGCGCGGTGCCTCGGTTTGGGGCGTGACCGGTGCGGCCAAGGCCGAAGCGGTGAAAAGCCAGGGCGCGACTGCCACGTTCAACCGGGATGCGTCGCTGCCCACCGACATGTTCGACGTGGTCATTGACGTAGTGGGCGGGCCTGCATGGGCTGACCTGATCCTGGCGCTGAAACCGGGCGGTCACTATGCCGTTGCGGGTGCGATTGCTGGCCCGATTGTTCAAGCCGATCTGCGGGATATCTATCTGCGCGACATTACCATTCACGGCAGCACCCATCAGCCGTTCGAAGTCTTCGGTCGCCTGGTCGAACTGATGAATGCGGGGCGGATCAAGCCCCTGATTTCAAAAACCTATCCGCTGAAAGACATTGCGACGGCGCAAGAGGACTTTCAGTCAAAAACGTTTCCGGGAAAACTGGTTCTGGTTCCCTGAGGAGGTTCATCAATGGCAGACATAACCCTTCTGGATGGGTCTATCGGGCAGGAACTGGTCAAACGCAGCGGCGATGCGCCGACGCCTTTGTGGTCGACCCGGGTGATGATGGACCATCCCGAGTTGGTCGGGGATGTGCATGCGGATTATTTCTCACGCGGTGCGACTGTGGCCACGACAAATACCTATGCTGTTCACCGGTCGCGTCTGGACCGTGTCGGCTTGGGTGATCAGCTGCCAGATCTGATCGAGGCGGCCCTGTCGCAGGCCGAGCGTGCGCGCCCGGCGGGTAGGCGCATCGCTGGGGCTTTGGGTCCGCTTCTCGCCTCTTACCGGCCGGACCTGAATCCAGAGGTCGAAGAGGCGGCGGAGAAATTCACCGAACTGGTGGCGATGATGGCAGATCGCGTTGACCTGTTCCTGATCGAAACCGTGTCGTCGGTGCAAGAGGCCGAAGGCGCGTTGCGTGGAACGGAACAGGCAGACAAGCCGGTCTGGCTGGCGCTGTCCGTGATGGATGATGATGGGACGCGGCTGCGGTCGGGTGAGCCATTGTCGGGAATAGCATCTTTGGTTGATCGCTTTACGCCTGAGGCCGTGCTGATCAACTGCTCACGCCCCGAGGCAGTGCCCGCTGCGCTGAATATTATCGCCACTTTCGGGCGTCCGTTTGGGGCATATGCCAATGGCTTCACCGGGATTACCCAGGAATTTCTACAGGACGCCCCAACCGTCGATGCGCTGCAACAGCGCCACGACCTTGGGCCGGATGAATATGCTGATCAGGCGATGGGGTGGGTGGCGCAGGGTGCAACTATCATCGGCGGATGCTGCGAAGTCGGTCCCGATCACATTCAGCGACTGGCAGATCGGCTGTGCGCTGCTGGCCACAGCATCGTCTGAAGGGGGTAAAGATGCGGCAACGACCAGATAGCTTGACCGACAAGGCGCAGATACATTTCGATGTTCTGGTCGCGCCGGGCTATGTGCTGTTGGAGCTTGCCGCATTGATTGAGGTTCTGAGGCTGGCAAACCGCGTCTGCCCCAACCCGCCCTTCAGCTTTACCTATCGGTCTCTGAAAGGTGGGCCCGTTGCCAGCAGCAGCGATGCGACGGTCCAAACTGAACCTGTATCAACCCATCCCAAGGCGGATTATCTGTTTGTGATCGGAAATTCCGACCCTGACCACCCCGATCTGTCCATCGGACGGGTTGTATCGGACTATACGTTCCGAGGTGCTCAGGTCTTTTTGCTGGCCGAAGCTGCCAGCCGCTATATCGACGAATTCGGCTCCGCAGACATGGCGACCCATTGGGAAAACGCCTCTTTCCTGAGTGAACGCGGGGCCCGGTTCGAGGCGAAGCTGTCGATAGCCACAGAACAGGGCCAGGTCGTGACCTGCGCAGGGATGGAGGCGACAACCGATATTGCTTTGTCCGTGATCGGACGCCACATCTCAGGGCCTGCCAAGATGACGGTGGCCAATATCATGCTGCACGAAAACATCCGCGACTTTTCATCGATGCAGCCTTTCTCGGGGGCGCAACTGACAGCTACTGGGGACGCCAAGCTGGATCAATGTATCAAGCTGATGCAGGCCAATATCGAAGACCCCTTACCCATCCAGCAAATTGTCGAGGCGTTAAATCTTTCGAACCGATCGCTTGAGCGAAAATTCAAAGCTTTCTTTGGCACCAGTCCAAACGGTTTCTATCGCGAGATGCGGCTGGCGAAGGCTAACAACCTGCTGCTGAACACCACGATGAGCGTTCGGGAAATCGGTCTGGCCTGCGGCTTTCCGAACGGTTTCTCCTCGGTTTACAAAAGCTTTTTCGGGGTCACGCCCTTTGTTCTGAGACGCGAAAGACGGGCTGCGTCACATAGGTGAAAATCGCCCATAACATGACGCTTTTGGTGCATTTATTGTCGATCTTCCATGGCAACGTGCCCAAAACCTGATTCAGCGGAGACCTCAGGATGGTTGATCTTCCAAACAAAGCCCGAGTTGTCATCATCGGCGGCGGCGTCATCGGATGCTCGGTCGCCTATCATCTGACCAAGAAAGGTTGGAGTGATGTTGTGCTGCTTGAACGCAAGCAGTTGACCAGCGGCACCACATGGCATGCGGCGGGTCTGATCGCTCAGCTGCGGGCCTCGTCCAACATGACCAAACTGGCGAAATACACGCAGGAGCTTTACGGCGCGCTGGAAGAGGAAACCGGTGTGTCCACCGGGCTTAGGCGCTGTGGATCGATCACCGTGGCGTTGACCGAGGAACGCCGTGAAGAGATCTATCGCCTGGCCGCCATGGCCCGCGCCTTTGGCGTTGAGGTCGAAGAGATTTCCAATGAGCGCGTCAAGGAAATGTATCCGCATCTGAATGTCGAAGACGTCAAGGGCGCGGTCTATCTTCCGCTGGACGGGCAGGGTGACCCGGCCAATATCGCGCTGGCCCTGGCTAAGGGCGCGCGGCAACGCGGTGCCATTACCAAGGAACGGGTGAAGGTCACCGACATCACTAAACAAGGTCGCACTGTGACCGGTGTGGACTGGGTTGCCGATGACGGCAGCGCTTCGGGTCATATTGAATGCGACATGGTGGTGAACTGTGCCGGCATGTGGGGGCACGAGGTCGGCCGCATGGCCGGTGTGAACGTCCCGCTGCACGCCTGCGAACATTTCTACATCGTCACCGAAGGCATTGACGGGCTTTCGCAACTGCCGGTTCTGCGAGTGCCCGATGAATGCGCCTATTACAAGGAAGATGCCGGTAAAATCCTGCTGGGCGCGTTTGAGCCTAATGCCAAACCTTGGGCGATGAAGGGCATCCCGGACAGTTTCGAATTCGATCAGCTGCCCGAAGATTTTGATCATTTTGAGCCCATTCTAGAAGCGGCGTGTAACCGGATGCCGATGTTGGCCGAGGCGGGCATTCATACCTTTTTCAACGGCCCTGAATCCTTTACTCCGGATGACGCTTATCATCTGGGTCTCGCGCCCGAGATGGACAATGTCTGGGTCGCAGCGGGCTTCAACTCGATCGGCATTCAATCTGCGGGCGGTGCGGGCATGGCGCTGGCGGAATGGATGGATAGCGGCGAGAAACCGTTTGATCTGGGCGATGTGGATATCAGCCGGATGCAACCGTTTCAGGGCAATAAGCAATATCTGTTTGAGCGTTCGAAAGAGACGCTGGGCCTGCTCTATGCCGACCACTACCCCTATCGCCAGAAAGCCACTGCGCGCGGTGTTCGGCGCACCCCGTTCCATCACCATCTGAAAGAGCAGGGCGCGGTGTTTGGTGAACTGGCGGGCTGGGAGCGTGCAAACTGGTACGCAAATCCTGGGCAGGAGCGCGAATACCAGTACAGTTGGAAACGTCAGAATTGGTTCGAGAACTCAGCTGCTGAACACCGCGCGGTGCGCGAGAATGTGGGCATGTACGACATGTCTTCTTTTGGCAAGATTCGCGTTGAAGGACCGGATGCCGAGGCGTTCATGAACTATATCGGGGGCGGCGATTATTCGGTGCCGAACGGCAAGATCGTCTATACCCAGTTCCTGAACCGCACCGGCGGGATCGAGGCGGATGTGACGGTGACCCGTCTGACCGAGACCGCCTATCTGGTCGTGACCCCGGCGGCGACGCGGCTGGCGGATCAGACCTGGATGATGCGCCATGTGGGTAGCTTCAACGTGGTCATAACCGATGTAACCGCTGGCGAAGGCGTTTTGGCCGTGATGGGCCCCAATGCGCGCGCTTTGCTGGAAAAGGTCTCGCCGGCGGATTTCTCGAACGCGACCAACCCCTTTGGCACCGCACAAGAGATTGAGATTGGCATGGGCCTGGCCCGCGCTCATCGGGTGACCTATGTGGGCGAGCTGGGATGGGAGATCTACATGTCCGCCGATATGGCGGGCCATGTGTTCGAGACGCTGCATGAGGCCGGTCAGGACATGGACCTGAAACTCTGTGGCATGCACATGATGGACAGTTGCCGGATCGAAAAGGGCTTTCGCCATTTTGGTCATGACATCACGTGCGAGGACAACGTCGTGGATGCCGGGCTTGGTTTTGCGGTCAAGGTGGACAAAGGCTGTGACTTTATCGGGCGCGAGGCAGTGATTGCCCGCAAGGAAAGCGGGCCGAAAAGCCGCCTGGTTCAGTTCCGCCTGACCGACCCGGAACCGCTGTTGTTCCATAATGAACCGATCGTGCGGGACGGGGAATATGTCGGCTATCTCAGCTCGGGCAATTATGGTCATACTTTGGGTGGCGCTATCGGTATGGGCTATGTGCCCTGCGAGGGTGAGAAGGCGGCGGATGTTCTGGGGTCAACCTATGAGATCGACGTGTGCGGCGTGAAGGTAATGGCCGAGGCGTCGTTGAAACCGATGTACGATCCGAAATCCGAACGCGTCAAAGTGTAATCAAATTGTCGGAGCGCTGCGGCGCTCCGGCTTTGTTCTGGTCTCACATATCAAATATCCTGATGGGCCGCTTCACAGTTTTCGCGGTTCCCAAGCATGTCTGGATTACCGTAAAGACGACCGGTACCCCCCGGAGACCCGCAATGGCCAACGCAACACCCACACAGAATGCCGATACGCCAAAAGGCCTTGTTCTGGCGGTTACGGCCTATGTTTTGTGGGGGTTTTTGCCTTTATACATGAAGGCGATGGCCCATATCGCGCCGGTTGAGGTTGTGGCGCATCGTATCATCTGGTCGGTGCCTTTGGCCGGGCTATTGCTGATCACACTGGGCCGGACGCGGGATCTGAAGTCAGCTTTGCGCGATCCCAAGATGCTGGGCATGGCCTGTCTGACGGCTGCGTTGATATCGGTGAACTGGGCGATCTATGTCTGGGCCATAGCCAGTGGGCATGCGCTGGACGCAGCGCTGGGCTATTACATAAATCCGCTGTTCAGTATCGCGCTGGGCGCGGTGCTGCTGCGCGAACCTTTGAACCGGACGCAGCTGATTGCTGTTGGGTTGGCCGCAGCCGGGGTGGTGGTTCTTGTTGTAGAGGCCGGAAGCCTGCCTTGGGCGGCGCTGGGGCTTATGTTCAGCTGGGGGTTCTACGCCTTCTTCAAACGCTCGCTCCCCATCGGGCCAAATCAGGGGTTCTTGCTGGAAGTGCTGATCCTGCTGATCCCCGCATTGGTTTATGTGACTTGGCTGGGGATCAACGGGACGGGGCATTTCGGGCTGGTCGCAACCGACACCATGCTGCTGGCCGGGGCAGGGGTGGTGACCGCGGTGCCGTTGCTGATCTATGCCAATGGTGCCAAACTGGTGCGCCTGTCGACGATGGGCATCCTGCAATACATCGCGCCGACCATGATTTTTGTGACTGCCATCGCGGTTTTTGGAGAGCAGATTGACCGCGGCCGCATGATTGCGTTTCCGCTGATCTGGGCCGCACTTGTGGTCTACTCGATCCCGATGATCCGGCAGATACGGGCTCAGGCCTGACGCAACAATTCGGCGGCCTTCTGCGCCCAGATCGCATAGGCTTTGGGGCTGGGATGATAGCCGTCCGGTGCGGCCAGCGCCGGGTCATCGGGTAAATCGATGGACAGATGGCGGATTTGCGGGAAGCCGGTCGCAATCTGTTGCAGCCCTTGGTCCAGGCGGGCTGCCTGACGCCCCAGCACCCAGGCAAGCGGTTGCGGCAAGGCGGGAAACCGACCCATCTGGGGAACGGCCGTTACAATGACACGCCGGGCTCCAAGCTGGTCGGTGATCAGGTGCATCAGACGGGATTGGTGTTCGACAAACCGCTTTTTAGTGACGCCACGGGTGACGTCATTGACGCCAAGCGCCGTAATGGCGGCATCAAATTGATCTGTCAGACCCTCAAGGCGTTTCAGTGTATCCAGCGTTGTATGCCCTGTCGTAGCCTCGAGCCGCCATTCGACACTGTGGCTTTTTGCTAGTTGTGCGACCAACTGCCCGGACAAAGCCTGCGCCTGGGTGCCAGCGCCAACACCTGCTGCCGAGCTGTCGCCTGCGATTAGCAACCGCAAACGCGGGCCGCGCCCTTCACGGCCTTCGCGCGGCCCGGTCGGTTCGGGCAGGAACCGCGCCTTTCGTCGAACTGAAATCCCCTGTGCCGCCAATAGTGGCAACAGCGGTAGTCTCAGAAACTGATCAGCTCCGATCCGGGCAGGCTTGGTCAACCCAAAGCGTCCTTGAAATTGATAAAGCGAGGGTCTTTTGCCACGCGTGCCATCATCTCGGTGCGCAGGGCTGCAATGGTTTTAAGTGGGCGCATGACCACTTCGAACTTTTCGATCAAGCCTTCATCATTCAGTCGGATCAAGTCCACACCAACCGCATCCAGATCACCAACCTTGCACTGAAATTCCAGCGCCCAGTCTTTGCCTTCACCCATGATCCGACGATAGCTGAAGTCCGAGAATACCTGCCCAACATGCCCCAGCAGAGCCGCCACGGGTTCGCGCCCGGCCCAGGTGCTGTAGTAGGTCGGCGGCAGAAAACGCACGTCTTCGGCCAGAAACTCGTGAATCAGACTTTCATCGCCTTTTGTGATGACATCTTTTAGTTGTTCGATTGTCGGGTGCATGGTTTCTCCTCCGAGTTGTCGCATGATTTGCTGAACTATTCAGTTCAGGCAAGCACGACGTTGCGGGAGGTTGTCGCTTGCGATAGGCAGACCCGCATGAGCGAGACCTACGATCCCCCGAAAACACCGCTGGATGTGCTGCACGAAGATGCGCATCTGATTGTGGTGAACAAGCCCTCGGGGCTTTTGTCCGTACCGGGTCGAGGAGAGCATCTGGCCGATTGTCTGTTGACCCGTGTGCAGGCGGCGTTCCCGCAAGCCCTGCTTGTGCACAGGTTGGACCGCGACACTTCGGGCGTGATGGTTTTTGCCCAAACCCCTCATGCTCAGCGCAATCTGAGCATGCAGTTCGAACAGCGTCAAACTCGTAAGACCTATATTGCCCGCGTCTGGGGCATGGTAGAGTCAAAGACCGGAACTGTTGATCTGCCGTTGATTGTAGACTGGCCCAACAGGCCGCTGCAGATGGTGTGCCATGACACTGGCAAGCCTGCGGTGACGGATTGGCGCGTGGTCAAATATGAAGGCAACACTACCCGCATACGCCTGTTCCCGAAAACCGGGCGCTCGCACCAGCTGCGGGTTCACATGCTGGCGCTAGGGCATCCGATTTTGGGTGATCCGTTCTATGCAAAAGGTGAGGCACGGGCCTTCCCGCGCCTCATGCTGCATTCCGAGGAATTGCGGCTGAAAAGCCCCGATAGCGGGACGTCGATGAAGTTTCGCGCCAAGGCCGGGTTCTAGGCTCAGGCGGGGTTGGTCCAAAGCAGTTTGAGATTGCCCAGCGAAAACCGTCTGGTGCGTTTCTTTGGGGCGCAAGGCTGGCGGTTGGCCATGATCTCGCGTTCGATTTCAAAGGCGCGCAGGGTATGGTCCTGGGACCAGTGTCCCAGTTGCAGTGTCATCATTACGTGATTGTCGAGGCTGGGCATCAGTAATCTCCTGTGAATTGTTGAACCAGCATCCCACATCACTCCTGACAGCGCGTTGTCAGGGGGGTGTGCTAAGGTGTCAGCAGAGAAACCGGAGTTTGCCATGCGCCGTTCGTCCCGCCTGTTTGAAATCATCCAGATTCTGCGTGCCGCCGACGCTCCGGTTACTGCTGAGATGCTGGCGCAAAAGCTCGAAGTCTCGGTGCGCACGGTGTATCGCGACATCGCGGCACTGCAGGCCCAACGCACACCGATCGAGGGCGAAGCCGGCGTCGGGTATCTGATGCGGCGGGGCTATGACTTGCCACCACTGAACTTCGACGCTGAAGAGGTCGAGGCGCTTTGGGTCGGTCTGTCAATGCTGGCACGGACCGGCGACAGTACCCTGCAGGAAGCCGCCAAACGCATTTGCCGGAAAATAGAAGGCCTGCGCGCAAGTCCCGACTGGTTGCAGGTCGCGCCTTGGGGGGCTCCGGTTGATGATCCGGCCAAGGGCTGTATCCCGGTTGTGAATTACCGCGAAGCCATCCGGGACGAGCGCAAGCTTCGCCTCACATATGTCAGCTCGCAAGACGTTCGCTCCGAACGGGTCGTCCGTCCGGTTGCCCTGATCTATCACATCGAGTGCACGATGCTGGTTGCGTGGTGCGAATTGCGCAACGGTTTTCGCCATTTTCGGACCGATCGCGTCTGGGCCTGCGAAATGGTTGACGATCATTTCTGCGGCCAAGGGCAGCCGCTGCGGGAGATCTGGCAGGAGCAGAACCAATGGGGTTCCCCTGCCGAGGCCCATTGAACGGCGGGTATTCGCCGATATCACCTGATTGTTGCTTGAGCCTGCGGGGGGGCAGCGCGATATACTGTGCCAAATAATGGGACCCGGCAAACGGGCCTCTGAGCAGAAGGTGATATCATGACGATTTCCAAGCTTGTTGTTTCTGCTGGGCTTTGCTCGGCCTTGTTCTTGGCGGGCTGCACCGACCCCGGAACGCTGAACTTGCCCTCGGACCCCAACCAAAATACCAAACAGGGTGCGCTTTTGGGTGGGTTGGTTGGTGCCGGTGTCGGGGCCATTGCGAACGACTCGGATCCGCTTTTGGGTGCGCTGGCTGGTGGTGCAATCGGTGCAGCAGGTGGCGGCCTTATCGGCAATCAACTGGACCGTCAGGCGGCTGAGTTGCGCCAGCAGCTGGCAAATGATGGCATCACAATCGTCAATGCGGGCGACCGCCTGATTGTTACCGTCCCCAACGACATCACCTTTGACACCGACAGCTCGACCGTGCGGCCTGCATTGCGTTCTGATTTGGTCCGGGTGGGTCAGAATTTGGTGAGATATCCCAACTCGGCCGTTCAGGTCATTGGCCATACGGACAGTGATGGCGAAGCCTCTTATAATCAGGCCCTATCTGAGCGTCGGGCTAGGTCCGTGGCGGATGTTCTGCAAGCCAATGGTGTGAACGGGGCCCGTATCAGCACCATCGGTTTGGGTGAGAACCGACCTGCGGCCTCGAATCTCACACCCGAAGGGAAGGCGCGGAATCGTCGGGTTGATATCGAAATCATCCCCAACGGCAACACCTGATGTGATCGGGCACCGTCAAGGTGCCCGTTTTTGCACATTGACTGCGCGTCAAGTGGGCTTTGGCTGGCGGTGATCAGGGGCTACCTTCTGGAAAACGCCTGAACGGAGACCTTTTATGTCCGAACCGATCCTTCTGAGCCTGTCAGGTTCGCTGCGCCAAAATGCCACCAACCGAAAACTGCTTCGCGAGGCGGCGCGGCTGTTTGAGCCGGGCACTCATATCGAGGCTGACTTGAACTTGCCATTATATGACGGTGATCTTGAAGAAGGCGAAGGGGTTCCCGAGACCGTCCAGATTTTGGCGGATCAGATTGCCCGTTCGGATGCGGTCATCATTTCGACGCCGGAATATAATAAAGCGCCGTCAGGTGTGTTGAAGAATGCGCTGGACTGGGTCAGCCGCACCAAGGACAAGCCTTGGGCAGGCAAGCCGGTTGCGGTGATGTCTGCCGCTGCGGGCCGTGCCGGCGGGGAACGTGCACAGATGATACTGCGCAGCTATATGGTTCCGTTCCAGACGCGCATCTTGCAAGGGCCGGAAATTCATCTGGCCGACAGTTCGAACGAATTCGACGCGCAGGGCAAGCTGGTTAACGAACGCTATGAAAACGCCCTTCGGACCTTGATGAAGAACTTGCGGTCAGAGGCCGGTTTCTGAAACTGCCGGTTTGCTTGCCCGTATGGGGCAGGCCGCCTAATCTTGCGCTATGTCGATGGAAATTCAGACAGATGTGATGGACGCAGCCCGTGCTGGCGCGCTGCAGGTGGCGCTTGGGAAACAGGCAACTGCGAGGGGCGGCACTGAGTTGCCGCCGTTCTTTCATCACCTGTATTTCTGGACTCCGCAGCCACCCGGCCAACTTGGGCGCGACGGACATCCCAAAGTCGGGGGCCTGATCCCCGATATGGGCCTACCCCGCAGAATGTGGGCAGGCGGACGCTTGGAGTTTTTCGCGCCTCTAATAGCAGGTCAGTTAGCCGAACGGCGATCGCTATGTGAAAGTTCGAGTTCGAAATCGGGACGCACCGGCCCCTTGGGCTTTGTCACGTTGCGCCACGAGGTTTGGCAGGGCGGTGCGCTGCGCCTGACCGAATGGCAGGATCTGGTTTACCGCCAAGACCCCTCGGCGGATACGGTCACCCCTCCCGCACCACTGGCCAGGCAAGATGAAACCGAACATCGCGAGCTGTCCTTCGACAGCACGATGCTGTTTCGCTACTCGGCCCTGACATTTAACGGACACCGCATTCACTATGACATCGACTATGCTCGTGATGTCGAAGGATATCCCGGGCTGGTCGTGCATGGCCCGCTTTTGGCGCAGCACCTGATGTTGTTTGCGGAAGATGTGATGGGCCCATTGGCGCAGTTTTCTTTCCGCGCAACCTCGGCATTGATGCATTTCGAAACTGCGAGCCTGTGCCGGAGGAGCAATACCCTGTGGGTGCGTGCGGCAGACGGGCGCCAATGTATGATTGCCGAAGCCTCAGCCTAAATGTTTCTGCATGGTAATCGAGGTCGCCCGGGTGAACCCGGGATGCGCCGTTTCCGCCGTTTTGACAAAGCCCATCCGGGCAAAGGAGGCATGGTTTTCGACCAATTCGACCCGTGTCTTCAGTTCCAGCGTAGCAAAACCTATTTCAACCGCCCGCGCGGATGCCAGATCGACCAGACGCTGTGCCAGCCCCTGACCACGTCGGGTTTCGTCCACAGCCAGTTTGCTCAGATACAGGCTGTCCTGTTTGGGTGTCAGAAAGACGACCGCATCCGGGCGATTGCCTATGATCCAAACCTCGTGGTCGCGGGCCTGTTGCCGAAGCGTTTCCTCGGTCAGGCGATGCATTGACGAGGGCGGGTCTATACGCCCCTCCATGAATGCAAAGCTGTGGCGGATCAGGCGTAACACCTGTGGCAATATAGGATCGTCTGGTTGCAGGCGAACTGGGGTGTTGTCGAGGGAGGTCACAAAGAAGCCTCGGGTTGAAAATCTGCGGGGATTTCATCGCGCCCTTCAAGCACCAGTTCGGCCATGACTTCTGCCACTTTGGGCGCCATGCCAAAGCCGATCTTGAACCCTCCATTGGCGATGAATTCTCCGGCGTGCAGCGGATGTGCACCCAACATCGGCGCTCGGCTTTTGCTGCGGGGTCGGATCCCGGCCCAGCGTTCGATCACTTCGGCACCGTGCAGGACCGGAACCGCCCGCGTGGCCCGATCCAGGACATCATCCAGCGCCGCATCGGTGCTGGTTGGGTCGTCATAGTCCCGTTCCGAGGTCGATCCGATGGCCAATGTGCCATCCGCATGCGGGATAATGTGAACGGCATCTGCAAACAGCTGGGAGACGTCCCCGGCATCGAACCGCAGCAAAGCCGCCTGTCCCTTGACGCCATTGCCGACCGTTTTGCCAAAGGCGTCGTTCAGTTCTAGCAGGCCAGAAAGCCCGGTGGCGTGAATGATATGCCCTTGATTGGCCGCATCGGTTTTGACCTCAACCCCCATCACCGCCAGCGCCGAAACCAGTGCAGAACATGCCCGCCTTGGGTGCATCCGGGCGCTAAGCGTGTCGTGGATTACAAAGCCGGTGGGGCTGGGAGGGCACCACGACCCGACCTCATCCATTGCAACAACGCGCCATTCGGCCCGCCCCTGCCAAAGCTCTGCGGCGGTGACCGTACGTGCATGGGCCAGATCCAGCGTGCGGCTATCTGCGATGGGCTGTAGCCTTCCCAACCGGGCATATCCGGCTGAGACGCCTCCGGTCGCCTCAACCTGTTTCCAGAAGGGTTCGGCCATGATCAGGCTTTCGAATTGAAAAGCTTTCTTGGCATTCCAATTCTCGGGCACATGTGGTGCCAAAGCCCCGACCAAACCGCCACTGGATCCTGCACCGGGCCCAAAAGGGTCAATGATCTGAACTTTTGCGCCGCGTTTTGCACAGGCCCAGGCGATCGAAAGGCCAAAAATGCCCGCGCCTCGCACCGTCACATCGACCATTGCCATTCCCCTTGTCCTTGTTCAGTGTCGCGCCGCTTAGCTACAGGATTCCCCGATGGCAGACCAGCGCGCCGAACTGACTTGGAAAGACGGGCAGATACCCGTCTCGGACCGTTTCGACGACCCCTATTTCTCGTTGCAGAACGGGCTGGAGGAGACGCGGCATGTGTTTTTGGCGGGCAATGACCTGCCCGCGCGGTTTGCGCCGGGGTTTCACATTACCGAGCTCGGGTTTGGCACCGGCCTGAATATGCTGACCGTCTGGGCCGAATGGGAAAAGGCTGGCCAAACGACCCCGCTGACATTCACCAGTTTCGAAGCCTATCCAATGGCGCCAGACGACATGTCGCGCGCTCTGGCCGTCTTTCCTGAGTTGTCCCCTTGGGCCGACCGGTTCCTGTCCCAATGGCAGGGCGGTACCTGCGATCTGGGCACCCTGCGGCTTGAGGTTATCGAGGGCGACGCGCGGTCCACCCTGTCCGCATGGTCGGGGCAGGCGGATGCGTGGTTTCTGGATGGGTTTTCGCCTGCCAAAAACCCCGAGCTTTGGGGCGCAGAGCTGATGCAGCAGGTATCCGACCACACGGCGCCCAATGGAACCGCCGCCACCTATACCGCCGCTGGGTTCGTCCGGCGCGGGCTCCAAGACGCGGGGTTCAACGTCACCCGCGCGCCGGGCTATGGGCGCAAGCGTCACATGACGCGGGCGGTCAAGCCATGACCCAACAGAACAACACTCGCGCCGGTATCGCGCTGATGATCGCGGCGACTGTGGTTTTTGCGCTGCAGGACGGTATCTCGCGCCATCTGGCCGGGACTTATAACACCTATATGGTCGTGATGATCCGCTATTGGTTCTTCGCAGCATTTGTCGTCGCTCTGGCGCTACGTGCGCCCGGCGGTATCGCGGCCACGGCCCGCACCAGCCAGCTTGGGCTGCAGATCCTGCGCGGGGTGCTCTTGGCGGGGGAAATCTGCGTCGCAGTCTATGCCTTCACCATCCTGGGGCTGATCGAAAGCCAAGCCGTATTTATCTGTTACCCCCTGCTGGTGGCGGCGCTCAGCGGACCCGTTCTGGGTGAGAAGGTCGGCTGGCGTCGGTGGTCGGCTATCGGCGTGGGATGTATTGGTGTTCTGATCATTTTGCAGCCCGGGGTGGGAGTGTTCAATCCGTGGGCGGTGATCCCGTTGATCTCGGCCCTGATGTTTGCCGTCTATGGCCTGCTGACCCGCTATGCGGCGCGGCGCGACACTACCGCCACCAGTTTTTTCTGGACCGGCATCGCCGGGGCGGTTGCCATGACGGCCGTGGGCGTGTGGTTTTGGGAGCCTATGCAGGGCGGTGACTGGCTTTGGATGGGCCTGCTCTGCCTGACCGGAGTTCTGGGACATTGGTTGTTGATTAAGTGCTACGAAATGGCCGAGGCCAGCGCCGTTCAGCCCTTTGCCTATTTTCACCTGATGTGGAGCGCCATTCTGGGAATCTCGGTCTTTGGTGAAAGCTTGAGACCCGCGGTTGTTGCAGGGGCCACATTGGTTATTGCCGCCGGATTGTTCACCTTATGGCGCGAACGACGCCAGAGTTGACCCGATCAGTTCCTCGGAAAATGGCACCGGCAACGCCTGCTGCCCCAACCGTGCGCGATACACAGGCAGGCTTTCGGCGACGCGCATGACATAGTTGCGGGTCTCGCTGAAGGGTATGAATTCGATCCAGTCGACGATATCGGCCTCACCCCGGCGCGGGTCGCCATTGCGTTTCATCCACGAGATCGGCCTGCCCGGTCCGGCATTATACCCCGCCGCCATCATCACCACATTGCCGTTGAATTCTGCTGCCAGCTCGGACAGGTAATTCGCCCCCAATTTGGCGTTATATCGCCAGTCCGAAGTCAGTTTTCCGGTTTGGTGGCTGCTTAGAATGCCCATGTTCCGGGCCACAACTTTCGCCGTCGCGGGCATCACCTGCATAAGCCCGCGCGCGCCCGCGCCGCTGATGACAACCGGGTCAAACTCGCTTTCGCGCCGGGCGATTGCTAGCGTCATTTCTTTGGCCATGGGCAGGCCCAGATCTGCCACGGGATGAACCGGGTAATACGCGGCGGGCAGGACAACGCCGGTGGTCGCGGCGCGCTTGGCGATCATCACCGCCAGATGTGGTTCGTTCAGTTCGATGACCAGATCGCCCAGTTGGCTTGCCTGAACGGGGTCGAGCCCCTCAACCAGATGGGTCAGGAACCGCTCGGATAGGTTTGCCTCACCTGCGCGCAACAGCAATAGCCCCGCTTCCAGAACGCTGGAATCGGCAAACTCCGCTTGTTTCCAGTGCGGTGCCCTTCGCGGGTTTGCCAGATCGCTGTCGAAGGGGCGCCCTATCCGTTCGGCGGCAAGAAGCCCGTAGAACGAGGTCTGGTGATCAGCACCCATGGCATAGGCCTCATAAGCCTTTTCCGCATCCCCCTGCGCGGCATAGGCCCGACCTAGCCAATACCCGCCGCGTCCCTTGGAAATCGGTGACTGCACCGCGCCCGAGAAGTTTTGGAAATGCCGCACAGCCGTTGCCGGATCATTCAACCGACGCAGGGCAAGGAATCCGGAAAGCCATTCAAGATCGGCATAAGCATAGCCCATGTCCGGCGTCATATGGTGTCTAGAGGCAATCTTGTATGCGCGGCTCACATCACCGTTGCGCATCTCAAGCCGTGCCAGTCGGCGACGGCCCTCGGCCCATTTGCCTGGCTCGCCCAGAGCATCCGGGCTGGATGACCGCGCCAGCATCAGATCAATCGCGCTGTCATCCAGTTCCTTTTTATCTCGCCAGACAAAGCGGTCAAAGGCAAGCCCTGCCGATCCGGCCACGGATTCGGGAACCGCCCCTACTTTGGCATCAACACCCGGCGCACGTTTTTGCAATGCAATCCGCGCCTCGGCCAGCTTGCGCTGATCGTCATTCACCAATGGCAGCATTTGTCCTGCGCTGATCAGATGACCGTCCCACAGCATCCGGTCTAGCCGCGCCGCGTGGTGGGGTTTCAGCAATGTTTCAAAGTTCTCGATATAGTCTTTCTGCAGGCCCGATCCCATCGGCATCGTACGCCAGGCGGTTACGATATCCGCCTGCGCATCACCCTGCCGTCCCTTAGCCTTCAGCGCTACGGCGAAATTCAGCGCCCCTTCCGCCGTTTGTGGGGCAGTGCCGGCGTAGAATTTCAACACCCGGTCCGGGTCAGCCCCGGTAAAGGCGGGTTCGCTTTCGCGTCGTAACCATGCCAGCCCCGGCCAATCCGGCCTGCGGTTCAGAAATACCAGCACATCGCCCGAGCTTCCGAACCCCTCGCGCAGCCAATGCCATACGATGATGTCACGTGACACAGATCCGCGCGGGCCTGCCTCTTGCAGCGCGGCGTTCCAATCGCCCTTGCGCATTTCATACATGCCAGCGCGCAGATCGCCCACCGAGTCGGCTTGGGCCGGCCCGAAGGATGCCAGAATCACCGCTGTCAAAAGCGCCAGAACGCGTGTCATGCCTTGCATTTCCCAACCAACCAAGGATAGAGCCATTTAGGATAAACCTTGCGCCAGCGGGATCAACACACATTGCTAGGAATGTGATTGCCCAAGGCGCAAAAATTGCTAACCGCACAGCAAGGAGCGTGTCATGTTCAAAGGCTCGATGCCAGCCCTCGTTACCCCGTTTTCGAATGGCGAGTTGGATCTGGGCACGCTCAAACGTTTGGTGGAATGGCAAATTCAGGAAGGCTCGACCGGTTTGGTTCCGGTGGGGACCACCGGTGAAAGCCCAACCCTCAGCCATGAAGAACACGAAACGGTGGTGGCAGAAGTTGTCAGTGCCGCAGCCGGTCGTGTCCCGGTGATCGCTGGTGCGGGCTCGAACAACACGGTCGAGGCAATCCGATTCGTTCAATTTGCGCAGCAAGTCGGCGCGAATGCCGCTCTGGTGGTGACCCCGTATTACAACAAGCCGACCCAGAAGGGCCTAATTCAGCATTTCCGTACCCTACATGATTGTTCTGATATTCCGATCATCATCTACAACATTCCAGGCCGTTCCGTCATCGACATGACGCCCCAGACGATGGGTGAGCTGGCCGAGTTGCCAAGGATCGTTGGGGTTAAAGACGCAACCGGAGATTTGGGGCGTGTCAGCCAACAGCGCGCCTCTTGCGGGCCCGAGTTCTGCCAACTGTCGGGCGAAGACGCCACGGCGCTGGGTTTCAATGCGCATGGTGGTGTGGGCTGTATCTCGGTCACGGCGAATGTTGCGCCCAAGCTATGTGCCGAATTCCAGCAGGCTACCCTGCAGGGGGATTATGCCAAAGCGCTGACTTATCAGGACCGCCTGATGCCTCTGCATGAGGCGATCTTTATCGAACCCGGTCTGGTCGGGGCCAAATACGCCCTCAGCAAGCTGGGCCTGTGCAGCGAAGAAGTTCGCTCGCCCCTGACCACGTTGGACGACAGCACCAAAACAGCCATCGACGCAGCCATGAACCACGCAGGTCTGCTGGAACCAGGGGTGTTCTTGGCCTGATCCGATCTTCATCTGGCCAAAAATACCTCGGGGGATGAATTGGCCTGTTAGGGCCAAGAAGGGGGCTGGCCCCCTTCTTTACCGTTTGCCGTAATACAGACCCACGACATGCTCGGCCTGCGCAAAGAACAGCCAGCGCGAAACTGCAACGCCTGCCACATGCGACAGCGCAGCCAGAAGAGCGAAGAAGTGGTTGAACGGCAGGATCAGCAGGATGACCGGCAATAGGAAGGCCAGCACAAACGAGATGACCCGCAATTTGTCCGCATGTTTCCTGCCAACCACGTGGACAAATTCGCGCAGAAGATAGTTTGTACCTGTATGTGGAGGCTCAAACGCACGCACTGCCCCGCGCTGCCCCAAACCCGTAGCGGTGCCAAGGTTTGTTCCTGAGTTCGCAAATGCCTTATCCCCTTGCCACCAGTAAAATGTCTGCGCAACGGCAGCGACCACCAACAGAGGGACGGCAAGGCTGACCTGACCGGCCAGAAGCGAGCCACCGGCAAGGCTGAAGCTCAGAAACATAATTGGTGTCAGTTTCATGTTCCAACGTGGGATTGTCTTGAGCTGGGTGTAGATCATTGAGGTGGTGAAAACTGTTGCCAGCGCAAACAACGCGCCAAGGACGCCCAGAACACCCCAACGCTGACCAAAGATGACAGCGCCCAGCGCGTAGAAGCCCATAAGAATCAAGGCGATCACTGCGCACCAACCCTCACGGCTGAGCCAGCTTGACCGCCATTGGGTGAATGCTTTCCACGCACGTTCAGGATGGCCCAGGTGAAAGGTCGAGGCCATCAGCCCACCCACCGACAGGCCAAAGGCCATGGCATAGAATACGAAGGCCACCCACCCGGTGACATCCGGCATCCCAAGGCCCAGAAAAAACAGCAGCCCAAAGCCCAGACCGGACAAGGTGGTGAAGATAATGACGGATGGGGCCGGATGCATCAGAGCTTCTCCAGTGTCTTGTCGAGCCAACCCAGAAAGCCCTTGGGCTCTTCGGCTACCGGGGCCAGAAGGGGCGCGAGAATGTCGATCTGGTCCTCGATCTGATCTTTAGGGCGAGGTGGCAGGTATTTGTTGACGGGCTTGGTGCCCATTTCAGGCATCAGATCCATGCCACCACGTTCGGCGACCAATTTGCTGACATCGCTATCTGCGTCGCCCAGATCACCGAAATGGCGGGCTCCGGCGGGGCAGGTCCGCACACAGGATGGCACGCGGTCCACTTCGGGTATGTTCTCGTTATAGATGCGATCCACGCAGAGGGTGCATTTCTTCATCACGCCCTCGGCCATATCCATCTCACGCGCGCCGTAAGGGCAGGACCAGGCGCAAAGCCCGCAGCCGATACAGTCGCTTTCATTGACCAATACGATACCGTCCTCGACCCGCTTATAGCTGGCCCCAGTGGGGCAGACGGTGACGCAGGGCGCGTCCTCGCAATGGAGGCAGGATTTGGGGAAGTGGATCAGCTGGGCGTGACCCTGTTCGGGTTGGACCTCGTAGGAATGTACGCGATTCAGGAAGGTGCCGGACGGGTTGCCGCCATAAGCGTCCTGATCCGACAGGGGCGCCCCGTAGTTTTCGGTGTTCCAGCCTTTGCAGGATATCACACAGGCATGGCAGCCGACACAGGTGTCCAGGTCGATGACCAGACCCATTTTCTTGTCTGTGGATTGGGGGAGCTGGGTCATTTTCCTACCTTCCACGCCAGATCTTTTGGTCCGGTGCCGACCGGTGATTTGATCGGTTTGAATTCGGGCTGGCTTTCTGCATCCGAAGGTGGCGCCGCCTTTTCGATCCTGACCTTCAGGTCGAACCAAGCAGCCTGACCTGTAATCGGATCAGAATTGGCCCAACGCATTCCATCGCCTTTTGACGGCAGCAGTTCGTGGATCAGGTGGTTCAGTAAAAAGCCTTTGGTGGCCTCTGGTGCGTCTTCCTGCAGGGCCCAAGCACCTTTGCGTTTGCCGATGGCATTCCAAGTCCAGACAGTATTTTCATTCAGCGCGGCCATCTCCATGACCGGAACAGTAATTTCCCCGTGCGGAGACGTGACTTTGGCCCAGTCGCCGTCCTGCATCCCGTGTTCGCGCATCAGTTTGGTTGGCACATAAAGCGGGTTGCGCCCGTGTAACTGGCGCAGCCAGGCGTTTTGGGTGCCCCATGAGTGGTACATCGCCATCGGGCGCTGGGTCAGGGCGTTGATGGTGAAGCCTTCGTTGCCCTGTTGGTCGGTTTCGTACCAGATCGGCAGCGGGTCCATGGTGTCCTTGAGGCGCTGGCGCAGATTTTCCGGCGGTTGTCGGTCCCCGTGGCCTTCGGCGGCCAGCTGGAACTTGCGCATCGGTTCTGAATAGAGCTGGAACAGATAGGGTTGCGGGCTGTCGTAGATTCCCATGCCCACGGCCCAATCCTGATAGGCAGCGTTCCAGGGTTTGTAGTAATCCGCCCCTTCGGGGATATGCGCGACGTAGAAGCCGCCATTTTCGATGTAGCGATTCAGCTGGTCGGGGTTGACCTCGCCACGACCTTCTTTGTCGCCATTTTCGCCTCGAAACCCGGCCAGCGGGCCGATACCGGGCTTTCGCTGATGGTTAACGATATAGTCAGCGTAGTCTTTCCACTTCGGCGTACCGTCTTCGTTGGTAAAGCCTGGCAAGCTCATGCGGTTGGCCAGTTCCACCAGCACCGACTGAAAGCCCCGCACGTCGCGGTCGGGCTCGATCACCGGCCAGCGGATTGCGTCGGCGGCGGCGTCTGCCTCGCAGATCGGGCGGTCGAGCAGCGAGATACAGTCGTGCCGTTCAAGATAGGTGGTGTCGGGCAGGATCAAGTCGGCATAGGCCACCATTTCCGAGGAATAGGCATCGGAATAAATGATATTGGGGATGACGTATTTGCCGTCTTCGGTCTTTGCGGTCAGCATCTCCATCACACCTTTGGTGTTCATGGAGGAGTTCCACGACATATTCGCCATATACATGAACAGCGTGTCGATCTTGTAGGGATCACCGGCGGCGGCGTTTGAGATTACCATATGCATCAGCCCATGGGCTGACATCGGGTTTTCCCATGTGAATGCTTTGTCGATCCGTTGGGGAGTGCCGCAGTCGTCCAGCAACAGGTCTTCGGGCCCGCGGGGGAAGCCTAGATGCGGGCCTTCCAGGGGTCTGCCGGGGCGGCGGTCGCCATGCGGGGTTGGGTGCGCCTCGACTGGTTTGGGATAGGGCGGTTTGAAGCGGAAACCGCCCGGAACTTCGACCGTGCCGAGGATGATCTGCAGCACGTGCAGCGCGCGGCAGGTCTGGAACCCGTTAGCATGGGCCGAGATGCCACGCATGGCGTGGAAGCTGACCGGGCGACCGATCATCTTAGCATGGGTTTCGCCGCGGAAATCGGTCCATTCCTGATCCAGCTCGATCGCCTCATCAAAGGCGACGCGGGCGATTTCCGCCGCGATGGCGCGAATGCGACTGGCCGGGATGCCACAGCGGTCAGCTACGGCCTCAGGGGCGTGCTCGTCGCTTAGGTATTTCTCGGCCATCAGGTGGAAAACCGGGCGATGGGTGACGCCGTCCTTTTCGTAAGTAGCCGACAAGTCCGGGCGCACGCCCGGCTTGTCGAACGCAGTGAGTTCGCCTGTGGCCCGGTCGATCACCAGCGGTTTGCCGTCACTATCGCGCAAGAACAGACCTTTGTCGGGGCCTTCGGATGCGTTCACCAGAACAGGCGCGTTGGTATAACGGCTGAGGTAATCCAGGTCGATCTTGCCCGCCTTCATCAACACATGGATCAGCGATAGGATGAATAACCCATCGGTGCCGGGGGTGATCCCGACCCAGTCATCGGCTACAGCGTTATAGCCTGATCGGATCGGGTTCACACCGATCACCCGTGCGCCGCGAGCCTTGATCTTGCCGATGCCCATCTTGATCGGGTTGCTGTCGTGGTCTTCGGCCACGCCGAACAGCATGAACAACTTGGTGTGGTCCCAGTCGGGCTGGCCAAACTCCCAAAAC
Organism: Ruegeria sp. CDSC051; assembly: GCF_059610665.1. Classification (NCBI taxonomy): domain Bacteria; kingdom Pseudomonadati; phylum Pseudomonadota; class Alphaproteobacteria; order Rhodobacterales; family Roseobacteraceae; genus Ruegeria; species Ruegeria sp. CDSC051. The sequence goes on from NZ_JBXWOC010000006.1 coordinate 125,688, forward strand.
GCACCGCCCATCGTATAGATGCCGCCTGCTGCCATGTTGACGGAACAGAACCCGCCATGGGCGGCATAGTTTGGGGTTCCAAAATTCTGTGCCCAGAAGCTGGTGAAGCTTTGGCTTTGGTCGCGTCCGGTAAAGAAGGCCAGCTTGTGCGGTGCGGTTTCGTGCAGCTCGTTCATCCAGCCGACGGCGGTGCTGATTGCCTCGTCCCATTCGATCTCGCGGAACTCGCCCGATCCGCGCGGGCCGACACGGCGCAGCGGTTTGCGTAGGCGCGACGGCGCGTTGACCTGCATAATGCCTGCGCTGCCCTTGGCGCACAGAACGCCTTTGTTCACCGGGTGGTCTCGGTTGCCCTCGATATAGGCGACCTTGCCGTCTTTCATGTGAACGTTGATGCCACAGCGACAGGCGCACATGTAACAGGTGGTCTGCCGGATCTCGTCCGAGACTTTGGGCGAGGTGTCAATCACTGGCTGGTTCATAGGCGCCCCTGTAGTTTGCAGACTGGTATTCCCCCGAGCATTGCCGGGAACCGGAATAAAATTTGTTTTTCACGGACTTGTCGAGACTTATATTCCGTTTTCGCCATGTTGCGCTTGAACAGCAGTCACGGCGATCATGTGAAGGATGTCCTCTGCCGTACAGCCGCGCGATAGATCATTTGCCGGCTTGGCCAGGCCTTGTAGGACTGGCCCGATTGCCTCAACCCCTCCGATGCGCTGTGCGATCTTATAGCCCAGATTGCCCGCATTCAGGCTGGGGAAGACAAAGACATTCGCTTCGCCCTTCAGTGGCGAATTCGTCGCCTTTTGCGCCGCAACCTCGGGGACAAAGGCGGCATCGAACTGCAGCTCTCCGTCGATTAGAAGGTTCGGATCTTTTTCGCGTGCGATCCGGGTTGCCTCGACGACCTTAGATACTTTTGGATGTTCGGCGCTTCCCGAGGTGGAAAAAGACAGCATCGCCACACGCGCCGTGTTTCCAGTCAAAGCTGAATAGGATGCGGCCGATGCGCGGGCAATTTCCGCCATTTCTTCGGCGTTTGGATCCACCACCAGGCCACAATCGGCAAAGATGCGCGCGCCTTTGACCTCGTGATGATCCTGGCAGAACAGCATGAGAAAAAAACTGGATACCATTGTTGTACCCGGCGCTGTTCCGATGATCTGCAACGCCGCGCGAACTGTCTCAGAGGTGGTTTCAACCGCTCCGCCCACGGTGCCATCAGCGATACCGTGATGCACCAGCATGGCGGCAAAGGTCAGCCGGTTGGTGATCTGTTGCCCTGCCTCTTCAAGGGTCATGCCCTTGTGCTTGCGGCGATTAAACAGCGCTTCAGCCAGTTCCGTGGTGATTGAGGAATGCGCCGGGTCAAGAATGTCTATCCGAGTGGGATCAAATCCTTCATGCGCATCCAGAAGGGCCGAAATTTTGGCCCCGTCGCCGATCAGGATGATCCGTGCAACGTCCTCTTTTACGGCCCTGACCGCACCTTCCACGACGCGGGGATCATCGCCCTCTGACAGGGCGATGATCTTGTCCGACGCGCTGGCCGTCCCGAGAATGGCGCGCAGCGGTTTCACGCGGATTATACCCCGGCCTGCGGTTCCATGTCGCCATTGCTGATGCCTGCCACCGCGACCGGTTTCTTCATTGCGTCCCGACGGAACGGCTCGCCCAGTTCCTGGTTGATCATGGCTTCGATCAGCGTGGTGATCCCATTCTTCTGATCCTCAATGGCCTGATTCAGGGCTGCAGTCAGCTCGTCCTGTGTGCGGGCCACGACACCTTTCAGGCCACAGGCCTGAGCGATACCGGCATAGGACACTTTGGTGTCCAGTTCGGTTCCGACAAAGTTGTCGTCGAACCACAGGGTCGAGTTGCGCTTTTCAGCACCCCACTGATAGTTGCGGAAAACGATCTGGGTGACTGCGGGCCATTCATCGCGGCCGATTGCGGTCAGTTCGGTTACAGCAATACCAAAGGCGCCGTCACCCGAGAATCCAACGACAGGCACATCCGGGCAACCGATTTTGGCACCCATGACAGATGGCAATCCGTATCCACAGGGGCCGAACAGCCCGGGGGCCAGATATTTGCGGCCCGCTTCAAAGGATGGGTAGGCGTTGCCGATGGCACAGTTATTGCCGATGTCGGACGAGATGATCGCCTCTTTCGGCAGGGCTGCCTGAATGGCGCGCCACGCCATGCGCGGGCTCATCCAGTCGGGCTTGGCTGCACGGGCGCGTTCGTTCCAGGTTGTGCCCGGATCGTCCTGCTCGTGGTCCATCGAAGTCAATTCCTGCGCCCAGCGTGACTTGGTTTCCGCAATCTTCGCTTTGCGTGCATCGCGTCCTTCGTCACCTGCGGTGTCCGACAGCTGTGCCAGGATATTGGTTGCAACGGTGGCTGCGTCGCCAACAATACCGACAGATACCTTCTTGGTCAGGCCAATGCGGTCGGGGTTAATGTCAACCTGAATGATCTTTGCATTCGCCGGCCAGTATTCCATACCATAGCCAGGAAGAGTCGAGAACGGGTTCAGGCGAGTGCCGAGACACAGAACCACGTCTGCTTCTTTTATCAGCTCCATACCGGCTTTCGAGCCATTGTAACCCAACGGGCCAGCAAACAGCGGGTGCGAGCCCGGGAAGGCGTCATTGTGCTGGTAGCCAACACAAACCGGGGCGTCCAGACGCTCGGCCAGTGCTTTCGAGGCTTCGATGCCGCCAGCGGACAGAACCGTGCCCGCGCCGTTCAGGATGACAGGGTTCTTGGCATCCGACAGCAGCGCGGCGGCTTCGGTAACGGCTGATGCGCCGCCAGAAGGCAGTTCAAATTCAACTACGGCAGGCAGTTCGATATCGACAACCTGAGTGAAGAAATCACGTGGAACATTGATCTGTGCCGGTGCCGAGGCGCGCTTGGCTTTGGTGATAACGCGACTCAGAACTTCGGCCATCCGCGAAGGGTCGCGTACTTCTTCCTGGTAGCAGACGCAGTCTGCAAACATGCGCATCTGTTCCATCTCCTGGAAACCGCCCTGACCCATGGTCTTGTTTGCGGCCTGCGGGGTTACCAGCAGCAGCGGGGTGTGGTTCCAGTAGGCGGTTTTGACGGCAGTAACAAAGTTGGTGATCCCGGGTCCGTTCTGCGCGATCATCATCGACATTTTGCCGGTGGCGCGTGTGTACCCGTCAGCCATCATCCCACCCGAGCCTTCGTGTGCGCAATCCCAGAAGGTAATGCCAGCTTTTCCAAAAATATCCGAGATCGGCATCATCGCCGAACCGATGATCCCAAACGCATGCTCGATCCCGTGCATCTGCAGAACTTTAACAAAGGCCTCTTCGGTGGTCATTTTCATCTGATTTGTCTCCGCGGATTTGTGGATGAAGCCGGACGATCAGCCCAGCCTTTGGGTACGGTTGTGGCCCAAGGGACGGAATGGCGTTAGGTCCAAAACGAAATGCGGATTAGGTCCAGACGCGGGCTACTGCGTTTGGATGGCATCCGCGATCAGCTTCACGCCCGGAGCGATGCGGTCGGGCGCGATGGATGAGTATCCGAGCCGGTAGAAGTTCTGTGGCCTATCCGGCCCTGCGAAAAACGGTGCACCAGGCTCGATGTGAACGCTTTGGTTTTGCAGGCTGCGCGCCAGCTGGGACATGTCGACATGTTCGGGAGCGGACATCCACATCGAAGATCCGCCCATCACACCGCGCCCCGCCACCGACAGCCCGTATTCGTCGATAGCCTTGTCCATTGCATCCCGCCGCTTGGACAGCTCTTTGGACATGCGCCTGATCTGAGCATCGTAATGTCCCAGAGACAGAAAATACGCTGCAGTGCGCTGAATGTGGCCCGGCGGGTGGCGCAGCACCAAAGAGCGCAGCGCGCGCGCCTCGCGGATAAATGGCTCGGATCCAACCATGTAACCAAGGCGCAATCCAGGGAACAGCGATTTTGAGAAGCTGCCCACATAGATGACACGTCCATCCCGGTCCATGGACTTCAGCGCGGGTGAGGGCGCCCCGAGAAACGCCATTTCGAATTCATAGTCATCCTCGACCACCATTGCGTCCAGATCCCGGGCACGATCCAAAAGTTGGCGGCGGCGGGTGATCGGCATTGTTGCGGTTGTCGGGCTCTGATGGCTGGGCGTGGTGAAGATGACATCCGTTTCATCGGGCAGCGCCTCGGGTGGCAGGCCATCCTTGTCCACGCCAATGGGTACGACTGCGCAGTCCCAATGGTTCAACAGGCTGCGCAGCGCATAGTAACAGGGGTCTTCGATGACGGCGGTGTGATTGTGAGTCAGCAGAATGCGCGACGCCAGCCAAAGTGCGTTCTGCGCCCCCAGTGTGATCAATATTTCTTCGGGGCGTGCCGAGATTCCACGGCGGGGCAGAGTGTGGCGGGCGATGAACTCGATCAGCAACGGATCGTCCTGATCGACATAGTCGCGGGTCAGCGATTCGAAATCCTTGTGCCCCAATGCCCGCACTGCACATAGCCGCCAGTTGGCATGATCGAACAGGGTTCGGTCCGCCTGACCATAGATAAAAGGATAGGTATAGTCCCGCCAATTCCAGGGCTTGGGCAACACATCCGAATCTACAAACCGGCGGGCCAGCGCCTTGTCCCAATCCACGGTCTCAGTGCCCCGTTGGATGGGCGTGTATTTAGGCGGTACTGGCGCATTTTCCGACACATAATACCCAGATCGGCCCCGGGCCGTCAGGTAGTCATTGGCCAACAGCTCGGTATAAGCCAATGTCACGGTGATCCGGCTGACACCCAGATGCGAGGCCAGTTTACGCGACGAGGGCAGTTTTTCTCCGACATGGAAACGGCCTGACAGGATACCTTCTGCAATCATTTGCTGAATCTGGGCCTGCAAGGTGCCTTGCCCATTCAGCTCTAGAAAGAACGTATCTACTGAAATCCCCATAAGACCTTATAGAGTGGCCTTATTGATTGAGCAATCTGGACTTACGTCCTTTTCACGAATTCTGATCAGAATTTGTTGACGGCGCCTTTCCATATCTCTATATAACTAGAAATCTAGTTTATTGGAGTTGTGGATATGTGGGAAACCGCTGCAGCAGGATTTTCGGCGATGGGGTCAGAGGCGCGACTGAAAGTCCTCAAGACACTCGTTCGCGCCGGAGAGGCCGGGCTGACCGTAGGTGAGATCCAAGAGAGGACCGGCATCGCCCCGTCGACGCTGGCCCATCACCTCCGGTTTCTTGCGGCCGGTGACGTTGTCGAACAGGAAAAGATCGGGCGCACCACGATCAACCGTGCCCGGTATGACCATCTCAGAAACCTCGCGCAGTTCATTCTGTCGGAATGTTGTGCGGACGAAACTGGAAAGGCGGCAAACGATGGCTGACCTTACTCAGAGCCCTCGGGCTCCGTTCAAAACCGTCTTCGACCTGATCAAAACCCCATGGGCGGTGATTGTCGCCATTCTGATCGCGGTGGCGATACTCGACCCAGGCAATCTTACCGAGGTGATAACATTTGCCGGTAAGGCACTGGCCCATACCGGCCAATATATTCTGTTTGCTGTGCTGCTGTTGTCATACCTCAAGGCCACCGGTGCCGAAGTCATGGTGGCCCGAGCCTTTGAAGGCCGCGAAACGCGGATGATCCTTTTGGCTGCCCTGTTTGGCGGGTTGGCCCCATTCTGTTCCTGCGAGGTCATCCCGTTCATTGCTGGTTTACTGGCGCTTGGGGCGCCACTGTCTGCGGTTATGGCGTTCTGGCTCAGCTCTCCGCTGATCGACCCGCCGACGCTATTGATTACGGCTGGCGCATTGGGATGGCCCTTTGCTATCGGAAAAGCCATAGCCGCAGTGGCACTTGGCCTGTTTGGCGGATTCGTCGTGCGCACCATGACGCGCAGCGGTGTGTTGACTCAACCTTTGCGGAACTACCAACCAGCTGGATGCGGCAGTTGTGGACCTAAGCAAGAGGACAAACCGGTTTGGAAATTCTGGCATGACCCTGCGCGCCGGAATAGATTTCGTAGCGAGTTTTTTCGGAACGGCCTGTTCTTGTTGAAATGGCTGGCGCTTGCCTATGTTCTCGAGGCGTTGCTGATCAATTATGTACCCGCTGATCTGATCGCACGCGCGGTCGGAGGAGACGGCGTGTTGCCCATAATCATCGCGGCACTTGTTGGGATGCCGGCCTATCTGAACTCATACGTCGCGCCGCCGCTATTGGCAGGTCTGATGGAGCAGGGGATGAGCGCCGGGGCAGCAATGTCCTTTATGATCGCGGGTGCGGTCAGCTCGATCCCGGCCATGGCTGCGGTATGGTCGCTGGTCAGGCCGAAAGTGTTTGCGACCTATCTGGGCCTGGGGATAGTCGGCGCAGTGATCGCAGGAATCATCTTTCAGATGATCTGAAGGAAAAACCGCCCGGTGTGGACACCGGGCGGTTTTGCTTTGTCAGCTTGCTTCGCAATAACGCGGAAGTTTGAAGCGATACCTTGGTTCGCCACTTTCCACATAGACCCGCTTTTCGACACAGGCGCTTTGGCCGACGGTCTGGGAAATCGGGGCCTCGGTCGAAGTGATCGACGTCGCGGACCCGTCGGGTAAACGTACCGAGGCAATCACCCCGTTCTTGAGGTCGCCGTTGATAGCGGTGGCGGACAGAACCGGGACGGTCATGAAGGCTTCGTGTTCATGCGTGCCGTCGTCGTTCAGCAACAGCAGGGCTGCGGCAACTGCGATAACGCCTACGACACCGAACACGAGCAGGCCCCAGGTTCTTAGGAAGGCATAGATTGTCACGGCGCGGTGTGGGCCAAAAATGGCAGACAGTATGTTCAGCATCAGAGTCTCGTCAAAAAAGCCCCGGCCAGTTTGACCGGGGCTGTCTGCGTATCAGAAACGCGGATCGCTTTCGTCTTCATCCTCGGCCTCGCCTTTGGGCAAGTTGAAGAAACTGTCGGCGTCGATGATCGGCTCTTCTTTCTCCTCGGGGGAGTCATCAGACAACGAGAAGGTCTCGAGACCCTCGATCGCCGTTGGAATTTTGGGCGCTGCGTCCATTTCCAGTGACTGCTCGGTCGAAACCAGCTTGCGGCGTTCATCATCGCTCATGACGCCACCTTCAGCAGCTTTCTTGGCGGCGGCTTTCTGCACGATTGCGTCCAGCTCGGACTGTTTACACAAGCCCAGAGCGACGGGGTCAATCGGTTGCATGTTCGAGATGTTCCAGTGCGTCCGTTCGCGGATCGACTGGATGGTCGGCTTGGTGGTGCCAACCAGCTTGGCAATCTGACCGTCGCTGAGTTCGGGGTGGAACTTGACCAGCCACAGGATCGAGTTCGGACGGTCCTGACGCTTGGACAGCGGGGTATAGCGCGGGCCACGACGTTTTTCCTCGCCACTGGCAGCGGGGTTGAACTTGAGCTTCAGCTTGTGCAGCGGGTTGCCCTGCGCCACGTCAATCTCTTCCTGCGTAAGCTGGTTGTTGGCGATCGGGTCGAACCCTTTGACGCCAGCGGCCACATCGCCATCGGCGATGCCCTGCACTTCCAACTCGTGCATTCCTACGAAATCCGCGATCTGCTTGAAGCTGATCGTTGTGTTGTCTACTAGCCATACGGCTGTTGCCTTGGCCATAAGCGGTTTTGCCATCAGCCCGTCTCCTATGCATACATCTTTCCCGTCGCCGGAATTCGGCGGCCCCGTGATCTTGGGGCAGGTTTCCGTTGTCGGGGAACTTGGGCTGTATATAGTCGCGGCAGGGCAAGAAGGGAAGAGGCGAATGCGCTGGCTGGTTCTATGGGTTTTTAGTGCAATGACGGCGCTGGCCGAGGGTGAAAAACCGGGCGCGTTCGACTACTATGTCCTGGCGCTGAGCTGGTCGCCGAACTGGTGCGCGCGCGAAGGCGACGCGCGTGGGTCGGATCAGTGTGATGTACGGCATGATCACGGCTGGATTCTACACGGGCTTTGGCCGCAATTCCATCAGGGCTGGCCATCTTATTGCCGCACGGCCGAGGCCTCGCCGACGCGGACTATGACCCGTGAAATGGAAGATATTCAAGGCAGTTCCGGCCTTGCCTGGCATCAATGGAAGAAGCACGGCACCTGCTCGGGCCTAAGCGCTTCGGACTATTACACCTTGTCGCGGCAGGCCTATGGGTCGGTCGAGCGTCCAAAGGTGTTCCGCCAGTTGGACGCATCTGTGAAACTGCCCGCATCTGTCGTGGAAGAAGCGTTTCTAAAGGTCAATCCGGGGCTGGAGCGCGACATGATCACCGTCACCTGCAAACAAGGCTATATCGAAGAGGTGCGCCTGTGCCTGTCCCGCGATCTTGAACCGGTGCCTTGTGGCCGGGATGTGATCAAGGACTGCGCGGCCAAAGACGCGCTTTTTGATCCGATTCGTTAGAGGGTCCGGATGGCAGTCGCGGTACCAAAGCTGCACGTCTTGAAAACAGGGTCACGTCCAGCGTGTCATAACCGCTGAGCACCGCCGAAGGGCCCAGATGCACAGTCCGGGTCAGGTACATGTTGTCGAGCGTGGGGACCATTTTGAGGTTCCTGACGTTGAGATCGCCCTAGTCGTTACGTTCCTGCAAATTGCGGCGGTTGAAGGTCCAAATTCATGAAAATGTTGCTGACTATATTTCTGAGCTTAGTTGCCTACGCGACTACGGCAAAGCTGTTGTTTGGAAGCTCACTCCAGCCAATTGCCCTGATAACGCTCTGGAACGACAGGCTTGGCGCACCGTTTTGGCCGATATTGCTGTAGTTCGGTACCGCGACGAGCTATTTGGTTGCCGCCTTCTTAGCAAAGAAGGGCTTGAAGGAACTTCTCTCGGTTCCGATTTTTTTGGCCTTGTCGATGAGTTTTTCTACGGTGTTTGTTGCAACATATGCTGAGTTGTTGCGCGCAATAGCCACCAGAAGCTTTAATGCAGATGTGGAAATTCAGAACTCATTCTACCAATCACTTAAACATGCGCTCCAAGAGGGGCAGTTCTTTTTGCACGGCGCGGCTCTTAAAGATTGCGTTCCATTTGCGTGGAGCTATAGGCGGGTGTCGTATTTTCAATTGCCTAACAACGTTGCAGTGAATGTCCTTCCATCGGAATGGTTGGTAAGCTGCAATATCATCGGAGATTGAGTTTCGAACTCCTTTTGAAGCGCGTCATGGGCTACACTACAGCTCTTTCCGCGCCCTAAGCGCCGCTGTGATCGTCCCGTCATCCAAATAGTCCAGCTCGCCGCCAATCGGCACACCCTGCGCCAGCGAGGTCAGGCGCACCTGCCCGTCCAGTTGATCGGCGATATAGTGCGCGGTGGTCTGGCCATCGACGGTGGCGTTCAGGGCCAGAATGACCTCGGTGATCTCCTCTGCGGTGACCCGGTCCTTGAGGCGGGGGATGCGCAGCTCATCCGGGCCTATCCCGTCCAGAGCCGACAAGGTGCCGCCCAGTACGTGATAGCGGCCTTTGAAAACTGCGGCGCGTTCCATCGCCCAAAGGTCGGCGACGTCTTCGACGACGCACAGCTCTCCGGTCGCGCGAACTTCGCTATCGCAGATATCACAGATGTCCGAGGTGCCTACATTGCCGCAATTCAGGCACTCACGGGCAGTGATGGCAACCTGTTGCATTGCGTCCGCAAGCGGTGTCAGCAGAAGGGCGCGTTTGCGGATCAGATGCAGCACTGCGCGACGGGCCGAACGTGGGCCGAGGCCTGGCAGTTTGGCCATCAGGTCGATCAGATTGTCGATATCGCTGTTCGAACTCACCGCGCTTGCTCCTGCATAAGGGCCGGGCAGTTGGGCCCGGCCGGTATTTCGTCAGGAGTGCCTATCAGAACGGCAGCTTGATGTCTGCGGGCAGGCCCATGCCTTCGGTCAGCTTAGCCATCTCAGCCTGCGACCGTTCAGCGGCCTTGGCCTGAGCATCTTTGATGGCGGCCAGGATCAGGTCTTCGACCACTTCCTTGTCGTCGCCGTTAAAGATTGACGGGTCGATATCGAGACCTTTCAGCTCTCCCTTGGCCGTGGCTGTTGCCTTGACCAGCCCTGCACCGGATTCGCCGACAACCATGATGGTATTCAGCTCTTCCTGCATATCCGTCATCTTGGTCTGTAGATCCTGCGCGGATTTCATCATCTTGGCCATGTCACCCAGGCCGCCGAGTCCTTTGAGCATCGGTATTCTCCTAATATCCGGTTTGACGCCTAAATACGGGCGCGGTCGGCGCGGCACAAGGGCCGAGCTGGCTCCCGCCCGTCGTCAAGGCCTTTCCTCCCGTTGGGCCCGGGAGGCTTCCAGTTGGGTCAGATGGGACGGTTTCAGTCTTCCTCGAACGGGTCCCATTCGTCTTCGACCTCGGGCAGCGCCTCGGTTTCCACTTTGGCGGCACGTTCTTCCGGTGTTTCAATCCGCTTTATGCGTGCCTTCGGAAATTGCATGAGCACCGCCTGAACCAACGGGTGTTTCTCAGCCTCTGCTTTCAACGCCAGCTCGGCGGCGTCTCGAATCTCGGCGATGGTCGCAACCTCACCATCGGCCACAATCGACACAGCCCAGCGGTTGCCAGTCCATCGTTGCAGCGACGAACCCAGTCTCGCTGCCAGATCTGTGGGTGCGTTCTGTGTCGGGGTGAATTCGATCCGCCCCGGTTGGTAAGAAACCAGCCGCACCCCGTTTTCGACCTCGACCAGAAGTTTCACATCCCGATTGGTGCGGATCAATTCAACCACGTGGTCAAAACTCGGATACCGTGCCAGCGCCGATTGGATATCATGGGCCAGAGCGGCCGACGGCGCGCCGGCGGGGCTGCTAGTTGCGGACACGTAAGAAGATGATGTCGCTTGTACCGGAGCCTGAGAGGGCACGGCCATACCACCGCCAGGACCGCCATTCGGAGGCGGAGGCGGGTTGTCCTGCAGGCGCTTGATCAGCTCTTCGGGGCTGGGCAAGTCGGCAACATGGGTCAGGCGGATAACGGCCATTTCAGCAGCCATCATGGCATTTGGCGCGGCCGATACCTCTTCCAGCGCTTTCAGCAACATCTGCCACATCCGGGTCAAAACGCGCATTGGCAGGGCCTCGGCCATTTGCTGACCACGGGCACGTTCATCAGGGGAAACCGTCGGGTCCTCGGCTGCGTCTGGCGTGATCTTCACAACCGAAACCCAGTGCGTGATTTCGGCCAGGTCACGCAGCACTGATAGCGGATCGGCCCCTTCGGCATATTGCCCGCCCAATTCAGTCAGAGCGTTTGCTGCATCCCCTCGCAGGATCATTTCCATCAAGTCCAATACCCGGCCCCGGTCGGCCAGACCCAGCATCGCGCGCACTTGATCTGCGCTGGTTTCACCGGCCCCATGGCTGATTGCCTGATCCAGCAGCGATGTTGCGTCCCGCGCCGACCCCTCGGCCGCGCGGGTGATCAGCGCCAGGGCATCGTCCGCGATCTGCGCCTTCTCAGCCGCTGCAATCTTTTTGAGCAGGCCAATCATGTCCTCGGGTTCGATCCGGCGCAGGTCAAATCGTTGGCACCGCGACAGAACAGTAACCGGGACTTTGCGGATTTCGGTCGTGGCAAAGATGAACTTCACATGCGCAGGAGGTTCTTCCAACGTCTTGAGCAGCGCGTTGAACGCGCTGGTCGAAAGCATGTGAACCTCGTCGATAATGTAGATCTTATAGCGTGCACTGGCGGCACGATAGCGCACCGAGTCGATGATTTCGCGGATGTCATTTACGCCGGTGCGGCTGGCGGCGTCCATCTCCATCACATCGACATGACGGCCTTCCATGATGGCGACGCAATGTTCGCACTGGCCGCAGGGTTCGGTCGTGGGCTTGCCTTGCCCATCAGGACCGATGCAGTTCATGCCCTTGGCGATGATCCGGGCCGTGGTCGTCTTACCGGTGCCGCGGATGCCAGTCATGATGAAGGCTTGTGCAATCCGGTCGGCCTCGAACGCGTTTTTCAGCGTGCGCACCATTGCGTTCTGACCGACGAGGTCAGCAAAAGTTTCCGGGCGGTATTTCCGCGCGAGAACCTGATAGGCGGGGCTGGGCGTGTCGGTCATGTCTGCTCTGTTGGATTCGTGTCAGGTTTGCAGCGTAGAGACCCCCGCCGTCCGCGTCCACCGCGCGCGAAAAGGAATTTCGTTTTGGCAAGGTGCATCAGAGCCGGTAAATCATGAGAGGCTTCAGCCCCATGTGGCGATGCAGGAAAAGGAGCTGTGTTGGAGAGTTTTGCAATTCACCCTCTTGGATTGGGCAAAGGGCAGATCGCTCTGTGCCCACTGCCGGGTGTCACGGGCGATTATGCTGGGGATTTCGCAGTAATCCGGGATTGGGCGCCGGACCTAATCATCTCGATGACTACTCTGGATGAGTTCCAGCATTCCGGCGGGCTGTCATTCGAGGCGGACCTGCAGTGCGAACGGATTGCCTGGGTCCACCTTCCGGTCTCCGATTTCGGCGCCCCCACGCCTGAGGTTGAGGCGCTTTGGCCGCAAGCCAGCGCCGCCGCCCAACATGTCCTTGCCAGTGGCGGCAAGGTGCTGGTGCATTGCCGCGGTGGGTGCGGACGCTCGGGGATGGTTGTGATGCGGCTAATGGTGGAATGCGGCGAAGCGCCTGACCACGCGCTTCGGCGGTTGCGTGCGGTGCGGCCCTGCGCGGTGGAAACCGACGCGCAAAAGGACTGGGCCGGGTTGCCGGCCCGAACCCTTCCCTGAATCAGGCAGACACTTGATACGGAATACTGTCGCTGCGCGGCGGCAGGGTCGATACGTCGAGCATCGCACAGGGTGGTTCTGACAGAAAACCAGCGGATTTCTGGATGAACTCCGGCCCGAACATCATGTCGCCATAGGCGTCCAGCTTTTCTGTCGGCGTGTCCGTGCTGGTGCCGCAATAGACCCTGATCTGTTCTGATTGGGCCCGAAAACGGGCCGTGCAGCCTTCGGTGCAATGGGTCAGATCGCTGGTACCTTCGACCTCGAATGTTTTGGATGTCGCAGGCCTTGCCGTCGCCATCGCCTCGGCCATGGCGCGTGCCATTCGGGCAAGGGCGGGGCAGGGTTTCCCGGTCCTCTGACAGACGGTTGCGGTGAATTCGTGTGTTTTTGTCTTCCAGATCATAATGCGCCCTCCGCGCGCAGGACGAAGGGTGAGGATCAGGTGTGACAGCGCGCTGACGACCTGCCCGGACACCCCGCCCGAGTTTCGGTTTCGATACGATGGCAGGTCTCCTGACTTGCGGGTCGTCGCTTTGCCGACCTTCCCAGCCCTGGGGCCAGTGGTATTTCGGCATTGCTCACCGCTTACAGTTGCGGGGGCAGTCGCGGAGTTGGCCCTTTCCGGCATCGCCGGGGCAGACCGCACCGTGTTCCCTTTTCATCCCGCCCCAATTCCGGGGCAAGAACCATCACCACATCGCTAGCGGCTATGCAGACCCCGAGTCAAGCCACCTGTTGGGGTTCAAACCGGACGTTTGGTCATCTTGATGAAATCTTGACTCTGGTGGCCGAAATCGGGCCGATTGTTGAGTGAACCGAGTAGTTCAGAATTTGTTGGAAGCGCCATGCTTGATACCACGCCCTGCGTCCAGACTAAGGACTTTGACTTTGCCTCAGGCTCTGCCAGCCTGTCGGCACGGCTGTATCTGCCTGCAACCGAGCCGAAGACCGCCGTGGTGATTCACAGCGCAACTGCAGTGCCGCGCGAATATTACCAGCATTTTGCCCGTTGGCTGGCCGCCGAACAGGGTATTGCCTGTTTGACCTATGACTACAGCGATTTCGGGCATTCGCTGCGCGACAAACTCAAAACCTCCGAGGTGACCATGGCGGATTGGGCCTTGGTCGACATGCCCGCCGCACGGGCTGAGATGCGCAGGCGGTTCCCGGACGCTTTGCAGTGGAGCATCGGTCATTCCCTTGGCGGCTTGCTGGGGCCGGTGCAGCCAGACATTGATCAGATCGACCGGATGATCTGTGTATGTTCGGGGCTGGTTACTCTGTCCGACCATCCCTGGCCCTATCGCGGGCTGGCGTGGATGTTCTGGCATGTGCATGGGCGTCTGGCAGTGAATGCGCTGGGCTATCTGCCGGGCAAAGCGGTGGGGATCGGTGCCGATTTGCCTGGTCCGGTCTATTGGCAATGGCGTAGCTGGTGCACGGCGCCGCAGAATTATGTGCCGCAGATCGGTGACGCTCTGCCCGAAGCGAGATGGGCGCAATCGAATACGCCGGTGGACCTGTTCACCTTCGAGGACGACCAGATGGTGCCGCCAGACGCTGTCTGGCGGCTTGCCGATCTGTATGGACCAAAGGCGCGGCGGCATCTGCTGTCTCCGAAAGAGATCGGAGTGCCCGAGATCGGTCATATCGGTGCCTTTGCCCGCAGAAATCAGGCGCTTTGGCCCCGGTTGATTGCCTGAAGACGCGCTTTTCCGTCCCCGTTAGGGTCTGTTGCGAGACTTTTTGTCATGCATGACAGACCGCACCAATTTACCAAAGGCTTTGTCGCGCGCCCGGGATTGCGCAAGGGTTTCAGAGTTCCTCTGATCCTCGCGCCGCAGCTTGTTCCAGCGTACCAGCCGGTCCGGCGAGAGCAGGCCATCGGCAATCGCCTCTTGCACGGCGCAACCGGGTTCGGCCTGATGCTGGCAATCTGAAAACCGGCAGGTCGCAGCCAATTCCAGAAGGTCTGAGAAAACCTCATCCACGCCGTCTTGGGCATCCATCAAACGCAGGGCGCGCATTCCTGGCGTATCAATCAGCCACCCCCCGTTTCGCATCGGGTGAAGCGCACGATGGGTCGTGGTGTGGCGACCCCGTGCGTCATCCTCGCGGATCCCCGCCGTTGCCCCGGCCTGACCAGTCATGGCGTTCGCCAATGTGGTTTTGCCGACACCGGATGAGCCGACCAAAGCAGCAGTTTGCCCGGCAGGGCACCAGGACAGGATCGGATCAATTTCTGACGCCTCCAGCGCGTTGACGGTTAGAACGGTCAGAAACCGAGCCAGCGAACTGGCCTGACTGGCATAGCTCTCTGGGTCAGGGCAGCTGTCGGCCTTGGTCAGGACAACAACCGGATAGCACCCGGCCTGATGCGCCAGCGCCAGATAACGCTCAAGCCGTGCCAGATTGAAATCGGCATTGCAGGAACTGACGATATACAGCACATCCACATTCGCCGCGATCAGCTGAACCTGCGCACCGGTGCCTGCGGCCCGGCGTTGCAAGAGGCTTTTGCGCTCCAAAAGATGCCGAATGCGGTTTTGATCATCCGCAAGGACCCAATCGCCAACCGCAAATTCGCCGGTTGATCGGTCAGGGGTCAGATCAGATGTGCCGCCAAGCGCATTCAGGCCGATCAGGCGATCACGATGGACGGCGTTGATGCGATGCGGTGTGCAGGTAGGGTTCACAGCATGTTGGGCTGCAAAATGAGAGGACCATCCCAGGTCCGAAAGTGTTTTGGACATTGTTCTGCCTGTGTTCAGATACAGGAAACCATCAGGGTGGCAGGCGCGCACCCATCGGTAACGTGTTCAGGCAAAAGCGGGGGTTAGTCCCGGAAACGCTCTGCCCGAAGGGTCATTGCTACAATCATAAAGTCCCTCCTGCGGCAGTCGTTGCGCGTAAGTGAGAGGTTGGACATCGACCCAAGCGGGGCTCGTTGTGGCTGCTTCCTTCCGGATCTGACCAGGTTGGCGAGGCGCTCGCCCGCGCCAACCTCTCGAGGGTGGATATAGGCAGTTGGCCGGAAAAACACAACCCGTCAGAAGGTCAGAAGAATCCGTAAAAAGCCATTTTCGTCGGTTCCAAGGACTTGTGGATCAAATTCCTGAATGTCCTGCAGATGTCGTTGGGCATTTGGACCGGTGCGTAAGATCGCTTGCGTACCAGTACTACTGGTGATTCTGAAGGGTTCCTGGGCCTCTTCCAGCGGATCGCTGACCAAGGTGCCTGACAGATAATCCAGCAGGGCTTGCTGGACCGGCAGGATGGGCATGTCGATACGTTGCGCATTACCCGCAAATGGGAAATGCCCGCCCCCGCAGGCGCGATAATTGTTAAGCGCGACGGCAAATTGCTGATCCGGTGCAATGGGGGTGGCACCGACCAGAACCTCTGAAACACGCCGGTTTTCGGCATTGATCAAGGTGCCCATATCGTCGAAACGCGGAGGTTGTGTCAGATCAATTCTGCAGGACAGCCCGTATAGCACATCAAAGTTGTGACCCACCCGATTTTCGCAAATAAGTTCGGATGCAGATCCGGTCGAAATCTGGTTGAAAACAGCTGCGGACATCTCAAGCCAGTCCACGATTTGGTCACCGGATACAATGACACCCTGCAATTCGTTTGGAAAAACATGCAGGTCAACCACGTTACGCAGGAATATCTCGCCAGGCTTAACATCCGTATAGAATCGCGGCCCGGCCCGACCGCCGAATTTCGAAGGTGAAACCGCCGATAAAATCGGAATATCTGCCAGGTCGGTTTCGGACATACACAGACGTAACGCGGCAGCCTGGGCGGCGGCGACCAGCCTCAGCCCACGGTCCTCGGTGCAAAAGCTGAAATAGCTGTGCAGATGGTGCGGGGTGCGGCCGACCGGCTGGCCCGCTCGCCTGCGGGTTTCGGCATGACCAGAGGAAAAGAGATGCAACAATTCCGGATCTTCGGGCGCCAGTGATACGATTTCGTCGGGACGCCCCGCAGATATCGGTCGCAGCGCCGCCCGGGCTTCGCCAACGGTCCAGCCGCCGCGCTCTGCCGAGTGAAGTTTCAGGTCGACCACCCCCAGATGCGATCCGGCCGTTCCGGGTAAGACAACTGGTTTGCCATGCACCAGAGTGTTTTCAGAGCCGGCCTTGGCGGGATAGGTCAAATGGGAATGGCCAGCAATTATTGCGTCGATACCTTCGATTTCGGCCAGCGGAATAATCGCGTTTTCCATATTCTGTTGTGACGTGTCCGGTCCGAAACCGGTATGGGCCAACGCGATGATCAGGTCGCAATTTTCGTCTTGGAGCTTTCTGACTTTGTTTGCCGCACAAGTCAGGATGTCCTGAGTGGTAAGGGTGTCGTGCAGCTTGTGCGCCTCCCATTGTGCTGTCTGAGGGGGGAGGACCGAAAATACACCAATCTTCAGGGCCATAGGTGTCGGCGCGCCAGGGATCTCTTTGTGCAAAATGACATGATCTTGCCAGATCTGTGGTCCATTCGTGCGCAAGGCATTGCTGCTGAGCACAGGGCAGGGGGCGTCAGAGATAACGTGCTGTAAGAATTGAAGCCCGAATCCGAAGTCGTGGTTTCCCAGGCCAATCGCGTCATATCCCAGGCTGCCGAAGGCCTGCATCAGGATGTGCGGCGCATTGGCGGGATCGGCAGCCCAATCCCCCAACGGTGTACCCTGCAGAGCGTCTCCGTTGTCGAAGAGCAAGACGATATCTCCGTCTGCCTCAGCCTCGTTCCGCGCCTGCCGGATCAGGCTGGCCGTTCGGGTCAATCCGATCGTAGGTTCGTCTTGATCCGCGTAATAATCAAAACTGCACAGGTTCATGTGCAGATCGGTGGTCGCCAAAATCCGGATACCTACAGACTGATCAGACAAATGCGAAATTGTTTTCAATACTCTACTTTTGGCAGTTTTATGAATAACAACTTCAACAAAAAGCATAGTAAGTGCAAATTTTTTTATGCACTTGCGGTAATTTGACGGGATCGCCTCGGTTTTTGGTCGTGGAATTGTCGTTGCAACACCGACGCTGTCATGGCAGCCCTGTACAGGCGAACCAGAGGAATTTAAATGAAGAACGCGGAACAGGTAACGTTTGGTGGATCAGGGCTGGATCGTGCCGCACATCTTCGTGGAGACGTCGACACGATGGCAGCAGCGCGAGCACATCCGAAAGCGAAATGCCTGTTGCTGTGGCGCGGAAAGCTGCTGGTTCAAGGAGAGGCCCTTGATCAACTCTGCTTGTTACCTGTCTTGCATGAGCTGATCGCAAATGGTCCCGGTGGGATCGTCCCAGCGCCAGTATTGCTTGGTCTCTCGGATGAAGTTCCGGTTTTTGCCTTTGATATATCCGATTGGATGCCCGAGGGCGTTGACCTGTCCGAGCTTGGAGCATTCTTCGACCGATCAGAGCAACAGCACCCGGATTTGCCTGAAGGTCAGGTTTTTGTCGAATTGCGCCGCATCATGGCGCGCCTTTCCCCACGTGATGCCGAACTTTCGGCTTCCGCCAAGGCGGTCATCGCCTGGCATGAAACCCATAGGTTTTGCGCCCGTTGCGGCGCCGCCAGCGAGATGTCGCAAGCAGGATGGCAACGCAGTTGCCCGTCGTGTGGGGGGCAGCATTTCCCACGCACCGACCCGGTCGTCATCATGTTGATCACATATGGGAATTCGGTGCTGATGGGGCGATCCCCGGGATGGCCTGAAGGGATGTATTCGCTACTGGCCGGATTTGTCGAACCCGGAGAAACGCTGGAAGCGGCGGTGCGCAGGGAGGTGATGGAAGAGGCCGGTGTCCCCGTCGGGCAGGTAACCTATCTTTCCAGCCAGCCCTGGCCCTTTCCGGCGTCACTGATGTTTGGCTGTGCAGGCGAGGCATTGTCGCAAGAAATCACTATAGATCCGGTTGAAATCGAAGATGCGATATGGGTGAATAAGGCTGAAATGATGCAGGTCTTTGCTGGGGAACATCCCAGCCTTCTGCCAGCGCGCAAAGGCGCGATTGCGCATTTTCTGCTGCAAAACTGGCTTGCAGATACGCTCGACTGACAAAATACTGGGCGAATAGGCAAGAGAACGATAACCCACCATGCAATTCTCCGCACGTGAAGATATTCAGGCCCCCGTCAACGCAGTGTTCGAAATGTTTGCGGATTTCGAACGGTTCGAGCGGATGGCAATGCGCCGCGGGATCGAGGTCCGGCGTTTGTCAGGGCATATGGGCGTTGTGCCCGGTACATCCTGGGAGACCGAGTTCCGTATGCGCGGAAAGCCTCGGCGCGTGGAAATCAATATGGCCGAATGTGATCCGCCGACCCATATGCGGTTCGAGGCGGCAAGCAAGGGAATGAATGGCTCAACCAGGGTCGAGTTTCTGGCCCTGTCGCAACGTAGAACCCGGCTGACCGTGGATATGTCGCTATCGGCCAAATCCCTGCCTGCACGGCTGTTGCTGCAATCGCTCAGATTGGGTCAGTCGCGGTTCCGGCGACAGTTTCAGGCCCGCCTCAGCGAATTCGCGCGGGAAATGGAAGAACGTCATCTGCACGGTTCTTGAGAATTCCGAGACAAGAGGCCCTGAATGTCTGATGTGATATTGCGCAGCGCTGTTGTGGATGACGCCAAAGGTATTTCCGATGTCCTGCAAGAGATCGTGACCGCCGGTAAGCGCACCAAACCCAGCGATGAGAGTTTTGCCAAAGAGCATTACATCAGCCACCGCGGCAGCATCCAATGCACCGTGGCGGTGCGGGGTTCACAGGTATTGGGCTTTCAGGCGCTGAAACTGGCCGTCGACGGAAACCCTTATGGCGTAACAGCCGGTTGGGGCATCATCGGAACACATATCCGCCCGTCAGCCGCGCGCATGGGGATCGGACGGGCCCTGTTTCAGGAAACGCTGCTGGCGGCCCGCGCCGCAGGTCTGCCTGCAATAGACGCGACCATTGGCGCGCAAAATGCCGAAGGCCTCGCCTATTACGCGGCCATGGGATTTGTCGATTACCGCTCACATGAAGGAGCGGTGTGCAAGAAATACCTGCTGGGTTGAGCTAGCCGCGCGGCTGGACCGCCGGATAGACGCCCAGAATCTCGACATTGGTGGTGAAATGTTCCAGCTCTTCCAGGGCCAGTTGTACATTGCGGTCATCCGGGTGCCCGACAATATCCGCATAGAACTGAGTGGCCGTGAACGACCCGTCGACCATATAGCTTTCCAGCTTGGTCATGTTGACACCATTGGTGGCGAACCCGCCCATCGCCTTATACAGCGCGGCCGGGATGTTGCGGACCTGAAACACAAAGCTGGTGATCATCCCATGCGCCCCGCGCCGTGACAGATCCGCGTCGCGCGACATGATCAAAAAGCGCGTGGTGTTGTCGTCGCTGTCCTCGATATGGCGGGCAAGGACGTTCAGGTTATAGATCTCTCCGGCCAACTCGCTGGCCAGCGCGGCAGAGTGCGGTTCAGCAGCCTCGGAAACCTCGCGCGCGGCGCGGGCGTTGTCCGGGCTGACGCGCCCCTGAATGCCGTGCTGTTTCAGGAACCCGGCGCATTGTGGCAGCAACACCAGATGTGAATGCGCTTCGGTGATGTCGCTCAGCTTGGCGCCGGGGACGGCCAACAAATTGATGTGTACGCGAACAAAAGCTTCGTCGATGATATGCAACCCGCTATGGGGCAGCAGGCGGTGAATATCGGCCACCCGCCCATAGGTCGTATTTTCGACCGGAAGCATCGCCAGATCTGCTTTGCCGGACCGAACTGATTCGATCACATCCTCAAATGTGCGGCAGGGCAGGGCCTCCATATCGGGACGAGCGTTTCGGCATGCCTCGTGGCTATAGGCACCGGGTTCTCCCTGAAATGCGATACGTTTTGTCATTTGGTCGATTCCGTGCAACAAGTTCCAGAATTGGGCGTTTAGTCGCGGTGTCTATACCTTGCCTCTTGTAAGGGGAAGCCTTAGACACCCCGCAGACAGCTGAAATGGACTCGCGATCAATGTTCGACACGATGACAGTTACCAAGGCCGCAGCAGGCCTGTTTGGCACCTTCCTGGTGCTGCTTCTGGCCAAATGGGCCGCAGAAGAGCTTTACCACGCCGATGCCCATGGCGAGACGGCTTCGTACATCATCGAAACCGAAAGCGCAGGCGAAAGCGCCAACGGTGAAGAGGTAGTATTTGAAGAGCTGCTGGCCGCCGCCGACGTTGAGAAAGGCGCCAAAGTTTTCCGCAAGTGTACCGCGTGTCACAAGCTGGAAGACGGTGCAAACGGCACAGGCCCTTATCTGTATGGTGTCGTTGACCGCCCTGTTGCAACGGCCAACGGTTTTACCGGCTATTCGCCACCGATGCAGGCCCATGGCGGCAACTGGACACCCGAAGCACTGGATGCCTTCCTGACCAAGCCAAGCAGCTATATCTCGGGCACATCCATGAGTTTTGCTGGCCTGAAAAAACCGCAGGACCGTGCCGATCTGATTGCCTATCTGCAGACAATCGGCAACTGATGCCAGACCGGCACATCTGAAATTCAAAGCCGCTGCCCCGTGCAGCGGCTTTTTTTGTATGAAGAAACCTTCACAATGCGCTCACGCATTCTAAACTTGAATCAGTCAACGCTGGACCTTTAGCTTCGTTCAGGCGCAAGACTACAAGAAGTGACGCAACAGGGGATGAGCCAAATGGAATCCAACCGACAGATTGTTCAAGCACGTGCATTGGATTTCAGAGGTTGGTTGACCATACCGATTACCGGCTTTTTGCTGCTTGCGCTCATGACCTCTCAACTGTTTGCCGAAGAGACCATCATCAAAAGCCACGGATTCTCGGAATTTGGCGATTTGAAATACCCTGAAGGGTTTGCCCATTTCGACTATGTAAATCCTGATGCGCCGCGCGGCGGAGAGTTGTCTTATGCAGCACAAGGGACATTTGACAGTTTCAACCCTTACACGCGGCAGGGCCGCGCGGGTGCGCGTTCTGCGGATCAGTATGAATCCCTGATGGTCGCGTCCTATGATGAAACGGCCACTTACTACGGTCTGCTGGCAGAAAGCCTTGAATACCCGGAAAGCCAGGATTGGGTCATCTTCAACATGCGACCTGAGGCGCGGTTTTCCGATGGAAGCCCGGTGACTGCCGAAGATGTTGTGTTTTCGCATAATCTGCTGCTGGAACAGGGGTTAAAATCCTATGCGGACGCCGTCCGCGAGATGATTCCGCGTGCCGAAGCGCTGGATGATCATCGGGTTAAATTCTACTTCGCACCGGATATCCCGCGCCGTGGCCTAATAAGTCAGGTTGCCGGGACATCTGTGTTTTCCAAGGCCTGGTTTGAGGCAGACCCCGAAAACCGGCGGCTCGACAAATCCCGGCTTGAGCCGGGTATCGGATCCGGACCTTATGTTTTGGACAGCTATGACATCAACCGGCGCATCGTCTACAAGCGCAACCCGGACTATTGGGGCGACCACGTTAATGTGAATGTTGGCCGCAACAACTATGACTCCATCCGGATCGAATATTTCGCGGACTCGATTGCTGCGATGGAAGGGTTCAAGGCGGGCACGTTCACACTGCGCCAGGAAAACAACTCGAAAAGCTGGGCAACGGCCTATGGTTTTCCTGCCATAGCAAACGGAACAGTGGTTCGGGTAGAGCTGGAAGACGGGGATGTCCCCAACGCTTCGGGCTTTGTCATGAACCTGGACCGACCGCAATTTCAGGATCCCAAGGTGCGCGAAGCCGTCCAGTTAGGATTCAACTTCGAATGGACGAATGAAAGCTTGCAATATGGCCTGTTTCAGCAGCGCGACTCATTCTGGCAGGGAACTCACCTAGAGGCGACGGGGCTGCCCGAGGGGCGAGAACTGGAGGTTCTGCAAAGCCTCGGCGATGCGCTGGACCCTGCGGTACTGACCGACCTACCGGTCGTTGCCCATGAATCCCGCGCCGAGCGTCAGAATGATCGTCGCAATCTGCGCGCCGCGATGAAGCTGCTGGATGAGGCCGGTTGGCAGGTGGGCGAAGACGGTATCCGCCGCAATCAAAACGGTGAAGTACTGGCCATAGAATTTCTGTCAGACCAGCCGACTCTTGATCGTATCATCCAGCCATTTGTCGCTAACCTGAGGACGATGGGCATAGATGCGACCTACAATCGTGTGGACAATGCGCAATTCACCCTGCGCCGCCGTGACCGGGATTTCGACATGATTTTCGGCGGGTACCCAAGTTCGCTGCAACCTTCGACGGGACTGTACCAGCAATTCGGAACCGAGGCGGCCTCGTATTCCGTATTCAACCCGTCTGGTGCGTATGGCCCGGATATTGAACCGTTGATCGACAACATCGTGGCAGCGACCAACAGCGAAGAGTTGTTTGCCAATGTTCGCGCCCTGGACCGTGTTCTGCGGGCCAAGCGGATCATGGTGCCCACTTGGTATTTGGGCAAATACTGGGTTGCCTATTGGGACATGTATGAATACCCGGAAAACCTGCCGCCTTATTCATTGGGAGTCGAAGACCTGTGGTGGATCAACGCCGAGCAGGAAGCCCAGTTGAAATCCTCCGGCGCCTTGAGGTAATCCGCCCAAATGGGAGCATATATTCTAAGACGCCTGCTGCTGGTCATTCCCACACTGCTGGGAATCATGATCGTCAACTTCACCCTTGTGCAGTTTGTGCCAGGCGGCCCGATTGAACAGATCATCGCCCAGATGGAGGGTGGTGGAGATGTATTTGAAGGTATCGCTGGCGGTGGCGGCGATATCGAACAGCAGACCGGCGGCACAAATGACCGTTATATCGGCGGGCGTGGCTTGCCGCCTGAATTCATCGAAGAACTGGAAAAAGAATTCGGGTTCGACAAACCGCCCTTGGAACGGTTTCTGAATATGATGGGTAATTACCTGACTCTGGATTTTGGCGAGAGCTATTTCCGGTCGATCAGTGTGACCGATCTGGTGCTGGAAAAGATGCCGGTGTCTATTTCGCTGGGGCTTTGGTCGACGCTGATTGCCTATCTGGTGTCGATCCCTCTGGGTATTCGCAAGGCGATCAGGGACGGATCAAGCTTTGACACCTGGACCAGTGGTGCCATCATCGTGGCCTACGCCATCCCGGGATTTCTGTTCGCCATTTTGCTGCTGGTGCTATTTGCCGGTGGGTCCTATTGGCAGATCTTTCCGCTGCGGGGGCTTACCTCGGACAACTGGGACAGCCTGAGTGTATTTGGCAAGATTGCCGATTACTTCTGGCATATCGCGTTGCCGATCCTGGCGCTGACCATCTCTGCCTTCGCAACGCTCACCTTGCTGACCAAGAACTCGTTTCTGGACGAGATTAAAAAGCAATATGTCATGACCGCCCGCGCCAAGGGCCTGAGCGAAAGCCGGGTGCTGTACGGCCACGTATTCCGCAATGCGATGCTGATCGTAATCGCGGGTTTTCCGGCCGTCTTCATCGGTGTGTTTTTCGGAGGGTCAATCATCATCGAAACCATCTTTTCGCTGGATGGATTGGGCCGGTTGGGCTTCGAGGCCGCCGTGGCGCGGGATTACCCGGTTATTTTCGGGACCCTGTTTATCTTTGGCCTAATGGGTCTGGTGGTCGGCATCATCAGTGATCTGATGTATGTGTTGGTTGATCCGCGCATCGACTTTGAAAAGCGGGAGGGGTAAATGGCGCTTTCCCCCCTGAATCAGCGCCGGTGGCGCAACTTCCGTCGCAATGGCCGGGCGTTCTGGTCGCTGATCATCTTCTCGATCCTGTTCGGCCTATCGCTATTTGCTGAATTTATCGCAAATGACAAACCGATCCTCGTGAAATACCGCGGTGAGCTTTATACGCCGATCTTCAATTTCTACCCAGAGACCGAGTTTGGCGGTGATTTCCAAACCGAAGCAATCTATCGCGACCCCGAAGTGCGTTGTCTGATAGACAGTGGCGGTTTGGATCAGTGCTTTGACGATCCTGACGGCATTATCGAGCAGATCGAGGCCGGATCCTTTGCCGCCGACGGGTTCGAGCGCGGCTGGGCCATCTGGCCGCTGATCCCATACTCTTTCAAAACCAGCGTTGATCGGCCGGGCGCCGCCCCGCTGCCGCCCAACGGTCAGAACCTGTTGGGCACCGATGACACCAAGCGCGATGTGCTTGCACGGGTGATCTATGGGTTCCGTCTGTCCATTCTGTTCACGCTGATGGTCACAGGTGTTGCCAGCCTGATCGGTATCTTCGCAGGCGCCATTCAGGGCTTTTTTGGCGGCTGGCTGGATTTGATCTTTCAACGGATCATCGAGATTTGGTCGGCCACCCCATCGCTTTATGTGATCATCATCATGTTCGCTATTCTAGGGCGCAGTTTCTGGTTGCTGGTGTTGCTCATGATCCTGTTCAGCTGGACCGGATTGGTTGGCGTTGTCCGAGCTGAGTTCCTGCGGGCGCGAAACCTTGAATATGTCCGGGCGGCGCGGGCGTTGGGCGTCAGCAACAGGACGATCATGTACCGCCACATGCTGCCCAATGCAATGGTCGCCACGCTGACCTTTATGCCCTTCATCGTCACCGGAACGATTGGCGGGCTGGCCTCGCTGGATTTTCTGGGCTTCGGACTGCCGTCCTCGTCCCCGTCACTTGGCGAGCTGACCTTGCAGGCAAAACAGAACTTGCAGGCCCCTTGGCTGGCCTTTACCGCCTTTTTCACCTTTGCCATCATGCTGTCGCTTCTGGTTTTCATTTTCGAAGGCGTCCGCGATGCGTTTGATCCCAGAAAGACCTTCTCATGAGCCTGCTGGATGTAAACAACCTCAAGGTTTCGTTCCGGCAGGACGGGCAGGTCAGTGCGGCGGTCAAGGGCGTGTCCTTCACGGTGGATCGTGGGGAAACCGTGGCTTTGGTAGGGGAATCCGGGTCCGGAAAATCTGTGACCGCCTTGTCGACCGTCTCGCTGTTGGGAGACAGCGCGATTGTCGAAGGTTCGGTGAAATATGACGGGCAAGAGATGATCGGGACGTCCGAGCAACATCTGATGGATGTGCGCGGCAACGACATCAGTTTCATCTTTCAAGAACCGATGACATCGTTGAACCCGTTGCACACGATCCAGAAGCAGATGGCAGAGTCGCTGGCGCTGCATCAGGGGGTGGTGGGCGACGCGGCCCGTGATCGGATTGTCGAGTTGCTGACGAAGGTTGGTATCCGGGACCCGAAGGATCGGTTGGACAGCTATCCGCACCAACTTTCGGGCGGACAACGGCAGCGCGTCATGATCGCCATGGCGCTTGCCAATAAGCCGGACATTCTGATCGCAGATGAACCGACCACGGCGCTGGACGTGACCATTCAGGCACAGATACTCGAGTTGCTGGCAGACCTGCAGAAAGCCGAAAACATGGGGATGCTGTTCATCACCCATGACCTTGGCATCGTGCGCCGGATCGCCGATCGAGTTTGCGTCATGAAGGACGGAGAGATTGTCGAAGCCGGTGCAACCGCGGACATCTTCGAGAACCCTCAGCATCCCTATACCCGGAAATTGCTGGCGGCCGAACCGTCGGGCCAACCCGATCCGGTCGCCGCGGATGCAGAAGAGGTCGCCCGCACTGATCATCTGAAAGTCTGGTTCCCGATCCAGCGCGGCTTTCTCAAGCGAACTGTCGGCCATGTTAAGGCGGTGAATGACGCCAGCCTCAGCGTGCGCGCCGGCGAAACCGTGGGGATCGTGGGCGAAAGCGGGTCGGGCAAGACCACGTTGGCGCTGGCCATCATGCGGCTGATCGCGTCCGAGGGTGGTATCACCTTTCGCGACCAGGATGTGCGCCGTTGGTCGACACGCGAATTGCGCCGTTTGCGCAAGGATATGCAGATTGTGTTTCAGGACCCGTTTGGCAGCCTGAGCCCGCGCATGACCTGTATGCAAATCATCGCCGAGGGTCTGGCAATCCACAAGGTTGATCCACACCGCTCCCCGCGTGATCTGGTGGCGGATGTGATGACCGAAGTGGGGTTGGACCCGGCGTCGATGGACCGGTATCCGCACGAGTTCTCGGGCGGGCAGCGGCAGCGTATCGCCATCGCACGGGCGATGGTGCTCCGTCCCAAACTTCTGGTGCTGGATGAGCCGACAAGCGCGCTGGACATGACGGTTCAGGTGCAGATCGTAGACTTGCTGCGAGATCTGCAGCGGAAATACGGGTTGGCATATCTGTTCATCAGCCATGACCTAAAAGTGGTCCGGGCGATGTCACATAATGTCATCGTTATGCGGAACGGTGACGTGATTGAAATGGGCGCTGCCGAAGACCTGTTCGAAAACGCGCAGACAGATTACACCCGCGAATTGATTGCGGCAGCGGGCTGAAGCCCGCTCGCCGTGTTTTTCACGCGTTTGCGGTTTCCCGCGTTGCCGTTTTCGGTATAGGGCCGCGCAGTTCTTCATAGTGATCAAAGCTTAACTTTACCCAACCGGTGCCGCGCGTGGCGCTGGCCAGGGTGCGATGCAACTCATCCTCGGCCACGGCAGGAAGTTGGGCATTGAAAATCTCCCAGCCCGAAGCGTTGGGGTTGCCTTCGAATCCCAGCACTTGACCCTGTAAGGAACTGATCGTGGGGACAAGGTCGCCGACGAAATCGGATGGCAGGTGAATCTCTGCGTTCAGAATGGGCTGCAGGACCACCGGTTTGGCCTGAGGCAGCGCCTCGCGTACGGCGTTCTTGCCTGCGGTGCGGAAAGCATAATCGGAACTGTCCACATTGTGGTGTTTGCCGTCACTCAGCGTGATTTTGACATCAACAACAGGGAAGCCCTCGGGCCCCTGCTCCAGCGCGTCCTTGGCTCCGTGTTCAACTGAGGGAATATAGTTGCGCGGCACCGAACCGCCTTTCACGATCTCTTCGAACTGAAACCCTGATCCGCGCGGCATGGGCGTGACCGAGATCACGACATCTGCAAACTGACCCGCACCACCGGATTGCTTGCGGTGACGGTGGCGGTGTTCGATGGGCGCACGGATGGTTTCGCGATAGGCGGTCTCGATCGGGTCGGCCACGATTTCAATCCCGAAATCTTCGGCCAGTTTGGCGGTGATCCGGCGCATGTGCTGCGGGCCTTGAGAGCCCAGCACCGCATGGCCGGTCAGCTCATCCTGTTCCAGATGGAGACCGGGGTCGATCTCGACCAGACGGGTCAGAGCGTTCGACAGGCGCACGTCATCTCGCTCATGCGCGGGTGATACGATCTGACGTTGGGCGACTGGATGTGATGATGCCCATTCCGGCAACGGAGATTCGGATTTGCTGTCGTAAATATTGCCTGGGATCAGGTGATCGGATTTCACGGCCAGCCCGATCTGACCTGCCTCCAGCCCGGAAATCTGGGTCTTGGCGTCAAGTGTCGTCAGATTGCCGACTGTCTCACCTCCCAAAGCTTCATGCGCACGCACGCCATCTCCCAGGCCACGAAGGACGATGATCTTGCCGATATGTTTCTTCACGTCCGCGAATCCCGCAATGGCGCGGGCAGTCTCGGTGGCCTCATCGCGGTTGGCGGCAATGTTGAACTCAGGGGCTTCGTGCCGCAGGGCTTTCATCAGGCGGGTCAGGCCATTGCCATGGCTGGCCGCGCCCAGACAGGCGGGGATCAACTGGTGGTTCTGCAAAACCTGCGCGGCCAGATCGTAGATCTCGGCACTTGCGGGCTGTTTGTCTTCGATCAGCTGCTCCAACAGGTGATCGTCAAAATCCGACAGCGTCTCTAGCAGCTCGGTGCGGGCTTCTTGTTCGCGGTCCTCGACCGAGTGCGGCAGTTCGATCAGGGCCGAGGGCTGGCCTTCCTGATATTTCCAAGCCCGCTCCGAGATCAGATCGACCGCGCCGACTATTGTCTCGCCGTCGCGAATAGGGACCTGACGTAGGGCGATGTGGTGGGTGCAGTAGGTCTGTAACGCGGCGATGATATCCCGGATACGGCCATTTGGGGCATCCATCCGATTGATGAACAGGAAACAGGGAATGCCCGCCTCTTCAACCAGCCGCAGATAGGGCGCGCACAAGACAGCTGCGTCTGGGTCCGGCGGGACAACCACAACCGCCGCATCCGAAATCGCCATGGCTGGTCCGACATAACCCAGATTGTCGCTGCCCCCGTCCACATCGATCGCGCACCAGGGCTCGTCCAAGT
This sequence comes from Ruegeria sp. CDSC051, assembly GCF_059610665.1. Taxonomy (NCBI): domain Bacteria; kingdom Pseudomonadati; phylum Pseudomonadota; class Alphaproteobacteria; order Rhodobacterales; family Roseobacteraceae; genus Ruegeria; species Ruegeria sp. CDSC051. The sequence continues at coordinate 154,648 of NZ_JBXWOC010000006.1, forward strand.
AAGAAAAACCGTGCAAGTGCACGGTTCCGGAGACATCGAATGTGGTGGGTCGGTTGTCGAGGCGGCTTATGGCCTCGACCAGGGTTGTCTTGCCAGATTGGCTGGGGCCGAGGACGGTGAATACGCGCATGAGTGATGTCCCTCTTTTCAGGTTGCAGTAATACCTGCACGAAAAGGGCCGACCCACACGGCTGCGTGGGCGAGGACTGACTGCGAATTCACCTGCCTCAGGGTTCGGATCGTTCCGCCCAAGTGTGAAGACAACCAGAGGCTCGCGTCAAGCCCCTGTACTGGTATCTAAGCGGCGGGCCGCAACCGGGCCCACCTGTAAGCGATCAGATCGCCGAGCTGTGGCCTGCCTTGCTCAGGTCATAGGCGTCAAAGCTGCGGGCAATCATTCGGGTCAGCGGCCGGGCCTCGGGTGGAATGAACAGGCCATCCTTGGTGACGTGTAGCAGATTGTTGAAGTCGGCATTGGCCCTCTGGTACATCTCGTTCAGCTCTTGGGCGGATATGTTGTGGTCACGCAGAATCTCAGCCGAATTGATCTGAAAATCACACATCAGCGCTTCGATCAGACGTGCGCGCAAAATGTCCTGCCCTTTGAACAAATGTCCGCGCGAGGTTGCAAAGCGCCCCTCGCGGATGGCTTTCGTATAGGCCGATGTTGCCGGTGCGTTCTGGGCGTAGCCCTGAGGAAATCGCGAGATCGAGCTTGCGCCCACACCGATCAGCACCTCGGCCTGATCATCCGTATAACCCTGAAAGTTCCGTTTCAGTCGCCCAGCCCTGAGCGCATGTGCCAGACCATCATCCTGCGTGGCAAAGTGGTCAATTCCGATCTCGGCGTAATCATCCCAGAGGAACAGTCGACGGGCTGTCTCGAACAGCTCCAGACGTTGCTCGGGCGTGGGCAATGCGTCCGAAGGAATCAACTGTTGCCGTTTGGCCATCCACGGCACGTGGGCGTATCCATACAGCGCAACGCGGTCGGGGTTCAGTGACAGCAGTTTCTGTACGCTTTCTGTCATCCTTGATTTGGTCTGATGCGGCAGACCGTACAGGATATCAGCGTTCAGGCTGGTAATGCCGCGGGCACGGATCATGTCCACAGCTGTGCGCGTGGTGTCATAGCTTTGGACGCGACCGATAGTTTTCTGAATCTCATCGTCGAAATCTTGCACGCCGATCGAGGCACGGTTCATGCCCGCTTCGGCCAACGCGTCCAGTCGGGCCTGGTCAATCTCGTTCGGGTCGATTTCGACCGAGAATTCAGCACCCGGGCCCAGCGGTACAACATCCAGAATGCGTGTGGCCAGATCCCGCATCAGATCGGGATTCAACAGCGTTGGTGTGCCACCGCCCCAGTGCAGACGCGACAGGGTGACGCCTTGAGGCAGGCGCGCGGCCAGCAGATCAAGCTCGGCCTTGAGGACGTCGACATAGGCGATGACCGGGTTGTCAGTTTGCGTCCCCTGTGTTCTGCAGGCACAAAACCAACACAGCCTGCGGCAGAAGGGCACGTGTATGTACAACGAGACGGAGCTGCCGGGTTTGATGCCGGTAATCCAGTCTTCGTAAAGGTTTACCCCCACATCATTGTTGAAGTGAGGGGCTGTTGGATAGCTTGTGTAGCGCGGTACTTTCGCGTCAAATAGTCCAAGCTTTGCAAGTTGTGGTTTAACTATCATGGCGATACCGTTAGAGGACGGCACGCCTAGCAACCTTGATAGAGATCAAGTGGGAACGCGCATGACACAGATTTTCAAAATCGATCATACAAACTGTGAAGATTGTCCAATCCGCCACAGAGCAGTCTGCGCGCATTGCGATGTTCATGAGCTGGAGCTTCTTGAAGGTATTAAATATTATCGCAGCTTCGAGGCTGGGCAGACAATCATCTGGTCCGGTGATCAGATGAATTTCGTGGGCTCGGTCGTGTCGGGGATCGCTTCTTTGACTCAGACCATGGAAGATGGGCGCACGCAGATGGTTGGCCTTTTGCTGCCCAGCGATTTCGTCGGTCGTCCCGGTCGAGATTCAGCGCCTTACGACGTCGTGGCAACGACTGACATTGTCATGTGCTGTTTCCGTAAGAAGCCGTTCGAAGAACTGATGGGTGCTACTCCGCATATCGCGCATCGTTTGCTTCAGATGACATTGGATGAGCTGGACGCTGCCCGTGAATGGATGCTGGTGCTGGGGCGCAAGACTGCGCGCGAAAAAATCGCAAGCCTGTTGTCCATCATCGCGCGCCGGGATGCGTCGATTGGACAGAACGGGAGTTCCAGCCCAATCGTTTTTGATCTTCCGCTGACGCGCGAGGCGATGGCAGACTACCTTGGCCTTACACTGGAAACTGTCAGCCGTCAGATTTCCGCCTTGAAGAAAGACGAGATCATCTTGCTAGAAGGAAAGCGCCGTGTATCTGTTCCGGATATGGGCCGGTTGATGGAAGAGGCAGGCGACGATTCCGATGGCGGATATCTGGTGTGATTCACATACGGCGTGACCCGTTGTCTTAACCGTGGTTTAGTGGGACCAGTGAAACTGCGTCAGGAGTAAGTCATGGGATTCAGCAGCCTTTTGGCCATGCTGCTTATTGGTGCCATCGCGGGATGGTTGTCCGGAAAGATCATGGAAGGCCGGGGATTCGGCTTGATTGGTAACATCATCGTTGGCGTTGTCGGGGCATTTCTGGCCGGGCTAATTTTCCCAGCCCTTGGTTTTGCCGTTGGCGGCGGTCTGGTCTCGTCAATTATTTTCGCCACCATTGGGGCAATCATTCTGCTTTTCCTGATCGGCCTTGTGAAACGCGGATAAGAGCCGCCCGCTGGGCGGCTCTGCCGTTTCAATGTGCCATGAACACCGGAACAGTCGATTGTTCCAGCATATTGCGTGTCGCGCCGCCCAGGATGGCTTCTCGGAATCGGGAATGCCCATAGGCGCCCATGACGATCATATCTGTTTCGGTATCCGTCGCATGGCGGTTCAGGATGTCCGATACACGCGACATTGTTTTGCTGAGCACGTCGATTTCGCACTTAACTCCGTGGCGCGACAGCATCTGGGATAACAACCCACCGGGGTCCGAACGATCCGGCCCATGCGTTGGTGGGTCGATCACCACGATCCGCACCTGATCGGCCCCGATCAGGAAGGGTAGAGCGCAGCGAATGGCGCGCATGGCTTCGACGCTTTCGTTCCAGCCGACCAAGACAGTACCGGGCTTGTCAAAAGGCGTCGTGTTTTCGGGTATGACCAGAACCGGAGCGTGACCTTCGAACATGGCTGCCTCGACGATAGGCTCTGCTTCGACGCTGCGGTCTTTTCCGTAAGGTTGCGGCAAAATAACAAGGTCCGAGAACCGCGCCCGATGGGCAACGTGGCGACCAATATCGGCAATCTGGGCCACGCCGCTTTCCGCAGACCAGCGTACGCCGGAACTGTTCAGATAGGTCTCTGCATAGTGCAGGGTGTCCTCGGCCTCTGCTTTGGCGCGGGACAGGGTCTCCTGCAGAATCAGCGCGTTGGCGCCAGCATAGTAATAACCGGTCTGACTGCGATCGACCCCCAGGCACAGGGCTTCGGCATGCGCATCCTGGGCTGTGGCCAGGGCTGCCATCTGTGCCAGTGCCGGGGCCGATTGTTCCGTTTCCGTTAGAACTGTGAGAAGGGACTTATACGCCATCTTGACCTCTTGCCTCCAGGGCCGTTCCGTCCGCGACATTCCGGCCAAATCATTTCTGTAGCCTTGTCATAATATTCGCTATTCTGTCTTGATACAGATCAAAGCAGTTTGGGCTGTCCTCGGACAAAACAACGACCAGTCAAATGGGTTCCGCGACAAAAAAGAATCGCGCGGAGCATGGCAAAGGGACGCAATATGTCAAATTACATCAAGCTGATCGTGCTTGGTCTGATCGTGCTGTTTGCAGCGATCGGGACCAATTATGCACGCGATTTGGCGTATCAGGTGCATGCAATTCTGGTGATGTTGATCGCCGCGGGATTGTTCATCTGGACGCTTAGAAACACGGATGAGCCAGATATCCTCATAGATCGTTCAGGCGAGTACATGGACGATGTGGTCCGTTACGGCGTAATCGCGACGGCCTTTTGGGGCGTGGTTGGTTTTCTTGCCGGGACATTCATCGCCTTTCAGCTGGCCTATCCGGTGCTGAACTTTGAATGGGCACAAGGATATCTGAATTTTGGCCGATTGCGTCCGCTGCATACATCGGCGGTTATCTTTGCCTTTGGCGGCAACGCACTAATCGCAACGTCCTTCTACGTCGTCCAGCGGACCAGCGCCGCGCGCCTGTGGGGCGGCAATCTGGCATGGTTCGTTTTCTGGGGCTATCAGCTGTTCATTGTACTGGCTGCGACCGGGTATGTGCTGGGCGGAACCCAGTCCAAGGAATACGCCGAGCCGGAGTGGTATGTCGATCTGTGGCTGACCATCGTCTGGGTGGCCTATCTTGCCGTGTTCCTGGGAACAATCGTCAGGCGGAAAGAGCCTCATATCTATGTGGCGAACTGGTTCTACCTGGCCTTTATCGTTACCGTCGCCATGCTGCATCTGGTCAACAACATGACTATCCCTGTCAGCATCTGGGGTTCGAAATCTGTCATCGTCTGGTCAGGCGTTCAGGACGCAATGATCCAGTGGTGGTACGGCCACAATGCTGTGGGCTTTTTCCTGACTGCCGGTTTCCTGGGCATGATGTACTATTTCATCCCGAAACAGGCCGAACGTCCGGTGTTCAGTTACAAGCTGTCGATCATCCACTTCTGGGCGCTGATCTTCCTGTATATCTGGGCTGGTCCGCACCATTTGCACTATACAGCGCTGCCCGACTGGGCCTCGACACTGGGCATGGTGTTCTCGATCGTGCTGTGGATGCCGTCCTGGGGTGGCATGATCAACGGCCTGATGACCCTATCGGGTGCGTGGGACAAGCTGCGTACGGACCCGGTGATCCGGATGATGGTGATTTCGGTCGGCTTCTATGGCATGTCCACTTTTGAGGGCCCGATGATGTCGATCCGAGCGGTTAACTCTTTGAGCCACTATACCGACTGGACCATTGGTCACGTGCATTCGGGTGCGCTGGGTTGGAACGGCATGATCACCTTTGGTGCGCTGTACTTCCTGGTTCCTGTCTTGTGGAAGCGTGAGCGTCTGTATTCGTTGCAAATGGTCAGCTGGCACTTCTGGCTCGCCACTATCGGCATCGTGCTCTACGCCGCGTCGATGTGGGTGACAGGTATCATGGAAGGCCTGATGTGGCGCGAAGTGGATGCCAACGGTTTCCTTGTGAACTCGTTCGCCGACACCGTGGCTGCCAAGTTCCCGATGTATGTGGTGCGAGCTCTGGGTGGGGTCATGTTCCTCGCTGGGGCGCTGATCATGTGCTACAACCTGTGGATGACTGTGCGGAAAGCGCCGGCCAAAGAGGCCAGCCTGACCGTCGCGGTCCCGGCTGAATAAGGAGGGCCGGAGCAATGGCAATTCTCGACAAACATAAGATCCTCGAGACCAACGCGACCCTCCTGCTGATCTTCAGCTTTCTGGTCGTGACCATCGGTGGCATCGTGCAGATCACCCCGCTGTTCTATCTTGAGAACACCATCGAAAAGGTGGAGGGCATGCGCCCTTACACCCCCTTGGAAATGGCGGGCCGTGACATCTATATCCGCGAAGGCTGCTATGTCTGCCACAGTCAGATGATCCGCCCGATGCGGGATGAGGTCGAGCGCTATGGCCACTACTCGCTGGCGGCTGAATCAATGTATGATCATCCGTTCCAGTGGGGGTCCAAACGCACCGGCCCTGATCTGGCCCGTGTCGGTGGTCGTTATTCTGACCAGTGGCATGTGGATCACCTGCGCAACCCGCAGTCGGTGGTGCCTGAATCTGTAATGCCGAAATACGGCTTCCTCGAGCATCGCAAGATTGACGGTAAGTACATCGGTGATGTCATGAAGGCGAATGCGCTGGTAGGCACGCCCTATACCGAAGAGATGCTGGAGAACGCCGTGGCGGATTTCCGGGCGCAGGCCGATCCCGACAGTGACTATGACGGCCTGCTGGAACGCTATGGTGACAAGGTCAGCGTGCGGAACTTCGATGGTCAGCCCGAGCTGACTGAAGCGGATGCGATGGTCGCTTATCTGCAGATGCTGGGAACGCTGGTCGATTTCTCGACCTTCACCCCAGACGCGAACCGGTAAAGGAGGGTGTGATGGAAGAATATACACTCTTACGGCAATTCGCGGATAGCTGGATGTTGCTGCTGCTCTTTGTTTTCTTTGTTGGGATCATAATCTGGGTTTTTCGCCCGGGTTCCAGCAAGGAATACAAGGACACCGCGAATATCCCGTTTCGGCATGATGATGCACCAGCGCCCCTGCGGGGCGACGACAATCCCGCCACATCCAAGGAGGCGCGGCAATGAGCAAGACACCTGAAAAACAGCCGGGTGATCCGAGTACAACCGGCCACAGCTGGGATGGTATCGAAGAATTCGAAAACCCGATGCCGCGCTGGTGGTTGTGGACATTCTACGCCACCATCTTCTGGGCGGTAATCTATACGATCATGTATCCCGCATGGCCCTTGGTTCAATCCGCCACTGCTGGCGTTTTGGGCTGGTCCTCTCGCGCTCTGGTACAAGAAGAGATGATTGCGTTTGAGGAGGCGAATGCCCCTTGGAACGCCAAGCTTGTGGAAACATCGCTTGAAGATATCTCGGCAGATCCCGAACTGCAGCAATACGCGGCGAATGCCGGGGGCGCGGTGTTCCGTACCTGGTGTGCGCAATGCCACGGCTCAGGCGCGCAGGGTGCACCAGGATTCCCGAACCTGCTGGATGACGCCTGGCTGTGGGGTGGTTCGCTTGAGGATATCGAGACCACAATCGCCTATGGCATTCGCAACGAGGAAAGCGACGATGCGCGCTATTCCGAAATGCCTGCATTTGGCGAAATCCTGGAACATGACGAGATCACCCAAGTGGTTCAATACGTGATGTCCCTGACCAATGCGCAGACTGATGACGTAGCTGCGCAGGCAGGCAAGGTTGTCTTCGAAGATAACTGTTCGTCCTGTCATGGCGAGGATGGCACTGGTGACGTCTTTCAGGGCGCACCCAACCTGACCGATGCGATCTGGCTCTATGGTGGCGACGCAGAGGCATTGACTGAGACCGTGACCAATAGCCGTTTCGGTGTAATGCCTGCTTGGGAAAACCGCCTTACCGACGCGCAGATCCGCGCTGTGACGGCCTATGTCCACCAGTTGGGTGGCGGTCAGTAAGGCCAAAAGAATACCTTCGGACGGTTCGCCGCCCGAAGGTTAAGGCACCGGCTGTTCTCTCTGTTCGCGCGTTTCCTGAACAGCCGGTGCTACTATTATCAGACTACAGGCCCCCATTGGTGCAGTCCAGATGCGCCTTTTCGCGCGGGCCAGACTTTTCAATCCACCAGTGATGGTCCGGCAGCCAGCTGCTGCGCGCAAGGTCGCGGCTATCTGTGCCAGTGCCTTTGCCGTTAGCCTCTGTTTTGGTGGCTACCATGAAACTTCGTGCCAGTATCGCAAGCATCTGATCCCTCCTGGATTGTGTTGCCGCTGTTATCAGGATTGATCTTTAGCCTGATAAATGCGACTCAATTACCATTCCAACATGTAAGTAGGGCTTACAGATGAACTGGATGGATATGCCGCCGCTTGCGGCTTTGCGCGCCTTTTCTGCCTTTGCTGAGACTGGAAATGTTGTTCAGGCAGGGGCGTCGCTGAATGTCAGTCACGCAGCGATCAGCCAGCAACTGCGTGCGCTTGAAAAACACCTGGATCTGGCCCTTCTGGACCGATCCGGTAAATCCATGACCCTGACGGCCGAGGGCAAGGTTCTGGCGCGTGCCCTGCATTTGGGATTTGGGGCCATAGGTGCGGCGGTCACTGACCTGAAGCGTGCAACCGAGGATCGCCCGGTCCACGTATCGCTGACGGCCTCTTTCGCAGCTTCGTGGCTTATGCCACGCTTGCCCGCATTTCAGGCCGAGCATCCAGGCATTCACCTTGCGCTGGACCCCTCGCCCCGGTTGGTCGATCTGCGCCCGGGCGGCGTGGATCTGGCGATCAGATATGGGGCAGGGGATTGGCCCGATGTGACGGCCGAACTGCTGTTGCAAAGTCCGATCGTGATTGTCGCCGCGCCATCCCTGTTGACTGGGCGGGCACCTGTGACACCCAAAGCACTCAGCCATCTGCCCTGGCTTGAGGAGTTCGGCACAACGGAGGCAACGCAATGGCTGGCCCGTCACGGCGTGGACCACAGCCCCGGCGCTGGCCGCATCGCCTTGCCGGGAAACCTGCTGCTTGAGGGAGTGCGCGCCGGGCAGGGTGTGACGGCCACCGTGCGGCATTTTGTCGAAGCGGATATCATTGCGGGTCGATTGGTTGAACTGTTCCGCGAACCCGACGGGCGCGGATACCATATTGTCACTGGTAATATGCCGCTTCGTCCTGGGGTGAAGATATTTATCAGGTGGCTCAGGCGGCAAGCTGGTAAGATGTGACAAAAGGTGTCTTTACGATGCGCTTTTGACCCATGTCAAAGTGGCTGCCCGTATGATCTGGAAGAAGACGCCGTAGAACAGCTACATCTGGAGCCAGCCCGTGAGCGATTCCGACCCCGCCCCCAGCCTATACGCAGCGCGCGAACCGATCTTTCCCCGCCGCGTGTCCGGCCCGTTTCGCAACCTGAAATGGTTCATCATGGCGGTCACGCTGGGGATCTACTATGTCACACCCTGGATCAGATGGGATCGCGGTCCCAGCCTTCCGGACCAGGCGGTGCTGCTGGATCTGGCCAACCGGCGCTTTTACTTTTTCTGGATCGAGATCTGGCCGCACGAGTTCTATTTCGTGGCCGGGTTGCTGATCATGGCCGGTCTGGGCCTGTTTCTGTTTACATCGGCGCTGGGGCGCGTGTGGTGCGGCTATGCCTGCCCGCAGACCGTCTGGACTGATTTGTATATCTTGGTCGAGCGCTGGATCGAAGGTGATCGAAACGCCCGTCTGCGCCTGCATCGTCAGAAAAAGATGGATTTCCACAAAGCAAGGCTGCGCGTCACCAAATGGGTCGCCTGGCTGTTTATTGGTCTGGCAACGGGTGGTGCCTGGGTGTTCTATTTCGCGGATGCGCCAACGCTTGTCCGTGATCTAGTGACCGGAAATGCACATCCGGTCGCCTATACAACCATATTGATCCTGACGGGGACGACCTTTTTGTTCGGTGGGTTCGCACGTGAGCAGATCTGTATTTACGCCTGTCCCTGGCCGCGCATTCAGGCCGCGATGATGGACGAGGATACTCTGGTGGTTGGGTATCGCGAATGGCGCGGTGAACCGCGCGGCAAAGGCAAGCGGACCGCGGATTCCGATCTTGGGGACTGCATTGATTGCATGGCCTGTGTGAATGTCTGCCCTGTCGGTATCGACATCCGCGACGGTCAGCAGCTTGAATGTATCACTTGTGCGCTGTGCATCGACGCCTGCGATGACATGATGGCCAAAATTGGCAAGCCGCGTGGCCTGATCGACTACATGGCGTTGAGCGACGAATCGAGTGAACGCGCCGGTCATCCGCCCAAGAATGTCTGGAAACACATCCTGCGGCCTCGGACCATCATGTATACGGGTATGTGGTCTGCGGTTGGCTTCGCGCTTTTGTTCGCCCTGTTCATCCGGTCTGACATTGATCTGACCGTAGCGCCGGTGCGAAACCCGACATTTGTAACCCTTTCTGACGGCACTATTCGTAACACTTATGATGTACGACTGCGGAACAAACATGGCGAGGACCGCCCATTCCAACTGACCCTGTCCGGTGATCCGGCCCTGAAGATACAGATCGAGGGGGTTGAAGGTGAGACTGTCAATGTGACGGCGGATACGGCACAGTTGACCCGTGTTTACATCGTCGCATCGGGCGACACCGGGCCAGCAACTTTGGATACGACGCCGGTCCGCATCTGGGTCGAAGACCTGCAGAGCGGTGAGCGCGCCTATAAGGACACCACGTTTAACGGACGAGGGAACTGAACATGGCTGAACGTAAATTCACCGGCAAACATGCGCTGGTTGTATTCGTAGCATCCTTTGGCGTGATCATCACGGTGAACCTGGTTCTGGCCTATAGCGCGGTGAAGACCTTTCCGGGGCTCGAGGTCAAGAATTCCTACGTCGCCAGCCAGGAATTCAACGAACGCCTGAAGGAACACCAGGCGCTGGGCTGGTTTATCCGCGCCGAGATTTCGGGCGGCTTGCTGATCCTGCATATAACCGATCAGACGGGCGCACCGGTCAAGGTGGCTGACCTGCAGGCCGTTGTGGGCCGCGCGACCCATGTCAAAGATGATTTTGCTCCTGATTTCACATTCGACGGGACTGCATATGCGACTCCGGCATCGCTGGGTCCGGGCAACTGGAACATTCGGCTGGTTGCCAAAGATCACAGCGGGGCCGAGTTTGCACAGCGCGTGCCGCTTTATGTGAAAGGCTAGGGGATGTCTGCGCAGATGTCCTCTGGCACCGCAGCTTGCCCCGGCTGTATCGCCGCCCCGGCAGAGCCCGCAAGGCCGATCCCGCAGGATGTGCAGATCGCGCTGTCATTACCGGGAATTCACTGCTCGGCCTGTATTGCCACGGTCGAGCGTGAATTGAATGCCCAGCCCGGGGTCGAGGACGCGCGCGTGAACCTGACCTTGAAACGTGCGATGGTCAAAGCCGCGCCCGATCTGCGGGCCGCCGATCTGATCCCGGTGCTTGAACGCGTAGGCTTTGAGGCGCACGAGCTGGACCCTGGATCCCTGTCTGCCACGCAGTCCGGCAAGGCTGGTCGCGACCTGTTGATGCGGTTGGCGGTGGCTGGTTTTGCCTCGATGAATGTAATGTTGCTGTCTGTCTCTGTCTGGTCAGGGGCAACCGATGCAACGCGCGACATGTTCCACTGGATTTCGGCAGCGATTGCTTTGCCTGCGATCGCGTTTTCGGCGCAGCCCTTCTTTGCCAATGCTTGGAGCGCCCTGCGCGTCGGTCGCCTGAATATGGATGTGCCGATCGTGTTGGCAATCCTGTTGGCATTGGCCACATCGCTGTGGGAAACCGCGCTGAGTGGTGAGCACGCCTATTTTGACGCCGCCCTGACCCTGACGTTCTTTCTGCTGGCCGGTCGCTATCTGGATTACCGTACCCGCGCCGCCGCCCGATCCGCAGCCGAGGAGTTGACTGCGTTGGAAGTTCCGCGCGCGATCAGGCTGGCCGATGGTCAAGAAGTTGAGGTGCCCGTCGCAACGCTGAGCGTGGGTGATCTGATCCTGGTACGTCCCGGAGGCCGAATGCCGGTGGATGGCGAAATCGTTTCCGGGCAATCCGAGCTCGACCGATCGCTGCTGACGGGTGAAACCTTGCCGGTATTTGCGGAAACCGGTCTGACGGTCAGTGCTGGTGAGGTAAATCTAACGGGTCCATTGACCGTACGGGCGACAGCCGTGGGTGAGGATACCTCGTTGCACCGCATGGCCGATCTTGTGGCCATCGCGGAATCTGGGCGGTCGCGTTATACTTCGCTGGCGGATAAGGCAGCCAAGCTTTATGCACCGGGCGTGCATATCCTGTCGGCGCTGAGCTTTCTGGGCTGGTATATCTATTCCGGCGATATCCGCACCGCGCTGAATATCGCAGCAGCGGTGCTGATCATCACCTGCCCCTGTGCGCTGGGTCTGGCCGTACCGGCGGTGACGACTGCGGCCTCGGGCCGGTTGTTCCGCAAGGGGATGCTGATCAAACACGCCACAGCGCTGGAACGCCTCGCCGAGGTGGATACGGTTGTGTTCGACAAGACGGGAACACTGACCTCGGGAACGCCGGAGCTGACCAATCTTGCGGATCATGCGCCCGGCGATCTGGAAATTGCACTGGCACTGGCCGAGGCCTCGTCGCACCCGCTCTCTGTTGCGCTGGCGCAGGCTGCCCGTCAAGCGGGGGTCACGCCTGCAAATGTAGAGGGGATCTCTGAAGTTCCGGGGTACGGCACCGAAGGCATCTTTCAGGACCATCCCGTGCGTCTGGGACGCGCCGAATGGACCGGTGGGCAAGAGGCTGAACAAACTGCGGCCTGGCTGTCGTTAGCAGGGCGGGCGCCTTCAGTGTTCTTGTTCTCGGACACATTGCGCGCCGGTGCGGCTGAGGCGGTTCAGGCGTTTCGCGATGAGGGGAAAAAGGTCATTTTGATCTCGGGCGATACGCAAGGCGCGGTTGAGGCGCTGGCCGGTAAGCTGGGGATTGAGACATGGATTGCGCAGGCCCTGCCGCAGGACAAGGCAACCCATGTGCAAAGCCTGCGGGATCAAGGCTGCCACGTCCTGATGGTTGGTGACGGGCTGAACGACACGGCGGCGCTGGCCGCGGCGCATGTGTCGATTTCACCGGCCTCGGCGCTAGATGCTGCGCGCGTGGCATCCGATATCGTGCTGTTGGGTAACGACCTGTCGCCGATTGCGGGTGCCTGCGATACCGCGGTTAAGGCAACGAAACGGATTCGCGAGAACTTCCGTATTGCAACCATCTATAATATCATTGCAGTGCCACTGGCGGTTGCGGGCCTAGCCACGCCGCTGATCGCGGCATTGGCAATGTCGACCTCGTCCATTACCGTTTCTCTGAACGCGCTGCGGCTAAGGTGATCTGAATGGAAGTTCTGGCCTATCTCATACCGATTTCCCTGCTTTTGGGAGGGGTTGGCCTGTTTGCGTTCATCTATACCGTTCGGTCGAACCAGTATGACGACCCTGAAGGCGATGCGCGCCGCATTCTAAGCGACGAATGGGACGATAAGCCCAAGCCCTGACGGCCCCCTTGAAATTGCCTCAATGCCCGGTTATGTCCGGCCCATCCGCTAGCAGAGAGAACAAAGCCAAATGGCAACTATGAATCCGATCCAGTTTATTCAGCAGGTCCGTGCCGAGGTTTCAAAGGTCGTCTGGCCAACCCGCCGCGAGGTGTTGCTGACCACGGTCATGGTGTTCATCATGGCAGCACTGACGGCTGTGTTCTTTGCGCTGGTCGATCTTGGTATTCGTGGTGGCCTGCAGCTGATTCTGGGCATGTTCGGTTAAACCGGGCCGGGCAGGTCGGAAACGTCGCTGCCCCCTTGCACAGCTTGCGATGTCAGAGTAGGTGACGCGGTACTATTCGGAATGGGCGTGCGGCGATTCGGGCTGTGCGCCGCTTTTTATTCCGGGTGACGCGACAGATTTTCAATAACGGCTTTTCCGGTAGATGGAATACAGCCGAAGGCAAACAAGGACGACAGGTTCATGGCGAAACGGTGGTACTCGGTCAGCGTTCTTTCGAATTTCGAAAAGAAGATCGCAGAGCAGATCCGCACGTCGGTGGCCGAGCAGGGCCTTGAGGATGACATTGACGAAGTTCTGGTGCCCACCGAAGAGGTGATCGAAGTGCGCCGGGGCAAGAAAGTCACAACCGAACGTCGCTTTATGCCGGGTTACGTGCTGGTGCATATGGAAATGTCGGATCAAGGGTATCACCTGGTCAACTCGATCAACCGGGTCACTGGTTTTCTGGGTCCGCAAGGCCGCCCGATGCCGATGCGCGATGCCGAGGTGAACCAGATCCTCAACCGTGTCCAGGAGGGTGAAGAAGCGCCCAAGCTGATGATCTCGTTCGAAATTGGCGAGAAGGTCAAGGTGAATGACGGTCCGTTCGAAGATTTCGACGGCATGGTCGAAGGTGTGGATGACGATAACCAGAAGCTGAAGGTCTCGGTCTCGATCTTTGGCCGGGAAACCCCGGTCGAGCTGGACTTCACTCAGGTCACCAAGCAAAGCTAATTTCCAATTAGCGAAATTTGACAACGCCGCGTTGCCCTGGGCACTGCGGCGTTTCTTGTTTTGGAGCCTTCAGCCCGTTATCAGACCTGGGCAAATCAGGGCGGAACTGATCTGTCGAAATCGGGATAATCTTTGTCGTAACCAATCGGGATGGAACCCGGCCGCCTGGCATATTTGGACAACCATGCAAGGCAAGTGGGCAGGTAGATGAAATTCATACATATCACAGATATCCACCTTGTTGACCAAGACGGGCACCTGAATGGTGGCGTTCCTTCGACCCAATTTTCCCGTTGCCTTGGGGATATCGCCAAATGGCATTCGGATGCAGCGTTTTGCGTGATATCTGGCGACCTGGCCGAGTTTGGAAGGGCTGAAGCCTATCAGGTGCTCAAGTCACATCTGGACGGTTTCCAGCTTCCTTGTCACCTGATGATCGGCAACCATGATGATCGTAACGTTTTCAGAACGGTCTTTACGGATGACCCTGTGGATTCAAATGGCTTTGTTCAGCACAGCATCGAGACCGGCGCGGGAAAGTTTATCTTTCTGGATACGACAAAAGACGGTGCGGATATGCATGAAGGCCAGCTGTGCACCTTGCGCTTGAATTGGCTGAAAGAACAGCTGATCTCGGCGGGGGATAAGCCCTGCTATTTGTTCATGCACCACCCGCCTTTTGACATCGGCATTCCCTATGTGGACGACATCCGCCTGGTCGAAGCCGAAGTGTTTTTTGAAACACTCGGTCACGGGCGTAACATTCGCCACGTCTTCTATGGGCATGTCCATCGCATGACCTATGTGAACTGGCGTGGCATCCCGTTCACCAGCCTGCCCAGCCTCAATCACCAAATCCCTCTGACTGCCGACAGTGTTGACGGGGAATTCTGTGATGAACCGCCAGCCTATGGAGTTGTGCAGATTGCGGACGACCAGATGACTGTGCACTATAACACCTTTCTGCAGCGCAATCCGCTTCATCAGACCTGAGATATGGAACTTGGCCTGATTGTTCTGGTTCTGATTTCGGCGGCGACACATCCGCTGCGGGATCTGTTGTTGAAAGACACGGCGCATCCGGTGTCCTGTTATGTCGGTGTAGCGCTGACCTGGGTCATTCTTGCGGCGCTTCACGCTCGACTGGTCGGCCAACCCCTGACCGTCAGCCGCGAGGTCTGGCCTCTGGTGCTGGTTTCTTCCCTAGGGTTGAGTTTTTATTACTATGGCACGCTTTCGGCCCTGCGCCGGGGCAACCTTTCGGTGTATTATCCGATCATCCGGTCCTCGCCGATTGCCATCGTTGCCTTTAGCTGGCTTGCGCTGGATCAACAGTATTCGTGGCTCATCCTTGTGGGGATTTCGCTGGTCCTGATGGGCAGCCTGATGATCCAGAAATCGCCGGGCGGATTGCTGCATGATCACAAGGCTTTTGCGCTGGCTGTCATGGCGATGCTGGGCTCGGCCGCCTATTCGCTGAGCGACGCAAACGCTATGCAAAAAACAACGCCCGCGCCTTTCCTGTTCTACTGCTATATCCTGGTGACATCGACCCTTGCCGGCATTCGGGCCTGGGAAGATCGCCATATGTCGACCCCATTTCTAGGCGTGGTACGAGGCTGGACACTCGCCCCGTGGCGGATCGTATTCGCGGGGGTTGCGTCCTATCTATCTTATCTTTTTATCCTGAAAGCTTTCCAGTTAGGCGCCGAGGCCGCACCTGTCAGCGCGGTCCGGCAGGCCTCGATTCCGGTATCCGTAGTCCTTGCCGCGCTCGTCCTGAAAGAGCCGCGCTTTCTCCACCGCATCGGCTGGGCCAGCCTGATCGCGCTTGGGATATTGGCAATCACACAGTCCTGATTAGCCTTTGCGCGACAACTGGCAAGCAAGGCAGAGGTGCATCAGGTTTTCTACATCACTCGGCGAGGTGGCGAAGCGCCCAAGCTGATGATCTCATTCGAAATCGGCGAGAAGGTAACGGCCTACTCTGGTCCATTCGTGGATTTCGACGGGATGGTCGAGGGCGTGGATGACCAGAAGCAGCAGGCAAAATTTATTCGGTGGATTTTGAGGGGCCGCATTGCCCTAGCCAGTGCGGCATCTTGGCTGGCTGAACGTTTACATTGATGATCTGGGTTGGTACATAACTGCCCTATTGATTTGACCGAATGTTTTTTCCGAAAAGTGACCACAAGGCGTTTTTCATGCGTGCGTTCATCTATTTTGTTTTCTTGATTTTGGCTGCGTGTACCGCTGATGTTTTGTCACCCGAAGTGTTGTCCTCGAAAGTAGCGCGCGCATCGTCCGCAGAGCTGTGTTCCGCGTATCGGCTCCCAAGTACGACATTGCGGGGGAAACTGATGATCGAAGCAGAGCTGGCTGCTCGAAAAGTAAACCAATGTGGTAATAGCAATTATGGTCAGTACAGCCTGTCTACAGCTGGGACCAAATCCTACGAGCGACCGTTTTCATCCGAGGCAGCAGGGGTTGACTATGATTGTGATGACTTTCCGAATGGCGCAGCAGCGCAAAGGTTCTTCTTAGCCTCTGGTGGACCTGTATCTGATCCACATAATTTGGATCTTGATGGCGATGGTCTCGCGTGTGAGTGGGGTGCTCAGATCAGGAAAGTATCTTCGTACCGCCGACCGGTTGCCAGCGTTAGGCGCGTGACCTCACGATGCTACACGGGTCCAAGAGGCGGAACCTACACAATCACGGCGAGTGGAAACAAGAACTATGGCGGCTGCTAAGTTGCTCTGATAGCCCGCAAGGTTGTGCATGTGGCGGGTGCAATCTCATTGGGCGATGACAGATGCTGTTTTGCTGTTGCTTAGCTTTGGAGCGAGGGTCGGTTTGGGTTCGATGTGGCTGCTTCAGGCCGTGATTCAAACCCTTGCCAATACTTCCGTTCCCCTGTACATGCCGCCTCTATCGTCTTTGGGCGAGATTCTCTCGTGGGAGATTACCGGGATCGCGATCCCGGATCGGACCACGCAACATAAACCGGGTGGAACGCGTTTCACCTACGTTGAAAGGAAAACCAAATGGCCAAGAAGCTTGCTGGTACAATGAAACTGCAGGTTCCTGCAGGTCAGGCGAACCCCTCGCCGCCAGTTGGTCCGGCGCTGGGTCAGCGCGGCATCAACATCATGGAATTCTGCAAGGCGTTCAACGCCAAGACCGCAGACATGGAGCAAGGCGCGCCTTGCCCGACCGTGATCACCTATTATCAGGACAAGTCCTTCACCATGGACATCAAGACGCCACCAGCGTCTTATTACCTGAAGAAAGCAGCTGGCCTGAAGCCGGTTGGCAAGCGTAATCGCCCCCGTGGTGCGGAAAACCCAGGTCGTGAGACCGTGGCATCCGTGACCTCGAAGCAGGTTCGCGAAATCGCCGAAGCCAAAATGAAAGATCTGAACGCCAACGACGTCGAAGGCGCAATGCAGATCATCCTGGGCTCGGCCCGCTCTATGGGCATCGAGGTGAAGTAAGATGGCAAAACTCGGTAAACGTACCCGCGCTGCGCGCGAAGCTGTCGCTGGCAAGGAAAACCTGTCGGTCGAAGAAGCAGTTGCCCTGGTCAAGGCCAACGCAACTTCGAAATTCGATGAGACCATCGAAATCGCTCTGAACCTTGGCGTTGACACTCGTCACGCGGACCAGATGGTTCGTGGCGTTGTTGGCCTGCCGAATGGCACCGGCAAGACGATGCGCGTTGCTGTATTCGCTCGTGGCCCCAAGGCTGACGAAGCGAAAGAAGCAGGCGCGGATATCATTGGTGCAGAAGACCTGATGGAAACCATTCAGGGCGGCACCATTGAATTCGATCGTTGCATAGCAACCCCGGACATGATGCCCATCGTTGGTCGTCTTGGAAAAGTTCTGGGCCCCCGCAACCTGATGCCGAACCCCAAGGTTGGCACTGTGACCATGGACGTGAAAGCGGCCGTAGAAGCAGCCAAAGGCGGCGAAGTTCAGTTCAAAGCTGAAAAAGGCGGCGTTGTGCATGCAGGCGTTGGCAAAGCGTCCTTCGACGAAGCCAAACTGGCAGAAAACGTTCGTGCATTTGTGACCGCTGTTGCCAAAGCCAAGCCAACAGGCGCCAAAGGCACTTACATGAAGAAAATCGCGCTGAGCTCGACCATGGGCCCAGGCGTGACTCTGGATGTGGCTGCTGCTGCGGGCGAATAAGTCCCTAGCTTACAGCTAAAATGATTGGACCCGAACGGTGAAGGCTGTTCGGGTCTTTCTTTTTCAGCCTCACTCATACACGGCTTGCAGGCGCAGGTTCAGGCGGTCTCTGCGAAAGCTCTCGTATTCGCTGCAGGATCTGTCCAATCGCCATAAGTCCAGCCAATCCATCACTAGACGTGCGCGCATACACATATCCAGAACGTCCATCTGAATTGGATGGCGATATTTGCGAAAGAACATGTCTTTGTTTGTTTTCAGGATGCCGCTTTGATCAACCTGATCATCAGTGCCATCGCGAAAGATATCGGATTTCAGAAAGTCGACGATATCGTAAACTGCCAGCTTTTCGCGTGCTTCGGTAAAATCCAGACCGATCATCTCACCTTGCCCGACGATCAGGTTTTGGCTGTGAAAATCTCCGTGCGCATGGATCAGCAGGTCAGGGAAGCCCTTTAGCTGTGAGGCCTCATGGGTCAGATGCTGGACCATCTTCTGCCCCCAAGGCTGCACTGTATCCGGGACAAGGCCTAGCAAAGCCTGAAGCCTGTCGATCATCCAGCTAGGGCGGAAACTATAGGGTTTGCCGGGCTGAAAGCTGTGCAGGTCGTTCAGCCACGATCCGGCACGGCGATAGATGCGGCCGATCTGGTCGTCATCCGGGCTGTTATGGATCAGATCCGCAGCGGTGGGGCGGTCAATAAACTGCGTCACAAAAAACGCCTCACCCGGTGACATATAGACTGGATCGACAACACCGGCGCTTTCGTATTGCGCAAAGTGGTCGGTCAGCTTTCTGAGCATATCAAACTCATCGCGCAGACGGCCGGTATCAGGCGACAGTAGATCCACCTTGAGGGCATAATCCCGACCCGCACGCTGGACCCTGAGCACTATACGCGAGCCCGCAAAATCATGAGAACGATAGACGCATTCGAAACCCGCCGGTCCATCCTCTGGCGTTTGATCCAGGAACTCCTGAACAAAGCCGCGCGCGCGTTCGTATTCGTCTGTGGTGAGGGTCAGCATTCAGGGATGGATACCTAAGAAGAAAGGGGCTTAGCCAGACTGGACCTCAGCGCATGGAACATGTCAATCTAGGACACTGTTCCGGTGCCAGCTGCGCTGCTCGATCATTTCCGGTTTCTGCCCAATTTACCCCTTGGAAACCCGGCGTAACTGCCATAAAGAGAGCTGCGAAGTAAAGCGTGCGATTCGTCGTGCGCTTTATTTTGTTTCGTCCAAGACGGTGGGTGGTGTCATCTGGCCCCTTAATTCCCTGCCTGAGACGGGTAAGACCAAAGAATTCTGAGGGCTTCGATCCTCGGGCGAATTTTGGCTAATCCCGTAACAACGGACCTGAACGCCGGAGCGTAAGCTGCGGCAAATATGAGCCGGGGTGAGATATCACCCCTAACTTGGAGAAAACTGTGGATAGAGCCCAGAAAGAGAAAGTGGTCGACGAGCTCGGCCAAATCTTCGAAAGCTCTGGCGTCGTAGTGGTTGCACACTACGCCGGTCTGACAGTTGCCGAGATGCAGGACCTTCGCGCACGTGCTCGTGACGCGGGTGGTGCCGTGCGTGTTGCCAAGAACAGGCTCGCCAAAATCGCCCTCGACGGAAAGCCATGTGAAAGCATTGCCGACCTGCTGACGGGGATGACCGTTCTGACCTATTCTGAGGACCCTGTGGCAGCAGCCAAAGTGGCCCAGGACTACGCCAAAGAGAACCAAAAGTTCGAAATTCTTGGCGGTGCAATGGGTGAGAACGCTCTGGATCGTGCCGGCGTTGAAGCCGTGTCCAAAATGCCTTCGCGCGAGGAGCTTATTGCTACTATCGCGGGCATGCTGGGCGCACCTGCTTCGAACATCGCTGGCGCAATTGGCGCACCTGCAAGCAACATCGCAAGCATCCTTTCCACCATCGAAGAGAAGGCGGAAGCTGCGTAAGCGGTTGGCACTGAATGATCTGCGTAGGGTAGTCACCCTGACGTTGGAACACACACTGTAAACGGAAAGAGCTGATAAAATGGCTGATCTGAAAGCACTCGCAGAAAGCATCGTGGGTCTGACCCTGCTGGAAGCACAAGAACTGAAAACCATCCTCAAAGACGAATATGGCATCGAGCCCGCAGCTGGCGGCGCGGTTGTCATGGCAGCCGGTGGCGACGCCGGTGGCGCAGCTGAGGAAGAAAAAACCGAATTCGACGTCGTTCTGAAGAACGCCGGCGCTTCGAAAATCAACGTGATCAAAGAAGTTCGCGGCATCACCGGTCTGGGCCTGAAAGAAGCCAAAGAGCTGGTCGAAGCTGGCGGCAAGATCAAAGAAGCTGTGTCGAAAGACGAAGCCGAAGACATCAAAGGCAAGCTGGAAGCAGCTGGCGCCGAGGTCGAACTGGCCTAAGTCAGTCTTTTGGTGCATAGCAGATGCACCGGAAATTTGGCTGGTCCCGGAGAAATCCGGGTCCAGCCGAACCTGTCTTAGAAAGGACCTCATGGATTGGGGTGTTTTCTAAGACGCGGTTCATGGATCGGGAGGCCGCCATTCGGGACGGTGGCCACGAATTGATCCGGACGTGTTGTCTCTAATGTGCAAGGCACCGGGGCCCGACGGTGTCTTTGTCCGCTGAGAACATCGAAAGGTGACATCTGACATGGCTCAATCGTTCCTTGGCCAGAAACGTCTTCGGAAATATTACGGCAAAATCCGCGAAGTGCTGGAGATGCCGAACCTCATTGAGGTACAAAAATCTTCTTATGATCTATTCCTGCGCTCCGGCGATGCAGATGTGCCGACAGACGGCGAAGGCATCAAAGGCGTGTTCCAGTCGGTTTTCCCGATCAAGGATTTCAACGAAACCTCCGTTCTGGAGTTCGTGAAATACGATTTGGAAAAACCCAAATACGACGTCGAAGAGTGCATGCAGCGCGACATGACCTACAGCGCGCCGCTGAAAGTCACTCTGCGTCTGATCGTGTTTGATGTCGACGAGGACACTGGCGCCAAGTCGGTCAAAGACATCAAGGAACAGGACGTGTTCATGGGGGATATGCCCCTGATGACACCAAACGGGACGTTCATTGTGAACGGTACCGAGCGTGTGATCGTGTCCCAGATGCACCGTTCGCCCGGTGTGTTCTTTGACCACGACAAGGGCAAGACCCATTCCTCGGGCAAGCTGTTGTTTGCCTGCCGCATCATCCCGTATCGCGGCAGCTGGCTGGACTTTGAGTTCGACGCCAAGGACATCGTGTTCGCCCGTATCGACCGTCGCCGCAAACTGCCTGTGACAACCCTGCTGTATGCGCTGGGTCTGGATCAAGAAGCGATCATGGACGCCTATTACAACACGGTGTCGTACAAGCTGGACAAGAAGAAGGGCTGGATTGCACCGTTCTTCCCCGAGCGTGCACGCGGTACGCGTCCGACCTATGACCTGATCGACGCCAAATCCGGTGAGGTGATTGCCGAAGCGGGCAAGAAAGTCACCCCGCGCGCGGTCAAGAAGCTGATCGATGAAGGCAACGTCACCGAGCTGTTGGTTCCGTTCGATCACATCGTCGGGAAGTTTGTCGCCAAGGACATCATCAACGAAGAAACCGGCGCGATCTATGTCGAAGCTGGTGATGAGCTGACGCTGGAATACGACAAAGACGGCGAGCTGATCGGAGGCACCGCGAAAGAGCTGATCGACGCGGGCGTCACCGATATTCCGGTTCTGGATATCGACAACATCAATGTCGGCCCCTACATGCGTAACACCATGGCGGCAGACAAGAACATGGGCCGCGACACAGCGCTGATGGACATCTATCGCGTCATGCGCCCGGGTGAGCCGCCCACCGTCGAAGCGGCCTCGGCGCTGTTCGAAACGCTGTTCTTTGACAGCGAGCGCTATGACCTGTCCGCCGTTGGCCGTGTAAAGATGAACATGCGTCTGGCTCTGGATGCGCCCGATACGCTGCGCACCCTGCGCCGCGAAGACATCGTGGCCTGCATCAAGGCTCTGGTTGAACTGCGTGACGGCAAAGGGGACATCGACGATATCGACCACCTCGGCAACCGTCGTGTGCGTTCGGTCGGCGAACTGATGGAAAACCAGTACCGCGTTGGCCTGCTGCGCATGGAGCGCGCAATCAAAGAGCGTATGTCGTCGGTCGAGATCGACACAGTCATGCCGCAGGACCTGATCAATGCGAAACCGGCTGCTGCTGCTGTCCGCGAATTCTTCGGCTCGTCGCAGTTGTCGCAGTTCATGGACCAGACCAACCCGCTGTCGGAAGTCACCCACAAACGCCGCCTCTCGGCGCTTGGCCCCGGTGGTCTGACACGCGAGCGTGCGGGCTTTGAGGTGCGCGACGTTCATCCGACACACTATGGCCGGATGTGCCCGATTGAAACGCCGGAAGGCCCGAACATCGGTCTGATCAACTCGCTGGCCACCTTTGCCCGTGTGAACAAGTATGGCTTCATCGAAACACCGTACCGCGTCGTCAAAGACGCTGAGGTGACTGATGAGGTTCACTACATGTCCGCGACCGAGGAAATGCGTCACACAGTGGCACAGGCGAACGCGACACTGGATACGGATGGCAAGTTCATCAACGATCTGGTTTCGACCCGCCAGTCAGGTGACTACACTCTGGCCCCGCGCGAGAATGTGGACCTGATCGACGTCAGCCCAAAACAGCTGGTATCGGTTGCTGCATCGCTGATCCCGTTCCTTGAAAATGACGACGCCAACCGCGCTCTGATGGGCTCGAACATGCAACGTCAGGCGGTTCCACTGCTGCGGGCCGAGGCGCCGCTGATTGGCACCGGGATCGAGGAAAAGGTTGCGATTGACTCAGGCGCTGCAATTCAGGCGAAACGCGCCGGTATCATCGACCAGGTCGATGCCCAGCGTATCGTTATCCGCGCGACTGAGGATCTGGAACTGGGCGACGCTGGCGTTGACATCTATCGTCTGCGCAAATTCCAGCGGTCGAACCAGAACACCTGCATCAACCAGCGTCCGCTGATCAAGGTGGGTGACACCGTCCAGAAGGGCGAGGTCATTGCCGATGGTCCGTCGACTGATATGGGTGAACTGGCCCTGGGTAAGAACGTGGTCGTCGCGTTCATGCCGTGGAACGGTTACAACTACGAAGACTCGATTCTGATCTCGGAACGTATTGCGCGTGACGACGTCTTTACCTCGGTCCATATCGAGGAATTTGAAGTCGCCGCCCGTGACACCAAGCTGGGTCCGGAAGAGATCACCCGCGACATTCCGAACGTCGGTGAAGAAGCGCTGCGCAACCTCGACGAGGCGGGCATCGTTTACATCGGCGCGGATGTTGAACCGGGCGATATTCTGGTCGGCAAGATCACTCCGAAGGGCGAAAGCCCGATGACCCCGGAAGAAAAGCTGCTGCGCGCCATCTTTGGCGAAAAAGCATCTGACGTGCGCGACACTTCGCTGCGCGTGAAGCCGGGCGATTACGGTACGGTCGTTGAGGTCCGCGTCTTCAACCGTCACGGCGTCGAGAAAGACGAGCGTGCGCTGCAGATCGAGCGGGAAGAAGTCGAACGTCTGGCCCGTGACCGGGACGATGAGCTGGCGATCCTGGACCGCAACATCTATGCGCGCCTGCAAGGCCTGATCATGGGTAAAACCGCGGTCAAAGGCCCGAAAGGCGTCAAGCCAGGGTCGGTGATCACCGAGGACCTGTTGGAAACCCTGACCCGTGGTCAGTGGTGGCAGCTGGCGCTGGAAGATGAGCAGGACGCACAGATCGTTGAGGCTCTGAATGAGCAGTACGAAGTGCAAAAGCGTGCTCTGGACGCCCGTTTCGAAGACAAGGTCGAGAAGGTTCGTCGCGGCGACGACCTGCCGCCGGGTGTGATGAAGATGGTCAAAGTCTTCATCGCCGTGAAGCGCAAGCTGCAGCCGGGCGATAAGATGGCCGGTCGTCACGGGAACAAAGGTGTAATTTCCAAGGTTGTTCCGATGGAAGACATGCCGTTCCTGGCCGATGGTACACCGGTTGACTTCTGTCTGAACCCGCTAGGTGTTCCTTCGCGTATGAACGTTGGTCAGATCCTTGAAACCCACATGGGTTGGGCCGCGCGCGGTCTGGGTCTGAACATCGACGACGCGCTGGGTGAATATCGCCGCTCTGGCGACCTTACCCCGGTTCGCGAAGCAATGAAGCTGGCCTATGGCGACGATGTCTATGAAGAAGGCATCACTGGCATGGACGAGGGTCACCTGATCGAGGCTGCGGGCAACGTGACCCGTGGTGTTCCGATCGCGACTCCGGTCTTTGATGGCGCCAAAGAGGCAGACGTCAATGACGCTCTGGTGCGCGCGGGCTTCTCGCAAAGCGGTCAGTCGGTTCTGTTCGACGGTCGTACGGGTGAGCAGTTTGCACGTCCGGTGACCGTGGGTATCAAGTACCTGCTGAAACTGCACCACCTTGTGGATGACAAAATCCACGCGCGTTCAACCGGGCCGTACAGCCTGGTTACCCAGCAGCCGCTGGGTGGTAAGGCGCAGTTCGGTGGTCAGCGCTTTGGTGAGATGGAAGTCTGGGCTCTGGAAGCTTATGGCGCCGCCTACACCCTACAGGAAATGCTCACCGTGAAATCGGATGACGTCGCCGGCCGGACCAAAGTGTACGAGTCGATCGTCAAGGGCGAGGATAACTTTGAAGCGGGCGTACCGGAATCGTTTAACGTTCTGGTGAAAGAAGTCCGTGGCCTCGGCCTGAATATGGAACTCCTGGATGCGGAGGAAGAGTAGGGGCGGCAACGCCCCAAACTCATCCCATCCCAATTTGTAAGGACGCAAAATGAACCAGGAAATTACCAATAACCCGTTCAACCCGCTGACGCCGCCTAAGGTCTTTGACGAGATCAAGGTCTCATTGGCCAGCCCGGAACGGATCCTCTCTTGGTCTTATGGCGAGATCAAGAAACCCGAGACCATCAACTACCGGACGTTCAAACCCGAACGTGACGGTCTGTTCTGCGCGCGTATCTTTGGCCCGATCAAAGATTACGAATGTCTGTGCGGTAAATATAAGCGGATGAAATATCGCGGCGTTGTCTGCGAGAAATGCGGTGTGGAAGTCACCCTGCAGAAAGTCCGCCGCGAGCGTATGGGTCATATCGAGCTGGCCGCGCCCGTCGCACACATTTGGTTCCTGAAGTCGCTGCCGTCCCGCATCGGTCTGATGCTGGACATGACGCTGCGCGATCTGGAACGCGTTCTGTATTTTGAAAACTATGTCGTCATCGAGCCCGGTCTGACCGACCTCTCCTATGGTCAGATGCTGACCGAAGAAGAGTTCATGGACGCGCAGGATGCCTATGGCATGGACGCGTTCACCGCGAACATCGGTGCCGAAGCTATCCGTGAGATGCTGGCCCAGATCGATCTGGAAGCCGAAGCCGAACAGCTGCGTGCTGATCTGGCCGAAGCAACCGGTGAACTGAAGCCCAAGAAGATCATCAAGCGTCTGAAGGTTGTTGAATCCTTCCTTGAGTCGGGCAACCGGCCTGAGTGGATGGTGATGACCGTGATCCCGGTGATTCCGCCGGAACTGCGTCCGCTGGTTCCACTGGATGGTGGTCGTTTTGCGACTTCGGATCTGAACGATCTGTATCGCCGCGTCATCAACCGGAACAACCGTCTGAAGCGTCTGATCGAACTGCGCGCACCTGACATCATCGTCCGCAACGAAAAGCGGATGCTGCAGGAATCCGTCGATGCTCTGTTCGACAATGGCCGTCGTGGTCGCGTGATCACTGGTGCCAATAAGCGTCCACTGAAATCGCTTTCGGACATGCTGAAGGGTAAGCAGGGTCGCTTCCGTCAAAACCTTCTGGGTAAGCGCGTAGACTTCTCGGGCCGTTCGGTCATCGTGACCGGTCCGGAACTCAAGCTGCACCAGTGTGGTCTGCCCAAAAAGATGGCGCTGGAACTGTTCAAGCCGTTCATCTACTCGCGCCTTGAAGCCAAGGGTCTGTCTTCGACCGTGAAGCAGGCGAAGAAACTGGTCGAGAAAGAGCGTCCCGAAGTGTGGGATATCCTCGACGAGGTGATCCGCGAACACCCTGTAATGCTGAACCGTGCACCGACACTGCACCGTCTTGGCATTCAGGCGTTTGAACCGGTTCTGATCGAAGGTAAAGCCATCCAGCTGCACCCGTTGGTCTGTTCGGCCTTTAACGCCGACTTCGACGGTGACCAGATGGCCGTTCACGTCCCGCTGAGCCTTGAGGCCCAGCTGGAAGCCCGCGTGCTGATGATGTCGACAAACAACGTTCTGTCGCCAGCAAACGGCGCGCCGATCATCGTTCCCTCGCAGGATATGATCCTGGGTCTGTACTATGTGACACTGGAACGCGAAGGTATGCCGGGCGAAGGCAAGGTCTTTGGCTCTATCGACGAAGTTCAGCACGCGCTGGACGCCGGTGAAGTGCATCTGCACACTAAGATCACTGCGCGGATTACTCAGATCGACAGTGAAGGCAATGAAGTTCAACAGCGGTTTGAAACCACTCCGGGCCGTGTGCGCCTGGGTGCTCTGCTGCCGATGAACAACAAGGCACCGTTCGAACTGGTTAACCGTCTGCTGCGGAAGAAAGAAGTGCAGCAGGTGATCGACACCGTCTACCGCTACTGCGGTCAGAAAGAGTCGGTTATCTTCTGTGACCAGATCATGTCGATGGGCTTCAAGGAAGCGTTCCGCGCCGGCATCTCGTTCGGTAAGGACGACATGGTGATCCCGGATGACAAATGGGGCATCGTCGATGAAACCCGTAGTCAGGTGAAGGATTTTGAACAGCAGTACATGGACGGCCTGATCACTCAGGGTGAAAAGTACAACAAAGTTGTTGATGCCTGGTCGAAGTGTAACGATCGTGTAACCGAAGCGATGATGAGCACGATCTCATCTTCGGATCGGGCAGAGGACGGGTCTGAAAAGGAACCGAACTCGGTCTACATGATGGCCCACTCGGGCGCGCGTGGCTCGGTCACTCAGATGAAACAGCTGGGCGGTATGCGCGGCCTGATGGCCAAACCAAACGGTGACATCATCGAGACGCCGATCATCTCGAACTTCAAGGAAGGTCTGACCGTTCTTGAATACTTCAACTCGACCCACGGCGCCCGTAAGGGTCTGTCGGATACTGCTCTGAAAACGGCGAACTCGGGTTACCTGACCCGTCGTCTAGTGGACGTGGCACAGGACTGCATCGTGCGTGAACTCGATTGTGGAACCGAGCGCGCGATCACTGCGGAAGCCGCGGTAAACGACGGTGAAGTTGTTGCTTCGCTAGCCGAACGTGTGCTGGGCCGTGTCTCTGCCGATGACGTTCTGCGTCCCGGCACCGATGAGGTTCTGGTCGCAGCGGGTCAGTTGATCGACGAACGTATGGCCGACATCATTGATGAGGCCGCTGTTGCGTCTATGCGCATCCGTTCGCCTCTGACCTGTGAGTCCGAGGAAGGCGTCTGTGCAACCTGCTACGGTCGTGACCTTGCACGCGGTACTATGGTCAACACGGGTGAGGCTGTCGGCATCATCGCCGCCCAGTCCATCGGTGAACCCGGTACGCAGCTGACAATGCGGACCTTCCACATCGGTGGTGTTGCGCAAGGTGGTCAGCAGTCGTTCCAGGAAGCCAGCCACGACGGTGTCGTTTCGTTCGAGAACCCGCAGATCCTGGTCAATTCCGCGGGCGAAAGCCTGGTCATGGGCCGGAACATGAAGATGGTGATCAAAGACGAACATGGCGAAGAGCGTGCCAACCACAAGTTGGGTTATGGCTCGAAGCTGTTCGTCAAGGATGGCACCAAGGTGAACCGTGGCGACAAGCTGTTCGAATGGGATCCTTACACCCTGCCGATCATCGCCGAAAAGTCCGGTACCGCGAAATATGTTGATCTGGTTTCGGGCATTGCTGTCCGCGACGTGACCGACGATGCAACCGGTATGACCCAGAAGATCGTGATCGACTGGCGCGCGGCCCCCAAAGGCAGCGACCTCAAGCCTGAGATCATTCTGGTTGGCGAAGATGGCGAACCGGTCCGTAACGATGCGGGCAACCCGGTTCACTATCCGATGTCGGTGGATGCGATCCTGTCGATCGAAGACGGTCAGCAGATCGAAGCTGGTGAAGTTGTCGCGCGTATCCCGCGTGAAGGTGCCAAGACCAAGGACATCACCGGTGGTCTGCCGCGTGTTGCCGAACTGTTCGAAGCCCGTCGCCCGAAAGATCACGCGATCATCGCAGAAGCCGATGGTTACGTGCGCTTTGGTCGCGACTACAAGAACAAGCGTCGCATCAGCATCGAACCGGCTGACGAGTCCATGGAGACCATCGAGTATATGGTGCCCAAGGGTAAGCACATCCCGGTTGCAGAAGGTGACTTCATCCAGAAGGGTGAATACTTGATGGACGGTAACCCGGCCCCGCATGACATCCTGTCCATCATGGGTGTCGAAGCGCTGGCGGATTACATGATCGACGAAGTGCAGGATGTTTATCGTCTGCAGGGCGTGAAGATCAACGACAAGCACATCGAAGTGATCGTGCGCCAGATGCTGCAGAAGTGGGAGATCCTGGATTCAGGTGACACC
Organism: Ruegeria sp. CDSC051; assembly: GCF_059610665.1. NCBI lineage: Bacteria > Pseudomonadati > Pseudomonadota > Alphaproteobacteria > Rhodobacterales > Roseobacteraceae > Ruegeria > Ruegeria sp. CDSC051. The sequence continues at coordinate 183,402 of NZ_JBXWOC010000006.1, forward strand.
ACCCTGCTGAAAGGCGAACATGTCGACAAGCAGGAGTTCGACGCGGCCAACGAGAAGACCCTCGCCCGCGGTGGACGTCCGGCTCAGGGCGAGCCGATCCTCTTGGGGATCACCAAAGCCTCGCTGCAGACGCGTTCGTTCATCTCGGCGGCGTCGTTCCAGGAAACCACACGGGTTCTGACCGAGGCTTCGGTTCAGGGCAAGAAAGACAAGCTGGTTGGCCTGAAAGAGAACGTGATCGTCGGTCGTCTAATCCCTGCCGGTACCGGTGGCGCAACGCAAAGCGTACAGCGCGTCGCGCAGTCGCGTGACAACGTTGTCATCGAAGCCCGCCGGGAAGAGGCCGAAGCCGCCGCTGCTCTGGCTGCGCCGATGATGGATGACGATATGGTCGGGGATGAGCTGGATGTTCTGGTGGAAACACCGGAAAGCCGCGAATAAGCGATCCTACATTCCAAAGATCAGGCCCCGCGATTTCGCGGGGCCTTTTCATTTCAGGCTCGGGTGGGGCGCTGCATGAAGCGCCATTGGAAATGTCATGCTAGCAGAGCATTGGCGGGCGGAGCCATATTGACATCTCTTTCTTGAACGCCGCCAAATGCACTTCGTGGCCAAATGCGGAGTTCAAAAAGAGTGACGCCGAATTTCAGGGGTGCTTTGCTGATGATGGGCAGCATGGCTGCCTTCACCATCAATGACACTTTGATCAAGGCCGCCGGAGCCCAGATACCGCTGTTTCAGATGGTTGCCATCCGCGGGGTTTTGGCGACCATTCTGGTGTATCTTCTGGCACGGTACTATGGGGCGTTGCATCTGAACTTTCCGCGGCATGACAAGTGGTTGGTCGCGGCACGTTGTCTCGCCGAATTGTTGGCGACAATTTTCTTTTTGGTCGCGCTGCTTCATATGCCGTTGGCAAACGTGACGGCCATTCTGCTGGCCTTGCCATTGACCGTAACACTTGGAGCCGCGTTGTTTTTTCAAGAGTATATCGGTTGGCGTCGGATTCTTGCCATCGTTTTCGGGTTCGCCGGTATGTTGCTGATCGTTCGCCCGGGCACGGACGGTTTCAGCATCTACGCGATATATGCTTTGATCGCAGTTGCTTCGGTAACTGCCCGGGATTTGATTACGCGACGCATGTCGGTGCATGTGCCATCACTTGCAGTAACGCTGGCAACAACCGCGACGATTACATTGACGGCGGTTCTTGTCACCTCTGTCTCGGGCTGGGTTCCGGTTCCGGCAGCCGCCGGTTCGATGGTAGCGTGTGCTGCGGTCTTTGTTCTGACGGGATATTTGTTCAGCGTCATTGTCATGCGCGCTGGTGAGATCGGCTTTATCGCGCCGTTTCGTTATTCCAGTCTGATCTGGGCGTTGGGTTTGGGCTGGGCCGTATTTGGGGACTGGCCCGACAGGATTACGATGGCGGGCGCGGCGCTGGTGGTTGGGGCCGGGATGTTCACGCTGTTTCGCGAACGAACCCGTCAGCCCGCCGAATGAATGCGGCGAACGGCGTCCTGATCGATGGCAAACCGTGCGATGAACTCGCCTTCTTGCTCGGGCGTTAGGGGGGACAGCTCGGCCTTGCTGTTGCGCGCGTGCGGGGAATCGTTGAACTGGTTCAAAGTACGGACCCACATTGGCGCATCCGGATAGCTGATAACGGGCATGAAGTTCCCGATCCGATGGTGGCCGAAATTCATGATCGTCAGCTCACACCCACCGGCGGAGTACATCGCAAAGCCCACCCCCAACAAAGGTTGATACACCTGTGCGGCCCGAATACCGCCCGCATCGAAACGGGCCAGGAACCCCTGATTGTAGTCAATCGCAACGGTTCTGTGGTTCCGCATTAAGCCCTGACCCTCATCTGCGGCGATGCGCAAGCGCTCAACGAAATCGACCGAAACCGCATCGTCGTCGTCATGGCGGAATTGGATGCAGGGGGCGGCCGGGTCAGTGCGCGCGGAATTCAGAACCTCTTTCATCAGCCTGCGATGCCGCTTCGGTTCGCGCGCGATGATCTGCACCTGCGGCATGTCGGCCGTTAAATCGTGAAGACGTTCGCGTGCCGCGTTTGGCAGGCATGTCCCGATCACGATGAGAAACTGAAAATCCTCGTCGGTTTGTTCCTTTATGCAGGGCAGAGAGGTGGTTTCAAACAGGCGGAACCGCTCTTCCAGCCGGTCAGGCTGATACAGATAGGCGCGTCGGTCCTCGATCGTTTCATGCTCGACCTGAAAACCGCCATGGGCAGGATAGGAAAAACGACACAGGCCAAGTATTTGCATGATTCATCCGTGGTCCAGACCAATGGGCTGACTATGCCTGCACGGACCTGTTCCTGCAACGGGCGGTAAGACTGGATGAGCTTTGGTTCCAGCGCGAAACGGCCTGATGTGGAACGGATCAGCTGTACTGTTGACACTGGGTCCGACTCCCCCTATTACGCGCCACATCTCGGTACCGGGGGCCGCCCCAAAACCGATTTCAGTAATGAACTGGTCAAGGCCCGAGCTCTTTTATCGTTCGCGCCCTCTGATAACAAACCGCGACGTTCACCTCGGAATGGGAACGCTCGCGGGTTTTGCGCTTGTGGACGCACGAGTGCAGCGAATTTAACCGCACGCATCACGCGTGCATGTCATGTGTGTTGCAAAACGGGGATATAACCGGAATGCCAACGATCCAACAGCTGATCCGCAAGCCGCGGCAGCCGAAAGTAAAACGCTCGAAGTCCATGCACCTGGAGCAGTGCCCGCAGAAACGCGGCGTCTGCACACGTGTTTACACAACCACACCGAAAAAGCCGAACTCGGCGATGCGTAAGGTTGCCAAGGTGCGCCTGACCAACGGGTTCGAGGTGATCTCGTACATCCCCGGTGAAAGCCACAACCTGCAGGAACACTCGGTTGTTCTGATCCGTGGCGGTCGTGTAAAAGACCTTCCCGGTGTCCGTTACCACATCCTGCGCGGTGTTCTGGATACCCAAGGCGTCAAAGACCGTAAGCAACGTCGTTCGAAGTACGGCGCGAAGCGTCCCAAATAAGAAGGAGAGGCTGATATGTCACGTCGTCACGCCGCCGAAAAACGCGAAGTCCTGCCTGACGCCAAATTTGGCGACAAGGTACTGACCAAATTCATGAACAACCTGATGATCGACGGTAAAAAGTCGGTTGCAGAGCGCATCGTCTACAACGCATTTGACCGCGTTGAAGGCAAGATCAAGCGCGCACCTGTCGAAGTGTTCCACGAAGCACTCGACAACATCAAACCGTCGGTCGAGGTTCGCTCGCGCCGGGTTGGTGGTGCAACTTATCAGGTTCCGGTCGAAGTGCGCCCTGAGCGCCGCGAAGCACTGGCCATCCGCTGGCTGATCACTGCTGCGCGTGGCCGTAACGAAAACACCATGGAAGAACGCCTCGCCGGTGAACTGCTGGACGCTGTACAGTCCCGCGGTACCGCTGTGAAGAAGCGTGAAGACACCCACAAGATGGCCGAGGCGAACAAAGCCTTCAGCCACTACCGTTGGTAATTCCAGAGGCTTATTGAAATGGCACGCGAATATACACTCAACCATTACCGTAACTTCGGTATTATGGCGCATATTGATGCGGGTAAAACGACCTGCTCGGAACGCATCCTGTACTACACCGGCAAATCCCACAACATCGGTGAGGTGCACGACGGTGCAGCCACCATGGACTGGATGGAGCAGGAGCAGGAACGTGGCATCACCATCACCTCGGCTGCGACGACCACTTTCTGGGAACGCACCGAAGACGGTGAAACCGCTGACTCGCCCAAGCACCGCCTGAACATCATCGACACCCCCGGCCACGTTGACTTCACCATCGAAGTTGAACGCTCGCTGGCGGTTCTCGACGGTGCAGTCTGCGTTCTTGACGCAAACGCCGGTGTTGAACCTCAGACCGAAACCGTGTGGCGTCAGGCTGACCGCTATAAGGTTCCGCGGATGGTGTTCGTCAACAAGATGGACAAGATCGGCGCGGACTTCTTCAACTGCGTTGCAATGATCGAAGACCGTACCGGCGCACGTGCTGTTCCGGTTGGTATTCCGATCGGCGCAGAGACCGAGTTGGAAGGCCTGATCGACCTGGTCACCATGGAAGAATGGCTGTGGCAGGGCGAAGACCTGGGCGCAAGCTGGGTCAAAGCACCGATCCGCGACAGCCTGAAGGACATGGCTGACGAATGGCGCGGTAAAATGGTCGAAGCGGCCGTCGAAATGGACGACGACGCGATGATGGAATACCTGGAAGGCAATGAGCCCGACGTTCCGACCCTGCGCGCCCTGTTGCGCAAAGGTACTCTGGAAATCGCGTTTGTTCCGGTTCTGGGTGGTTCGGCGTTCAAAAACAAAGGTGTTCAGCCACTGCTGAACGCTGTGATCGACTATCTGCCCAGCCCGCTGGACGTTGTCGATTACATGGGCTTCAAACCCGGTGACGAAGAAGAAACCCGTAACATCGCCCGCCGTGCGGATGATGATATGGCGTTCTCTGGTCTGGCGTTCAAAATCATGAACGACCCCTTTGTTGGCTCGCTGACCTTTACCCGCATCTACTCGGGCACTCTGTCCAAGGGCGACACGCTTCTGAACTCGACCAAGGGTAAGAAAGAGCGTATCGGCCGGATGATGATGATGCACTCGAACGAACGTGAGGAAATCACCGAAGCGTTCGCGGGCGACATCATTGCGCTGGCAGGTCTGAAAGACACCACCACGGGCGACACTCTGTGTTCGACCGGCGATCCGGTGGTTCTGGAAACCATGACCTTCCCCGATCCGGTGATCGAGATCGCGGTTGAGCCGAAGACCAAGGCTGACCAGGAAAAAATGAGCCAGGGTCTGGGCCGTTTGGCCGCCGAAGACCCGTCCTTCCGTGTGGAAACTGATCTGGAATCGGGTCAGACCATCATGAAGGGCATGGGCGAACTTCACCTGGACATCCTGATTGACCGTCTCAAGCGTGAATTCAAGGTTGAAGCGAATATTGGTGCGCCGCAGGTGGCCTATCGCGAAACCATCGGTCACGAAGCCGAGATCGTTTACACCCACAAGAAACAGTCGGGTGGTTCGGGTCAGTTCGCCGAGGTGAAGATGATCATCACCCCAACAGAGCCGGGCGAAGGTTATTCGTTCGAATCTCGTGTTGTTGGTGGTTCGGTGCCCAAGGAATACATCCCGGGCGTTGAAAAAGGCATCAGATCCGTCATGGATAGCGGCCCGCTGGCTGGCTTCCCCGTGATCGACTTCAAGGTTGCCCTGATCGAAGGTAAATACCACGACGTGGACTCTTCGGTTCTCGCCTTTGAGATCGCGGCGCGTATGGGTATGCGTGAAGGCATGCGCAAAGCGGGTGCGAAACTGCTTGAGCCGATCATGAAGGTCGAAGTGATCACTCCGGAAGAATATACCGGCGGTATCATTGGTGACCTGACATCGCGTCGGGGACAGGTTTCCGGGCAGGAAAACCGTGGCAACGCCATCGCGATTGACGCGTTTGTGCCGCTGGCCAACATGTTCGGCTACATCAACACCTTGCGTTCGATGTCGTCGGGCCGTGCCCAGTTCACCATGCAGTTCGACCACTACGATCCGGTTCCGCAGAACATCTCGGACGAGATCCAGGCGAAATACGCATAAGCGAAAATTTGAGGGAGCTCGATTAGCGGGCTCCCTTCATTACCGATAAAGGAGGCCATCATGGCAAAGGAAAAGTTTGAGCGTAATAAGCCGCACGTCAACATTGGCACGATTGGGCACGTTGACCACGGCAAGAC
>NZ_JBXWOC010000007.1:0-188878 GCF_059610665.1 Ruegeria sp. CDSC051
ACAATCGCATGCCTGCTGGCCAACACCCTGACCGCCGCATGCCGCGCAAACAAACTCCCCGAACCAGAAGGCCTGACGGCTTAAAACGAGGCCGCCGCTGTTCAAACTGCGGCTGTTCTTTTTTCCGTTCTGATTTAGGTAGGTATTGGCGACCTTCTAGGTCGTAACTTGTGCATGGTGATCGTATCCATTGGCGTGTCGCCTCCCAATTCCCTCCGATCCCCCTACTACGAGCGTTGTGTGAATCCGGACCGCCACGCTCAGGCGAGATTGAGTGCCTGCCAAACAGCCCGGCTGCAGCCCATCAGGCACGTCAATTCGCAAGGCCGTCCTCAGAGCGCGAGATAGCCGATTCCGGCAAACGCGACGACACAACCAAGCCACTGGCTTGGTGACATACGCTCTTTCAAGATTGCCCAGGCAAGGACAACAGTCAGTAGTCCAAAAACCGAAGCCGCGACGGATGCATATTGGGCATTGGGCAACCTACCGGCCGCGACCACACTGAGAATTGCGACCGCATCCAGTAAACCCATTAAGCACAAAAGGGGCAGTGCTTTTGTGCCGGGCCAAATCGACTTGCGAGACGCAAAAGCTATCGCTGCCAGAACCAGAATTGCCGTAAGTCGACCGATTAGAGACACGGTGTATTCGTCGCTGATCTCTGCCGCGTATTGCCCCAGGGCAAATGCTGCGGCGAACCCGGTTGCGGCCAGCAAAGACAAGACAATGGTTGGGCCACGGGCAGGGTAGGTTGTCTCGGTTTTGTCTGAGCGGGCTGCGACGATGGATACTCCGAGGCCGATCGCAATTACGGCCAACCAGTGCCATGCACTGACAGTCGAGCCGCGCCAAATTGCGACGGTGACGGACAAGACCGGATAGCTGGCAACTAGCGGCGCAACCAAGCGCACGGGCCCCCGATGAAAAGCCTCGTACATGCTGAGCCCGGCCAAGAGGTAAAAAAAACCTGCTGCAATCGCATAAGCCATCGCGTTGCCCGACATGGGGTTGATGTCGCCCCAGGCTGCAACCATCCCGATCTGCAGGATGGCACCAAAGAGCAAAACAAACATAAGCGAGGCGACCACGCTGACGGACTGGCTGATATAGCGGACCGAGAGATCATGAATGCCCCAGCACAACGCAGCTAGCAACCCGAGTGCAAGGGCGCTCATGTAAGGGAAGATTGTTGTAGTGTCGACCATATTGGCATGTGTTCGGTCCCAGATATCAACAGCGCCAAGATGTCACTGTTGATAAACTAATATTCCTGTTATGCAATAAATTAGGCAATGGAGACCCGGAGAATCCACTATGTCCTCGGCTTTGGATCAACTTGGAGGCGAAGAGAGCCTGCGCGCGCTTGTCGAACAATTTTATGATCGAATGGAGGCCGATCCGGCTGTGTATTCCTTGCACCGGCTGCATTTTCGGGGTCACGGATTGAACCATACAAGACAAGCGCAGTTCGAGTTCCTCAGCGGTTTTTTGGGCGGGCGAGCTTATTACCGGGAACGATTTGGCCACATGGATTTACGGGAAATACATGCCCATGTGCCTATTCGCGAGGCCGATGCAGAGCTTTGGCTGGAAACCTTTGATGCCGCTTTGAAAGATTGTGAACTGCGTGGCCCGACGGTGGAAAAGATGCGAACCTCCCTGCGACGTGCGGCATTGATGCTTGTTAACGACGTTCCCGACTGGCGCATCGAGGTGGATAGGAAAAAAGGACAAGAAGTCCCAGAATAGGCTATTTGCAGGGTCTCGAAATCAGTCGTCAAACAACCGACGTTGAGATTAGATGAAGCTGGTCTAAAGTGTTGAACGTCATAAAGATTTGCTCGATCGCGATATCGTCGATTAGGTGTCATCTTTTGCACAGCACCCTTAGCCCATGCCCTGATTGACTGCTTTTCGGCCGCAAGCCAGGGATGGTTCCGATTTCCCAGACAACCATGGGGCCGCCTAAAGCAGCTGTGCAATGCGGGGATTGGGTTCCCGTCTTAAAGGCGCACAATTTCAACGGTATCCCCGTTTGACGATATGTGTGCAAAAGACGCGCCTCGATCTTCGCCCGGCGCGTGTTGACTGAAAAAACATCCCGGCGTGATCGTTGTTGGTGAATGAACAACAAGGCCGCGGCACAGGCCGCAACCTCGATGTCTTCCAGTTTTACCGGATCAGATATCCAGCGTGTTTTCCTTTTCCCAGCGCGAGAAATGCGACACGAAGGAATTCCACTCCTGATGCTTCATCTTCAGGAAAGCAGACGAGAATTCGGCGCCCATCATGCCCTTCAGGTCTTTGTCTTTGTCGTATTCGCGCAGTGCATCAAGCATGTTCAACGGCAGCTTTGGTGCTCCGCGCACTTTATGGCCTTCGGCATACATATCGATATCCCAGCGCTTGCCAGGGTCTGCTTTGGATCGGATACCTGACAGTCCAGCCGCAATGATCACGGCCTGAAGCAGGTAGGGGTTGGTTGCTCCGTCCGGCAGACGCAATTCAAACCGCCCGGGGCCGGGCACACGCACCATGTGAGTCCGGTTGTTGCCCGTCCATGTCACGGTGTTGGGCGCCCATGTAGCACCCGACATCGTCCGCGGCGCGTTGATGCGTTTGTAGCTGTTCACCGTGGGGTTGGTGATCGCGGCCAGTGCTGACGCGTGCTTCATGATGCCACCGAGGAAGTGCTTGCCACGCTCTCCCAGACCAACCTCACCGGTCGGGCCGTCGCCCTCGCCTGCAAACACGTTGGTCTTGGCCGCATCGCCTGGCGCATCCCAGACCGAGATATGCGCATGACAGCCATTACCGGTCAGGCCTTCCACCGGTTTTGGCATGAACGTCGCACGCAGACCGTGTTTTTCAGCTACCGATTTGGTCATGAACTTGAAGAAAGAGTGTTTATCAGCAGTGCGCAGAACGTCGTCAAATTCCCAATTCATCTCGAACTGGCCGTTGGCGTCCTCGTGGTCGTTCTGATAAGGTCCCCAGCCCAGTTCCAGCATGTAGTCACAGATTTCACGCACGACATCATACCGGCGCATCACGGCCTGTTGGTCATAGCAAGGCTTTTCAGCTGTATCAAAAGGATCGCTAATCTGTTCTCCGTCCGGCGTCATCAGGAAGAACTCGGCTTCGATACCGGTTTTGACATGCATTCCTTCGCTTGCAGCTTCGTCGATCAGGCGGCGCAATACGTTACGAGGGGCTTGCGCGACATCGCTGCCTTCCATAACGCAGTTGCCAGCAACCCAAGCCACTTCGGGCTTCCAGGGCAGCTGAATGACCGATGATGGGTCTGGAACTGCCAGCATGTCAGGATGAGCCGGTGTCATATCCAGCCAGGTGGCGAACCCGGCAAAGCCCGCACCATCTTGCTGCATGTCGGCAATCGCCTGCGCTGGCACAAGCTTGGCCCGTTGTCCACCGAACAGGTCGGTGAACGAGATCATGAAGTATTTGACGCCTTTTTCTTTTGCGAAAGCTGCGAGATCTGTCGTCACGATTGCTTTCCTTTCCCTGTTGAATTCTAGTTTTTCAAAGCAAAAACGCGGCCCCCATCAGGGAGCCGCGCAGCATCGGTTCAGAACCCTTCCTTGCCCGGGTACCAACTGGTGCCCGCCAAAGGGACTCGCGCCATGGCGGCCGCCTCCATTGTCAGGGCACACAGGTCTTCAGGTTCCAGATTGTGCAGGTGATTGTGGCCACATGCACGCGCGATGGTTTGGGCCTCAAGCGCCATCACCTTCAAATAGTTGCGCAGCCTGCGACCCGCAGCAACCGGGTCAAGACGCGAAGCCAGGTCGGGGTCTTGCGTGGTGATCCCTGCCGGGTCCTGACCTTCGTGCCAATCGTCATAAGCGCCAGTGGTTGTGCCCAGCTTCTGGTATTCGGATTCCCATTTGGGATCGTTGTCCCCAAGGGCCACCAGAGCAGCCGTGCCAATGGCAACTGCATCTGCACCCAGTGCCAATGCCTTGGCCACATCGGCCCCGGTGCGAATGCCGCCCGAGATGACCAACTGAACCTCACGATGTACGCCCAGATCCTGCAATGCCTGAACGGCAGGGCGGATGCATGACAGTGTTGGCAACCCGACATGTTCAATGAATACGTCTTGCGTCGCAGCGGTGCCGCCCTGCATGCCATCCATGACGACAACGTCCGCCCCGGCTTTCACTGCCAATGCAGTGTCGTAGTAGGGGCGCGTGGCGCCAACTTTCACATAGATAGGTACTTGCCAATCAGTGATTTCCCGAAGTTCGAGGATCTTGATCTCAAGGTCGTCCGGCCCTGTCCAGTCTGGATGGCGGCAAGCGGACCGTTGGTCAATGCCTTTGGGCAGGGTCCGCATCTCGGCCACACGGTCACTGATCTTTTGACCCAACAACATACCGCCCCCGCCGGGTTTGGCGCCTTGGCCAACCACAATCTCAATCGCATCAGCCTTGCGCAGATCGTTGGGATTCATGCCATAGCGTGAGGGCAGGTATTGATACACCAGCTTGGTTGAGTGGCCACGTTCCTCGGGCGTCATGCCGCCATCACCAGTGGTTGTTGACGTGCCCGCAGCTGATGCGCCGCGGCCCAAAGCTTCTTTCGCTGGCCCGGACAGAGCCCCAAAGCTCATACCCGCAATGGTGATCGGAATGTCCAGTTCGATCGGTTTCTTGGCAAAGCGTGTGCCCAGCGTAACTGAGGTATCGCAACGTTCCCGATAGCCTTCCAACGGATAGCGCGACACCGACGCACCCAGAAAGAGTAGATCGTCGAAATGAGGAACTTTCCGTTTGGCGCCACCGCCACGAATGTCATAGATACCTGTCGCAGCGGCGCGACGGATCTCAGCATTGATCGGATTGGTAAATGTCGCCGACTGAATCGGCAGGGTGCGGGGGATCTGATCGTCCATATCTTTCATACCCTTCTTCCTCAGTAAGCTGCGGAATTGTCGATGTCGAAATTGTAAAGCTGACGAGCCGAACCATAGCGTTTGAACTCTTCCGGCTTGGCGTCGCTGCCAGCGCGGTCCAGCAGATCCCTCAGAATATCCAGATGCTCAGGGCGCATTTCTTTCTCGATGCAATCAGCACCGAGGCTTTTGACCGAACCACGCACGAACAGCCGTGCCTCGTAGAGTGAATCCCCCAGCGCATCGCCCGCATCTCCGCAGACGACCAGATTTCCTGCCTGTGCCATGAAGGCGGACATGTGGCCGATATTGCCATGCACCACGATGTCGATACCTTTCATCGAAATACCGCAGCGCGAGCTTGCGTTGCCCTTGATGACCAGCAACCCACCATGGCCTGTGGCCCCGGCATACTGGCTGGCGTCGCCATCGACGATGACCTGGCCGGACATCATATTCTCAGCCACACCCGGACCAACTGAGCCGTGAACCTTGATGGTCGCCTGTTGGTTCATGCCGGCACAATAGTACCCGGTAGACCCCTTGACCGTCACTTCGATCGGCGCGTCCAGTCCGACAGCAATCGCATGGCTGCCTTTTGGATTTACAATTTCCCAGCTGGTTTGGTTGGTCTCGGCGTTTTGCGCCTGCAGGGACGAGTTCAATCCACGCAGTCCGTCTGCCTCTAAATCATAGGTCTGCATTTCAGGCGGCCTTTTCGTGGGTTGTTGGACTGTCGTTGTGCGACCAGAAATATACGGTGGCCGGTTCAGGTTCCCAAACTCGGGCGTCTTCGATTCCTGGCAGGTTCACCAAGGCGCGGTATTCGCTGCCAAAGGCAACATATTGATCCGTTTCTGCCATCACTGCAGGCTTGCAAGCGATTGGGTCACGTACGACGCCAAACCCGTCTTTGGTCCCTACTACAAAGGTGAAAAACCCGTCCAGATCATCAATGCTGGATTCCAGAGCTTCACCTAAAGTGGCGCCATTCATCATTTTCCAGGTCAGGTATGCGGCACCAACTTCGGTGTCGTTCTCTGTCTGGATGGTAACGCCTTCGCGGCGCAACTTGCGGCGCAACGAGTTGTGGTTGGACAGCGACCCGTTGTGAACCAGACATTGATCGGACCCCGTGTTGAACGGATGTGCGCCCATTGTTGTCACGGCGGATTCCGTCGCCATGCGTGTGTGTCCAATGCCATGAGTGCCGCTCATGCCGCTGAGGCTGAAGCGGTCTGCAACATCCTTGGGCAGGCCAACTTCCTTGTAGATTTCGAGGCTTTCGCCACGACTCATGATACGAACCGTCGGCCGGATTTCAGCCAGCGCGGCGCGCGCGGCTTCGACCTGACGGGCGGGAATTTCCAAGACGGCATGTGTATCATTGTCTGCCTGACCAACCGTCACGCCAAGACTTTTGCCTAGCTCATCAGCCAAGTCGACAAAGTCCGTTTCGGGGTTGGGGGACTGAACTGTAATCTTGGTTTTGCCATCGGACTCAGAGCCGTAGATTGCAATACCGGCACTATCGGGGCCACGATCTGTCATCGTGATCAGCATGTCTGTCAGCATATTGCCCAGTTGGGGCGCAAGAGACTGGTCTTTGAGGAATAATCCAACAATTCCGCACATGGCTGGCAGATCTCCTTATGTGTTTCATTATGATTCGACGGTACCAACAAATCAGTGGGACATCAATAATCATAGGAAAGTTTTTTTCCTAAGAGGCAATGGGCGCGACCTGTGTTTTTCGCGCCCATTGCAAGCATTCAAGGCTGGATCAATATCGCTCCAACTGTGCTTTCACCTTTTCTTCGTCACCGGTGTGGCGCGCCTTTTCCAGGTGCTCAGCTTCGCGGACGAATTGGATGCGATGCCAGCCAACCCAGAAGACGACACCAATGATGACCATTAGAACTTCGTAACCTTGGAAGGGATAGACCGGCCCGACTTCGGCCAGATCCACGGCCCAGTTTGTATAACCATTCGTAGACATATCTTACTCCCTCATTTCGCTGCTACGCCACGGGCGGCCAGTTCTTCTTTATCGGCTTCGATAATGGCAGCTTTGGCGTCCTCATAGGCATGGTGTTCAGCGTAATCGAGACCCTGAAGTTCAACTTCTTCCGGGATGCGCAGTACGCCGGCAGCGGATTGCATTTTCGCCAGAGCCCAGCCTGGCAGGAACCCAAGGACAAAGAACATGATGACGGCACCCGTGATCTGACCGATTGGGTTGATGGTTGCATAACCTTCATATGGTGACGAAGGCACGCCCCACAGGACAAAGCCCGCGATGACCAGCCCGACGACACCTGCATAGCCATGCACGGCTACAGCACCGACAGCATCATCCAGCTTGAACCGACGCTCTACCCAGTAGTGCAGATTATAGACGATCACGACGCCGATTGCGGCAATGATCATCGCTTGGATCGGGTGATACAAATCGTTTCCAGCAGACGCGGTGATGATACCGGCCAGACCGCCCGAGAAGGTCCAGAAGGCATCTCCCTTCGAAACGACATAGGCTGCCATCAACCCACCCGACAGCGACATCAGGAAGTTAAAGGTAATCGCCGACAGCGTGGTCGGGGCCAGATAGATGTTGGTTGCAGTCCAGGTGGCGCCAACGATCTGACCGTCGATAACCTCGGGCGAGATTACCGGAACGTTACAGGCGGCATAGAAGCCCCAGAACCCGGTATAGATCAGGAAAATTCCGATGGTCAGCAACCATGGATTATGCGGAGGAATATCCCGCGGCGTTCCATCTTTGGCAAACTTGCCAAGTCGTGGACCCAGTACCATGATCACACCAAGTGCGTAACCACCTGCGATTGCATGGATAACGCCTGACGCATATGCATCGTGATACCCCAAGATGCGCACCATCCAGCCACCATAGTGCCAGCCCCAAGCAGCGTCGATGATCCACCAGACGGACCCGATCATGACTGCATGGACCCACAAAGCCGATGACCTGATCCGTTCGATCACTGAACCAGAAACAATCGAGGCAGCTGTCCACGAGAACAGAAGGAACGCGGCCCAGAAGACCCCTGTGATTCTGTCGTCCAAATTGGTTGCCATTGTGTTCGCCCACGGTAGATTTGCGGCACCTGCTTCGGTGTCGAGACCGCCCCAGAACGGAAAGTTCGGGAACGCCCAGTAGATCCACCATCCAAAGAAGAAGAACGTGACCGTCACCAGCGGGATGATCATGATGTTTTTCATCAATGTGTGCATATGGTTACGGGCCCGGCTGGCGCCGACTTCGTACATGCAAAAGCCCACATGGATGAGGAACATGAAGACGACCGTTACCCAGTAATAAAACTCGGTAAAGACCGTCGTAAGTGCATTTAGATTGCCATCCACTTCGTAGTCTCCCTGTTGTTGCAGCAGGAGGTCTTTCTGCGAAGCATTTCCTGCTGGGAATAATTGTATACTAAGGGGACAATCTCATTGGCGACCTGTCAATAGATATGTGGGGCAAACATCTTTAAGGTCTGTGCTTGAGGTATGTCCTCTCACGTCCAAAAACGCACTAAGCCACAGATAAAGAAAAGAAATATCAATACTCCCGGATGCTTTTAGGGTGCAAAAATTGCAGGCAAATATTCCCAACAGGAAAAAATTCTGCACACAAGTGTTGATTTTCAACCCAACATCGGCCTCAATATGGGCAACAAAAACGATCAACGGGAGAACCGAACCATGGCCATTCTTTGGAGGACGTCGGCCCTTGCGCAGCGCCACGCCGAGATCGGCGGCGAGCTTGAAGACTGGAACGGGATGGGGACTGCTTGGTTCTATGACCAAAGCCCTGAACGCGCCAAAGCTGACTACGAAGCAATTCGGACCAAAGCTGGTCTTATGGATGTTTCCGGTTTGAAAAAGGTTCACGTGGTTGGTGAGGATGCCGCCTATGTCATTGATCGTGTCACCACGCGGAACGTCGAAAAGATCATGCCGGGGCGGTCGACCTATGCCTCGATCCTGAATGCCGAAGGCAAGTTTGTTGATGATTGCATCATCTATCGCCTGTCGGTGAACACGTGGCTGGTGGTGCATGGCACAGGCACCGGAATGGAGCAGCTGACATCCGTGGCGGCGGGTAAGAATTGTTCGGTCATCTTTGATGATGACATGCATGACATGTCGCTGCAGGGTCCGGTGGCTGTAGACTTCCTGGCTAAGCACATCCCCGGAATTCGCGATCTGGCCTATTTCGGCATCATGCAGACCAAGCTATATGGCTGCCCGGTGATGATTTCGCGGACCGGCTATACCGGCGAGCGCGGGTATGAGATCTTCTGTCAGGCCAAGCACGCCGTTCACTTGTGGGACAGCATTCTGGTTGATGGCAAGGATATGGGCATCGTCCCGGTCCAGTTTTCGACGCTCGACCTGTTGCGCACCGAAAGCTACCTGCTGTTTTACCCCGGCGACAATTCCGAAACCTATCCGTTCGATGGCGATACCTGTGGTGATACACTGTGGGAACTGGGCCTGGATTTCACTGTCTCACCTGGAAAAACCGGCTTTATCGGCGCCGAGAACCACTATGCATCGCAAGGCAAAGAGCGGTTTAAGATCTATGGCGTCAAACTGAACGGCACGACGCCGGCGGATGAAGGCGCGGATCTGCTGCAAAACGGCGAGAAAGTCGGCGTTGTCACCTTCGGCATGTATTCTGATATCAATGGTCACAATGTGGGTATCGCGCGGATGCCGGTCGCATGTGCATCACCCGGTACCAAGCTGACGGTGCGCAACGGCGATGGGACAGAAATAACGGCAACTGCGGAAGAGATGCCGTTCTACGATCAGGACAAATCGATCAGAACCGCAAAGGGCTGAGTTTCAGGGGGCGCGACGGACACACCGTGGCGCCCTTTTCCTATTGAGGGCACAATGTCAAAGTTCGAATTTCCCAAGTCAATCGCAAGCCGCCCGGTCTGGGGCGCGCTAGAGGTTCGCCAGGGCGAACATCATCTCATGATAGCCGAGGCCGAAGGGGCCGAAGCCATTCTCGATATCGCAACACCTGACCTGATGGCCAAAACCCATCTGATCTATATCCCGAAAGGCACGGATTTCGCAGAAAAGCTAAGGGCATTGAACCCTGCTCAGTTCTATGAAGGCCCGTCTTTCGAGGCGTCTCTGACGCGCATTCGCCGGGTTCTGGAGGACGCGCATATGGGATTGCAGGTCTACCTGACCGGCACCGAAGGCATGATGGGGCAGGCCATGAATGAAGTGATGGCTGTGGGTCTGCCACACACGGCGATTCAGACCGAACATCGCGGATCGGTCGCCCGTCGGATGCAATGCGTGCATTGCAAGGGCATCACCGAAGACGTCGAGATTGACCCGTTTGTCTGTTCACATTGCGGCCTAAACCTGTTTGTGCGCGATCACTACTCACGCCGTCTTGCCGCCTATCAGGGCGTCCGTATCGACGCCGAGGATCATGGTAATGTGCCCGAGTCGAAGGGGATTTACGAATGAGCGGTGCTGAGAAAATTCAGGTCAAGGTGACCGAGATCACTCCGCTGAACGAATTGGTGACGCGGTTCAGGTTCGAACGTATCGACGGCGCGCCATTACCAACCTTTTCGGGCGGGGCACATACTGTGGTCGAAATGCAGGATGGTGCCATTACACGGCTTAACCCCTATTCGTTGATGTCGGATCCGTTTGATCAGTCATCTTATACAATTTCGGTTCGACGCGATGATGAGGGCAGGGGGGGGTCGCTGTTCATGCACCGCCAGGTCAAGCTGGGCGACGAGATGACCATCAGCTATCCGGTCAACTTGTTTTCACTGGACTTGCGCGCCCGCAAGCATCTGTTTCTGGCCGGTGGCATCGGGATCACCCCGTTTCTGGCGCAGATCAAACAGTTGGAATTGCTGCACGGGCATTGGGAGTTGCATTACGCGTGCCGAAACACTGCCTTGGCATCTTATGCTGAGCAACTGACAGACAGGCATCCGAACGAAACCCATCTGTACTATGACGATCAGAGCCAGGCGATCGATCTGAAAAATCTGCTCAGCGGGCAACCCTTGGGAACGCATGTGTATGTGTGTGGTCCAAAGGGCATGATCGACTGGGTCCGAAACACGGCTGCCGCCGAAGGCTGGCCCGAAGATTGCGTGCACTACGAAGAGTTCCTGGCGCCTCAGCCCGGTAAACCGTTCGAGGTGCGCTTGGCGGCATCGGATAAGGTCATTCATGTGGGTGAAAACGAAAGCCTGCTGGAGGCCATCGAACGTGAAGGCGTGGACGCACCGTATCTGTGCCGCGGAGGGGCCTGCGGTCAGTGCGAAACCGTTGTGCTCGACCATGAAGGTAATTTCGTTCACCGCGATCACTGGCTGACCGGCGAAGAAAAGGCCGCGGGCAAGAAAATCATGCCCTGTGTATCGCGCTTCGAGGGCAAGTCCCTCGTGCTGGACCGTTGAGAGGAGGCCCAACATGACCATTCAATTCAACGACGAATCCTTCCGCGATGACTATACGTTTCACAACTCGGACTGGGCGATCAAACGCTTTCCGTTTCCGTTTCACGAAGACAGCTATATGTATTCGGTCAACATGGAACAGCATCGCGGCGGGCCCAAAGGATCGGTCTACGAGATGCGATTCGACGTCGACGAACACTATGTGTCCGAGATGAAAGACCGCGCCATGGTATTGGATCAGGATCCGTTGCGCTGCCAGTCACTGCCGCATATGACTTTGGCCGGTTGGGACTTGCTGGAGCTGATCATGGTCAGCAAATCCGAAGACTATCCCGATCTGTTCGAACTGCATCGCAATGGCAACCAGTGGCGCTGGGTCAACAAACCGATGGGCATTGATCACAGCTTTACCTTCATGGACGAAACCACGCTTCCGTACGGGCCGATGGAATACATCACCCGTCAGGCACAGGGTGATTTCGCCGTGCTGGATCAGCGTGACGAGATGCTGTGGATGGACGCGGGAATGGTGACGACCCAAGCGGATTGGAGCCTGGATTTTGACATCGGAATGAACTTTTTCGAATGGCACGCGCCGGTTCCCAAAGCCCATGAAATGGGCATTTTCCAACGCGCCCTGAAATTCCTGCTGAACATTCAACAGGGTGCCCCAGCACGGCGTCTGAATTGGACTATGACAGTGAATCCGCTGCTGGATACCAGCCCGGAGAACTATCACAAATGGGGTATCCAGAAGACGACGCTGACACCTGAAAACATAGCGCACAAACAGTATCTGCGGGTCGAGTTGCAAACCTTTTTCCGCCTGCCGCGATCCAACGCCCTGGTATTCCCGATCCGCTGCTACCTGTGTAGTTTTCAGGACCTGATGACCGTTCCCAAATGGGGCCGCCGTCTGCATCGGGTCATCCGGGACCTGCCGGTCGAGCTGGCAACCTATAAAGGGTTCATCGATAACCGCCCCATGATGTTGGACTATCTCAGCCAGTTTGACGACGGGTTGCCCACGTCTCCGGGGATCTGGCCGGATTTGGAAACGGAACCACCTTTGTCTAAGTAAGCGAGACTTGCGAAATTTCTCAACTCATATGATTGATCCGGGCGAAGCGCCTTGGCTCATCTCGAGTAACGATTTTGCATTGTATGACGTGCTTGCGCTGCTTCGCGGGTCATTTCAGTACATGGATGCCCGGATCGACCCTCCGTCTTCTATCCATAGTCTGAACGTGGAAGGAATGCAGGTGCATTGTCAGGGTGGCGGCGAAATCTGGGCTGTTGGGCGACCACTTTTCGCGTGTATGTTTCTGACGCCCAAGCCCGACAGTTTGTACCTTGGAAAGCTTGCGGTGAAGGATGGATTGCGGGGTCAGGGTATCGGCCGCAGGTTGGTGGATCATGCTGCACGCCGTGCAGTAGAGCTTGGCTTACCTGCGCTGGAACTGGAAACACGCGTGGAACTTACTGAAAACCATCGCGTATTTTCGAGGCTGGGGTTCACGATCGTAAGCACGGGCAGTCGCGAAGGTTATGACAGACCCACAGATTTCTTATTGCGCAAACCGATCAGTTTGTCTGCGGATAGCTGATCACTGATATATACCGCGCCGGCAGGCTGACAAGCCGTTCGGGCCCATGCGGAGCATCTGCATCAAAGAACAGGGTATCGCCGGGTTTTAGCGGGTAAATCTGGTCCCCGTGGCGGTAATCCACCTCACCGTCCAGCATGTAAATCGTCTCGATCCCGCCATGTTGGAAAGTTGGGAACACATCTGATTCAGCGGTCAGGGTAATCAGATACGGTTCGACGATCACGCCGGATCCGTTGGCACCAATATGTCCCAACAGGTTATACTGATGGTTCGCACGTGTTCCTTCACGCTCCAGTTCGACGCCTTCTCCTGCTTTTGTATGAACCGCCTCGCGGCGTTCTTCAAACTGTCGAAAAAAGCTTGTCAAAGGAACCGAAAGCGCATCCGCCAGCGATTGCAGAGTCGTCAAGGACGGTGACGTATTTCCGTTTTCGATCTTGGACAGCATGCCAATCGAGAGGCCGGTCAACTGGGCCAGCTCTGCGACCGTTATGTTCTGCTGTTTGCGAAAGGCACGAACCTCGCGGCCGATGGCAACTTCAAGAACTTTCTCTCTGTCACCCGAACGAACGGAATGTGGGTCCTGCGTCAGGTTTGTTGCCATTTCTTTGTCGCGTTTTTTCAATTTCATTCTTTCAACGTCTTGCTACACGTGTCCAAACCGGTTCTGCAAGCAGGCGCGGCGCAATACCCAATTCAATTCGGATTACCATAGCATCAGTTTTTCCTGATAGTAATATAATCATGCTGGCAGAAAACAGAATAGAGATCGGATTCTCACTGTTTGACGGCTTTCACGGCTCTGACGCCGATGTCCTAAATCAAGGTTCGGCAGCTGTGGCAAGGATGCTTGGTACACCAGAACGTCTTAGGTTTTGACCCTTTCATCGGGCACTTCCACAAGAGACCTCAACCAGCGACGCGGATTGACGCCGATCACCCTTAAGAACTCGCGGTTGAAGTTCGACTTGGTGTTAAACCCGCTGGCCAGCATCGCCTCGGTCACCGATTTTCCAGTCTTCATTACGGCGCAAGCGTGAGATATCCGATGCCTATTGATGTAGCGAGACACATTCTCGCTTTTGCCTTTGTTGATTGCGCTTGAAAGCTGCTTTTCTGGAACCTGCAACTTTCGGGCCAACCGGGCCAGTGTGAGATCGGGATCGAGATATGGCTTATGTGTTTCCATATAAGCGTCGAGCTTTTCGACAATAGCGGTGTCACGGGTTTTATCTTGCTTGGAATACGCATCGCGCGTGTCAGAACCAATGCTCTGGCTTTCGATTGCATGCGATAGGCTGAGCGCCCCTAATATGAGCAATGTGATTGCGGAAAACAGGCTTGGCAGCCAGAGCAAGACCTCGGTGTCTCCTGATGCAAGGCGGGCTGCAATGAATATGTCGCTGCCTGCTGAGGCGATCAAAGCGATTGCCAGAACACGCCAAACCCAAACAATCATGCGCCCGTTTTCTAAGCGGCTATGGGGCAAACTATCTTCGCCGCGCAAGAGCATAAACGCGATGGCGATACCGTATGCCGCAAAGATAAAGGGGATCAACACGTCCAGCGCTTCGGGTCGGGTTGCCAGAAAACTTATCGCAAGGGCCGGACCTACCGCATGCAAATACAAGTCCTGTCTGCGCAGATAACCCACCGAGGCCTGACGAAAGGACAGCCACGCGGATGCGGCAATTACAGTCGCAAGAATGGGCTGAACGACCCTGAGACCCGTAAAGCCATAATATTGCACAAGCGCGATAACCGCACTTTGTGCAGCGCAGCATCCGATGAGGACCAAAAGCGTGGGATGGGTTTTGCGGGTCAGAAAGCGATGTAAAAGAAAGCCCGAAAGCAGCAGGGCAGTAATCATTGGTATCGGTAGAACTGGCATCAGGGGGGTCCGTTTTCGTCTGTCATAGGACCTAAATCCTGATCTGCGCGACCTTAAACCGGATTCAGGTCGTATGAAATCCCGACAGCGTCTGAATGTAGGCCGACACTAATGCCACCCTACAAAAAAAGGCGCGCCATGAAACTTCCTCTTCTTACCCTCGTCATGACCCTTTCGGCGGGCACGGAAATTGCTGCACAAGATGTCGGCCTCGTCGAATTGACGATTGCCGCACCTCATCATGATCAGGACATGCAAATGGCTGTCATGTTCCCTGCGGCAGGTCAGCGCCAGACTATGTTTGCAGAAAATGCAGTGTTCTATGGAACAGCAGTAGTCGAAAACGCCAAGCCGGTGCCAGGGCAACATCCGGTTGTTCTTCTCTCACACGGATGGGGCGGCAATTATGCACGAATGGCGTGGCTTAGTGCGGGGTTGGTCTCGCAAGGTGCAATCGTAGTGGCAGTAAACCATCCAGGCAGCACGACCTTAGATTTGGATTTCGATACCGCATTTAATCATTGGACCCGCGCCCAGGACATGTCCGCCGCGTTGGATCACGCGCTGCAAGACCCGGATTTCGCCCCCCTCATCGACACTTCACGGATCTACGCCACGGGCTTCTCTTATGGTGGCTGGACAGCCCTTTCGCTTGCGGGCGTCCAGGGCAATCGTGACGGATTTTTCGATTATTGCGAGGCCGCAGGGGCAGGGTCACAATTTTGCGCAAAGTTGACGGCAGAGGGCGTCGATGTAACCGCAATCGACCAGGAAAAATATGAGGCATCTTACAAGGATCCACGGGTCAGTGCCGTCGCAGCCATTGATCCGGGACTAACTTGGGATCTTGCGCATAAGGATGTGCGGGACGTGACAGCCTCGCTTTTTCTGATTGGATTGGGTGAAGGGGCCGACAGGCTGAATGCAACAGACACGAGCGCCCTGGGAAGCAATTTTGAGGCGCTGGTTCCTCAGGCCGCTGTGATGACGATCGCGCCCGCAATGCATTTCACCGCGCTTGGATTATGTAAGCCCGCCGGTGAAGCGATTTTGATCGAAGAGCAGGACGATCCTGTTTGCACTGATCCTGGGGGAACGGACCGCGCCCAAGTTCTTGACATGATAATTGACAGTTTGGCCGCTCACTTCGATCTGAATTAGTGTATTTCGGACACTTAAATATCGGCATTGCATCCAATGGTGCGGGCCGACCATACCCTTCAGCGGTATACCAAAAATTCGTAGTTGGCTTGCCGCTACCTGCCACTGGCTTTCTTCGTGCCCCGGTGATGGGCGAGGTCGATGAGCCGTTTGAATGTTGGGCATTCCAAATGCGATGGCGCCGGGCAATCCGCCACATGTCGCAGGGTATCGCGCAGCGCCGTCAGCTCGCGGATTTGCCGATCCAGCGCATCCGCACGAATGTGAAACTCTTGCCGGGGGATATTCGGAGTTCCATCAAGGCCGAACATCCCCGAGATTTCCTCAAGTGAAAACCCCGCAGATTTGCCCATCGTGATCAGGGCTAGTTGCAATAAGACATCCGGCGTGAACTGCCGACGAAGCCCGTGCCGCGCAACAGACGAAATCAGGCCAAGCTCATCATAGTAACGCAGCGTTGAAGTTGGGGTGCCGGTCTTTTTCGACACCTCGCCTATATCCAAAAGTTTCATGCTTGACCTCAAGTCGACTTGAATTCGTAACGTCGCCTTCTGTAGCGATTCCGACAAGAGGAAAATAGTGGTGCACATCAAATCAAATGCATTGAAGACAACGAGACCCGGCGCTTTGTTGTGTTTCTCCCTGTCCATGCTGCTGGCCTCATTGGGCACCAGCATTGCCAATATTGCCTTGCCTGCAATCGCCCAGGACCTGAAGGCGCCGGTACATCAAGTGCAATGGGTGGTGATCGCATATCTCGCGACACTGACGCTGTTCTCTGTGCTGGCTGGACGACTTGGGGACCGCTTTGGACGACAGCAGATGCTGATCTTCGGGCTTATACTTTTCGCGCTGGCCTCTGCGTTTTGCGGCTTGGCGCCCAATCTCAAGGTGTTGAGTGCCGCGCGGTCTCTTCAGGGAATTGGTGCTGCATTCCTCATGGTGCTGACCGTCGCACTTGTTCGCGATATTTTTGAAACAGAGCGTGTCGGGCAAGCCATGGGCCTGTTGGGCACGATGTCGGCGGTCGGAACTGCACTGGGACCTTCGTTGGGTGGGGTGCTGATTGGAAAACTCGGGTGGCAAGGAGTGTTCTTTGTCCTGGTGCCGATGAGCCTGACTACGGCCATTTTGGCCGTTCGGCTTTTGCCCGCGAGTGTTTCCTCTGGGATAACACCTCTGGTCGGACTAACTGCACTGCGAAAGAGCGGCGCTATCCCCGGCCTTGCGGCAAATTTTCTGGTGGCAAATGTGATGTTGACCACTTTGCTGATAGGCCCCTTCTTTCTGGGGCAGTCTCTTGGGCTGAGCGCGGCGAAAGTGGGGCTTGTCATGTCGGTCGGACCAATCATATCGATCTTCCTCGGCGTCCCATCGGGTCGGCTTGTGGATGCATGGGGGGCGGCGCGTGTTCTGTCGCTTGGGCTCATTGCTCTGACCACCGGGACCTTTGCACTTGCGGTCCTGCCAGTCGCATTTGGTGTTATTGGTTACATTGGCGCAATCAGCATCCTGACACCGGGATACCAGTTGTTCCAGGCCGCCAACAACACCATGATCATGGTGGGGGTTCGGACAGATCAGCGGGGGACAGTTTCAGGGCTGCTTGGCTTGTCGCGTAATTTGGGCCTTATTTTCGGCGCCTCTGTCATGGGGACGGTCTTTTCCTTTGGGATTGGCGCCCGCACAGTCGAGGCAGCATCTGCTGAAGCTATTGCCAACGGGATGCAGCTCACCTTTGTAATCTGCGGGGTATTGGCCATCGTGGCGTATTGGCTTTCGCGTCGAACTTCGTTGAAGAGCATCACCAGTAAGACAGTCGCGAGACAATGATAAAGGAGGTCGCAGTCCTACCGATGAACACTTTTAAACCTGTCCCAATAGACGGCTTGAACGTACAGATTTGGGGGCATGGCGATACGCCCGCGCTCATTTTCCATGGGGGGCCAGGGTCGGGTCTCAACCCGCAGCACACAGCCTATTTCGACGCCGACCGCCATCGGGTGGTTCTTTTTGACCAACGCGGAACAGGGTTGTCGGGCAGAGCTGGTCGGGTCACAGCAAACACGACTCAGCACACCCTACGCGATGCCGAGGCCATCCGGATGGCCCTGGGATATGAAGATTGGATTGTGCTGGGTGGTTCATGGGGGGGCGCACTGGCATTGGCCTACGCATCCGCTCATCCTGATCGGGTACGCGCATTGATCGTGCGCAGCACGCATATCTGCCGCCCTTCAATGGACCAGTGGATGTTGCGCGATAGGGCAAAGCGTTTCGAAGCCGGGCAGCGTGCGCGCGGCCTGTTTCTCGATCCTCTCGACGAGACTGAACAGCTCCATCCTGCCATAGCATGGTTTGCCCGTATGGAAGACAATGACGCGCAAGCACGTGAGGCAGCCCGCCGTGTGATGGCCCTTGAAGATGCGTTTCATGGACCGCAACCCGGCACTGTGCGGCTTCCGGCAGCCGTCACCCAAAGCGACATAAATCGCACCCGCGTGTACCTTTGGTACTGGCTTAATAATTTCTTCCTACCTGCTACCGGCCCCGGAGATCCAAATACAATCGCCGTACTCCCACATCGTTTGATCCATGGAGAGGATGACCTAATATGCCCGATTGAACCTGCCCGTGCCTTTGCCCAAGCTGGAAAGCTTGAATTTGAGGAGATTGAGAGACTGGGTCACAACGGGTTGGCGCCGCAGATGATCGCTGCTGTGCGCCAAGCCGTAGATGATTTGAGCGGTTGAGTATCGAACAGAAGCGCGTTCTCAAATCGGACAATCGCGGCAATTCCGAGTGCGCGGAATTTGGGTTCAGGGCATCGTCATTTTTTTGGCTGCGTGAGGTGGCTGAAGCAAAGCGCGATGCCTGACCGCCTTCGATTCCGTATGCGAGAGACGGGGGACAATCCTGGCTGGTCATTTCGCTTCGCGCGTCGATGTTGTTCAGCAGTTTATATCGTTTGCCCGGTAATCTTTTGGTCGATTTTTGTGCCAAGGCGACCCATCTCACCCGATTAAAAAAGCTGTTTGTTCTTGCTCGGCGTTCACGTTGGCTGTGGCACCTAACAGCCCAATGGCAGGAATAGTTAAGCTATCTATGAGGCGCATGTTTAGCCTCGCCCGGTGCCAGCTTCGTATGAGGCACATGATTGCTATTCGAAATATTTTTCTGCATATGTGCAATCGAGATGGCAAACTCCGACCACGGGCAATACTGCACCGTACCATCGGGGCAGGATCACTTTAGTCCGCCACGACCTCAAAGATCACAACGATGGCGGTGTTTTCGCTGCCTTTGGTGTATACGCGCCCCTGATATTGGCCGGGTTCTGCCAGATCATGAATGGTGAGGCTTACGGCAACCTCGACGGCCTGTCCCGGGGGAATACGGACTGCGGAAGGTTGGATGCTCATCTTGTCGGTTGGCAACACGTTGCCGTCGCGGCTGATCATGTCGCCCGGTTCGAACTGCAAGTCGACAACGTTTGCTCCGGCAGGTGCAGCAATGGATAACAGAATGGTTCCTGTCTCACCGGGCCTGCAGGGCTTGCGGCAGTGAAAGGGTCCGTCCAGCTGTTGTGTGGTGCTGTTTTCCGCATTCAGAATGCCCCGTGCGATCTGAGATATCGGAAGTGTATCCTGCTCCGGAACGGCCTTGGTGGCCGTGCGGAGAGCGCTGACAAATGGTTTTCGCTCGAAATAAGGCATAGCTTAATGTGCACAGCCTACAGCGTTTAGTAAATGACAAACTTGAAAGGAACGCGTATTGGATTCACGGGATTTCGAAATTTAAGATATTGAATATCTACAAAAAAAATAGGGCGAGTGTTAGACCTGACGCGCCACCAGATAATCCATGAACTGACCAAGAAACGCGCGCGGCGCCGCGTTGGTATTTGCAAATACAAGATCGAATTCCCGACGGGCCGCCGCAAGCAGGTCATTTGCTGCGGCCTGAGCATATTCAATGCAAGAATAGTGGTTCATCCGCGCCAATACCCATTCGACCTCTTGTTCCGAACGGGCCGTTCTTGGCTTTTCCAGAAACTCTGACAGTCGGGACTGTTCCTGCCGATCCGCCTGCGCCCCAAGACGTCCCAGCATCAGCGTGCGTTTGCCTTCGTAGATATCCCCGCCGATCTCTTTGCCGTATTTCCCCTGGCTTCCCACAAGATTCAGAACGTCATCCTGGATCTGAAAGGCGGCCCCCAGAAAAAAGCCGAACGCGTTGAAGTCATCCAGATTCAGCGCTCCGGAGGCGACATCGTCCGGGCGCGCGATCAGGGCACCTATACGCATCGGGTGAATGAAGCTGTACCAGCAGGTTTTCTTCAGACACATGGTCAGGTAGTCGGACGGGCTAAGGTCAAGGCGATTGTCTTTTATCCATCCCAATTCAAGAGCTTGGCCCTCGATCGACTCTTTCAGCAGGTGATCAAACTCGTCCACCACGCGCGCGCCGGTCATCGGGCCCAGAGGGCCGAGGTTCTGGCGCAGCAGGCTCAGCGCCAGAGATTGCATGCCGTCGCCGATATTGATCGCCAAAGGCACACCAAGACGTTTGTGCATACATTCCCGACCCCTTCGGAAATCGCTGAGGTCTTCGATATCGTCATGAACCAGAAATGCATTGTGCAGCAATTCGATGACCGCAGCAGCAATTTCGGCATCCTCGGCCTTTCCGCCGAATGCTTCACACGTGGCCAGAAGAAGGGCAGGTCTAAGTCCTTTGCCCGAGGTTTCGATATAGTCTCGCATAGGCCCATAGAGATGGGCTTGCGGCTCACCCGTTGGCATTTTGTCTAACAGTACCTTGCGCGCCTGATCGCCATAACGCGTCAGTTGCTCAAGGAAGCCTTGCGTGGCCGCGGATGCCGGCTGCGCCTTGGGAACAGTCACCTGTCAGCCCTTCTGTGTGATGATGACTTTGCGACCGGACGTGTCGGTTGGCGGTGAGGTCGCCTCAACAATGCCGATCGCCAGATCTTCAGCAAAGTCCGCGCCGGGGATCGGTGTGTCCCGGCCCGGCAGATGCGCGGCCATCAGATTATAGAGCTCTGGAGGTGCCGCGACCATGCGCAACGCGTCCGAGATCGCAGGGTCTTCGACAATTCCGCCGGGCTTGGAGTATTCGGCCGTCAGCGGACCAATCGCGGCCAGCGGTCCTTGCCCACCACGTTTGGTGCCGGTGGCGTCTTGTCCCATGCGCAAAGCGGCCTCGACAGCGATGGCAAAGCGTTCATCCCAGGGCTCACCCGCCTGATATCGGGCATAGTCATAGGCCCGCAGGGGTTGCAGGATGTCGGGCTCATGCAGATCCCAGATTTCACAGGGCTGCGCCTCAGAACCACTGCGCCGCAGGATGGCATTGACGGCTCTTCGGGCAGCCTCATTTGCGCCTTCCATGGTGGCCAGGTCGGTGTTGGTCCGGACGTAGTCGGACGCAAGCATAAAGTTCGGAATCAGCGTCGCCGCTTCGGGCCGCAGCCGCCAGCTGTTAATGCGGTTTACCAATAACGGTTCGACATTGCTTTCTCGGGCAGGATGATCTGGGTCCTCGACGATGTCGGGATCCAGGAACCAATAGTGCAGTTCTTCATCCCTGAGGACGATGTTGCCATCAACGTTCAGGCTGCGTTTGAGCTGTTCCCAGACTTCTTTGGCGATTTCTTCACGAGAGCTGTCGCGCGCGGTTTTTCCGTTTGTGCCCGGCTTGTCCCATTCGGAAATATCGACCGAGAGCAATCCCTTGGTCTTACCGTCGGCCCAGTTTTCAAAATCTATCTGGGACCAGAATTGTTTTTGCGAAACAGCCGTCAGCGCCCAAGGGCTGTCGATAAAGATCACATGGCCATGGGCCAGTTCAACATCCTTGGTCAGGTAAAACTGTATGCCATTCATCCATTGCACGTCTTCGGCAAGCAATGGCAGCTTGGCCAGACCCGGATCTACCTTTGTCATGGCCGGCGTCACCAAAGGTGCAATGCGTTCAATGGGCAAGGCGCTGATGAACCAATCACCGGTGACCTGCTTTTGCGTGCCGTCCTGTTCAACCGTGGCGCTGGCAATTCGGCCGTTTCGGCATTCAATCCCGGTCACCTTGGAATCGAAATGGTACACCACACCCCGGCTTTTCAGATATTCCAGCCAAGGCTGAATCCAGACCAGATTGGTCGGCCCGTTCAGCAGCCTGTTGCTGGTCGCCTCGGGTGTTGCGATCCCAAGCTGCAGTTGAATGGCGACATCGCCAACGGTCTTGGTGCTTGCGGTTGTCGCTTTGGCCGCCACCAGTGACCGGGTCAGGCCGATTGCCAGAAACTTCTGATAGGCTTCGGACCGCTCCGCGGCGCCGATGAATTCCCACCAGCCGATACGTTCATACTCATCGAACCGGCGCTCTTTGCACGAGGTCGCAATGCGCCACATGCAACCAAGGAAATGTTCGATATCCTCAAAGTCGATTTCGTTGCGCGGCGAGATTGTATAGGCAAAGGTCTTGAGCGCATTGGCGACCTCTTTTAGCGATTGTGGAAACCGCTCGGGTACGATGATACCGGGGTGGTCGAACTGGCTGACCAATACCTGGGTTGTCGGAACCAGATTGTCGTAGCAGGTGCCCTTGTCATAATAGGGCGTGCGCGACATCGTATTGGTGATGTGCCGGTAGAAGTTAGGGAAGAACCGGAACCCATGTTCACCGGGCAACCAGGGGCGTTTGACACCGGGTGGCAGGTCATAGCCGTGCATCCCGATCCAGTCTTTCAGCGCTCTGATATGTTCCTCTTTCGAACCGTGATCGTCTTCACCTTCAAGCACGGGAATGCTGCGTGCCTTGCCGCCGGCGATAAGCTGACGCTCATACACTTCGACTTCGAAACCCCGTTCGATCAGCTCATGCGCGGCGCTCATCCCGCCGACGCCTCCGCCTAATATGACCACCTTTTCAGCCATCGGATGTTCCTTTCGCGGAATAGACGTCAAATCGCAGGGTGATGTCGGACAGGCTGGCCTCTCCGATTCCGAAACCCTGCAGACGGTTGATCCACATATAACGCGGATTCGAGGTCAGATACCGGGGTGCCAGCCGAACCGGGGCACTGGGTGGCAGCTTGCCCTTGGCAAGGGCGGCATAGCCATCCGTACCGAAATCGCAGATCCCGGTATCGTCGAACATGACCGGGGCACCGCCGGTTGTCGGATTGATCAGCGCCTTGGCATGCAGAATACCCACGCCATCAGGGCGCACGCGCATCCAGTCTCCGCCCACGGGCTCGATCGTTCCGTTCA
Organism: Ruegeria sp. CDSC051; assembly: GCF_059610665.1. Taxonomy (NCBI): domain Bacteria; kingdom Pseudomonadati; phylum Pseudomonadota; class Alphaproteobacteria; order Rhodobacterales; family Roseobacteraceae; genus Ruegeria; species Ruegeria sp. CDSC051. The sequence goes on from NZ_JBXWOC010000007.1 coordinate 23,358, forward strand.
GGTTCGGGCCGGTCACGGTACCGCCTTCTTTGATCGCAAAATGCAGCCATATGCCATCGGGAGTTTCACCCGATGGGTTGAAGTTGCCCGAAAACGGCACCTCAAAATGGGCGATATGATCCAGCACCGGACTGGATGTCTCGTGTTTTGGCGCGCGATCTTCTGGTTTCGGCGCGACCGCGTTTCCGGGGTCATAATCGCGCCCGCCCGAGGTCAGAACCGGCCGCCAGGTCATCTGTTTTCCCACAGCGGGAACGGGCAGGGCCGCTGCAAATTGTTGCAACCCCGTTTGTGGATCCTGACCCAGTGGCCACCCACGGACAGCCCGTTCAGGTCCGCCGCCTTCGCGATAGAACAGGCGCAGCGTGTCATGCGGAGATATCGCAGGCCCGGCCTCAACCAGAACCCGCTGTACCCCGGTGGCTGCTTGAAAGGCGGCCTCGGACCAGCGCAGGGTGACCCCGCCGTCGCTGAATTCCCGCATACCCATCGCGCCGGTCAGCACGTGATGGTCGAGATAGCCTGAGCTTCTTTGATCCTAAGGCGGAATTTCTGCTGAACGCGGAAGATATGATCGCCATCTGCCGAGGTCTGCAGATATTTGACAGCAATGTCAGAAGGCACAACAATCTCAACCGGTGCGCCCTGCAAAGACACCAGCACGGCCTTGTTCACCGGAAATGCGCCAGACCGCAGCAGCGGCCCGTCCAGAAATGGCAGAATGCTGTCGCGGGGCAGGACCATCGAGTTTTCCATCGGTGTCGTGACCGCCTGGAACAGGCCGTTACCCATCACACAGGCATAGGGTCCAAGATGACCCAGGGATTCCAGTTGACTGATACCCGCAACCACGGCCTCGAATACCTCGGGGCCGGTAGGCTTTTTCTTGGAACCGCTGGAAATGGGTTGTGCCTCCCCCGCTTCCAGCAGGCCTTCGTATTTTCCACCACCGCTTACGGTATAAACTGGGGGCAGCGTGACGGGTGCGCCGGGCGCGGGTTGGGGGCCTTCACCGGTGCCGGCCTGACCGTTAAAAATGATCTCATCCTCGACCCGTGCGACAATGGCAGCCGCCCGGCGGAACATGATCAGCGCGGCGGCCAGTTCGGGATCTGCAAGCTGTGCGCCTTTGACATGTACGTTCACGGACACTGTCGACAGCCGCGTTGTATCAAAATCATTCACGCCAAAGCGCATCTTTGGACCGGTCGCTTCGGGAACCAGTTCAAGCTTGTTCAGAGGAACCGATTGGGTATCAGCCGGTAGTGGGCCGTAGAGCGGCAGAAAGCTGGCAGCAATACGCGCGCGCAACGCTTCATCGTGGACGGCCTTGTTCACAGCGTCCCACTGCTGTTGGTCCAATTCAAGTGCTTCGGTCATCGTCTCCCCCTTCTGGATGGCACTGCGCGGTTAAATCTGGCAGCTATCTAATTTCATAACGTTTTAGCAAAATTGTTCAGGCAATCCAGAGCGCGTTTCTCCTGAACAACTGCCCCGATGTCACGTGCAAGCTGCAGGGCTTGATTTGCCTCAGTGACAGCCTGGTCAAGATCGCCACGGGCGGCCAATGCTTTGGCGCGCACACGGTGATATTCCGGCTTGTTCAACATCTCTCCACGCTCCCACCCGGGCGTGCAAACATGTTCAAGCCGGTTCAGGGCATCCTCGATATGACCCTGATCGATCAACAGCTCGGACAGGACAATCTGGTTTTGCGGGAAGGTAAAGTTGCCGCCAGCCTGGGACACAAGGTCCATATAGGTCCCGACACGAGCAGCCCCCCCGATCACGTCACCTTTGCCCGCCTGAGCCAGACCCAGATAGATATCCTGCATTGCGTGAAGATACAGGAACCCTTCTTCGTCCGCGATCCGACGCGCTTCGTTCATCGTATCGTCCAGCAAGTCCCATTCGCCCGCATACGGAAGGAACATCGACGACGCGCCCATAATGTAGACAAGGTTGGGGGCGTGTTCGAACGGCTTGCTGATTTCGATCGACTTCAGGCGGGCCTCTTCGGCCTCGTCGAATTTGCCAAGCTGCCACAGAAGACAGCCCTGAATGGCAAAGAACGACGCGCTGGTCGAGGACTGGGTCATCGGCATCATGGCCATGTCAAGCTCGGGCGTGATCAGGGCAAGGCCCCGTTCAAGCTGTCTTTCGCAATCGGCAAACTCACCGCGGAAATAATGAGTATAGCTGAGCGCCCGAGCAGCAAGGACGTTTGTAACCGGATCCGGTGCAAGGCTGGCCATGCCGTCAAGGGCCTGCGCCATCTCAAGTGCGCGGTTCATCTGGCCCGACACAAAGAAATGCGTCCATCGGCAGAAGGTCGCGGCAAACAGGGTTTCGCCCGCACCCAGCGCCTGTGCAAGATGCATCGCACGGGCTGCGGTCTGCCCAACCTGTGTGGATGACCAACCGTGTATCGCCATGAACGCAGGCAATACATTCATCTGAACGCCAAGCTCTACCCCATCTCGTTCGGGACCGCCGGGCATCGTTTCGATATTGCGCAATGCGGCCTGAAAAGCGGCAATCGCCGGTAGGTTCGCAAGGCGGCTGAGGGCCTGTTCACCCGCCAGAACCCAGTGGGTAACAGCCTCGCCCTTAAGACCGCCTAGATCGCAGTGATGCGCCACGGTATCCGGTGTAGGGTTACCAAAAGCCTTGTGACCGGCCAGCAATTCTTTGGCGATTTTCAGGTGAATCTGTTCCCGGTCTTCAAGTAAAAGCGACTGGTACGCTGTGTCCTGCACCAGCGCATGGTGGAACGTGTAAGTCGGCGCCCCGGCTTCGCTGGTGATGGATACCAGACCTGCACCAATCAGTTGGATCAATGCCGATTCCACATCCGTGTCCTTGGGCGCTACCGCATGGATCATCGCCGACGTGAAGCTGCGGCCAATCACGGATCCCAACTGCGCTACAGGTCGCGCATTTTCCATCCGGTCCAGCCGCGACATCAGCGAGTCATGAAGAGTTGCGGGGATACTGAGGGTTCCCATTACCCCGGCGTCGATGGGTACGTCCTGCGGCAGCTGATCCAGAACCGCCTTGGTCATTTCCTCGATATAAAGCGGCACACCATCGGCTTTTTCGACAATCTGTCTGACCAAAGTGACCGGCAGGCTGCGCGGTACGGCAACACGGCGCACCAGTTCAGACGCTTCGAGAACCGAAAGAGGTGTCAATTCGACGATTGACGCGCGGCCTTCAAAATGTTCCGGAGGCTCGTATTCAGGGCGGTGCGTCAGAACCACAAGGATGGGCAACTGATCCAAGGCGTCGATCAGCGCGTCCAAGGCATCCAGCGTGGTTGCGTCCGCCCAGTGCACATCTTCGAATACCAACAGCAATGACCCGCGTTCATCGCAGATGCTCCCGGCACAGCGGATCAGCAAATCCAAAGATTTGCGGGCTTTCTTGATCGGATCGGGTTCGACCGGAGCGTCAGTTTCAAACCCGGCCAAATCCAATAGTAGCGCAGCATCTTCTTCGGTCAAACGAGAGGCGTTTTTCGCGTATTCCCTGATCGACTCGGTTACCTTGTCGGTATCAGTCTCATCCCCTGCAAACCGCCGAAGCTCGGCACGCAGCGGGTGCAGGGGCAAACTGGCAAGATGCGGGACACATTGCAGGGTCATAGGCCTTTGTCCCAGCGTTTTGCTGAGGGAATTGATCAGGCGCGATTTCCCGATACCGGCCGGGCCACCAACCAGCGCAACCTGACCCGATCCGCGCAGCACATGATCCCAAAGCCCTGTCAGGCCGGTCAGGTCGTCTTCGCGGGCAACCAATTTGACCGTGGACTTGCCGGTGCGCGCGTCGAACCGGCTGGCGGCGATCTTTTCGTCAATAACGCGGAAGACCGAGCGCTCACCATCAAATCCCTTCAATTCGTGATTGCCGCGCGGTTCAAAGTTAAAGGCCCCTTTTGTCAGGCGCCATGTCTCGGACGAGACGACAACTTCACCGGGATTGGCCAATCCCTGAAGGCGTGAGGCAAGGTTGGCCGTTTCGCCAACAATGAAATCCTGTGTTCCCAGGCTGGCAGAGGAAACAACCCCGACAACGACAACTCCGGTTGCGATTCCCGCGCGCAGGTCCAGGTTTTCACCGAACTTGTTTTCCAGATTCTGAACCGCTTCGATGGTTTCCAAAACCGCACGCACCGCGCGCTCGGTATCATCTTCAGTGGCTTTCGGATATCCGAAATACATCATGATGCCATCGCCCTGCTTATAAGCCAGGTGGCATCCGTGTTGTTTCATCGTGCCGATGGCGGTGTCCAGATACAGATTCATGATCTGCATCAACTCTTCCGGATCATGCCGCTGTGCTAATTGTGTGGACCCGACCAGATCGCAGAATACAAGCGTCAGCTGTCGCCGTTCGGCCACGCGGGACATTGCGGGTCTGTCGGACGCTTCCTGAAGCTTCAGTTGTGCCTGTGTTTGCCGAAAACGTTTCCTTTGACCGACAGTCAAACCCAGATCTCGAAGTTCCGGGTCTGTCAATTCGTCCAATATTACGTCGTCTATCCCTTCTTCGAGAAACCGCGCGCTGAAGTCATGTAGATCGGCGTTTTGCAGAATAGTTGAAAGGCGTGTGGATTTCCCGATGACAGTCGTCATTGATCAGCGCTTGCCCCCTGGTACTTCTTCGGCACATCGTTGCATGCCTCTTTCGCGTCAATATCGCGCCGAATCCAAAAGATTGACGTGGTATCAGACCAATTTGGTAACAAGTGTGGCAGATGTCAGGCCGAATTACTATGATATTGCGGTCAAGCCTCCCAAATGAATGGTTTTGTTGTCAAATCGGAACCAGCCCGGTGTGGTCACACCACTCAGACGCAATTTCGGTCGGTCCGAGGTTAATTGGCACCAGGTACAAGGCCTCAGGGCTTCAGGTTAATCCGGCCGGAAACCAGTGGCCTGACCGGATGGCCGTAAATATGCCGGTTGGTCACAAATGCGTCGCGAGCCCTTTCGCGGGCCATAGCTCTTGGATAAAAGAATAACGCGCCAGCACCGAAACGCCGGCCTTCGATGTCTTCATTGAATTACCGGGAGAATACCTGTGACGTCTTTCCGCCTGGCGAAACTCGCGATCCTTTGTCTTGGCATTCCAACCATGTCCCCTGCGCAATCCGCCGAGGACCCAAGCGCTGGGCTGTTGATGGAACTGAACAATCTGCAACAGGTCGAAGGCAACTGCCGACTGTCATTTCTGTTGCAAAATCAGACCGGTGCCGAGATTGAGGCCGCCAATTTTGAAACCGTTATCTTTAACGCGGAGGGCAATGTTGTCAGCCTGTCGCTGTATAATTTCCGCGATATTCCTGCGGGACGTCTGCGGGTGCGGCAGTTCAGCATCGCGGACATGATCTGCGGCGATGTTGGCCGGATTCTGATCAACGGATCCAATACATGTACGGTCGAAGGCGCCGAAAGCGATCTTTGCGACGAAGCCCTTACGCTAAACAACCGAACAGATGTGGAGTTTCTCAGATGAGCCCGCTTGATGCTTTGCGTGAAATTGTTGCCCTTGGCGGGCCGGTGGTTGCGGTCCTGATCGCCATGTCGATCGTGACGCTGGCCGTCACGCTGTACAAGCTTTGGCAATTCACGGTTTCCGGTGTCGGTCGGCACAAGATCCTGTCCCAGGCGCTTGCGGCCTGGGATGCCGGTGACACGCAGGCCGCAAGGGCCAAGCTGGCGGAAAGCCGCAGCTATCTTGCGCCGCTGGTCAACTCTGCCATGGATGCGCCCATCGTGCCGGGGCTGGACCAAAGGCTGGATGCCGAGGCCGGGTTGGCCCTGGCGGGCCTTGAGCGCGGCTTTCGTCTGTTGGACACCGTGGCACAGCTGGCACCGCTGCTGGGCCTGTTCGGCACCGTACTTGGCATGATCGAAGCGTTCCAGAGCCTGCAGACTGCCGGATCATCCGTTGATCCCTCGCTGCTTGCGGGCGGTATCTGGGTAGCGCTGGTCACCACAGCGGTTGGTCTGGCCGTGGCGATGCCGACCTCGATGGTTCTGTCCTGGTTCGAAAGTCGCACTGCGCGCGAACGGGTTTTTGCCGACAAGGCCTTGAGGACCGTTCTTGTTCCGGGGCGGGGATCGTCAGACTCTGCCCAGGTGGCCGCTGTCCCAACGACAGCAGATCATGCGTAATTCTGCACCATTTGTGCGACGGCCAATGTCGATGACGCCGCTCATCGACATCATATTTCTCTTGTTGCTCTTTTTCATGCTAACCTCGACATTCTCGAAATATGCCGAGATCGAATTAAGCAGCGCCACCGATGGCGCCTCTGTCGACGAAGTTACGGGTCAGCGGGTGTTTCTGCAGCTGGGATCAGAGCGCCTGATCCTGAACGGCGTTCCGGTCACATTGGACGAGGTGGTCGAGCAGGTGAACACAGGGCAGGTCCTGGTCAGCCTTGACCCCGATACAACCTCACAAAGGCTGGTCAATCTGCTGGTGCGGCTGCGTGGCCGTGACGGGTTGAGCGTTCTGGTGCTGGAGTGAGGCGATGATCCGCAATATTCGACCCCGCCGCAAACGCGATTCGACCATTGCTTTGATCAATGTCGTGTTTCTGATGCTGATCTTCTTTTTGATCACCGGAACCATCGCGCCGCCGCTGGATCCGGATCTGCAACTTGTGGATACGTCGGAACTGGAGGGCAGTGAGCCCCCCGACGCATTGGTTCTGCACAAGAACGGATTGCTCAGCTTTCGGGGCCAGCCGATGACACCCGAAGCCTATATGACCGGCCGTGACCCCGCGCCGGTGCGGATCGTGCCCGACCGGGATGCACCCGGCCACCGGCTGATCGAGGTGACAGGTACTCTGCGGCGGTTGGGGGCGACGTCGGTCTTTGTCGTGACCGAAAAGGCGCTGGAATGATCAGACGCTCGGTTGTCATTGCGACTATTGCGGTGCTGGTGTCGCTGTTGATTCACTTAGGCGGGTTGAGCGTGACAGCGCCCCATCTGACGGAAACCGCAGAACCCGCAGGCCCGGCCGATGCCATCGCGCTGGGCAATGAGTTCGAAGAGATTGCCGATGTCGTTGCGGACCCGGTTGAGCCCGAGCCCGCCCCCGAATCCGAACCGGAACCGGAAGAGCCGCTGGAGCCCGAACCGGCACCCGAACCCGAAGAAGTGCCGGTTAGCGAAGCATTGGTCGCCTCTGATAACCCTCAGCAGGTCCCTTCACCCGATCTGGGCAAGTCCGAAATCGTGCGCCCGGTTGTGACGGAAACGGTTGAGCCGTCGGAAACCACGTCTGAGACACCTTCGGACGCAAATGAAGCCGCCAGCCAGGACGAAGATTCCACGCCTCAGGCCGAACCCAGTGAGCAGGCCGAAACACCCGAAGGAGTGCCCGAGGCCAGCCCGGTGCAAGCCGAAGAACAGGCAGCGGTTGACCCGGCCCCGGCTGAAGTTCCCACGCCCGAGCCATCGCCGGTTCCCGACATACCGCTGATAGCTGACATTCCCGACGTCGACATCCCACTTGTCGAGCCCGAACCCGAACCTGAGGCGGAGGAAGAGACAGAGACGGCACTGACCTCTTCGGTGCGTCCGAAGCTACCGGATCAACGGCCTAGTTCCAAACCGCAGGGCGTCTTGCCGGGCTCCAACGATTTCAGTGATCTGCGGTTCCCTGAGAAAGAGGTCGAATCCCCGCTGTCGCAGTACAAACGCGCGGGAATTGACCCGTTCACACGCGGCAACACCAGTGCCGGTTCAGGGGGAAGGGGGCCAGGCAATTCCACCAAAACCAATTATGCTGGCCGTGTGCTCATGCATCTGAACCGGGCGCCTTTGGTCTATGTTTCGGCGCGCGGTTTCGCTCAGGTCTTTTTTCAGATCAACCCGGATGGAACCTTGGCCTTTGTCGATGTGGTCGACAGCTCTGGATCCCCCGAAGTCGACCGTGCTGCCAAGGCGCAGGTTCGCGCGGCGTCGCCTTTCCCGTTGCCCCCTGGCGGTGTCAGCCGCAGCCTGTCATTTTTCTATAGCAGCAACTAGCATATGGTGCCGTAGCAGGATCGCATCCGACCCGAGGCGCGGCTGGGCATTATGCCGTCTGAATGGGCGTGGTCTTGGACGAGGCAATACCCGGAACGCGGAATCTCAGATTGCGACTCACCTGAAATTGGGCTGCAGTCACAACAGGGCTAGGGACCGAGAATCCCTGAATCATGCGACCTGTCAATAATTCCCGGTTTAAAGAGGTGGTCTGGCTTTTTTGCGTTCAAATTTTTGTAACGTTTCCAATGGGCGAACAAAGTGCTCGAAAAGCTTGAATATCTGCGCCCTGCGGCCTTTTTGCCCGGTGCAAAGTGGCAACACCGTTGCAGGCAGAGGGCGTGGAAAATCCCGTCTCGCTATTGTGCCCATGTTGAAATTATTCGACGAATTTAGCCGCCGCTTCGGTGGCACTACTCCTCTCAAAACTTATGGATTAACCATGAAAAACGTACTCATCGCATCGACCGCGCTGATTGCAACCGCCAGTGTTGCTGCCGCGGAAGTCAAATTCAGCGGCTATGGCCGCTTTGGTCTGGGCTATGAAGAAGACCGTTCAGCAACCACCACCACAACGACCGCGTCTGGTGCGGTCAATTCAAACAACGCCTCGACCGACGATACCATTTTGGTGTCGCGTTTTCGTCTGAACATCGACGCCAGTGCCGAAACAGATGGCGGCGTTGAATTCCAGGGCCGTGTTCGTCTGCAGGCGGATGACGATTCAAGCACCGGCGAGCAGAACGAAGCTGGCCTGAATGGCGCCCGTTTCTCGGTTATCTATGGCGGCCTGCGTGTTGACGCCGGTAACGTTTCGGGTTCGTTCGACAACCTGGATGACTACTTCGGTACCGAGCCGGGCCTGGAAGAATTCCTGGGTCAGTATTCGGGCGTGAACTATTCCTTCCTGGAATACAGCTCAACCGGCACGGGCGCGAATGCTGTGTTCTTCCGCTACACCGTTGGCGATCTGGCATTCTCGGCATCCTATGACCAGGACACGAAATTCCTGGGCGCAGGCATCACTGACGACCGTGATCGCTGGGACGTAAGCGCATCTTACACCTTCAACAACTTCACAGCCTCGCTGGCATATGGTGAAACTGATGAAGGCGCAGGCGTTGACAAGGAAAGCCTGACTGTTCTGACCCTTGGTGCAGAACTGGGCGATTTCTACGGCACCCTGTTCGTGGCTGACGATGACGTCAACAACGACGCCGAAGATGGCACCGCTTATGGTTTCTCGGTCGCCTATGATCTGGGTGCGGCAACCACGCTGCAGCTGGTTTACGGTGACGGTTCGGCTGACGACGACACCCGCAATATCGGTGTTGGCGCCATCTATGACCTGGGCGGCGGTGTATCGCTGCGTGGTGCAGTTGGCGAGATCAAAGACGGCGACGACGACGGCAAGATCCGTGCCGACTTTGGTGCTCAGTTCAACTTCTAAGCTGATCTGAACCAGATTGATCTAAGGGCGGGCCTTCGGGTTCGCCCTTTTTCTGTCTGACTATTTCTTTTCAAAGAACAAAATGACCTCACCCAGCCGGATGCCATAGCGCGAGACATAGGCCCGGTTTAGCAGCCGGTCATCGCTCAGCAGCCACATCCAGTCATCGAAATCGACCCGCATGGTCCCATCCTTGACGGGCAGGTCGATCTTGTAGGTCCAGTTGAACGTGTCACCACGCTCGATCCCGCTGGCGGTGCCCAGCACGCCGGGGGCTGTGCCGGTCCAGGTATCCTCGCCGGTTTTGGTCAGGGTCCAGGCGCGCTGCTCGGTTGCGCCGTCGTCATAGACGAAATCCTCGATCAGGGTCAGCGTCTCGCCATCCCATGTGCCATTGATATCAACAGTGAACCGGCGTGGCACATTGCCCAGAACATCCTGAAATTGACCATAGGCCACAGTCTGACCCTCAAAGAACTCTTCCAGGTTCAACTGCCGATCGGACAAAAAGGTCTTGGGGGTTCGGGGTTTCGCAGAGCAGGCAGCCAGAACGGTCAGCCCCAGAACAGCAAGGCCCGCGATGACAAGACGACGTGGTTTCATTGCAGCACCCGTGTTTCAGCGGCGGTGTCATGGCCATTCGCCCGGTCCAGATAGGTTGATTTGGTGGAGGGCGCCGGGCGCATGGTGGCTATCAGCTCGGCGACTTTGATGCCGAACTTTCGCATCTCGGATCGGTTCATGATCACGCCACTTTCCGTCAGGTACATCCAGTCGGTCACGTCCAGCGTGTGCCCCCCTGCGTCCTCGGGCAGGATGATCTTGTAGGTCAGCTTTACGGTCGAGCCCGAGACCGTGCCGCGCCCTTCGCCCACGATGTCATCTGCTGTCGCGATGAATGTGTTTCCTGTGCCCAGAGTCAGATACCATTTGCGGGCCATCTTCTTGCCGTTGGAATAGGTGAAATTCTCGGTCAGGGTGCCTGTGTTGCCGTCCCATTCCCCGACCATACGGGCGACAAAGCTGTTCGACATCTTGCCGTCGGGGCCATAGATCAGCCCTTCGGACAGGATCTCCCCGTTCAGGTTTTCCTTCATTTCAAAGGCGGGGCCGGTACCGCTGTAATCCTCAGGCGATTGGGCCCGAAAGCTAAGATAGCGCCCCTTTGCAATGGACAGGGCGAAGATGATGAGCAGGGCTATAGCAAGTAGTTTCATTTGGCTGAGACCTCAGTTGGCAGCGTCAGGACCATTCCAAACGCGCCGAGTTTCAGGATGCACGGCAAAATGGCATAGGCGAGGTTGAGCGTTCGCAGCGCCTCGGCTGAATTTGCCTGTCCCGGAGTGAATCCGCTGCGTTCCAGCAATGGAAGGGTGAAAAAGGCCGCCAGGGCCAGCCCCAGCTTGCCCGCGAATGACCAGATGCCGAATGCGGCGGATGCGTTCAGACCTGCGCGTGTCAGAGCGACCGAGAACATGGCCGGCAGCACCACCATATCCGCCCCAAGTGCGGCGCCCGATGCAATGCAGATCAGGGCGAACCCGGCTAGGCTGCCGGTTGACAGCGTCGCGGCGCTGACAAAGGCCGCAATCGACAGCGGCATGGCGATCATTAGGGTCTGTTTCGGGCCAATCCGATTGCTGAGCCGCGCCCAAAGGGGCACGCTTGCCCCCGCGCTGAGGAAGAACAAGATCAACAGCGGTCCTGCCATGCCTGGCAGTTGCAGCCGGTCTTCGACAAAAAACAGAAACAGGGTAGAGGTGATGGCGACCGGCAAGCTGTTGATCAGCGCAAGAACCAGCAGGCGCAACGCACCGGCATCGCCGAGCCCGGAAAAGGTCAGGGCTTGTCCGGTTATCGGCGCGCGTCGCCAGATCGGGGCCGTCAGGACAAAGGTCAGAATGGCGATGAGGCCCAAAAACAGCCCGAACGCAGGATAGCCCTGCGCCTGCGCGCCAAAGGCGACAAACAGCGCGGGGGCACTTGCGGCAAGTATCACGCCGGTTAGCTGCCCGCCCTCGCGATAGGCGGCGAGTGTCATCAGCTCGGACGGGGTGGGCGTTTTGGCCAACGTGGCGCTGCGGCCATAGAGCAGGATGGTTCCCAGGCTGTAGGCTGAAAACAGCAGGATAAGGATGGCCACCAAACTGGCAACGGACGCACCCTCAGACAGAGTGAACAGCAGCGGGAAGCCAACGGCCAGCCCAAGTGCGGCGAGGGCAGCAAACAAAAGCTGGCCACCAGGCCACCGGTCAATCGCCCAGCCAATCAGGGGATCCTGCACAAGGTCAACCAAACGGATCAGCAACAGGACGGCGCCGATCACCCCAAGGCCAATGCCCAGATTGACCGCCGCAAAACGCGGCAGGTGAATGTAAAGCGGGATGCCTGCAGCGGCGAGCATCAACGCATAGAGACTGACCCGGGGATACAGCATCACTGACCCTTCAACTGCCGGGTAAAGTTGGCCGATCTGGTGTTGCTGCCAAGAAAGATCGATATGAATGCGCGCGTGATGCCCGGGCTCGACAAGGTGCATGTTCTGCTGCCATTGCGCCAGAACCCGATCTTGTCCGGACCCTCCGGGATTGCCAGATAGCTGTCGCCTTTGCTGACGGCCTGAAAACAGGCCTGCAACTGATCGGCGGTTGGTGTCGGGTTGCCCTGTCGCACCATTTCGTCAAGCGTCGACTTGATCAGAGCCTTCTGCGCGATGGATTTGCGGTATGTCAGTTTCAGTCCGAACTCTTGATTCCAGTTAAACGGTGCGCCGCCGGGCGTATAAAGCCTAGCATCGTAAACGGGCAAACCCAGAAACCGGAACGTAGAGCTGCCCAGAACCTGTGGATCGCCCAACCGTTCAGCCAGAGGTGACGCCGCTAAACCGCAGGGCAGCACCATCGCCAGCGCCAGAATGGCCAGGCGCAACAGCTCAAAGATCGGCCGCAACAGGGATGGCCGCGATCTGTTCGGGGGTGCCATTGTCTGCTCCGATGGTTTGCGGGCCGCCAGCGATCCGCTCGACGACATGCATGGCGCTGGCAATCCCGTCTTCGTGAAACCCGTGCCGGTTATAGGCGCCCGCAAACCAGGTGCGGTTCTGTCCCTGCATCTCGCGGATTTGCCCCTGTGCCCAAAGTGCGGCCTTGTCAAAAACCGGATGGGCGAATTCGACCTGATCATAGATCTTGTCGGCGGCGATCTCGGATGAGGCGTTCAGCGTCACAAACAGCGGGTCACTGTCGGGAATATTCTGCAGCCTGTTCATCCAATAGGTCACCCCGACATTCCCGGCCTGCGAGCGATAGGTCCAGCTGGACCAACAGGCTCGGCGTTTGGGCATCTGCGACGGATCGCAATGCAGGATGGCCGTGTTGGGCTGATACTGGATCGCGCCAAGCGCGGCTGCTTCGGCTGGGGTGGCATCCTGGCCCAGAATGGCAAGGGATTGATCCGAGTGGGTGGCCAGAATGATCTCATCATACTGATCCGACTGGCCTTGGCTGTGAACGGTCACGCCTATCTCATTGCGCTGAACCCTCTGAACGGGGCTGGCCAGACGTATTTCGGCCCCGCGGGCACGCAGGGTGGCGTCAATCCGGCGGACATATTCAATGCTGCCGCCCTTGACGGTGTACCATTGGTGCTGATTGGCGCGGCCATTGGCCAGCAGAGCGTGATTGCGAAAGAACTGCACCAGCGACCGCGCCGGGAATTGATCCACAAATTCAACTGGGGTCGACCAGATCGCTCCGCACATGGGCATCAGGTAATTGTGCCGAAACCAGTGCCCCAACCGCAGCTGATCAACCAGCTCTCCGATCGTTGTGTCATCGTCCTTGGCTGCGTCCGGGGCCTCTCTGCCAAAACGCAGGATGTCGGCGATCATCTTGTAATAGGCCGGCCGCGCAAGATTGCGTTTCTGCGCCGTAAGAGTGCGCAGGTTGTTCAGCCCGTATTCGATGCGCCCGTTGTCGATGGTCGCACCAAAGCTCATCTCGGATTTTTCGACAGGCACGTTCAGCGTATCGAACAACCGTGTCAGGTAAGGGTAGGTGGCATAGTTGAAGACGATAAAACCGGTATCGACGGGCTGATCGCCATTTTTTCCCGCCGTGACCGTGCGGGCATGCCCGCCAAGCCTGGGTTCAGCCTCAAAGAGTGTCACGTCATTGTTTTCGGAAAGATAATAAGCCGCTGAAAGGCCTGAAATGCCTGCGCCAACTATGGCGATTTTTTTCCTGCCCCTTTGGGTTTCGTCGAACATGATAGCCTCGTTACGTGACGTTTTGATAATGAATACGCAGTAGGAGCAGGATTGGATCATTCAAGACAGGGGTTTTTCAGGTGCGGCTGCAATTTAGCGGCCTCACCGCGAGCAACCGAAGGTGATCCAAACTGGCCGTGTAACCGTATTGAAATAACACAATTCAGAAATGGTCGGCATGAACAGCTTTGACGGGAAAACTTATTGGATAGTCGGCGCAAGCGAAGGTCTGGGTCGTGCATTGGCGCAGGCTCTAAGCAATCGCGGCGCCCGGGTGATCCTGTCGGCGCGAAACGCGAAACGCCTGGATGAAATCTGCAGCATTCTGCCAAATTCAAAAGCCATTCGTTGCGATGTCGCCGATTTAGACTCTGTTCGACGTGCCGCTTCCGCTGCCGGAAAGGTGGATGGCCTTATCTATAATGCCGGAGCTTATGACCCGATGCGCAGCACTGAGTGGAACACCGAGGCCGCTCTTCGGATGTCCGATGTGAATTTTCAGGGCGCTTTGCGGGTTCTGGGCGAAATACTTCCTGGGTTTGTTAAGGCCGGGCAGGGGGAGATCACGCTGATCGGGTCGCTGTCCGGCTATCATGGCCTGCCATCTGCAGTCGGGTATGGTGCCAGCAAGGCGGCTTTGATTTCACTGGCAGAAACCATGCGGCATGATCTGGCGGGTTCGGGCGTCACGGTTCGGATCGTAAATCCCGGCTTCATCAAGACTCGCCTGACCGAAAAGAACAGTTTCAGGATGCCGATGCTGATGACGCCTCAGGGCGCGGCCCAGCATGTGGTTCGGGCAATATCCCGCCACAGATTCCGCACAGACTTCCCAGCGCCGTTTTCATGGCTGATCCGCCTTGTGGGCTATTTGCCGGATTGGGTGATATATCGCGGAAGATAGGCCCTAACATTGGGGTTTTGAGCTTCTGCCAGGCTTAACCGCAGGTCAGATTCTGTATGATCCCTGAGCCGTCCACAAAGACGTTCAACCGGTCGATGCGATAATCCTGTGTGGCGATGTCATCGGGGCCTAAAACGCGCGACCGTTCGGGTAATTGCGACTGAATGGTCGATACAGGCTTGCCAATCGCATCGGCAAATGGCTCTCCTCTGCAAAAAGCCAAATCGACCGGGGCGGGTTCAAGTGGCAGTGGCGCGTCCTCAGGAGCGGGCGACTCCGTACATGCGACCAGCAAAATCAAAACAGGGGTCAAACGGCGCATTGGCGCTCCTCTTTCTGGCAATGTCGTTTCTGTAATATCAAATATTTAGCATTGCTGCCATCAAAGCGCAGTTGAAAAAACCCTGCATTTAACGCAGGGTCAGGCCAAATTTGACTGGGAGAAGTACATCATGCGCACCCGTGCCGCCGTTGCCGTTCAGGCCGGAAAACCTTTGGAAGTGATGGATGTGAACCTCGAAGGCCCCAAGGCGGGCGAGGTTCTGGTCGAGATCAAGGCGACCGGCATTTGCCACACCGACGAATTCACCCTGTCGGGTGCAGACCCCGAAGGCCTGTTCCCCGCCATTCTGGGCCATGAAGGCGCAGGTGTGGTGGTCGATGTCGGCCCGGGCGTGACCAGCCTGAAGCCGGGCGATCACGTGATCCCGCTTTACACCCCCGAGTGTCGCGAATGTGAATACTGCCTGCATCCCAAAACCAACCTGTGTCAGGCGATCCGTTCGACGCAGGGCCAAGGGTTGATGCCCGATGGCACCTCTCGGTTCTCGACGCTGGATGGTGATCCGATCCTGCATTACATGGGCTGCTCGACCTTTGCCAACCACACGGTCCTGCCGGAAATCGCGCTTGCCAAAGTGCGCCCGGACGCGCCTTTCGATAAGATCTGCTATATCGGTTGTGGTGTGACCACCGGCATCGGCGCGGTGATCAACACCGCCAAAGTTGAAATCGGAAGCCGTGCGATTGTGTTTGGTCTGGGTGGCATCGGTTTGAACGTCATTCAAGGTCTACGATTGGCAGGCGCCGACCAGATCGTCGGCGTCGACCTGAACCCCTCCAAGGTGGAAATGGCCACCCGGTTCGGTATGACCGATTTCGTCAACCCGGCTGAGGTTGAAGGCGATCTGGTGCCCTATCTGGTCAACCTGACCAAAGGCGGCGCGGATTACACCTTTGACGCCACCGGCAATGTTGGCGTGATGCGCACGGCGCTGGAATCTGCCCATAAGGGCTGGGGTGAATCGATCATCATCGGCGTGGCACCTGCAGGGGCCGAGATCTCGACCCGCCCGTTCCAGCTGGTCACTGGTCGTTCCTGGCGCGGTACGGCCTTTGGCGGCGCCCGTGGCCGCACGGATGTGCCCAAGATCGTCGATTGGTACATGGAAGGTAAGATCGAGATCGACCCGATGATCACCCACACCATGGGCCTGGACGACATCAACCATGGGTTCGACCTGATGCATAAGGGCGAAAGCATCCGCTCGGTTGTGGTTTACTGAGAAAACCGAAATAGTTTCCGAGGGCGGGCTTTTGCTCGCCCTTTTTGGGTCTTACATTCCTCACTATGAATTAAATTTAAGGTTGAGGATTTCAGGTGACGACAGGAAAGACAGACCGTCTGGCGGTTCTGATCGATGCGGACAATGTCTCTGCAAAACATGCAGCAGAGATTTTCGAAGAAATTGCCACGCTCGGTGAGGCTGGTTTAAGGCGGATATACGGGGATTTCTCGAACGGATCACCGCAGGGATGGGAGGCCAAATCTCTGGCCGAATACGCCATCGTTCCGCATCAGCAATTCGCCAACACATCCGGCAAGAACTCCAGCGACATTGCCTTGGTCATTGATGCCATGGATATTCTACATTCGGGTCGGTTCAGCGGCTTTGTGTTGGTCTCGTCAGACAGCGACTTCACGCGCCTTGCCAGTCGGATACGCGAGCAGGGGTTGGATGTGTTCGGAATAGGAGAACGCAAAGCCCCCAAGGCCTTTGTGGCAGCGTGCAATCGGTTCATCTATATTGATAATATTGAGAAGCCAGCGGCACATAACCCACAGGCCAAAAAGTCCGAAAGCCCAAAGCCAAAGCAAGAGCTGAACCATGCCTATCAGCTTATTCGCAATGTCGTTCAGAATACCAATGAGCCGGACGGCTGGACCAGCCTTGGGATTGTCGGAAGTCAGCTGGGTAAGATGTATCCGGATTTTGATTCCCGCTCTTATGGCCACAAAAGGCTGAGCGATCTGGTGCGTGCCATAGACCGGTTTGAAAAGAGCGGCGAAAATGGTGGTCTCAGGATCAGATGCAAAGAGCCGTAAAGGCAGGGGTCATTCTCCTGGTCGCGTCGCCCCTGTATCCGAACGCGGTGAGCGAACCCGCAGAACCGGGGTATTGACCGAGGTGGTGTTCGACCGGCTCTCGCGCCAGACGACGAAGACACCAGATGCGATGATGATGCTGGCGCCGACGGCAACCCAGCCGTCTGGCTTTTCGCCGAAAAACGCCATGCCAAAGATCGTGGCCCAGATGATCTGGCTGTATTGGCTGGGGGCGATGACCCCCGCTGGCGCGGCACGATAAGCCAGAATAATCAGGTGTTGGGCAATGACAGAAAATACTCCGACCAGTGCCATCATGGCCAGATGCAACAAGGACGGAGGCTGATAAACGGCCGGTTGCGCGATGCTCATGACCACTATGGCCAGCAGCATCGGATAAAGGATCAGAACGGCCGAGCGTTCCTCATTGCCGATCTTACGGACCAGAACCGACGCGAAAGCGCTGCAGAACGCGGCCGTCAGCGCCGCCAGATGGCCTAGCGTGATGTCCGTGGTACCCGGGCGCAGAACGATCAACACGCCGATCAGGCCCACGCCAACCGCGGCCCAACGCTGGGCGCGGACCACCTCGCCCAATATGGGGATCGACAGGACCGTGACGATCAGCGGGAAAGAGAACAGGAGTGAATATACCTCGGCCAAAGGCAGGACCGAAAAGGAATAAAATGCGCAGGACATGCCTGTGACCATCAACCCCGACCGCAGCAGGACCAGCCAGGGATGGTGCGGAAGGAAGTTGCCGGTAGAGCGGTCTGTCAGGATTGTCACGGCCATCGGCACAAAGGAAAACAGCGTGGCGAAAAAGATGATTTGCATCACCGAATAGGTTCCGCCCAGCACCTTGATCAGAGCATCGTGGCTGGCAAAGACAGCAAAGCCCAGAAACGCATAGCCAAGGCCCCTGAGGGTGGTGTTTTGAGTGCTCATGGGTCTGGCCTTGGGCAGCGGAATGGTGGGTTCATCCGTTGCATAAACCCATTTTTCAGAGTCTGATAGCCCTTATTTTACCGCTAACATGGCAACCGGCCATGATCTGAGATCATCGCAGGATCGGTGGCGCGTCCTTTGGCTGGCGCGCGGATTGTACACCCACTTTCATCCCTACGCCGATGCGCCGGGCCAGCGCCACCCAGGGCAGCGCGGTTTCTGCGGGCAGGGTGCTATGGGCCACCTCCTCGAACAGGTCCAGCCAATGATCGAACAATTCGGGCCTGATATCAGGCCTTTCGATGTGAATACGCTGCGGATTTCCGTCATAACAACGCTCATGCAGAATGGCGTTGCGCCAGAACGCGGCGATCTTGTTCTCGTGCGGGGGCCAGTCGCTGACATGGTTTGCAAAGACCGGAGCCAGTGCCTCGTCCTGCCGGACGCGGGCGTAGAATGCGCTCACCTGAGACATGATCTGTTCAGCGGTGGCGGGAAACCTCGGAGGAATTCCTGGGCGGGCAGGAGAGGTAGGTTTGGACATGGGCGTTCCGAAACTGAATTGCGTCCCGTTCAGATCGGATTGTAGCCCGTGCTGTCAAGCCACGGCGCGTATATGTCGCGCTGTCTCAAAGAAGCGTTTGCGCAGGAAACGGGTCGGTTCCCCTCGCCGGGTCAGGCATCTTTTGTACAAAGAAGGAGACCTAACATGCACAAAATATCTGCCCTCCCCACCGCGCAGGTTCAGGCCTATCGCCAAGGCGCGCCTGATGGTTATGGCAACCCGCCCGAACGGGCGATATCGAACGGGGAAGGAAACCCCTGCCGTCATTGCCTGACCTATATTCCCAAGGGAAAGGAAATGCTGGTGCTGGCCCACCGGCCCTTTCCAGCGACACAACCTTTTGCTGAAACCGGGCCGATTTACCTTTGTGTAGAGCATTGTCAGCGCTATGAGGATCTCACCAACCTGCCCGAGGCGCTGACCGCCTCACCCAATTATCTGATTAAAGGGTACGGATCGGACGACAGGATTGTTTACGGCACCGGGATCATTACGCCGCAGGCGGAATTGCAAAACGCTGCCGGGGATATCTTTGCCCGCGCGGATGTCGCCTATATCCACATCAGATCCGCGTCGAATAACTGCTATCACGCGCGGATCGACCGCGCCTAAAGCTTAACCCGGTGCAATCCCCGGCGCGGCTGATCAAGATCAGCTGCCGGGACATCGCCCGCCCGGGTCGAGGTCAGGGCCAGGAACACATCCTCAAGATCTGCTTCTTCGGTGCGAACGTCCCGGATACGCATGCCCACGGCCCTGACGGATTCCAGAACCTGTTCGGCACTGGTCTGGGCACTGCGATAGCGCAGCACCAGGCTGCCATCGTCGCGCAGTGTGGCCTCGACTCCCTCGGTCGCAGGCAGTTCAGTGACGGGGCCATCCGGAATAATTACCATCGTCCGACCATCCATGCGGCCCAGCAGGTCTGCCGTGCTGTCCTGTGCGATCTTTTCGCCATGATTGATGATGGCGATCTGGTCGCACATCTCCTGTGCTTCTTCCAGGTAATGCGTCGTCAGGATGATGGTCATGCCCTGCTGGTTCAGCTTGCGCACGTTGGCCCAGAGCATTTGGCGCAGCTCGATATCCACGCCCGCTGTGGGTTCGTCCAGAACCAGCACTTTGGGGTTATGCACCAAAGCCTTGGCCAACAGCAACCGGCGCCGCATACCGCCGGACAGGGTGCGGGCATAGGCCTCGGCCTTGTCGCTGAGGCCAACCAGTTCGAGGATTTCATCACTGCGCCGCTGCGCCTTTGGTACACCATATAGGCCAGCCTGAACCTCCAAAGCACCGCGCGGAGTAAAGAAAGGGTCCAGGTTCAGCTCTTGCGGCATAACGCCGATGGCAGCGCGAGATTGGCGCGGGTTGCGGTCTTGGTCATGACCCCAGATCGACACATGGCCTGCAGATTTAACCACCAGCCCGGCCAGAATGTTGATCAGGGTCGATTTCCCGGCCCCGTTCGGCCCGAGCAATCCAAAGACTGAACCACGCGGGATTGTCAGGTCGATACCCTTCAGCGCCTGCTTTTCAGGCTGGCCCTTGCTGCCGCGATAGGTCTTGCGCAGCCCTTCGATCCTGATTGCCGCATTGTCCATGTGGCTCTTGCCCCCGGTTTGCTCATCGCTCATAAACGCACCTAATGCATGCCCGCGAGGCCGACAACCAGTGAAGGATCGCCAGCCGTGACAATCGAAGCGCCGGAAACCAAGATCGTCGAAACCTCTCGTGTCGCCTGTGATGGCGGCGAAGGTGCATTGGGCCACCCACGTGTTTGGTTACAGATCCCCGAAGACACCGGCTGGGTCGAGTGCCCCTATTGCGACTGCAAATTTGTCTTAAAAGGGCACGAGGCCAGCGCCTGAATGTGCAAAGCCGCGGGCAGGTTTTACCTCTGCCTAATCATTGGAGCTGTTGGCTATTTTCTGGCCGCCGCTATCGGAATGCTTCTAACCGGATCGGGAAATCGGGCGCAGGGCGATGATACGATCGAAATCGCCTGGTCAGCGGGCCGATCTACAGGCCTCCTGGCTGCCGGGTTTTTCCAACCACAATCAGTTTTAAGGCCAGAGGGCGTTTCAACGCGCTGCGAACCTGCCATGTCTGGGCCGGTGAGGTGCTGTGGGCTGCGAATGAAGACTTCGGCACTTGGGTTCCATTGCCTTACTCGATCACTTTGTCCCGCTTGATAAACCAATCAGGCAAGGTCTAACCTGCCCAACTAATGTCGTGTTCTGACGATAGCTTTGCGCCGGCTCAATGGAGGAAGTGTGTTGATGGACGCCAGTATCCAAAATACCAACCAACCGGTCTTCGGATGGATTGGTTTTAGTGTTTCCGCGATGGCCCTGTTGGGCGCCCTGTTCCTGTTCTGGGCCGGGCCATTCGCACCGCAACAATCGACTGGCGTGTCTTTGGGAGAGCTTGCAGCCGAGCTTGGAAAATCCACCCTGCGCTCGGCCGCCGGGCTGGACCAACCCGAGCCGGTGGCCCGGGTCCGTGATCTGGACGACTTTCTGCAGATCGGCGTAGCCCTTTTGGGAGGATTGGCCGTCATCCTGTCGGCCATAGGCATTCTGCGCCACGAAAAACTGCGCCCGGCCATTGCGGGTATCGCAATCGGCATCGGCGCAATCCTGTTTCAGTTCTTTGCTTTTGCGTTTTTCGCTTTCCTCGGTGTGCTGGTCATCATGGCGCTGCTCAACAGCTTTTCGGATGTATTTGGCGGCCTGTTCGGCGGATAGTTCACCTTCTGTACTGGTCACCCGTGCGCCCCTGTGGCAGAACCATCCCTGACCGACAGGGAGCGCGCGCATGAGCAATTTCGGAAAAGGGTGTCACCTTCATCTTATTGACGGATCGGCCTTTATCTTCAGGGCCTATCACGCGCTGCCGCCGCTGACGCGGAAGTCCGATGGGTTGCCGATTGGGGCCGTGTCTGGGTTCTGTAACATGCTGCAGAAATATGTCGAGGGGAACACTGGGCCAGACGCGCCGACCCATGTGGCGGTGATCTTTGACAAGGGCTCTCATACGTTCCGCAACGATATGTATGACCTTTACAAGGCCAATCGCGAGGCCATGCCCGAGGATCTGCGCCCTCAGATGCCGCTGACCCGCGAGGCGACCCGCGCCTTCAATATCGCCTGCAAAGAGCTTGAGGGCTATGAGGCCGACGACATCATTGCCACCCTTGCCATACAGGCGCGTGAGGCCGGTGGTCGCGTCACGATCGTCAGTTCCGACAAGGACCTGATGCAGCTGGTCGGCGATGGGGTCGAAATGCTGGATGCGATGAAGAACAAGCGCATCGACCGCGATGGTGTGTTCGAGAAATTCGGCGTCGGGCCGGAACGTGTGGTGGACGTGCAGGCGCTGGCCGGGGACAGCGTGGACAATGTGCCGGGGGCCCCGGGCATTGGGATCAAGACGGCGGCGCTTTTGATCAATGAATTTGGTGATCTGGAAACCCTGCTGGACCGCGCCGAAGAGATCAAACAACCCAAACGCCGCCAAACCCTGATCGACAAACGCGACCAGATTGAACTGTCGAAAAGACTGGTGCAGTTGGATGAGAACACGCCGCTGGATTTCACCTTAGACGATCTTGAGGTGCAAGACCCTGAACCGGACACTCTGCTGGGCTTTCTGGCTGAGATGGAGTTCCGCACCCTCACCAAGCGCATAGCGGACAAGCTGGGGGCCGAGGCACCGGTGATTGCAGACGCGCCTGCGCCCGTTGCAGATGTGGCCGATGCTGAAGACATTCCATTCGACGCGTCGAAGTATGAATGCGTCCGCGACGCGGGGGCTTTGCAGAAATGGATAGACCAGGCCTACGAGCGTGGGTGGGTTGCAGTGGACACCGAGACCACCGGGCTGAACGAGATGATCGCAGATCTGGTTGGCATTTCGCTCTGCATTGAGGCGGGCGAGGCCTGCTATATCCCATTGATCCATCGTCAAAGTGCCACCGACGATCTGTTCGGCTCGGACGCTCTGGCCGAGGGACAAATGCCGCTGGATCAGGCTCTAACACAGCTGAAACCGATGTTAGAGGACCCGTCGATCCTCAAGATCGGGCAAAACATGAAATACGATGCCAAGATTTTTGCCCGCTATGGCGTGGATGTGGCGCCGATTGATGACACGATGTTGATGTCCTATGCGATGCATGGCGGCGAGCATGGGCATGGCATGGACACCCTGTCCGAGCGTTATCTGAACCACAAGCCGATTCCGATCAAACCGCTGCTGGGATCCGGCAAATCCGCGATCACCTTCGACAAGGTTCCGATTGACGAGGCCACGGCCTATGCCGCCGAGGACGCCGATATCACCCTGCGGCTGTGGAAACTGTTCAAACCTCAGCTGCATCAGGTTCAGGTAACGACCGTCTATGAAACGTTGGAGCGCCCTCTGGTGCCGGTTCTGGCCGAAATGGAGATGCATGGCATCAAGGTTGACCGCGATGTCCTCAGCCGCATGTCCAACGCGTTTGCCCAGAAAATGGCCGGGTTAGAGGCTGAAATCCACGAGTTGGCTGGTGAAAGCTTCAATGTAGGCTCGCCCGCTCAGCTGGGCGAGATTCTGTTCGACAAGATGAGTCTGGAAGGCGGCAAGAAGGGCAAGACCGGTAAATATTCAACCGGGGCCGATATCCTTGAGGATCTGGCGACCGAGCATGAATTGCCGCGTCGGGTGCTGGATTGGCGGCAGCTGTCGAAACTGAAATCGACCTATACGGACGCGCTGCAGACCCATATCAACCCCGATACGGGCCGGGTACATACATCCTATTCGATCACCGGGGCGAACACCGGTCGTTTGGCCTCGACCGATCCGAACCTGCAGAACATCCCCGTGCGTACCGAGGAAGGCCGTCGCATCCGCGAGGCGTTCATTGCCGAACCGGGAAATGTGCTGGTCAGCCTCGACTATAGCCAGATCGAGCTGCGCATTCTGGCGCATATTGCCGATATTCCGGCCTTGAAGCAGGCGTTTACCGATGGGCTGGACATTCACGCCATGACTGCGTCGGAAATGTTCGAAGTGCCGCTGGATGAGATGACGCCGGATATTCGCCGTCAGGCCAAGGCGATCAACTTCGGTGTGATCTATGGCATCTCGGGTTTTGGTCTGGCGCGCAACCTGCGCATTCCACGGGCCGAGGCGCAGGGCTTCATCGACCGCTATTTCGAACGCTTCCCCGGCATTCGGACCTATATGGACGACACCGTCGCCTTTGCCAAAGAGAATGGCTATGTGCAGACCCTATTCGGGCGCAAAATCCATACGCCCGAAATCAATGCCAAGGGGCCGCATGCGGGATTTTCGCGTCGGGCGGCGATCAACGCTCCGATTCAAGGCACCGCGGCCGACGTGATCCGACGCGCCATGGTGCGGATGCCGGATGCGATCCATGGGTTGCCTGCGAAAATGTTGCTGCAAGTGCATGACGAATTGCTGTTCGAAGTATCCGAGGACGCCGTTGACCCGCTGATCGACGCGGCGCGCGACGTGATGGAGGAGGCCTCGGACCCAGCGGTGAAACTGGATGTGAAACTCAGCGTTGATGCGGGACAGGGCGCGAATTGGGCCGAGGCGCACTAGCGCCGCCGTTCATCAAGCCCTGCGGGCCCTCTTCGCGGCGGGTCAGCCCTGTGGTCTGACTATGCGGTTGACCATCCGTTGCACGCTGGGGCCCAGCAGTAGGATAACTGTGAACGCGATGGGCCAGGAGAAAACCCATGAGCCCATCCAGTCGCCCAGCGTCGCGGGACCGAAGCCGACGGCCTTGGCCGTGGCGATACCGGTGACGATGCAGGACATCATGCCTGACATGATCAGGCTGAACAGGGCGCGGGCATAGCGGGCAGGGATCATCCGGACATCCTTGGTGTGAGGTGGCAATGATCTGCGCCATTTTTCCGGGTAATACCAGTGCCAGCGGACAATCAAAGGTGCATCCAGCAGAGCGTCTCGGCGGTACGTTGGATCGATGGCTGATATTCAGCACTGACCCAGCCGGTGTAGCCGCTGTCATCAATCGCTCGGAACAGCTCCGCAAAATTCATCTCACCTCGACCGGGCTCTGAGCGATCCGGTGCCGCTCCGATCTGGGCATGCACGATGCGGGCTTGGAACTGCTGCCAGACCTGCAACGCGTTGCCATGGATCATCTGGGCGTGAAAACTGTCATATTGCAGGCCAACATTGGGCCGGTTCACACGATCCAAAACCTCGGCGGCCAGATCGTAAGAGTTCAGGAAATATTCAGGCTGTGACACCGGGTTGAGCGGTTCGATCGTGAACGGCTGTTGGGGCGCGTGGTCTGCGGCCCATTGCAGGTTTTGAACAAAGCAATCCATAGCATCCGCGCCCGAGGAATATCCGGACATGATGTGGATCTTTTCGGGCCGTAGCGCCTGAGCATAGCGTAGAACACGGCGGATGTCGGACTGGAACCGCGCCTCACCGCCCGGAACGGCGGCATATCCGGGAGTGCCGCCGGTGTAGTTGGGTGGCGGCGCGTTGATCAGCACCAGGTCGAGCCCATTAGCCAGCAGAGCACGGTGGGTTTCCTTGGTAGCCAGATCATAGGGAAACAGAACCTCAACAGCCTTGAACCCGGCCTGCGCGGCGGCCTGAAACCGGTCGAGATAGGGCAGTTCGGCAAAGAGCAATGAGATATTTGCAGCGAATTTGGGCATGGATGGCCTTTGCGTGTCTGTTCGCCGGACCATATCGGTCGGGTGATTTCAGCGAAAGGGACTGAAAACGACAGATTGTCGAAAATCGGCCAGATCACCCGGTTTAATTCAGTGACGTTCGGGACAATGCGGCGAATCATTTCTGGCGCCGCTTTGACCAGAGGTATGACCCATGGCAATGAGCCCTGACCCCGTGCGCGGGACCGCTATTTCTATGTCCGCCGACCGCAACTCCGCCTTGTCTGGCAACGGGTTGGCGGTTGCCTCGATGCTGGCATGGGCCGCAGGCTTTCCGGCGGCAGAGGTCTTGTTGCAAAGCTGGTCGCCAGTGGGCTTGCTGGCGGCACGTCTGGGTCTGGCGGTTCTGGTGCTGCTGCCGATCTGGCTGATGCTGGACGGTCCCAGTCGTATTCTAAGGGCCAGATGGGGATGGGCCATGATCGTCGGGGCGTTTGGCTTTGGCTGCCCGATGTTTCTGCTGATCCTGGCGCAAAAGCTGACCGATCCGGTAACCGTCGTCATCATCGCCTCTTGCGCGCCACTAATCGCAACCCTGCTGGAGCTTAAGGCGGGCACACGTCGGCTGAGCTGGAATTTTGGCCTAGGCGTTCTGGTTTCAATTATCGGCGGGCTGATCGCCACCAGCGCCGTCGCCCCGGCGCAGCTGGGCCTTGGGGCCTTATGCGCGGTCGTGTCGGTCGTCTTTTTCAGCTGGGGCAGCATGACCACAGCGCGCGATTTTCCCGAACTCAGCCAGACCGGGCGCGCGACGATCACGTTGATCGGGGGCTTTGCCATGGCCGTGATCTTGTGCTTTGCCGCTGGGCTGCTGGGTATGGATGTGGTGCCTAAGGTTGCGATTGACGGGCAGCAGATCGGGATGCTGGGGATTTACGCGCTGATTTCGCTGGGGCTGAGCCAGATCCTGTTCGTTGCTTCGGTTGGAAAGCTGGGCGTGGCGCTGGCCTCATTCCATATGAACATCGCGCCATTTTACGTGATGCTGATCATGATTGTGCTGGGGGATGAGTGGAATTCAACCCGCGCACTGGGCGCGGGCATCGTGGCGGTCGCCGTTGTTCTGGCGCAGGATCGCAGGCCGCGCTCAGCCCAGATCGGCTGAGCGGATCAGCGGAAAGAACTGACCTCCCGACCACACCCCGAACCAGTCTTCATGATCGGTGCCGATCTCGACCAGTCGGTAAAAGCTTTTGCGGTCAATGCGCGCCTCTAGATTTGCGCGGATCAGGATATAGGGCGAGGGTTCCTGGGTCTTCGGATCAAACTCAACACGGATCGGGTGATCCGGACCGGCCTTGGCCGTGTCACCCACATGGGTGCTGAAAGTCAAAATCTGCGCCGCGCCTGAGCCTGCGGCATCAAAGTCGACAGCGACGAACGGGACATCCTCAACCGTGATTCCCACCTTTTCGACCGGGGTCACCAGGTAATATTTGCCTTCTTCTTTCTTAAGAATTGAGGAAAAAAGCTTCACAAGCTCGAACCTGTTGATGGGCGAGCCTAAATAACTCCAAGAACCATCTTTTGCGATCCTGATGTCCAGATCGCCACAAAACGGGGGATTCCACAGGTGAACAGGGGGTAAATCCCGTGTTTTCGCGGCTTTGACTGATGCCGCAATGCCATCAGGAGAAGGTGTCACAGGGATTTGTCCGCTCATTACTTTTGCCATTTCCTTTTCGCGCGATACACTTCAACCATACTCGTCCACGGAAGGGAAAGTCATGAGCGAACCTGCCGACCTCGTATCCGAGATCGAAGCGCTGGAAACCAAACTGCAAGAGGCCAAGGCCTCGATCACCCGACGCTTTATCGGGCAAGAGCGGGTCGTGGACCTGACGCTGGCCGCGCTGTTATGCGGCGGGCACGCATTGCTGATCGGATTGCCAGGGCTGGGCAAGACCCGGCTGGTTGAGACTTTGTCGACCGTGATGGGCCTGCATGGCAACCGTATCCAGTTCACGCCGGATCTGATGCCGGCTGATATTCTGGGGTCCGAGGTTCTGGATACGGCCGAGGATGGCAGTCGCCACTTCCGGTTCATTCCCGGACCGATCTTCTGTGAATTGCTGATGGCGGATGAGATCAACCGCGCCAGCCCGCGCACACAGTCGGCCTTGCTGCAAGCGATGCAGGAACGCACCGTCACCGTTGCGGGCGAGGATCGTGCGCTGGATGAGCCTTTTCACGTGCTGGCCACGCAAAACCCGATTGAACAAGAAGGCACCTATCCGCTGCCGGAGGCGCAGTTGGACCGCTTTTTGGTGCAGATTGACGTCGAATACCCGGATCGTCAGACCGAGCGGGATATCCTTCTGGCCACGACCGGTGTCGAAGAAGACGACGCCCATCAGATTTTCACCAAAGAGGAATTGCTGGCGGCGCAGCTTCTGTTGCGCCGGATGCCGGTCGGCGAGTCTGTGGTCGAACTGATTCTGGATCTGGTCCGCGCGTTCCGCCCTGGCGAAGCAGGCGTGTCCGATCGTGTGGCCGAAACCGTGGCCTGGGGCCCTGGCCCCCGCGCGGCGCAGGCGTTGATGATGACGGTGCGTGCCAACGCCATGTTGCAGGGGCGACTGGCCCCCAACGCCGAAGATGTTCTTGAGATGGCCCGCCCTGTCCTCAGCCATCGTATGGCGCTGAACTTTGCGGCACGGGCGCGCGGTGACAGTCTGGCTGATCTGATTGACTCGACCGCGCTTGGGCTGATCCGAACCGAGGCTGCGGCGTGAATGCCGGGCTGACCCTTCGTGAAAGATCCGAGGCCGAGGCATCTCGGTTGCCGCCCCTGTTGGCGCGGGCGGAACATCTGGCCGGAACCGTCCTGCTGGGTGACCATGGACGTCGCCGATCCGGGATGGGCGATGATTTCTGGCAATACCGCCCGGCACAGGTTGGCGACAGCCGCCGGATGATCGACCACCGCCGCTCGGCCCGTGGCGATCAACAATTTGTGCGCGAACGCGAATGGCAGATTGCCCAATCGGTGATGCTGTGGGTGGATCAGGGCGCGTCTATGCGCTTTGCCTCGGACGCTGCGCTACCGACCAAGGCGGATCGGGCGCGGTTGCTGGGCCTGGCAACTTCGATCCTGCTGGCGCGCGGTGGTGAGCGTGTGGGCCTGACGGGCACAACTCTGCCGCCCCGGCGCGGCAACGCACAGATCATCCGGCTTGCGCAGGCCTGGTCCGAGGATGATCAAGCCGACTATGCGCCACCCGAGCACCGCGCCATGATCCCCCATGCGCGGGCGGTGTTCATCTCTGATTTTCTTGGCCCGATGGAAGAGGTTGAACTGGCACTGTCCAAAGCTGCGGATCGTGGCGTGCGCGGGGTGGTCCTGCAGGTGCTGGATCCCGGTGAAGAGAATTTCCCCTATCGCGGGCGTACCATTTTCGAAAGCGTGGGCGGCTCGGCCCGGCATGAAACGCTCAAGGCTTCTGATCTTCGCGACCGGTATCTTGCGCGCCTTGCCGAACGAAAGGATGCCTTGATGCGCTTGTGTCGGGTGACGGGATGGCAACTGGGGCTGCACCACACTGGCGACAGCGCACAGGCGGCTCTGTTATGGCTGTATCGCGCTTTGGACGGGGGCAGAGTATGACGGTTTTGGCTGGGATAGGCTTTACCGCGCCCTGGGTGTTGCTGGGATTGTTGACCCTGCCCATCCTGTGGCTGTTCCTGCGCGCTGTGCCGCCTGCGCCGATCCGGCGAATGTTTCCGGCCGTAACGCTGCTGCTGGGGCTGAAGGACGACGAGAGTGTTTCGGATCGGACACCATGGTGGCTGCTGCTGTTGCGAATGCTGGCGGCGGCGGCGATCATTATCGGTCTGGCCGGGCCGGTTTTGAATCCCTCGCGGGATCAGGTGGGTTCGGGGCCGCTGTTGTTGGTGCTGGATGCCAGCTGGGCAGGTGCAAGCGGCTGGCCATCGCTTCAGGACCAGCTTGATACGCAGCTGACCGAGGCCGGACGCGCCGGACGCACGGTGGCCTTGCTCAACTTGACGGAGCCAGAAGCCCCAGTCTTTCAGGCCGCCGAAGCGTGGCGGGGTCGGCTTCCGGGGGTGACTCCGATGCCCTGGCAACCAACTCAGCTGCA
Source organism: Ruegeria sp. CDSC051 (assembly GCF_059610665.1). Taxonomy (NCBI): domain Bacteria; kingdom Pseudomonadati; phylum Pseudomonadota; class Alphaproteobacteria; order Rhodobacterales; family Roseobacteraceae; genus Ruegeria; species Ruegeria sp. CDSC051. The sequence goes on from NZ_JBXWOC010000007.1 coordinate 52,767, forward strand.
GATGGATCAGGTGCTCGATGTGCTGGATCAGCTTGATGGTGGTTTTGATACATATTGGTTCAGCGACGGTCTGGGATTTGCGGGTCGGGAAACGGTTCTGGCTGCGTTGCAATCGCGCGGGGAAGTGACCGTGTACCAGTCAGGCTCGCCTGTTTATGCGATTCTGCCCGCCGCCTATCAGGATGGTGTCATTCAACTGACGGCCCAACGCGCCACTGCTGGTCCGGAAAACATCCTGACCATTTTGGCACAGGGGCGCGATCCGGCGGGCGCAATGCGGGTTCTGCAATCCGCCAATGTCGTCTTTGCTGAAGGCGAAACGCTTGCTCAGGTGGAGCTGGCGCTGCCCTCGGAACTACGGGCCAGAATCACCCGGTTCGAGATTCAGGGCCAGCGGACGGCGGGTGCCGTAACGCTGACCGATGACAGCCTGCGCAGGCGTGAGGTGGCCCTGCTTGCGGGCAGTTTGAACCGTGAAGGGTTAGAGCTGTTGTCGCCGCTACATTATCTGACGCAGGTTTTGGTCCCGACCGCGGATTTTGTCGAGGGCGGGTTAATGGATGTGTTGCCCGCCAATCCGGATGTGATTGTTCTGGCGGATGTGGCGAAATTGGCCGAAGCGGAACAACTGGCGGTGACCGAATGGGTCGAACAGGGCGGGCTGCTGTTGCGCTTTGCCGGGCCGCGCATGGCCGCTAGCGATCTGGGGCGGGATGTCGAGGATACCTTGCTGCCGGTGCGCCTGCGCAGCGGTGGCCGTTCGGTCGGCGGCGCGATGAGCTGGGGTGAGGCCAAAGGTCTGGCTCCGTTCCCCGAAACGTCTCCTTTCTACGGGCTGCGCGTGCCACTGGATGTTTCCGTGACCACACAGGTCATGGCGCAACCAGACCCTAATTTGGCTGATCGGGTGATTGCATCGCTGACGGATGGCACGCCTCTGGTCACGCGCAAGGCGTTGGGGTTGGGGCAGGTGGTGCTGTTCCATGTCACCGCTGATGCCGAATGGTCGAGCCTTCCCCTCTCGGGCCTGTTTGTCGAGATGCTGGACCGGCTCGCCGTTGCCTCGGCTGCGAAATCCCGGGAAGAATCGCAACTACAGGGCACGACCTGGGAACCGCTGCAGGTCATGGATGGGTTCGGAGGTTTGTCGGATGCGGATAACCTGGCCGGTGTCGATGGGGTTGATCTGGCCTCGGGCGCAATCGGGCCGGACCTGCGGCCGGGCCTGTATGAAAGCGGCAAGCAAAAACTGGCGCTGAATGTACTGGATGCGGATACGGTGCTGACGCCAGCCATCTGGCCATCTGATGTGCCGATCAAAGGGCAGGAAATCAGCGCCGAAACGCCGGTCGGGGGCATTTTGCTTAGCCTCGCGCTGATCTTGCTGACGGTGGACGTCATTGCGTCACTTCTGTTGTCGGGGCGACTTGGGCTGGCCCGGGCCGCGGCGATGGCGCTGGGTGCGTTGCTGATTGCACCTGACCTTCAGGCTCAGACGCCCGAGGAAACCGATTTTGCCCTGATGGCAACGCAAGAGCTGGTACTGGCTCATGTCATGACCGGAAACGCGCAGGTTGACGATATCGCGGGCGCCGGGATGCGTGGCTTGGCGCAAACTTTGTTCTTCCGCACTTCGGTCGAGCCGGCAGAGCCCATCGGCGTTGATCTGGAACGGGACGAGCTGGCGTTTTTCCCGCTGCTGTACTGGCCGATCACGCCGGAACAGCCGCAACCCTCGGACGAAGCCTATGCCAAGCTGAATGCCTATCTCCGCTCGGGCGGCATGATCCTGTTCGACACGCGCGACGCGGATGTGGCGCGTTTCGGTGCAGCCAGCCCCAACGGCCGCAAGCTGCAACAACTGGCCGCCCCGCTGAATATCCCTTCGTTAGAGCCTGTTCCGGATGACCATGTTCTGACGCGGGCCTTCTATTTGCTGCAGGATTTCCCGGGCCGATATGCCGGTACCGAGATTTGGGTCGAAGCCGCCCCGCCGGATGCGGAACAAATCGACGGCATGCCGTTCCGCAACCTCAACGACAATGTGACCCCGGTAGTGATCGGCGGGAATGACTGGGCCGGAGCCTGGGCCGTCGACCGAAACGCGCAGGCCTTGTTGCCGGTCGGGCGCGGATATGCCGGTGAGCGGCAGCGGGAATTGGCCAATCGGTTTGGCGTCAATCTGGTGATGCATGTGCTGACCGGGAATTACAAATCGGATCAGGTCCATGTGCCTGCGCTGCTGGACAGGTTGGGACAATGACCGGAACCGTTATCTTTGCCCCTCTGATTCCGTGGCCCGTTCTGATGGTCGTTGCCGCGATTGCCATATCAGGCGTTGTTCTAGCCCTGTGGCGGGGCCTGTCTGGCTGGGCTTTGCGCGGGTTGGCCGCCCTGGTCGTGATCGTGGCCATGGCGGGGCCTGTTTATCAGGTCGAAGATCGCACTCCGCTGACCGACATCGTGGTGATGATCGAGGATGAAAGCGCCAGCCAGACCCTGTCCGATCGCGCGGAACAGACCGCACAGGCCGCTGCCGAACTGGCGGCCGAGATCGACGCGCGCGACAATACCGAGCTGCGCCGGATCCGGGTGGGTGACAGCGATGGGGATGAGGGCACACAGGTCATGGCTGCGCTGAACAAAGTCCTGGCCGAGGAACCCCGTGCGCGCATTGCGGGGATCCTCGTGCTTTCGGACGGGATCGTGCATGACGTTGATCAGGCCCCTGACCTGCCTGCACCGATGCACCTGTTGCAGACTGGGCGGGCCAGCGACTGGGACCGCCGTCTGATCGTCCGCAATGCACCGGCTTTTGCCATTATCGGAGAGCCGGTCACGCTGACGTTGCGGGTTGAGGATAGCGGCGCAGTTCCTGTTGCGGCTGCGAATGCGCCTTTGGAAATTTCGGTTGATGGCAATGCGCCAGAGCATTTCACCATTCCAATCGGTGTCGATGTCGAGCTACCGGTCAAGCTGTCCCATGGCGGGCGGAATGTCATCCAGTTTACCGTACCCGGCGTCGAAGGAGAGTTGACCGACCGCAACAACACCGCACTGATTCAGATGAACGGTGTGCGCGACCGTCTGCGGGTGCTGCTGGTTTCGGGTGAACCGCATCCAGGTGGACGGACCTGGCGGAACCTTCTGAAATCCGACAGCTCGGTTGATCTGGTGCATTTCACGATCCTGCGACCGCCTGAAAAGCAGGATGGTGTGCCTGTGGACGAGTTGTCTTTGATCGCTTTTCCGACTCGAGAACTGTTTCTGGAAAAGATCAACGATTTCGATCTGATCATCTTTGATCGCTATAAGCGGCGCGGTATTCTGCCTGCGGTCTATCTGGAGAATGTCACCAATTACATCAATGATGGTGGTGCGGTTCTGATTGCGGCTGGTCCTGATTTTGCCAGCGCCGACAGTATCTTCCGCTCGCCGCTGGCGCCGATTCTTCCGGCGCAACCCACCGCGCGGGTCATCGAAGAACGCTTTGTGCCCACAGTTACAGATATGGGGCACCGGCACCCGGTGACCACGGATCTGGGCGATTCCGAGCATTGGGGTGCATGGTTGCGCCAGGTTGATGTCCTGTTCCGATCAGGTGAAACGCTGATGACCGGCGTCGATGACCGGCCGCTGCTGGTGCTGGACCGGGTCGGAGAGGGGCGCGTGGCAATGCTGGCCTCTGACCACGCTTGGCTCTGGAGCCGTGGCTTCGACGGCGGTGGTCCGCAGCTTGAACTTCTACGGCGATTGGCACATTGGATGATGAAAGAACCCGAGCTTGAGGAAGAGGCTCTGTGGGCCGAAGCAAATGGTCAAATCATGCGCGTCATCCGTCAAACCCTGGGGGATGACGTCGGAGCGGTTACCATCACGCAGCCCAATGGCGAAACACTTGAGGTGACGCTGAACGAAGTTTCTCCGGGGCGGTTCGAAGCTCAGATCTTCGGCCCCGAGATTGGCCTCTATCGTCTGCAAGAGGGTGAACATTCGGCGGTGATCGGGTTGGGCCCTGCGGCCCCCAAAGAATTTGAACGCACGATTGCTACCGATCAGATCCTTGAGCCGGTTCTGGCCGAATTGCGCGGCGGTGTGATCCGGGTCGAGGACGGTTTGCCTTCGATCCGCAATGTCCGCGCTGGGCGGCCAGCATCGGGGCGCGGTTGGATCGGGCTGACCCCGCGCGATGCCTACCAGACCAGCTCTGTAACACAGGCTGGTGTTCTGCCGCCCTGGCTGGTGCTTTTGCTGGCCGGTGGTTTCCTTCTGGCGGGTTGGCTGCGCGAAGGTCGGCGTTAGGTCATTCGACCACAACGCTGATTGTGGCCCCATTCACCAGCATCATGTCATGGTAAAGCACCGTTTGAACCGGCTTTGCTACGTCAGGTTTGTCGTGTAATCCCACACAGTTTTTTTGATCTGAGCGCCTTTCGCGCATTCAGATACCGCAGATTTTGCGTTGAGTAGGAAAAGGCAGGTACCGGCGAGGCAGGCAGTTTTGGACGTTTGCGGCCTCTGAGCCTGCCATTGGTCTGTGGCAACAGGCACGGCTTAAACACTTTTTCACGCTCTGTCAGGATGCTGTGGGCAGATTGTACCGGGATCACCTTTGATGAGTCTTGCAACCAAACTGGCACAGGAAAGACGCGCACGGCTTGCCGCTGAACGTCTGCTGGAGATGAAACAGGCCGAACTATCAGCGGCCAACCGGAAATTGGGCCTGCACGCGATGGCTCTGACTAAACGCATTGGTGAAACGCGGGCCGAGGTTGAGACGGTGCGCGATGAAAATGAAAAAGTTAAATCGGACCTGACATTGGCCAATGCCAAGATCGAAGTGGCCGAACGGCGGCTATGGCATTCGATCCAGACCTTCCCAGACGGGTTTGCATTCTTCGACGAAGAGAGCCGGTTGATCGGGGCAAATGCCTCATATTTCAGCCTGTTTGAGGGGCTGGATGAAGTAGCGCCCGGCATCAGCTATGGCAGAATTCTGGAAACCCTCACGCAGGAGGGTCTGATTGATACCGTGGACGAGGCGCAGGATGATTGGCGCGCCAGGATGCTGGCCCGTTGGAAGTTGTCCAACCCGCCGTCAGAAATCGTCAAGCTGTGGAACGGGCTCTATATCAAGCTGATTGATCAACGCGGTGGCGGTGGCGATGTGGTCAGCCTTGCGCTTGATATAACCGCCTCGGTCCGGCATCAGGCCGAACTGACCGCTGCGCGCGAACGGGCCGAGGCTGCAAACCGCGCGAAATCTGCATTCCTGGCCAATATGAGCCATGAAATCCGCACGCCTATGAACGGTATTGTTGGCATGACCGAGTTGATGACCGAAACCGCGCTGGATGAAGAACAACGGCTCTATCTCAACACGATCCGCAATTCCGGTGAAGCCTTGCTGGTGATCATCAACGATGTTCTGGATTACTCGAAGATTGAGGCGGATAAGCTGGTCCTACACCCCGAACAGTTCGATTTCGAACGCTGTATCCTTGAGGTGGCGATGCTGCTGCAGCCCAGTGTTCGTGACAAGGGTTTAAGCCTTTTAGTCGACTATGACCTGTTTTTGCCAACCCTGTTCGTGGGCGATCCGGGCCGGGTGCGTCAGGTCTTGACCAATCTGGTTGGAAACGCGGTCAAGTTCACGGCGGAAGGGCATGTCTTGATCCGCGTCACGGGGGTCCCCCGCGTGGAGGCTCAGGCCTGTGATATTCATGTTGCCATAGAAGATACCGGTATCGGTATTGCCGAGGATAAAGCGGCGCATATCTTTGGTGAATTCAATCAGGTCGAGGATGAACAAAACCGACAGTTTGAAGGGACCGGGTTGGGTCTGGCCATCACCAAACGACTGATCAAATTGATGGACGGTGCCATCTGGGTCGAAAGCGAGCCGGGCCAGGGGTCCTGTTTTGGATTTCGGATAACGCTGCCGACGGTCGAGGGTCCGCAACCCGCCCCACCGAATATGGAAGGATGTCTGCGCCATGTGGTTGTGGTTGAAGGTCTGGCTGTCAATCGAGCGATCCTGTCAAAGCAACTTGGTCGCCTAGGTGCCAAGGTTACCGAATGTACAACCGGAACCGAGGCGCTGGCTAAGCTTGATGACACGGTAGATCTGGTGCTGTGCGATCACGATCTGCCGGACATGGACGGGCTGGATTTGGCGGCCACGATAAAGGGCCGGGGGTGGACGGATACCTCTGTCGTGGTCATGTCGGCCAATCCCGGCGTGATTCATGCTCATCCGGCCTGCGAGCTTATTGACGGAGTGTTGCAAAAGCCGATCCCTCGTTCAGAATTATATGCACGTCTGACCGCTCTGGGACGATCAGCGGATTCGATATCGAATGGTTCCGACACGCAAAACCCAACGGTTGCGCAGGTCAGACCGATTGCCGGGGATCAAAGGCTCATGCGGGTTCTGGCTGCTGAGGACAACAAGACCAACCAGCTGATCCTGCGCAAAATGGTCAAGGATCTGAACATTGATCTTCGCTTTGCGGGCAACGGGCTTGAGGCGGTCGCCGCCCATCTGGAATTCGACCCGGATTTGATATTCATGGATATCTCGATGCCCGGAATGGATGGTAAACAGGCCACAGGTGAAATCCGCCGCCGCGAGGTTGAAACCAATCAGCACGTCCCGATCGTAGCCCTGACCGCACATGCAATGAGCGGAGATGATCAGGGTATTTTATCGGCTGGATTGGACTACTACCTGACCAAACCGCTGCAAAAACAGAAAATCCACCAGATGATCCTTGACCATCGGCCAGACGGAACGCAACCGGTTCTTGATGACGAAACCCGAGCGTTCTAGGCTGCCGACATGACTGATGACCGTGGATTTCACCCCCGCGCGCTGGGCGAGATTGCCATTCGCTGCGCAGATATGGCCGCTATGGTGCAGTTCTATGAACAGGTGATCGGCCTGCAGCGTCTGAGCGGTGACCATGACAGCGCTATAACCTTCTTCCGGATAGCCGAGGGGTTTGGCGGCCATACGCAAGTTCTGGCCCTGTTTCACCACAGCACCGCGCCACGACCGGGGCAACATCGGGCCGGTGCCGAAGATCCCGTAACAGGAGCGGGATCGTCGCTGCATCATATCGCATTGTCGCTGCCCTTCGACGAGCAGGCGGCGGTCATGAGTTGGTATGACAAGATCGGCCAACCCTATCGCGTCGAGCAGTTCGGATGGGTTGGTTGGCGCGGAATTTTCACCGAAGACCCAGAAGGCAACACAGTTGAACTGGTCTCTTACGACCCGTCGATGCTGGCTGAGGCCTGATAGGGCCGGATAAAGACCGGCTTGTCGTTCTCTGACAGGTCGGGGCGGTATTCATAGCCGCCCGAGTCGAACTCTGTCAGGCTGGTGGGATCGGACAGACGGTGTTGAATGACATAGCGTGCCATCGCCCCGCGTGCCTTTTTGGCAAAGAAGCTGACGATCTTTGGCGTGCCGCCCTTGTCTTCCATGAAGACCGGCGTGATGACCCGTAATTTCAGCGCTTTGGGGTCTACTGCACCGAAATATTCCTGACTGGCGCAATTCAACAGCACATCGCTACCGATCCCGGCTGCCTGAGCGTTCAGCGCCTTGCTTAGTTGGTCGCGCCAATAATCGTACAGGTTCTTGCCGCGCCGGGTCTTCAGCCTACTGCCCATCTCAAGCCGATAGGGTTGAATGGCGTCCAGCGGACGCAATATGCCATACAGTCCGGACAGGATACGCAGGCGGTCCTGGGCCCAGGCCATCTCTTCCGCATCCAGCGAAGTCGCTTCGAGCCCCTGATAGGTGTCTCCGGCAAAGGCCAGTGCGGCCGGGCGTGTCGCCACAGCATCGGGGGCGTCCGAAAAGGCGCGATAACGGTCGCGGTTCAGGCGGGCCAGATCATCGCTCAGATCCATCAGCTTTTTCAGGTCGCCCAGCGTCAGATTGCGGGCGGTTTTCGACAGGCGGATCGCGTCATCCTGAAAGTCGGGTTGCGTGACCTCAACATTCCGTTCTGCCCAATCCAGCCGTTTGGCCGGGGAAATCACTACCAGCATAGTCGCCCTCGTTTCTTGCCTGTTGGTGGGTATCTAGCTTGCCATACGCAGCACGTCCAGAAAGGCGGCTCCAAACCTTTCGTGACGGCGGTCACCCAGAACCTGTTCGATGGCGCGTGGGTCGTCTGATCGCAACTGCGCCACCTTTGCCAGTTGCGAGGCGGTACAGGTCAGCGGCTTGTCGATTCCATCAGGGCCGCGCGACAGTTGCGACTGAACTTCGAGCAGGCGGTCGTAAATCTCACCCTGATCGCGCCCGGCCAGTTTGCGGCGGGCCGGGTGCAGTTCTTCGACCGCGCCGGTCAGAACCTCCAGAAACGTGGCCCCGTAGCGTTCCAGCTTTTTAGCACCGATCCCGCTGATCCGGGCCATATCGTCCAGCGTTGCAGGGCGGGTTTCCGCCATTTCGATCAGGGTGCGATCGGGAAAAATAACATAGGCCGGGACCCGCGCGGATTCGGCCAGCGCACGGCGTTTCGCCTTCAGTGCGCTCAGCAGCGGTGCGTCTTCTTCGGATACCATCTCTTTGACTGCAGGCCGACGGGTTGCTTTGCGGATCGTGTCCTTACGCAGGTTGATCTGCGCCTCGCCTTTCAGGATCGGCTTGGCGGCCTCAGTCATGCGCAGCGCACCGTGGCGGTCGGGATCAGGGCGGACCAGATCATGGCCCATCATCTGCCGGAAAATCGCTTGCCACTGGGGCCGCGACCAGTCCTTGCCAATGCCATAGGTCGACAGATTGTCATGTCGGCGGGCGCGGATCTTGTCGGTTTCGTTGCCCAACAGGATGTCGATCAGATGGCCTGCGCCGAACCATTCCTCGGTGCGCAGGATCGCGGACAGGGCCATACGAACCGGGGTGGTGCCATCGAACACTTCCGGCGGGCTGTCACACAGATCGCATTTGCCACAGGGTTCGGTCTGTTCACCGAAATAACCCAGCAAAGTCTGACGGCGGCAGGCCAGCGCCTCGGCCAGGCCAAGTAGGGCGTTCAAACGGGCGTGATCGGCCATCCGCCGGTCAGAGGGAGCAAGCCCCTCGTCTATCTGTGACCGGCGCAGGCGAATGTCATCTGCCCCAAACAGGGTCAGGGTTTCTGCCGGGGCGCCATCACGCCCGGCGCGGCCGATTTCCTGATAATAAGCTTCGATGGATTTGGGCAGGTCCGCATGGGCGACCCAGCGGATATCGGGCTTGTCTATGCCCATGCCAAAGGCAACCGTGGCCACCACGATCAGACCATCCTCGCGCGCAAAGCGGGTCTCGACGATGCGGCGATCCTCGGGATCCATGCCGCCGTGATAGTGACAGGCGGTGTGGCCTTCGGCACGCAGGGCCTGTGCCAGAACCTCGGTCTTGTTACGAGTGCCGCAATAGACAATGCCGGATTGGGTTTTGCGCGCGGCGGCAAAATCCAGGATCTGTTTGCGGGGCCCATCCTTGGCGGCAAAGGCCAGGTGGATGTTGGGCCGGTCGAACCCGCGCAGAAATTTGCGCGGGGCCGTGCCGTCAAACAGCTTTTCGACAATCTCGTCCTGCGTTTCCGCATCTGCTGTGGCGGTGAAAGCGGCCAAAGGCACATCCAGCGCACGCCGCAGCTCTCCGATCCGAAGGTAGTCGGGGCGGAAATCATGGCCCCATTGACTGACGCAATGCGCCTCGTCCACCGCAATCAGGCTGACATTGATCCGCCGCAACATGCCCAGCGCCGATCCGGCGGCCAGACGTTCGGGAGCCATGTACAGCAGCTTGAGCCGTCCGGCCTCCAACGCTTCCCACACGGCATCGGTTTCTTCGGGGGTATTGCCGGATGTTAGCGCGCCGGCCTCGACGCCTGCTTCCTGCAAGCCGCGCACCTGATCGCGCATCAGGGCAATCAGCGGAGAGATCACCACCGTGACCCCATCGCGCATCAGCGCAGGCAGTTGGAAACACAGGGATTTGCCACCGCCCGTGGGCATGATGGCCAGCACGTTTTCGCCCAGCGTGACGGCATCGACGATCTCTTCCTGACCGGGACGGAAGTCGTCGAATCCAAAGACATCTCGCAGCAAAGGCGCGGCGTCAAACATGTGCGGGGGTGCCCTGTTTTAAGGTTTATCTGCTCTTAAGACAGGACAATCACATACTAAGATTCACTGAACAAGAGGTCAGACAAAATAGACCATATTGTTGATCAGGATAATACGCAGCGCATAGACACCGATCAGAACCACCAGGGGCGTCAGGTCAAGTCCGCCCATTGCAGGCAGAACGCGTCGGATCGGGCCGTAAATCGGCTCTAACAGGCGGTTCAGCCCGTACCAGATCTGCGCAACCAACTGTTGATGCAGGTTCAGCACCTGGAAATTGATCAGCCAGCTCATGATGACATGGGCCAGAATGATGAACCAGACAATGTCCAGAATCAGCAGCAGAATTTGGATCAACGACAGCATGGGGCCTCCGGATTTCGCATCTGCTGAGACCTAAGCGCCCCTGCACAAAAGAGCAAGTCCGCGCCAACAGAACGCTTGCGAATTGAGCCAAAGCCCCGTCTTATGACGCCAACAATAAAAAACGGGGCAGGTATGGCAGAGATTTCCAAGCGCAAACGCATCTGGGGCTGGTGGTTCTTCGACTGGGCAAGTCAGCCCTATCACACGCTGTTGGTGACCTTTGTTTTTGGGCCCTATTTTGCCGGAGTAGCCGCCGAGTATTATCTGAACGCCGGTCTGGGCGCCGATGCCGCAGACGCACGGGCGCAGACGGTGTGGGCGAACTGCATGACCATCGTGGGGCTGATCATCGCCTTCGGTGCCCCGCTGATGGGGGCGATGGCGGATGTTTCGGGCCGTCGTATACCATGGATATTCGGCTTTTCCATCATGTACGCGGTGGGCTCTGCTGCGCTGTGGTACACGTTGCCGGACGGGTCAAACATGTGGCTGATGCTGTCGGCCTTTGGCCTGGGTTTTGTCGGGGCGGAATACGCGCTGATCTTCGCCAATTCTCAGCTGCCCGATCTGGGTGATGACAGTGAGGTGGGCGAGATATCGGGTTCGGGTTTTGCCTTTGGCTATTTCGGCGGGCTTATCTCGCTGGCAATCATGCTGGCCCTGTTTGTTGAGCAGGGTAATGGCAAGACCCTGATCGGCATGGACCCTGTTTTTGGTCTGGACGCCGCAGCACGCGAAGGCACGCGATTTGTCGGGCCGTTCACCGCCGTGTGGTTCATTCTGTTCATGATCCCCTATTTCCTGTGGGTGCGCGACGATCCAGATGTCGAAAAGAAAGGCAGCGTCAAAGAGGCGCTGCAGCTGCTGGTCAAATCAGTCTCTAACCTGCGCAATCGCGTCAGTCTGGCCAGCTATCTGGGCTCGTCCATGTTCTATCGCGATGCGCTGAACGGGCTGTATACCTTTGGCGGCGTTTATGCGCGGCTGGTGCTGGAATGGGATCTGATCAAGATCGGCGTATTCGGGATTGTCAGCGTTCTGGCTGCGGCAGCCTTTGCCTGGCTTGGCGGCAAGCTGGACAAGAAATACGGCCCCAAACCTGTCATTCTGGTTGCGATCTGGGTGCTGATCTTTGTCTGTATCACCGTCGTGATGATGGACCGGACCCAGATCTACGGCATCACCCTGCCCGAAGGGTCGGGCCTGCCGGATCTGGTGTTCTTTGGTTGCGGTGTTCTGATCGGCGGCATGGGAGGTATCCTACAATCGGCCAGCCGTTCTCTGATGGTGCGCCACACCGATCCCGCTGCCCCGGTCGAGAGCTTTGGCCTGTATGGCTTGTCCGGCCGCGCCACCGCATTTGCGGCCCCGTTGTTGATCGGGATTGCCACAACTGTGACCGGTAGTGCGCGACTGGGGGTGTCACCCATAGTTCTGTTGTTTATTCTGGGACTGTTCCTAATGCGCTGGGTGAAACCGGAAGGGGATCAGAGCAGATGATTTTATTACGTTTTTTCGCGGTCATTGCGGCAATAACATTCGCCGGTACCGCAGGTTCAGAGCCGCTGGCCAAGCAGTTATTCGGAGGCCAAAAGCAAAGTTCACAACAAAAACCGGCCGCTTTCGGCAGTTATTCGCGCGGCTGTGCGGCGGGGGCGGTACAACTGCCCGAAACCGGACCCACATGGCAGGCTATGCGCCTGTCACGCAACCGCAACTGGGGCCATCCGCAGGCGATCGACTATGTTCAGGATCTGAGCCGGTTTGCGGCCAAGCAGTCAGGATGGAATGGTCTCTATATAGGCGATATCAGCCAGCCGCGCGGCGGGCCGATGACATCGGGCCACCGCAGCCACCAGCTGGGTCTGGACATCGATATCTGGATGCTGCCCGGTGACAACATGCGTCTTTCCCGCAAGGCGCGCGAGAATATCTCTTCGATTTCCCTGCGCCGCTCGAACGGTGCCTTCGTCAACGGCAACTGGACCAAACAGCATCACGCAGTGCTGCGTGCAGCGGCAAAAGACAAGCGCGTGGCGCGGATATTCGTCTTTCCCGGTGCCAAGGTGCAGATGTGCAATGACGAAAAGGGAAACCGCGCTTACCTGCGTAAAATCCGGCCGTGGTGGGGCCATCACTATCATTTCCACGTGCGGCTGGCCTGTCCAAGGGGATCAAGCGGCTGCGTGAACCAGGATCCGCCGCCCAAGGGTGATGGTTGCGCCGAAGCACAGCAATGGGTGAACAACATCCTCAACCCGCCGCCGCCCGATCCAAACGCGCCAGCACCCAAGAAACGACGCGAATACCGGCTGGCCGATCTGCCCAAGCAATGCACAAACGTCTTGCAATCCAACTGATCGCGGCGCTGCTGCTGACAGGTATGGTCTGGGCCGAGGGAGCAAAGCCTGCCGCTTTGCTGAACAATTTTGCCTGGCGACATCAGGCGGATTGGTTCGGCGGATATTCGGGCATTCACATCTTTGACGGTGGGACCCGTATGATCGCGCTGAGTGATCGCGCAACGATGTTGGACGCTCGTATTGATCGAAACGAGAATGAGATTACTGGCATCGAGATCCAGCGGCACTGGCCCATCCTGTCCAGCACCGGCAAGGTTCTGGTGGGCACAGCGGGCGATTCCGAAGGCCTGGCAATCGCCCCTGACGGTGGGGTCTATATCTCATTCGAGGGGGTGCACCGGGTGGCCTATTACCCCAACCCGACAGGCCCGGCGCAGGTCCTGCCACGCCCCAAAGCCTTTGAGGTTCTTGACCATAACGGCTCGTTCGAGGGGCTGGCCATTGACGGGCTTGGGCGGCTGTACACCCTGACCGAAAAGAGCCGTACCGTATCGGGGGACATACCGGTGTATCGTTGGGATGGTCAGGCCTGGTCGACACCTTTTGTCCTGCCGCAACGGGGCAAGTTCCTGCCAGTGGCGGCGGATTTTGGCCCCGACGGGCGGTTCTATGTGCTGGAACGATCGGTGTCCCTGACAGGCTTTCGGTCGCAGCTCAGGCGTTGGGAACTGAATGGTGACACACCGCAATCCGAAGAGATCTTGCTGCAAACCGCGCGTGGGACGCATGACAACCTCGAAGGCCTGTCGGTCTGGCGTGACGATCAGGGAAGGTTGCGGGTTACGATGATTTCGGATGACAATTTTCTGGCCCTTCAGCGGACGGAACTGGTGGAATATCTGCTGCCCGATTGACAGGCCTGAAACAAAGGTCTAAACGCACGGCTTGCCTTGGGACAGTCCCTTGGCCAAGTCGCCGCTACCTTGTCAAAACGGGCATCAAAATATGCAACGCGCTTTTATTCCCGGCATCCTTGCCATGGCCACCATCGTTGTGGCTTCGAACATTCTGGTCCAGTTCCTGATCCTTGACGGGCTGTTGACCTGGGGTGCTTTCACCTATCCGCTGGCCTTTCTGGTCACCGACATCATGAACCGCGTCTATGGCGTGGCAACCGCCCGCAAGGTCGTGTTTGCCGGGTTCGTCACCGGCATCATCTGCTCGCTGATCGGCAGCCAGATCATGCTGCAGGGCGACGGGTTCACCTATGCCGCTGTGCCGCTGCGGATCGCTGTTGCCTCTGGCACTGCTTTCCTGATCGCCCAGCTGACCGATGTCACCGTGTTCAATGCAATGCGCGGGGGTCGCTGGTGGCGCGCACCGCTGGTCTCGACCCTAGTGGGTTCGGCGCTGGATACAGCATTGTTCTTCACTATCGCCTTTTCTGCCTCGATCGCGATCTTCGGCGCCAATGCAGACGCCGCGATCAACTGGGCGTGGGAGCCTGTTCCCTTCATGCTGTCTGGCCCGATGGCACCCCTATGGGTCACGCTGGCCTTTGCGGACTGGCTGGTAAAGTTGTCGCTGGCGCTGATTGCGCTGATCCCCTTCAAGGTGATCGTTGCGCGCCTGACCGCGCAGCCCGTGTAAAAAACGCTTTGAGAATGGCACAGCTTGTGTCACCATCCTAGTTAACCGCAACAGATAGAAAAGGAGGTGATCCAGTGTCGAGAAAGAGATTGGAGAGAGGTGTTGGAACAACCGGGGGGATCGCCCGTTAGGGCAGCCCTTGGCGGAGCGCTCGCTCCGGCTGGTCGATTGATCTAACCGACCCAACCTCCTGAACTTTCGAAGGGCCGTCCTGCTAGGGCGGCCCTTTTTGTTTCCGCACAGCACTTGTAAGGTCCGCCCCATGTTGCGGATCAATGACGATATCACCCTGCAAGACTGGGAAATGACCGAAAGCTTTGTGCGCTCTTCCGGCCCTGGCGGGCAGAACGTGAACAAGGTTTCGACCGCAGTCGAGTTGCGGTTCGAAGCGGCGCGCTCGCCCTCACTGCCTGATCCGGTCAAGGCGCGGCTGAAACGGTTGGCTGGGCGGCGCTGGACCAAAGAGGGCGCGATCATCATCCAGTGCGAGGAAACGCGTAGCCAGGCTCGCAACCGCGAGATTGCGCGGGTGCGATTGGCTGAACTGATCACCCGTGCGCTGGTCAAACCCAAACGGCGTATCGCCACCAAGCCCACCTATGGCTCGGTCAAACGTCGATTGGCCGCCAAAAAGGCCCGTTCGGATGTCAAATCTCTGCGCGGCAGGGTCGACGAAGATTGATCTGGTAACTTCTTTGCGCCTTGCTACTCTGCCTTGACAGGCGACAAGGAGGCAAAGCTATGAGGTTGGAGGGAAAAACCGCAATCGTAACAGGCGGCGCGTCCGGGTTCGGGGCCGGTATCGCGCAGAAGTTCAATGCAGAGGGCGCACGCGTTATGATCGCGGATATCAACGGCGCTGCGGCCCGCGAAATGGCAGAAACGCTGGGCGCGCAGGCCATCGCGCAGCAGGTTGATGTGGCCAGCACGGCATCGGTTCAGGAAATGGCGGACACCGCCCACGACGCCTTTGGCAGGCTCGACATCCTGGTCAACAATGCCGGAGTGACCCATCTGCCTACACCGCTAGAAGACGTCTCCGAAGAGGATTTCGACCGTGTCTTCAACGTGAACATGAAATCCGTCTATCTGACCGCCCGCGCCTTTGTGCCGATGATGAAGGCACGCGGAACCGGGGCGATCCTGAACGTCGCCTCAACCGCCGGGCTGTCTCCGCGCCCCAACCTGAACTGGTATAACGCGTCCAAGGGTTGGATGATCACCGCAACCAAAACCATGGCGGTGGAACTCGCCCCGTCCGGCGTGCGTGTCAACGCGATCTGCCCAGTTGCGGGCGAAACCCCATTGCTGAAATCCTTCATGGGCGAAGACACCCCCGAGATTCGCGCCAAATTCCTGTCGACCATCCCATTGGGTCGCTTCTCGACTCCCGAAGACATGGCCAACGCCGCCTGCTTTCTGTGCTCGGATGAAGCCAGTATGATTACGGGCACCACGCTCGAAGTGGACGGGGGCCGATGCATTTGATCCGGACTTCATTTGGCTCAAAATATCTCCGCCAGAGGCAGCGTGCCGAGGCGCGCTTCCCTGCCCAACGTCAGAGGTTTCGATGACTCCCGGATCCAAAAACCTGATCACCGATGTCCCAGGGCTGAAGGTCGGCAACGCGCAGGACGAGGCGTTGAAATCGGGCACAACTGTTCTGACAGCGGACAAACCCTTTGTTGCTTCTGTCCATGTAATGGGGGGCGCGCCGGGCACGCGTGAAACTGACTTGTTGGCACCGGATAAAACCGTTGATCAAATCGATGCGATCGTGCTGTCTGGTGGCTCGGCTTTCGGGTTGGACGCCTGCTCAGGGGTTACGGATGGTTTGCGGGCCGACGGGCGCGGCTTTGCTGTCGGGAATGCGATTGTGCCCATCGTGCCGGGAGCAATTCTGTTCGATTTACTCAATGGCGGCGATAAAACTTGGTCCGAGAATCCATACCGCGCTCTCGGAAAGGCAGCCTACCACGCTGCCGCAGAACGTTTTGCGCTCGGTTCAGTCGGGGCAGGAACCGGCGCATTGGCGGCTATGCAAAAAGGTGGCCTGGGTTCTGCATCGTTGGTTCTGGACGACGGCATCACTGTAGGCGCGCTTGTGGCAGCCAATCCGGTCGGCAGCGTCACGACACCTGGGGATCGCCACTTTTGGGCGGCGCCATTCGAGATCGACAACGAATTTGGCGGCCTGGGGCCAGACCTCTCATCGGGTCAAGCACAGATTCAGCAAAGCCGCAAAGCTCTAGCTATGGGGCAGGTTGACCCGGACCGGGCCAACACGGCCATTGCAATTGTCGCAACTGATGCAGCGTTAACCAAGACACAGTGCCACCGCCTGGCGGTGACAGCTCATGATGGCATCGCTCGCGCGATTGTGCCTGCGCATACTTCACAAGATGGTGATCTGGTTTTCGGCATCAGCACCTCCGGTCAAGCTGTTGACCCAAGCGTGCTGCCTATGATCGCGCATGCAGCCTCGGTTTGCCTGTCGCGGGCGATCGCCCGTGCGATTTATCTGGCGTCACCCAGTGCAGGCGATCTTCTGCCCTGTTGGGCAGACGTACATGACTTAAGTTAAGGACGACCCGATCCCGGCTGTGACACAGTGCCATCGCGCGGCAATCTGCGCGTTGACTCTCTGCTGCGCCAGAGGTCCTTTCTGTGCAGCCAATTCGTATCGGAGCAAAAGTTATGAATCGTATCCTCGCGACCGCAATTGCCGGCCTACTGGCCCTTCCAGTCTATGCTGAAGGTGACACCGAAGCTGGCAAGAAAGCCTTCAACAAATGCAAATCCTGCCATCTGATTGCTGATCCCGATGGCGAGGTGATCGTAAAGGGCGGAAAAACCGGCCCGAACCTCTATGGGGTTGCAGGCCGTACTGCTGGGACGGTCGAAGGGTTCAAATACGGTGACAGCATTGTCGAAGCCGGTGAAAACGGCTTGGTCTGGGACGAGGCAACCTTTGTCGAATATGCCCAGGACCCCAAAGCCTTCCTGCAATCCTATCTGGATCAGACCTCGGCCAAGTCCAAAATGACCTTCAAGCTGAAAAAGGGCGCTGAGGACGTTTACGCCTATATCGTCAGTGTTTCGGGCGAATAACCTGGGAAACCACGCAATCGGTAAGACCAGAAAAGGCCGCAGCCCCTGCGGCCTTTCGTGCGGTTGATAACCGGATCAATAGACGCCAGTTTGGAATCGCGTGGTGCATTGCCCGCTTTGCACCACAGCCAAGCCTATCAGGCCAAAGCTATTCCGGAATTCCCGGTCGCACAGGCGGATCGGCAGCAGGAGACGACAAATGGGAATCATGATCCCGGCCTGGGTTGATGGTGAATTGACCCCCGTTGAAAAGCTTGAAGCCCATGAAAAGGGTCTGCGGCACAAGGCGGTGTCGGTCTTTGTTGTGCGCGGCACCGAGATTTTGCTGCAGCGCCGGGCGATGGGCAAATACCACACGCCCGGCCTGTGGGCGAATACCTGTTGTACCCATCCTGACTGGGGTGAGATGCCCTCGGTCTGTGCAGTGCGTCGCCTGCAAGAGGAACTGGGGATCACTGGGCTGTATCCCGAATATCGTCACCGGCTGGAATATCATGCCGATGTCGGCAATTCCCTGATCGAGCATGAGGTGGTGGATGTTTTCCTCGCTCATGTCCGCGGGCCATTGAAGATCGAGCCGAACCCCGAGGAAGTGATGGATATCCGCTGGATCGACTACCACGATCTGCTGGCCGAAGTGCAGCGCCATCCCGACCGGTTTACACCCTGGCTGAAGATCTACCTGCACAACCACGCCGACACGATTTTCGGCCCCGATCTGATTATCTCGGCCAAATCCTGATGCACCTGCTTGCAAGGCCCGCCCAAGGGGCCTAAATCAACCCGTCATGGCCAAGCAGAAGACAGACCCGAATTACAAAGTCATCGCCGAAAACCGGCGTGCCCGCTTCGATTACGCGATCGAAGAGGATATCGAGTGCGGCATCATGCTGCACGGGTCCGAGGTCAAATCCCTGCGGGCAGGCGGTTCTAACATCGCCGAAAGCTATGCCACGGTTGACGACGGAGAGCTGTGGTTGGTCAACAGCTATGTCGCCCCTTACGACCAGGCCAAGGTCTTCAAACACGAAGAACGTCGTCGCCGTAAGCTATTGGTGTCGCGCAAAGAGCTGTCTAATCTGTGGAACGCGACCCAACGCAAAGGCATGACGCTTGTGCCGCTGGTCCTGTATTTCAACCACAAGGGCCTGGCCAAGATTAAGATCGGCATCGCTAAGGGTAAGAAAAACCACGACAAGCGCGAAACCCAGGCCAAGCGCGACTGGTCACGGCAAAAGCAACGCTTGCTGAAAGATCACAGCTAAAGGCGCTCGACTATCGGTTGTCGGATGGATTTGATCCTCGCGTTCTCAATCAGGCTACCGGGGCTACAGATACGGCAGATGTCAGGTTTGAGCCCAAAACAACGAATGCTGCAACCTGCACCAATGGCTGCTTCGAGATTATCTGAAAAAGCGGCCAACGAGCCTCCGCTATGTTGGCTGGGCGACGTCTATCACCCAACCAACCTGTCGAGGTCCGCGGATCAGAAGGGCGCAAACCCGTCCGATGGATCGGTCGGGACCGTCCAGCGCGCGCGCGGATCGATTGTGGGCGCGAACGCACCAGGATGCGGGATCTGGCCGTTTTGACCGTAGAGCCACAGCACGAAATTGGAGCGTTGACCTTCGGTGATCGGTTCAGACGCATGGGGGACGCTGCCGTGGTGGATCAAGGCCGTGCCGGGCTCAAAGTGCAGTTTTTCGACCCGTCGCGACGCGGGATCAATGAAGCTGACAGCGGAGCCAGAAAAGGCCTCGTCCGGTAGATTTAGATTGATATTCAGCGTGACCGATGATGCGTCTGAGTGAGGCCGGAGCGACGTGTCCTTATCTGCTTGCCACTGGATGGAAAACCCGAAGGTCTGCGTGTCGTATCCTATCACATCCGGGAACAAGAGCCGTGAGATGGGCCGCATATAGGTGTTCATGAGGTCGCGGTAGAACGTCTGGAAGGCTGAGGCCCCTAGATGCCCTTCCGAGCGCGGGTCAAGCATTGCACCGCCCCGGTTGAGGGAAATGCCATAGGGTGGGCGCAGCGGAATGCCTGCATCGGCGACGCTGTCCAGATAGCTGCGCAAAACGAACAGCCGTTCGGGGTCAAAGAACTGGGTTTTGTAGACACCGGGGAAGACCTCTTCCCATAGTTTTTTCACTTCGCCTTCGGTTGCCGGGTCTTTCCAGGCCCCCTCGACCGCTGCGCGGAGACGGTCGTCATGAACAGATGCATCCAAGGCGGTTTGATTGGTCTGCTCCCATTCCTTCCATGCGTGTTTGAACAGCTCCTGGTTGTCATTCCAGAATTGCGCGACTTGCGGGGCGCGTTGCAGCATTGCTTCGCGTGTGGGGCGTTCCACGGCGCGTGCGCGCTCTAATGCAGATTGTGTCATGTCCTGTCTCAACTTTCTGATGGTCAAGCCTGTTGCTTCCGAGACATCAGATATTACGCTTAGATTGCGTATGAATGGACATATTTTTGATAACAGAATTCGTTTTCTCTACATAATAGAGGTGTGGCGCCTAGGACCCGGCCCAAGCCGCTGACCGTCCGATCTGTTGGATCAGATAGTCCATGAAGACGCGGACCTTTGCGGAGACTACGTTGCTTTTGGGGTAGATCAGCCAAAGCGCCGGATTGTCCGCCAGTGTGTACCCGGGCAGCACCTGCACAAGGGACCCATCATTCAGCTCGCTGTGGACTGCCCAGAGGGAGTTAATCGAAATGCCGGCACCCTTGAGCGTGACACGCACTTGTGTCAGCCCGTCGTTCACGATCAGCCTGTGGGAGGCTTTGTGGAGGTCGAATGTTGCTTTGGCTCCGTCATCTGACACCAAGGCGCGCGGCTCCAGATCCTTGAAGGCGACCAGACGGTGCGCCGCGAGGTCATCCGGTGTGCCGGGCACCCCATGTGTTTCCAGATAGTCTGGTGCTGCACAAAGAATACGTGTGTCGTTTGCCAGTTTGCGCGCCGTCAGACTGCTGTCCTCCAGAATAGAATTGCGGAGGGCCAGATCATAGCTGCCCTCAATCAGGTTGAACTGGGTATCTGATAAATGCAAATCGAGCGTCAGGTCTGGATAGGCATCCATAAAAGCGGGCAACAGGGGCGCGATATAGAGCTGGGCAAAGGTGCTTGGAGCGGCAAAGCGCAATGTCCCGCTCACCTCGGCCTTGCCTTTGCCGAATGCGGCGAGGGCCGCTTCTTCCTGTTCGATCATCTCTCGGGCGTACGGCAAGAAGTCCTGCCCCTCTAGGGACACCGAGACTTTCCGCGTGGATCGATGCAACAATTCGGCGCCCAGCAGTTTTTCAAGCTTTGCGAGCCGCGCGCTGGCTACCGCCGGTGCCATCCCTAGCGTTCGGCCCGCCGCGCTGATGTTCAGCGTTTCAGTAGCAAGGACGAAGAGGCGGAGGCTTTGCGTATCCATATTGTATATTTTTCCAGAAAACTGAATTCGATTATCTACCGTTTATATATCTGCGCAGCGGTATAGGTCAAAGCTCAAGACAGAGCGGAGAGCGGAATGACTCAGACAGCGACAGTGAATTATCACGTCCACAAACCGGAGCGTCAGGCGTTCGAGCTTGATGCCGGTGGCATCGTTGGCAATCTGATCGCGCCAGAACTCACCCCAACCGAAGTGAAAGTGCGCGACGCGCGCAGGTCAGCCACAGACCCATCATTCGAGGATGACGCTGTCGCGTTTTCTTTCGTCCCAACAGCGGTCTCGTTCGCGCAAGACGATGATGCCTGGCAAGCGGAGTACGACGCAGAGCTGACGTCGCTTCTGACGACCAAGCTGGACGCGCAGGAGGTGATCATCTTTGATCACACGATCCGGGTGGATGACCCTGACGCCGCGCGCAAGCCCGCGCGAAACGTCCACAGCGACTACAGCCCTGACGGCGCAGAACAGCGACTGATCGACATTCTTGGTGCTGATACAGCGGCAAAATGGAGCGCGGGGCACTACGCCTTCATTAACATCTGGCGACCGATCGAGGCGGCGATCAACTCAGCCCCGCTCGGGTTTATCCTGCCGTCGAGCGTCGCCCCGGAAGACTGGATCCTGCTTGATCTGATCTATCCCGACCGCAAAGGACAGATCATGGGGTTGGCGGCAAACCCGAATCATCAGTGGATCTACATGTCGAAGATGACCCCGGATGAGGTCGCCTACTTCAACATCTTCGACAATCAGGGACGGCCCTCCATCGGGCACTCCGCGTTGGACATGGTCGAAGACCCAAACGTCATGACCATCCGCAAAAGCATTGAGAGCCGCACCCTAGTGCGTTTTGCCTGATCCCATCATCGGACCCACGAAACACGAGCAAACGGAGAGAGACAATCATGACCAAGACAATTCTTATCACCGGATCAACAGACGGCATCGGTCTTTTGACGGCGCAGACCCTCGCAAAAGAGGGGCACAAAATTCTGCTTCATGGACGCGGTGCAGCCAAACTGGAAGCCGCCGTCAACGAGGTCGGCGGCGACGTCGAAACCTATGCCGCTGACCTGTCGCGTATGGCCGATATCCAAACCTTCGCGGCAGAGGTGCGCGAGAAACACGACCGCCTTGATGTGCTGATCAATAACGCGGGCGTGCTGAAAGTCGCGGAGACCCAGACCGAGGCCGGCCATGATGTGCGGTTCATGGTCAACACCTTGGCGCCCTATGCGCTGACCCGCGCGCTTCTGCCGATCATTCCGAAAGACGGGCGGATCGTGAATCTATCCTCTGCCGCGCAAGCGCCGATTGATTTGGCTGCCATGCGCGGGGAAAAACAGCTTGGCCACAATGACGCCTACGCGCAAAGCAAGCTCGGCATCACGATCTGGACCCGCGAATTGGCGAAGGTGTTGACCGACGGACCCGTCGTCGTCGCCGTCAATCCCGGATCGTTGTTGGCTTCGAAGATGGTCAAGGAAGGCTACGGCATCGCGGGCAACGATCTGTCCATCGGCGCGAACATCCTGCGTGAAGCGGCGCTCGGGTCGTCGTTCGCGGATGTTTCGGGCAAGTATTTTGACAATGACAGCGGCCAGTTCGCGCAGCCACATGTGGCTGCACTGGACGCAACTCATTCGGCGCAGGTGATGCAAGGCATCGAAGATGCTTTGAAATCTCTCAGCTGATCCCACTGACGCCCGTCTGACGTCGGGCGTCTTTTACACCACCTGAAGCTGCAACCCTCCGGCGACATGCGTTGTCCGGACCCAAGAAAGGACGGACTGATGAAATACGAGAATTTTCAAACCTTTGACGTGAAGGTCCAAGACGCCATCGCAACGGTGGCATTCGATTTTGGAACAGTGAATGTGCAAGGCCAGGAAATGCTGGCCGACCTCAACAGCCTTGCCATGCGGCTGGAGCGGGACCGCGATACCAAGGTGGTCATCTTCCAATCCGCGAACCCCGAGGTTTGGGTCTGCCACTACGACACCGAGCTGCTCAAGGACATGTCGACCGAAGCTGTCTCCCGCGATGAAGCCCAGCTGCTCGATTTGCAAGCGGTCTGCGAACGCATCAGCAAGGTGCCTCAGGCCACGATCGCGAAGCTGGAAGGCTTCGCACGCGGTGGTGGCCACGAGTTGGCCCTGGCGCTGGACATGCGCTTTGCGGCGCGTGGCAAATTCAAGTTCATGCAGATGGAAGTCGGCATGGGTATCCTGCCCTGCGGCGGCGGTGCGTCCCGCATGGCCCGTCAGACCGGTCTGGGCCGCGCGCTGGAAATCATCCTGAGTGCCCGAGACTTTGACGCCGATGAAGCCGAGGCAATGGGCACGATCAATAAAGCGTTGGATGCTGATGAGATCGACGACTACGTAAACACCTTGGCGCAGCGGATTTCCAAGTTCCCGGCAGAGTCCATCAATGCCTGCAAGCAGATGGTCTACGAGTCGATCGACAAGCCTATCGATGAGGCCCTGAAGGCCGAGGCCTATTGGCTCTACCAGGCAACGAGCAAAACATCAGCCGTTAAACGCTTCACGATCGCAGACGAGCAGGGCCTAGAGCACGACATGGAAAACCAGCGGAACTGGGAAAACCTGGTCATGGATGTTCAGGATATCAACTGAGATTGATTGGATTAAGCGGACATTCGGCCTTGTGCGTCGGATGTCCGTTTTGTCCCGCGGTCCCGACATTGACCAACAGCCTTACTCGCAGCACTGACTTGCCGTAGAAATTCACCGTTCGCACAGGTGGCCCCATAAGAACCCAACTTTGAACAAAGCAGAGCCCAAATGCGGCTGCGATCAGAACGCCATGGCCGCCTGAACAGCGCGTTGCCAGCGGTCATAGGCGGCGTCGCGTTCCTCTGTGGAGAGTTTGGGTTCGAACCGGCGATCCAGCGCCCAGGTTTCCGCGAACTCCTGTTGATCAGGGTAGATGCCTGCGCGCATACCCGCCAGCCAGGCCGCGCCCAGTGCGGTGGTTTCCTGCATCACGGGTCGGTCGACCTCGGCGCCGAGGTAATCCGACAGGCCTTGCATCGCCCAATCAGATGCGCTGGCACCGCCGTCGACGCGTAAGATGACATCGGTATCTGCGCCCCAGTCGCCCTGCATGGCATGCCAAAGGTCTCGGGTCTGATAGGCGATGCTTTCCAGTGTTGCCTTGGCAAATTCTGCCCGCCCGGAATTGCGGGTCAGGCCAAAGACCGCGCCCCGACAATCTGGTTTCCAATAAGGCGCGCCCAATCCGGTAAACGCGGGCACCAGCACAACATGCTGGTTGGGGTCGGCCTGCTGCGCCAGCTCGCCACTTTCCGGGGCGGTTTCGATGATCTGCAGCGCATCGCGCAGCCATTGGACTGCTGCGCCTGCGACAAAGATCGAACCCTCAAGGGCATAGGTTTTTTGCCCGTCCAACTGATAGGCGATCGTCGTCAGTAGGCGGTTCTTCGAGGCGACCGGCTGTGGCCCGGTATTCAACAGCGCAAAACAGCCTGTCCCATAGGTCGATTTCATCATGCCGGGCTGAAAACAGGCCTGCCCGATGGTTGCGGCCTGCTGATCGCCCGCAACACCCAGAATCGGGATTTTTCCCCCAATCAGAGTCGTTTTTCCGAAATCCGAGGCGCAATCCTGTACCTCGGGCAGCATGGACATGGGCACATCCAACAGATCGCAAATCTCGGTGCTCCAACAGCCTTTGTGGATGTCGAACAGCAGTGTGCGGGCAGCGTTGGTGGCGTCTGTCACATGGTTGCGGCCTTCGGTCAGGCGCCAGATCAGGAAACTATCGATGGTACCGAACAGTAGCTCTCCTGCCTCGGCGCGATCGCGGGCGCCGGGGACATTATCCAGTAGCCATTTGACTTTGGTTCCCGAAAAATACGGGTCCAGCAACAGCCCGGTCTGCTGGGTCACGTCATCCTCGCAACCGGCTTGTTTGTAGCGGGCGCAGATATCGGCAGTGCGTCGATCCTGCCAGACGATTGCGTTGTGGATCGGCTCGCCGGTCTGTTTATCCCAGACCACGGTTGTTTCACGCTGGTTGGTGATGCCGATACCGGCGATCTGATCGGGGGTTGCGCCAACGCTCTGCATCACCTCGCGGCAGACACGTAGGACGCTGTCCCAGATTTCCTCGGGATCGTGTTCGACCCAGCCTTCTTGTGGGAAATGCTGCGTGAATTCATGCTGCGCGGTGCCTGCCCGTTGCATGTCCGCGTCGAACAGAATGGCCCGTGATGATGTGGTGCCCTGATCAATGGCAAGAATATAGGTCACGCCTGCGCCCCCCTTCGCATTTGGTTTTGCGAGACTTTAGCGCAAACAGTCGGTTGCGTACCAGAGTGTTCAGACGGGAATATTGTCGATTAGACGCACTCCATCCGCCCAGGCCGCGGCAAACAGGCGGGCGGGTCGGTCGGCATGTGTCAGCGGGTTCAGAGATTCCGCACAGCGCAGTTGGATATATTCCACTTGTGTAAAACCTGCGGCCAAAAGATCGGTACTGGCCTGTGCTGCCAGTGTGTCGAACGGGGCGCCGTTCTTTAGCGCGTTGGCAAGATCCAGCATGATGCGGTGTTTGTGCGCTGCAATCTCCATCCCCTCGGGCGAGAGGCGCTGATTGCGTGAGGACATGGCCAGACCCGAGGGTTCACGCACCGTGGGGCAGCCGATCACTTCGATCGGGATATCCAGATCGCGCGCCATGCGGCGCACGACCAGCAGCTGTTGATAGTCTTTTTCCCCAAAATAGGCTCTGTCTGCCTGGGTTTGCAGGAACAGTTTGGCGACCACAGTGGCGACGCCATCGAAATGACCGGGGCGGAATTCGCCCTCCATCACATTTGTCAGGCCAGTTACAGATACGGTGGTGGCAAAGCCTTGCGGGTAGATCTCGTCCGGGTCCGGCACATAAATCGCATCAACGCCATAGGGCGCCAGTTTCTGAGCATCTTCGATTTCGGTGCGCGGATAATTGGCCAGATCCTCGGGGTTGTTAAACTGCTTTGGGTTCACGAAAATCGTCACGATAACTCTGTCGGTGCCATTTTTGGCCGCCTCAACCAGAGACAGATGCCCCGGATGCAACGCGCCCATAGTTGGGACGACGCCGATTGCCTCACCTTTCTTGTGCCAGTTGGCGGTCAAGGCGTGCAGATCGGAGAGGCGACGCAGGATCGGAGCGGTCATTTAGCTGAGCCCTGTGACGGAGCCTGATCGGCAAAGACATGTTCATCGGCGGGGAAAGCGCGTGCGCGCACTTCGGCGGCGTACTCGGCGATGGCGGCCTCGGCCAGTGGCCCCAGCTCGGCATATCGTTTGACGAATTTCGGTTTGAAAGCGGTGAAAAAGCCGACCATGTCGTCCACCACCAGTATTTGCCCGTCACATCCGGCGGACGCGCCAATGCCGATAGTAGGGATGGCGACCTCGGCAGTGATTTGGTTGGCTAGACTCTGCGGGACCTTCTCTAACACAAGGGAAAAGGCGCCTGCATCAGCCACGGCATGGGCATCGGCCAGTACCGTCTGTGCCTGATCATCACGGCCCTGCACCTTATATCCACCTAGCGTGTTGATCGACTGTGGGGTCAGGCCGATATGCGCCATCACCGGGATGCCGCGCTTGACCAGAAAGCGGATGGTCTCGGCCATTTCGACACCGCCCTCAAGCTTGACGGCACCGGCACCGGTTTCGGCCATCAGGCGGGCGGCATTGCGGAACGCCTGTGCGGGGCTTTCCTCGTAACTGGCAAAGGGCATGTCGATGACCATCATCGCCTTGTCCAGCCCGCGAGCAACAGCCTGACCATGCAGGATCATCATCTCCATCGTCACGCCAAGGGTGGATTCCAACCCGTGTAGCACCATGCCGACACTGTCACCGACCAGAACAAAGTCGCAATGATCATCCATCAGCCGGGCCATCGGAGTTGTATATGCGGTCAGACTGACCAGTGGCTCGCCACCTTTTCGGGCGCGAATATCCACGGCATTCGGGGCTCTTTTGCGGGCGGTGGCGCTCATGCTCGCTCCTCGCGGTTCATGTTGCGGTGCGGCATAGCAGATTGGACCGGGCCAAAGATAGCCCGGTTGCGCGAACATTTCCTTGATTGACCTAAGGTTTAAAGGGACATTGGTCCGCAGACCGGTCCGCGACATGCAGGACCACGCAGTTTCAGTGGGGAGACAACGATATGACAAAGCAGATGTTTCGGTCTTTTGCATCGGCGCTGGCGATTGGAGCCAGTTTGATAGCCACCCAAGCCCTGGCCAAATCCGACATCACCATCGCAATGCAGCTTGAGCCGCCGCATCTGGACCCGACCAGCGCTGCGGCACAGGCCATCGATTCGGTTGTCTATACCAATATCTTCGAAGGTCTGACCCGGTTCATGGGCGACGGATCGGTCGTGCCCGGGCTGGCGGAAAGCTGGGAGATATCAGACGACGGCACCGTCTATACCTTTAAGCTGCGCGATGGTGTGACCTTCCACGATGGCACCACCATGGATGCCGAGGACGTCAAATTCAGCCTTGACCGTGCCCGCGCTGAAGACAGCGCCAATGCACAAAAGGCCCTGTTTGCCGGGATCGAAAGCGTTGAGGTCGTGGATCCGCTGACCGTCAAGGTCACCCTGTCAGGGCCAAACGGGAATTTCCTGTTCAATATGGCCTGGGGGGATGCGGTGATTGTCGCCCCCGAAAGCATAGAGGCGATCAAGACCAACCCGGTCGGCACCGGCGCGTTTGCCTTTGGGGACTGGGTGCAGGGGGACAGCATCACGCTGACGCGAAACCCCGACTATTGGGGTGATCAGCCCGCGTTAGAGTCTGCTACATTCAAGTTCATCTCGGACCCGACCGCCGCCTTTGCCGCCATGATGGCCGAGGATGTGGATGTGTTCGACATTTTCCCGGCGCCTGAGAACATGCCGCAGTTCGAGGCTGATCCGCGCTTTCAGGTGCTTGTCGGCTCGACCGAGGGTGAGACGATTCTGTCCACCAACAACAAACAGCCGCCCTTTGACGACATCCGGGTGCGGCAGGCGCTGGCCCATGCCATCGACCGTCAGGCAATTATTGACGGCGCGATGTTCGGCTATGGCACGCCCATCGGAACGCATTTTGCCCCGCACAACCCGGCCTATGTCGATCTGACCGGCAATTCGGCGTATGACCCCAAGAAGGCCGCGCAGTTGCTGGCCGATGCGGGCTATGCCGAAGGGTTCAAGACCACTCTGCACCTGCCGCCGCCTTCTTATGCTCGCCGCGGAGGCGAGATCATCGCCGCGCAACTGGCCGAGGTCGGGATCGAGGCTGAAATCATCAATGTCGAATGGGCGCAGTGGCTGGAATCGGTGTTCAAGGGCAAGGATTTTGGTCTGACTATCGTCAGCCATACCGAGCCGATGGATATCGGCATCTATGCGCGGCCCGACTATTATTTCCAGTATGACAGCATCGACTTTCAGACGCTGATGGAGACGTTGAACGCCACCACCGACCCTGATGAGCGTACCCGCCTGTTGGGCGAAGCGCAGCGTCTGATCGCAAATGATTACGTCAACGGGTATCTGTTCCAGCTGGCCAAGCTTGGCGTTGCCAAGGCTGGCGTTCAGGGCCTTTGGGAAAACGCACCCACAGCGGCCATCGACCTGACCGCCATCAGTTGGGCGGAATAAGACCAGTTCCAGAGAGGAGACCGGCGCATGAGAAGATCAACCCTCGTTGCGTTGATGATCGCGGTTTTAGCCGTGATTGCGCCGGTCGCCAAAGGGGATACGCCGCTTGAACAGGCGGTGACACTGTGGCTGGAGGGCGATGATGAACGCGCTCTGCCACTGCTGGCAGAACTGGCGGCTGATGGTGACGCGCAGGCACGTCTGCTGTTGGGGCGAATTGAAACCGCCGATCTTGGACCATCTCCGTTCCGCCAATCGCTGGGCCGAAAGGGTTCGCGCAAGCTGTTTCGTCAAAAAGACCTGACGGCCTTTGGCCGATCCTGGCTGTTGGTTGAGGCGAAAGGTGGAAATGAGCTTGCCCAAGCGCTGTTGGATGCCAAACGCCCCACACCAGACCCGAAGCTGATTGCACAGCTCAATGCGTTGGGAGAACATCAAGCTACGGACTACCCGACGCGAATTGTGGCGCTCTATGGCGATCCAGAAATGCGCGGCGATCTTTTGGCGGATGGGCAGCTGATGCAGGACCTCAAACCTTACCTGAGTTATCTGACGGTCAATCCCGAGCCGCGTGGCGACGGTCTGGCCGCGCTGCGCCACATTCAGCCTGATCCAGTTGACATGAATTCCGATCAGGCGCTGGGCATGGCGGGGTTGCTGGCCCTGGGGCTGGGATATGGCGATCTGTCTGTGGACAATAGCTGGCGCCCGGCGGTGGAAAACTGGTTAATGACATCCCAGTCGACCCGCCCCATCGCGCGGCTCTGTTCTGACCAATGCGGGGCCGAGGCACCAAACTGCGCCTTTGCCTTCCTTGCCCTGTTTGGCGGCTATTTCGAGGTCATCCGCATCGACAGCCCGCTGGAAACGCTGATCCCGCAGGAGCAGTTTCTGGACAGCCCTCGCGCGCGCCTGATGGTCCTTCGTCGGGCGGCACTGGCCCGGACCGAGACAAATCTGGAAACGCTGGTGGACAGCGCACCCGCGGCGAAGCTTTCGACCTGCGCGACTGATTTGGTCCGGCAAGAGCAGCAGTCCTACAAGTAGCTGTTGCGTATGCGCGGCTCGCACCCGTAACCTGTTTGTAATGCTACGCTATGCCCTCAAACGTCTGATTTCACTGGTGATCAGCCTGGCTATCGCCTCGGTGGTCATTTTTGCAGTGATCGAGGTCGCGCCGGGCGATCCGGCATCCTTCATGCTTGGCGTCAACGTGCAGGCTGACACGCTGGCCGCGCTGCGGGTCGAGCTGGGGTTGGATGTGTCCAAACCGCAGCGATATTTCAACTGGGTCAGCGGAATGCTGGTCGGGGATTTCGGCACTTCATACACCTATCGCACGCCGGTGTCTCAGATGATTGCGGACCGACTTTGGGTGTCGCTGCCGCTGGCGCTTTATGCACTGACCCTATCGACCCTGATCGCCTTTCCCGCAGGGATTTACGCTGCTGCGCGCCGGGGGCGGCCCGGCGATGTGGCGGTCATGGGGGCCACACAGCTCGGCATCGCCGTGCCCAATTTCTGGTTCGCCATGATGCTGGTGCTGGTCTTTGCCATCAATCTGCGCTGGTTCAACGCTGGAGGGTTCGCAGGCTGGGACGGCGGGTTTTGGACCGGTCTGCACTCGCTGACCCTGCCAGCCATAGCGCTGGCTCTGCCACAGGCGGCGATTCTTGCAAGGGTCATGCGGTCGGCCCTGCTGGATATTCTGGGTGAGGATTTCATGCGCACCGCACGGGCCAAGGGCCTGTCCCGCCGACAGGCGCTGTGGCGTCACGGGGTGCGCAATGCGCTGATCCCGGTGCTGACTATCATCGGGCTGCAGTTTTCCTTTCTTCTGGCCGGGTCCATCATTATCGAACAGGTGTTTTACCTGCCCGGCCTCGGGCGGCTGGTGTTTCAAGCGATTTCTGCCCGCGATCTGATCGTGGTGGAATCGGTGGTCATGCTGCTGGTTTTTGCAGTGATCACGGTGAATTTTCTAGTTGACCTCGCCTATGCCGCCGTTGACCCCCGTCTGAGGAGCAGGACATGAGCCGTAACCTCATCCTTGGTGCAGTACTCTCCTCGCTGGTGGTCTTGGCGGCTGCACTTTCCTTTGTCTGGACGCCCTACGCGCACGCCGCGCTGAATATTCCCGCCAAGCTGCAACCACCCAACGCGCAGCACTGGTTTGGCACCGATCATTTTGGGCGGGACATGTTCTCAATGATCATGGTGGGTGCGCGCACTTCAATCGCTGTGGCCTTGGTGGCGGTGGGGATCGGCATGACATTGGGCGTGCCACTTGGTCTGGCGGCAGCGGCGCGCAAAGGCACGTGGCTGGATGAGGTGATCATGCGCGGCAACGATCTGGTTTTTGCTTTCCCGTCGTTGGTCATCGCCATCCTGATCACTGCCGTTTTCGGTGCCGGGGCGGTCAACGCCATCATTGCCATCGGTATCTTCAACATTCCGGTCTTTGCCCGTATCACCCGTGGCGCTGCGCTGTCCCTGTGGGAGCGAGAGTTCATCCTGGCCGCCCGGGTCTCGGGCAAGGGCGCGGCGCGGATATCGGCGGAACATATCCTGCCGAATGTGGCGAACTTGCTGATCGTACAGGGCACCATCCAGTTCAGCCTTGGCATTCTTGCCGAGGCAGGCCTGTCCTATGTCGGGTTGGGTGCGCAACCGCCTACGCCCAGTTGGGGCCGGATGTTGGCAGATGCGCAGACGATGGTCAGTTTTGCCCCGCATTTGGCTCTGATTCCGGGGCTCGCAATCATTGTCACTGTTTTGGGGCTGAACCTGCTGGGCGACGGTTTGCGGGATTGGCTGGACCCCCGAATACGGGTGGCGCGTGCATGAGCTTGCTGGAAATCGAAAATCTCAACCTGTCGATTCATGGCATGGACATCCTCAAACAGGTCAGCCTGTCTGTTGCGTCGGGTGAGATCGTCGCCGTCACCGGTGAAAGCGGTTCGGGCAAGTCCATGACGGCGTTGGCGGTGATGCAACTGCTGCCAAACGGTGCGGATGCCGCGGGCGCGATCCGGTTGGACGGGCTGGACCTGCTGAACTGTTCCGAGGATGAGATGTGCGCCCTGCGTGGCGCCTCGGTCGGAATGGTGTTTCAGGAACCCATGACCGCGCTCAACCCAGTCAAAACCATCGGGGATCAGGTGATGGAGACAATCCTGATCCACAAAGCCATGCCTACTGCACAGGCCGGGTCCCGTGCCGAAGAAGTGCTGACGCGCGTCGGCCTTCCGCCCGAAAGGTTCCCTCTGTCCCGGTATCCGCATGAGCTGTCCGGTGGTCAGCGTCAGCGCGTGGTGATCGCCATGGCCATCGCGTTGCGCCCAAGGTTGCTGATCGCGGACGAACCTACGACGGCGCTGGACGTCACTACGCAGGCGCAGATTTTAGACCTGCTCACGGGGTTGGTGCGCGAATATGACATGGGATTGCTAATGATCACCCATGATCTGGCGGTTGTGGCCGATATGGCCGACCGGATCATCGTCATGCGCTATGGCGAAGTCGTCGAGGCCGGCGCCACCGAACCCTTGCTGCGGAACATGCAGCATCCCTATACACGCATGCTGTTCCGGGCCTCGGGCCATCAGGTTGACCTGCCGGAACCCAAACAGGCACAGCCTTTGCTTGAGGTTGCACAGGTGGTCCGGGATTACCGTTTGCCCCGAAAGGGCTTGTTTGATGCGCCGCGACACCACAGGGCTGTGGCTGGGGTCAGCTTTACACTGAACAAAGGCGAGCGCTTGGGCCTAGTCGGAGAGTCCGGGTGCGGAAAAACGACCCTAACACGGGCTATCCTGGGGCTGGAAGAGGTGCAGAGCGGCCAGATTCTGCTGGACGGGCAGCCAGTATTCACCGGGCACAAACCCAATCTGGCCGTCCGGCGTAAGATGCAGGTTGTGTTCCAGGACCCCTATGGCAGCTTCAACCCCCGACACCGGGTCACGCGCCTGATCACCGAGCCGTTTCACCTGCTCGAACATCCCCCAACCGGGTCCGAGCAGCAGGATCGGATCGCCGAGATTCTGACAGCCGTAGGTCTCAGCCCCGATGACGCGGGTCGGTACATTCACGAATTCTCGGGCGGGCAAAGGCAGCGTATTGCCATCGCCCGTGCCCTGATCATCCGGCCCGAACTGATCCTGTTTGATGAGGCGGTCTCGGCCCTTGATGTTTCTGTCCGGGCGCAGATCTTGGATCTGATGGCCGAGCTCTGCGCTGCTTATGACCTCACCTATCTGTTCATCAGCCACGATCTAAGCGTCGTGCGCACCATTACCGACCGGGTTTTGGTGATGCAGGCGGGGCAGATTGTCGAACAGGGTGAAACCGAACAGGTCTTTTCCAACCCGCAGCACGTTTATACCCAAACCCTGATTGCCGCTGCACCTATCCTGCCGGATGTCGGTCAAGATGTGGCGTAAACTTCAATGTTAGAGACGAAATGGAGCCTGACATGACCAATCCCCTGTGGTTCGATCCCAGCTTGTGCCTGATTGGCGGCGCGTGGCAGCGGCCTGCGTCTCAGGCCGATTTGCCGCTGATCAACCCGTCGGACGGGTCCGAGCTATGTCGGATCGCGCGCGGGGATGCTGATGACATCGATGCTGCGGTGAACGCGGCGCAAAAGGCGCTGGATGGGGACTGGGGCCGCAAAACCGCACTGGAGAGGGGCCGCATTCTGACCCGATTGGGCCAGATGGTGCTGGAACGTGTCGATGATCTGGCTGCGTTGGAGGCGATGGATGTCGGCAAACCCCTGACACAGGCGCGCGCCGATGCGGTGGCACTGGCGCGGTATTGTGAGTTTTACGGAGGCGCGGCGGATAAGGTGATGGGCGAAACGATCCCTTATCTGGATGGCTATACCGTCTACACGCTGCGCGAACCGCATGGTGTGACGGGCCACATTGTGCCGTGGAATTATCCTATGCAGATCATCGGCCGTTCTGTCGGGGCGGCTTTGGCAATGGGCAATGCCTGTGTGCTGAAACCAGCGGAAGAGGCCTGTTTGACCGCGCTTGCCTTTGCCCATCTGGCGCAGCAGGCCGGGTTGCCGGCGGGCGCTTTGAACGTGGTTCCGGGGCTGGGGGCCGAGGCCGGGGCGGCGCTGTCGGCGCATCCGGGGATTCAGCTTGTATCCTTCACCGGCTCCGTTGCCACCGGCGCGTTGGTGCAACAGGCCGCTGGGCATAACGTGGTGCCAGTGACGCTGGAGCTGGGCGGGAAATCCCCGCAGCTGGTGTTCGACGATGCAGATCTGGATGCGGCCCTGCCGTTTCTGGTGAATGCGGGCGTTCAGAACGCAGGGCAGACCTGTTCGGCCTCCTCCCGCGTTCTGGTGCAACGCGCAGTGTATGAGCAGGTCAAATCGCGCATGGCCTCGGCCTATTCCGAGTTGACCGTTGGGCCCGCGTCCGAAGATTTGCGCCTGGGGCCCCTGATTTCAGCACGCCAGAAGGACATCGTGACCGGATTTATCAACAAAGGCGCAGATCTGAATATCGTGGGCCAGGGGCCGATTGTTGGCCACGCACCCGAGGCTGGCGCCTATGTGCAACCAACCCTGTTTGCCGACGTACCCCCTGATCATGTTTTGGCACAGGATGAGATTTTCGGCCCAGTCCAAGTGCTGATCCCCTTTGAGACCGAGGAAGAGGCCCTGCAGATCGCCAACTCCACCGATTACGGGCTGGTTGCCAGCATTTGGACACGCGATGGCGCGCGGCAGATGCGGCTGGCGAAGAAGTTGCGGTCGGGGCAGGTGTTTATCAACAATTACGGCGCTGGCGGCGGTGTGGAGCTGCCCTTTGGCGGTGTCGGGAAATCCGGCCATGGTCGCGAAAAAGGGTTCGAGGCGCTGTACGGATTCTCACAGGTGAAAACCGTAGCCGCGTTCCATGGTTAGGGCCTAAACGATGACCTCGATTGGCTGTTGCACGCCAACGCCAAAGACACGTTTGTAGCGCTCGATCTGATCCGCCGGACCCATCGCTTTTTCCGGGTTGTCCGACAGTTTGACCGTCGGGCGACCATTGGCCGAAACCGCCTTGCAGACCAACGAGAAGGGTGCCAGCGCGTCATCGGGAACCAGCCCTCTGAAATCATTGGTCAGTAGCGTGCCCCAGCCGAAGGATACTTTGGTGCGGCCTGCAAACTGACTTTGCAGTTCGCGGATTTTGTCGACATCCAGACCGTCAGAAAAGATCACGCGTTTCTGTTTGGGATCCTCACCGCGTGATTGCCACCATTTGATCGCAGTTTCTGCACCGGTTGCCGGATCACCGCTGTCGATTCTGATGCCAGTCCATCCCGCCAACCAATCTGGCGCGTCGTCCAGAAAACCCTTGGTGCCATAGGTATCAGGCAGGATGATCCGTAGGTTGCCGTCATGTTCCTCGTGCCAATCGCTAAGCACGTCATAGGGTGCCTGCGCCAGTTTCTCATCAGTATCAGCCAGCGCAGAGTAAACCATGGGCAACTCGTGGGCATTGGTGCCGATGGCCTCGACCTCGCGCCGCATGGCGATCAGGCAGTTCGAGGTGCCGGTAAATGCAGGGCCCAGACCTTCGATCATGGCTTGGACGCACCAGTCCTGCCATAGAAAGGAATGCCGCCGTCTGGTGCCGAAATCGGCGATGCCCAGCCCCTGAATCCCTCGTAGATGTTCGATTTTCTCCCATACACGGGTCATCGCACGAGCATAGAGAATTTGTAGCTCGAACCGCCGCATCGCATTCAGCACCGAGCGGGATCGCAGCTCCATCAGGACTGCCAATGCGGGAATTTCCCACAGCATGACCTCGTGCCATTTGCCTTCAAAGGTCAATTCGTACTGATCACCTTTGCGTTCAAGGTGATAGGGCGGCAGTCGCAGGTTCTCGAACCACCCCATGAAATCCGAACGGAACATCTGACGTTTGCCATAAAAGGTATTGCCGCGCAGCCAAGTGCTTTCCCCCCGGCTCAGGCTGAGTGACCGAATGTGGTCCAGCTGTTCGCGCAGCTCCCCCTCATCAATCAATTCAGCCAATGGAATGTGATTCGACCGGTTAATTAGTGAAAACACCACATCCGTTTGGGGCTTATTTCGAAACACTGACTGGCACATCAGCAGTTTGTAGAAGTCTGTGTCGATTAAAGACCGGACAATCGGGTCAATCTTCCATTTGTGATTGTATACTCGCGTCGCAATATCGACCATTGGGAACTCCTGCGATTTCCGTTGTTAGATCAATAGGTGCGTGGAATGGCAAGAGTCGCTAAATTGATGACAATGACAAGGTCAAGTCACAATGCGAGCATATTGTGGGGTCTTTTCACCGGTTAGTGGAAAGAGGGGGATGGATAGTCGAGGTTTAGTTAGTGAATGGTTCTCGAGTACGACTTTGATATTGTAACGATCGCTTCGGGGGAAAACGATCCGGAGGCGACCCCGTCAGGGGCGCAAAACGGACGCAAAGTGCGTGCGCTGTTTCGGAATGTGAAAACAGCCGATGCATTGCGGGCAGCGTCACCCAAAATACGCAAAATTTTTCATGATGCCGGTTTTGGTCTGGATTCGACGCGCAGCGAGATTACCCATGGATATTACCGTCCACAGGATACGGCGGACAGGGATCGCATTCTGCGAGCCTTGTTTCACAATATCCGGACGACGGGAGTCAAAGGCGAATATTGCGGCGAGTTTGATTTCCTGAAGTTCATGAACGATGTAAAAGCCGCCAAGCCGCGCGCCGGGTTGCCCAAAGAGGTTCCGATGTGGAAACCCAGGCCACAGCAGGCGGAATCGGCCGGACCAAATCGCCGAACTGTACCAGGCCGGGTTGGGTTTGCTTTGGGGTTGGCGGTGATTATCTTTGCGCTGCTCAAGTATCTGGCGGCTGCGGGGGCAACCCCTTAAATCAGCCGAACGCCAGCATCTTTCATCGCGGTCTCTGCCGAGGCCAATGACCCATCCAGGTTAATTGCCCTGCAGGCTCTCATCTGAACTGACACGTCGAAACCCAGCCGCGCTGCGTCAACCGCAGAGTAGTAGACGCAGAAATCCGTGGCCAGCCCGACGAGTGTCAGTCTCTCGATTTCACGGGTGCGCAGATACCCTTCCAACCCGGTGGGCGTGGTCTGGTCGTTCTCAAAGAACGCCGAATAGCTATCGATTTTGCTGCGGAACCCTTTGCGCAGGATCAGATCGCCATCCGTACGCAGGTTCGCATGAAATGCTGCCCCATTTGTTCCCTGCACGCAGTGATCGGGCCACAAAACCTGAGGCCCATAAGGCATCTCGGTCATGTCATAGGGGTTTTTGCCCGCATGGCTGCTGGCAAAGGACGAATGCCCCGCAGGGTGCCAGTCTTGAGTCAGGATCACCGTGTCAAAATCTGGCATCATCGCGTTGATCGGAGCCACGATCTCATCCCCGCCGGGAACCGCCAACGCACCGCCGGGACAGAAATCGTTCTGAACATCGATCACAATAAGGGCATGGGTCATGGGGACCTCCTTCGATTGCGTTATCGGTAGTGGGCGCGACAAGGGGCGTCAATCCGGTCTCTTGCGACTCTGTCCGCGCGGGTTTAGACCGCGCGCATGTATACGATCGCTGCTCTCTATCATTTCACCCGGTTCGCCAACCACGAAGCCCTTCGTGCGCCCTTGCTTGAGCTGTGCCGCGCGCAATCGGTCAAAGGGACGCTCTTGCTGGCACAGGAAGGGATCAATGGCACTATTGCCGGACCCAGCGCTGGCATTAACGCGGTTCTGGCCCATATCCGTGCGCTGCCCGGCTGTGCTGATCTGGAGTGGAAAGAGGCCACGTCTGACCAACCGCCATTTGGCAAGATCAAGGTACGCCTGAAAAAAGAGATCGTGACCATGGGCCAACCGGATATCGATCCGCGAGCCCGTGTCGGCAATTATGTCGAGCCCGAAGACTGGAATGATCTGATCCGCTCGGATGATGTGGTGGTGATCGACACCCGAAATGATTACGAGGTGGCAATCGGTACGTTTGAGGGCGCGTTAGACCCTGAAACAAGCAGTTTTCGTGAATTCCCCACCTGGTGGGAAGAAAACAAGGACCGGTTCCACAATAAGCGTGTGGCGATGTTCTGCACGGGTGGCATCCGGTGTGAGAAATCCACCAATTACCTGTTGGGTCAGGGGGTCGAGGATGTCTATCACCTGAAAGGTGGCATCCTGCGGTATCTCGAGGAAATGCCCGTCGAGAACAGCACCTGGCAGGGTGAATGCTTTGTGTTCGACAACCGCGTATCCGTTGGGCATGGGCTGGTCGAAGGGCCGCACAACCTGTGCCATGGCTGCCGTCGCCCGATCCTGCCTGAGGATGTGAAACGTGCCGAATACGAACACGGCGTGTCCTGCCATCAATGCATAGAGGAAACCTCTGAGGTCGACAAAACCCGGTTCCGGGAACGTGAAAAACAGATCCTGCTGGCACGTCAGCGGGGACAGGAACATCTGGGCACGGACTGATTTTCTGAAATCTGGTTGCCACGCAGGACAGTCCACCGGATAATCCCGGAGATTTCAGCGCGTTGGAGGTTCCATGTCCCGAAAACCCACGACTTTGGAAGAATGGAAATCAACGCTGCTGGCGGCAGCCGCAATGGTGGTTGCCAGTTTCCTCGCTTGGTTCGGTCTGTCCCGTCTGAGCGAGGGCACCGCAGGTGACACGATCGGTACGATCGCCTCTGTGGGGCTGGTTGTGTGGATGGTGTCTCAATCCTGGTTCTATATGACTCAGGTGAAATCACCGCGCCGCATTCTGTTTTTGATGGGTGTGTCCTTTATTCAGGTCGTTCCGTTCCTGTTCGCCGCTGCCTATGGCGCATTCGGGTACCAGGATAATTGCGTCATCGGGGCGCAAGGGCCCGCTGATATCCTGTATTTTTCTTATGTTACCTTCACCACCGTTGGGTACGGCGATATGTCCCCAACCGGGCTGTGCCGCGCCCTGGCCGTGGCCGAGGCGGTGACCGGCTATATCCTACTGGGCCTGTTCGTCGCGGCGGCGGTGGCGTTGTATGCCCGCAATCATAGTCCGGATTAGGCTCTGATTTTGTCTATTTGTTTTGATCTATCCAACGCGACATCATCTGTTTGTCGCGAAAGCACTCCGACGGGATTGGGCGGCGTTTGCTGCGCGAGATACGTTCGGCAAAGGCAACCTGCTTGCCGGTCGGGTAATTTGCAAATGGTGAGGGATCATCAGGTTTGTGTTTGGAAATCCAGGCAGACATGGACTGACGGTCGCGCTGCGCCTCGACCGGAATCTCAAGTGCAGTTTGCTCCGCAATGGCGCGGGCATAGCGTATCTGCCGATCGGTGGCGGGCAGCAGGTGATAGTCGTTTGTCGGGCCGTGCGGGGCGGTGTTTGGCAATGAATGGGCCATCGGTTGATCCTCTGACTATGTAGAACATAAATAGAACATTAACCGAAAATTTCAAGCCGTGGCCTGTTGGAATTGGCAGGAAATCGCTCTGGATCAGTTTTATTGACTGCTGAGTCAATAAAATATAAACGCGGAGGAAACAGCTTCTGATCAGGGAATCCCCACAATGAGATTTCAGCCCAAGGCGAGCCATTTCATCAACGGTGAATATGTCGACGACACGACCGGAGCACCCATAGACGTGATCTACCCCGCAACAGGGGAAGTGATCGCACGGCTGCATTCTGCTACTCCGCAGATCATAGATCAGGCTCTAAACAGTGCAAAATCGGCACAGGCAGACTGGGCCGCGATGTCTGGGACCGAAAGGGGCCGTGTTCTGCGCCGCGCCGCGGACATCATGCGCGAACGCAATCGTGATCTGTCGATCATCGAAACCCACGATACTGGAAAACCGCTGCAGGAAACTTTGGTTGCCGACGCTACTAGCGGGGCTGATGCGTTGGAGTATTTCGGAGGTTTGGCGGCCTCGCTGACCGGCGAGCATATCCCGCTGGGTGGTGGGGATTTCGTCTATACGATCCGTGAGGCGCTTGGGGTTTGCGTCGGAATCGGCGCGTGGAACTATCCAACCCAGATTGCCTGCTGGAAAGGCGCGCCGGCTTTGGCCTGCGGCAACACGATGGTATTCAAGCCTTCCGAGACCACGCCCTTGTCTGCTCTGCAAGTGGCCGAAATCCTGGTCGAGGCCGGGGCACCAAAGGGTGTCTATAACGTAATTCAGGGTTATGGCGATGTGGGCGCATCACTTGTGACGGACCCCCGTGTTGCCAAGGTCTCGCTGACCGGATCGGTACCGACAGGGCGCAAGGTTTATGCCGCAGCAGCCGATGGCATGAAGCATGTCACGATGGAACTAGGCGGCAAGTCCCCCATGATCGTGTTCGACGATGCAGATATCGAAAACGCCGTGTCTGGCGCCATTTTGGGGAATTTCTACTCCTCGGGTCAGGTCTGTTCCAACGGCACCCGCGTTTTTGTACACAAAGGCATCAAAGAAGCCTTCCTCGATCGCCTGTCCCAGCGTCTGGCGAATGTGAAAATCGGCGACCCGATGGATGAAGAGGTTAATTTCGGTCCGATGGTTAGCGAAAACCAGATGAATATCGCTCTGGGTTATGTTGAAAAAGGCAAGGCAGAAGGTGCGCGTTTGGTCTATGGCGGTGCGCGTATCGAAGGCGACGGGTTCTACATTCAGCCCGCCGTCTTTGCCGATGTGACCGATGACATGGCCATCGCGCGCGAGGAAATCTTCGGCCCGGTTATGTCAGTGTTGGATTTCGAAACCGAGGAAGAGGTGATGGCCCGCGCCAATAACACCGAATTCGGTCTGGCAGCCGGTGTGTTCACCAAAGATCTGACCCGAGCCCATCGTATCGTGGCCGCGTTCGAGGCGGGCACCTGCTATATCAACACCTACAACCTCGCACCGGTTGAAGCCCCGTTTGGCGGGTCAAAAATGTCTGGGGTCGGGCGGGAAAACTCGAAATTGGCAATCAATCATTTCAGCGAGATGAAAACGGTCTATGTCTCGATGAATGACGTCGAGGCGCCTTACTGACTAAATCCACCAATTCAGGCTCTGTTCATGGGGTTTTCCCTCGGGAACAGGGCATTGAATGCCGCGGTTCGTCAGGAGATCAGCCCTGACTAAGTGGCCACCCTGAGTTTTTCCCAGACGTTTCAGTCCGCCCTCACAAGTGCGAGAAGCTGAGCGATGTTCTCTCGGGCGTTGGCCGTGTTTTCAAGCAGGGCAGTTGCATCCGCCAATGGTCGTTCTTCAATCCTGGTTACAGGTTCTGCCAATGCCAGAGTCGCCCGCCTGACCTGTCCGAATTTTTGGTCGACCTCAGGCTGCGGGACGTCTTCCATATCAGAAAGCCAGAACAATCTTTCTGCTTCGTTCACCCTGTCAAACTGCAACAATACCCGCCCTGCATTTTCAAACTCACCTATATCCAGATCGGCCTGCGCCCGCAGTGACATGGCCTTGTCCGAGGGGTCATCCCCTAACTCCAGCAAGGCTTTGTGTGGCTGGCCGGACAACAATGCCGCCTGCGCGCGCAAAAGGGCTCGGTCCTTTCGCCTGATAGTGTCCTGAGGTCGGTTGGACCAAAATAGCGTTGGACGGGCAAACCCCAGCGATGCCAACCTTTCGGCAATGGAGATTGCGGTTTCGGTTTTCAGCGATTGTGCCATCGGTTCGGGCAGGTTGAAGATGCGCCGCAAAAAAGTATCGTCGTCGGCGCGCGCAGTCAGTACTTGAACGGCCCGGTCCAGCGTTTCAGCTGAATTCGGAATATCTTCTAACAGATCAAAAGACTGGTCGAACTCTTGGCCCAAACTTAGCGCCAGCGCATATGTCCGTTGCATAAGTGGGCCGATCTCAGATCGGCGCAATTCGACGGTGTAAGATGCGGCAAGTTCGAGCTCCCGGGCGGAGGCTGACCCGCGTTCCGCCCACCGCTGTTCAATCAGTCGCGCCAGTGCCAGAGGCGCTTCGAGCCCCGCTTCCGAGCTGCCCACCACGTCTTTCAGCAAGGTTTCGGATTTTTCCTGATTACCTTCGGCCTTTGCAACACCGGCCTCGGCCTGAATCGCGCCGGGGCTGGGTTTGGTTTCGATGCGATCAACAGCCCGCAAGACGCGCCGCGCGGCTTCAAGTTTTTGGGCTGCAACGAAAATGTCGGACAGCATAGGTCCGACTTGCCGGCGCAGATGATCCGGTAGTCGCGCAAACGATTGTTCCATAACCCTTATCTGGGCATCTTCGGCGAGCTTACCCTCGGTCAGAGCGGCCCAGATTGCGGCGTCACTTTCGCAACGCTGTAGGTCGCGGAATGGATTTGACCCTTTCAGTGGCCGGTCGTCCAGAACAGCGGCAATCGCAGAAATCCGGTTCGTTTCCGGCGTCTCTTCACCAATCCAGCCAAGGCTGCGAACCGCCTCGGCACCGAAGCCGAAATACGCATAGAGCTTGGCAAGCTTCATGGCCCGTTCTTTGTCGACGCGATCGAACTCCTGAAACAGGCCAGTGCGCAGCTCTGCCACCTGTTCGGGGAACAGGCGCCCATCGGACCAGCTGTCAAAGCCTAGCTCGGCGCTGGAAATGCAGGCTGGTTTCTTTTCCAGTTGTGGAATGGATGGTCCCAGCAAGCCATCCAGATCATCCAGTACCGAAGTGACCGCGATGTTCAGGTCCATGCGTGGCGGCATGTTCAGTGATTGATTGCCGTTCGAATCTCGTGGGCCGATCTGGGACAGTTCAAGATCAACCAGATCTCGGTCAGCGCCCTGCAACAATCGCGTCGATAGCTGGTCCTCAATTACCTGCGCATTGAGATTCAAAAGCGGCAATACCAAAGGATCAAGCGCCTGTGGCCCGGGCAGCGGGGCGTTTACCACTGCCGTTTTGGGCAGCGTTGGGGGTGGAATGTCGCTGCTGATCGGTGGAAGGGCTGCCCCCGGCGCAATATCCACAACGATCATCGTGTTTTGATGCAGAAATGCGGTGGCAAAGCAGTCGCAGCCGAATTCCATCTCTAACGCATCACCCGGGTTGGTCTGTGAGATCGCAGACAGACGGTTCTGCGACAGCCGCTGAAACACTGCCCCGGTCTGAAATTCGGCATCAAAAAGCGCTATGTCGAGTCTTGCGCCATTCTTCGTTTGCTTCAGACCCCATTCCGTACCCGGGGGCACCTGCACAACAAGACGCGTATATCCGTCATGCTCGCCCGATCGCACAGAAATGTCGCGCGCGCCAGCCTGTCCAGCGGCCGTAAGCGCCGCTGAAACCATTAGGGCGTATCGGATCATGCCGCTGCCTGCTTTAGCTCTTTCAAGGCCTCTTCAAGTTCTGAGAAACCCGGCCTGTTATGGGTGGGAGTGTTCTGCCGTCCGACTTCGATGCACATGGCAGGGTTGTGGTTGTGCAGGTTGGCAACCAGAACCTCTTTGATCAACTGATAGAAATGATTGTCTTCCTCCACCACGGATTTGAGTTTTCCTGCAAATGGGCCGACCAGCCCATAAGCCAGAAAGACCCCCAGGAACGTCCCGACCAAAGCGCCACCGATCAGCTTTCCCAACACTTCTGGGGGTTGATCAATCGAGCCCATCGTTTTGATAACGCCCAGAACTGCCGCAACAATTCCAAGTGCGGGCAGGCCGTCAGCAACAGTCTGTAGCGCGTGGCTAGAGTGCATGGCGTGGTGAAAATTCGCCTCCATCCGCTTTTCCAGCACCTCTTCGACCTGGTGGGGATCGTCATAATTCAAAGAGGCCGCCCGCATCGTGTCGCAGATCAAGTCGACGGCTTCTTTGTCGGCCTGAATTTTCGGATATGTCGAAAACAGAGGCGAGTTTTCGGGGTCTTCAATATGTTGTTCAACCTCGACCGGGTTGGCCTTGGCGATACGGATCAGCGAAAACAACAGGCACAGCAGGTCACGGTAGTCATCTGGTTTCCACTTCGGCCCTTTGAATACTTTTGCCATATCCTTGATCGTGTGCTTCACGGCGCTCAGGTCATTGCTGATCATAAATGCGCCGACCGCAGCGCCACCAATCATCATCATTTCAAACGGCAGGGATTTCATGATGATGGTCATTTTCCCGCCAGCCGCCAAATAGCCGCCGAACACCATGACGAAAATAACGACAATTCCGACAATTCCGATCATAAGAGGTCTCCGGCGAATTCCGATGCAGGGTTGAAAATCATGGGGGCTACTCCTGCGGAGCCGAAGCGTTTCGCCCGGCCATAATCACGCTGATTGTATAGGCAGCCTCGGGGTTCAGGCCTGCCAAAACACCGGCTGCGGCATCGGGCGGCATCCGTGACAGGAATCCGGCGGCAAAGG
Organism: Ruegeria sp. CDSC051; assembly: GCF_059610665.1. Classification (NCBI taxonomy): domain Bacteria; kingdom Pseudomonadati; phylum Pseudomonadota; class Alphaproteobacteria; order Rhodobacterales; family Roseobacteraceae; genus Ruegeria; species Ruegeria sp. CDSC051. Next base: position 96,845 of record NZ_JBXWOC010000007.1, read on the forward strand.
TCGGGTCCATCGTTTCAAACAGGGCGGCCGCATCTTTCGGCTTCATGTTCTGATAGACATCCGTCAGGCGCGTAAGGTCTGTCTCAGCCGCTTTTTCTGCAATGGCCAACGTCTCACGCAGCGCCTCTTCTGCCTGCTGCAGGGCGGCCAGGCGGGTCTCGATGGCCTCATCGGCAATGGCCAGCGCCTTTTCCCGATCAATGGCTGTGGCTTCGCGTTTTTTCAACGCTTCTTCGCGCCGCAGCAATTCGGTCAGCAGTATCCGGGCTCCGGGCAGCTCTGCTGGGGTCTCTTTCGGTTTTGCTTCTGCCTGCTCGGCCCCTTTTGCCAGGGCTGGTGCAGCCTCAAACCCCAGCCGAATCGCGGCTGACCCAAGCATCAACAGTGAAATAACTGTCAGGACACCGCTTCTTGGTCGTTTCTCTTCAATGTGTCCGCTCATGTCGCGGCCTCTCCGCTATTGCGGTCGTGGCGGAAAAACATCAGCCCGCCCGGGCGTTTTTCCTGAGTGTCCTCAAATTTGGACGCCGTAGGATCCTCTGGCTTTTCCACCGCCTCGATTGGAACCTCTTCAGGCACACGATCCGTCGTTGGTTCCTCGGCCTTGGGTTCTTGCGGCTTGGGATCTTCAACCTTGATGTCATTGGCGGGTTCTTCGGCCGGAATGACATCATGCATCGAAGCCATCATCAGTTCGAGCCGCTGAGCAACCGATTCCGCCCTTTGGGTCAGTGCCTCAAGTACAAGGCCCGACTGGTCCGAAGCAGTTCGTGCCGAATCAAGCGATTTCTTCAACTCATCCGCCTGAGATGACAGGACAGCGACCGCGCCACCGACACCTTGTTCCAGATTAGTGAACCGCTTTAACCGACGGGACAGCACGAAACAGTAAAGACCCGCACCCAGCGCACCTGCGACCAGCAAAATATCTGCAATCAGCTCCATCTCGGCCTCCTAATTCAATACGAATTCCATCACGAGGACATCGCGCACGCGTCCTTCCCCGACGACGATTTCAATGCGGCGCAAAAGGTGACCGCGGATGCGCATCAGTGCGAGCGAATCCTCCAGATCCGACACTTCGACCGCCCGCAGATACCCGTTCAGAACATCCATGATTCGCGGCTTCATCTTCTCGACATCCGAGGCGTAGCTGCTGTTCACCTCAAGCTGGGCATGGAATTTCAGGTGCCGCGAATCGCCGGCATTGACCGAGACGATCACCGCCGGCAGGTCGATAAAACCAACCTCAGGCAGGGCTTTAACCTCGGTCCCTTTGTCTTTTTCCTTGGCGTCTTCCGCGGCTGGTTGCCCGCCAAATGGCAGTAGCCCCGAAGTGGTCAGGAAATACCCGCCCGCAGCCCCGGCAACGGCCAGAATCACCCCAATGACCAATCCTTTTTTCCCCGATTTTTCCGAGGCTTCTGCCTGTTCTGCAGTCGCGTCAGTCATGACGTCCTCATTCATTCAGTCTGGGGATGTCATAACCCGGCAGGGACTAACCGATTGTTAAGGGCAATCGTCCAAACAGGGGGTGCGCCGGGCAGAATGTCGGTGAGTCGGAGGTGAGCGTGCAGCAGATCGGAACTGTCTGGGCAAGTTTGGACAGGCGAAAGCAAATCATTGTCGCCGGTGCAGTCGTGCTGGTGTTTTTGGGGGTCCTAGCGATGTCGCGGTTGGCGACGGCGCCGTCGATGACCCTACTCTATGCCGGGCTGGAAAGCGGCGCGGCGGGGGATATCGTTCGATCACTGGATCAGCGCGGCGTACAGTATGAGATTCGGGGCGGTTCGATTTACGTGCCCGGCTCGCAGCGGGACGAATTGCGCATGACTCTGGCCAGCGAAGGCCTGCCTGCGAACGGAAACCGCGGGTATGAGCTTTTGGATTCACTCAGCGGGTTTGGCACCACCTCGCAAATGTTCGATGCGGCCTATTGGCGTGCGAAAGAGGGTGAGCTTGCGCGCACGATTGTCGGCAGCCCTCATATAAGCCAGGCGCGCGTGCATATTGCCAACGAGTCGACGAATCCGTTTCAGCGCAGCGTCGCGCCGACGGCGTCGGTCTATCTGGTGTCCTCGGGTGCGGATATCACTTCGGATCAGGCCAAGGCGATCCGGTTTCTGGTCTCTTCCGCCGTCAGTGGCCTCGCACCCGAGAATGTGGCGGTGATTGATTCCAATGGTGCGGTCATTGGCGCAAAAGAGACTGCGGTGGCAGCAGATACCGCGGATGACAAGTCGCGCCAGCTGCGCGAACGGGTCCTGCGTCTGATTGAGGCCCGAGTGGGGGCCGGAAATGCAGTCGTTGAGGTCAGTGTTGATACGGTCACCAAAACCGAATCCATCCGCGAAAGGCGCTTTGATCCTAAGGGACGCGTGGCCATCAGCACCGATGTCGAGGAACGGTCTGACAGCGCCCGGAACCAATCGTCCGATGTCACGGTGGCGTCGAACCTGCCCGATGGCGACGGCGCAGGTGGGGATGCATCCAATTCGAATGCCACACAGACACGGGAACGGGTCAATTATGAGGTGTCCGAGACGGAGCTAGAGGTTCATACCGCACCCGGTGCGATCAAGCGCCTGACCGTTGCAGTTCTGGTGAATGGAACGCGGACGGTTGATGCCTCGGGTGCCGAAAGCTTTACGCCCTTGCCCCAGACCGAGCTTGATGCATTGGGTGAGCTTGTGGCCTCGGCCGTTGGGTTCGATGCAGAACGAGGTGATGTCATCACCCTTAAATCGCTGGATCTGCCCGCAGTAGAGCCTGGTGGAACTGTGGTTTCCGCTTCGATCTGGCAGCAGATTCATTTCGACGCCATGTCGCTGGTTCAAATGGCGGTTCTGGCGATTGTGATGCTGGTGCTGGGATTGTTCGTGATCCGTCCGATCCTGATGAAACCGGCCCTTGCCCCCGCCCTTTTGCCGGCGGGAACACCGCCAGAGCCCGAGGCGGTTCTGACCGGTGAGATCGCGACCGAAGAGGGCGGGCAATTCGCCGCTATTCCGGGACATACCCCGGTGGATGTACCCGCGCTGGCGGCAAATCCGGGCGCTGATCCGGTTGATCGGCTGCGGGCCATGATCGGCGACAAGCAGGAGGAGACCGTGGAAATCCTGCGCAGTTGGCTTGAAGAAAGTGAGGAGCGTGCGTGATGTCGATAGCCCATCTTCTTGAGGATTTCACCGTACAGGCAGGCGGCGGCAAAGTTCATTTGCTGGACGAAGAGGCGCTGGAGGAACAGCGGCTAGGCGCCTTCGAACACGGCTATAGCGCCGGATGGGACGATGCCCTTCAGGCCCTGGAACAGGGTCGTGGACAGGTATCGGCCAACCTCGCCCGCGCGCTCGAGGATATGTCCTTTACTTATCATGAGGCGACGAGCCGGATGACAATGTCGTTGGAGCCCATGTTCCAGAGCCTCGTCAATCTGGTGTTGCCGAACACCCTGGATCGGGGGCAGGCCACGCGGCTGGTCGAACAGCTTACAGAAATGGCCGGTGAACAGATTGGCCAACCGATGCAAATCTTTGTGCCTTCGGGGTGCGCGAGTGTTGTCGAAGGGCTGTTGCCCCCTGAATTGACCACCCCGACCCGCGTTGTCGAGGACCCGTCTCTTGGGGCCGGTCAGGCACGTCTGCAGGTTGGTACTTCGCAGCGAGAGGTCGATTGCAGCGCCCTGCTTGAGACGATCCGTTCAGCATTTGACGCTTACGTGTATGAGGCAAAAGAGGCATTGAACAATGAGTGACCCGCAATCCCCCAAACCCGAAAAAGCCAGCCCGTTTGATACCGTTCCGATCGAGGTAACCGTGTCAGTCGGTCGGGCGCGCCCGCTAATCCGAGATCTGCTGAATATGGGGGAAAACGCTGTTCTCACCCTGGACAAACGGATCGAAGATCCTGTGGACCTATATGTTGGCGATCAACTGGTGGCACGCGGTCTGCTGGAAGAGATGGAGGGTGATCAAGCCGGGCAACTGGCCGTGCGCCTAACCGAAATCGCGGATCTGCAGAACGGGATCGGGTAATGCGTTTCCTGTTTTGGGTGGCGGTGCTGCTGACGCTGACGCCGTCTCTGGCCGCCGCGCAAGAGGTGTCGCTGTCACTGGGCGAAGGCGGGTCGATTTCCGCGCGCACCATTCAGTTGATTTTGCTTATTACCGTGCTCAGCCTCGCGCCTGGGCTGGCGATCATGATCACCTGTTTCCCGTTCCTGATCACCGTTCTGGCCATCTTGCGGCAAGGGATCGGATTGCAGCAATCCCCCCCCAACATGCTGATCGTCAGCCTCGCACTGTTTCTGACCTATTTCATCATGGAGCCGGTCTTTTCGGAGGCCTGGACCACAGGTATTCGCCCCATGGTCGAAGAAACGATGGAGGTCGAACCAGCGTTGGAGCGCGCGTTGCAGCCGTTTCGTGCCTTTATGGCAGGGCGAGTTGATCCGGATACTTTCCACGCCATGGCAGCATTGCGACCCGGGGGTGATACGGTTTCCTTGTCGGCCGAGGCACCCTTGTCGATCTTGATGCCGTCTTTCATGCTCTCTGAGATAGCGCGGGCCTTTCAGATCGGGTTTCTGATCTTCCTGCCGTTTCTGATCATTGATCTTGTGGTGGCCGCTGTGCTGATGTCGATGGGGATGATGATGGTTCCGCCTGCAACAGTGTCGCTGCCGTTCAAACTAGCCTTCTTTGTCATTGCCGACGGCTGGTCGCTGATCGCAAGCGCGCTGGTGCGTAGCTATATGACATGAATCGTCACTGCCTGGTGATCTGCAGACGTGCGCGCAGGCCTTGCTCTCCGGCTTCGAAGCTGAGGGTGCCGCCATGCTGTTCCGCGATTGTCGCCGCGATTGTCAGACCCAGACCAAACCCATCCGAAGACCCGGTGTTTGACCCGCGCCGGAACGGGGCCATCAGGGCTTCGATATCCGAGACGGACAGATCGGCCCCTTTGTCCTCGACGGTGATGGTTGCTATTTTGGCATCGGTTTCCAGCTGAACCTCGGCATGGCGACCATATTTCAGCGCATTGTCGATCAGGTTGGTCAGGGCGCGCTTCAGCGAAATTGGCCTGCCGACGACCAGCATTCTCCGGGTCTCGGGCAGGGATCCATGCCCTCGGCGCGACATGAAAACGGAGGTGCCCCCCTGAACCGCCACCGGGGTCAGCTTTTTCAGGGTCACCGGCAGATCCATATCCTGATAATCCGCCACCAAGGCTTCGACCAGCGATGTCAGTGAAATCTGGCGCGGTTCTTCGATGCTCAGCTCGGACCTTGTGTAGGTCAGAACGCTTTCGATCATGCCGGTCATCTGATCGACATCGGCCTCAAGCTTTTCGCGCAGCTCTACATCCGGGATCAAAGCGGCACGCAACCGGACGCGGGTGGCCGGGGTGCCCAGATCGTGGCTGACACCCGACAAGACAGTGGCGCGCTTTTCCAGCTGCATGCGCTCGGCGTCCAGATGCTCGTTCACGGCCGAGACGATGTCGCGCAACTCGGCCGGGCCATCGGCCTCATAGCTGTTCGGCCCGCCCCGTCTTTTGCGGTCGCGCAAGGCAGTAGAGAAGCGGGTGAAACTGTCCGATACATTGCCGACCGAGGTAAGGATCACCGCCAGCGCGACAATAGCGACCAGAATCGTAGGCAGACGCAGGTCGGTTGGGGCTGCACGGCATCCCCAGATATCTGTCCCGTCCACCTGTTGCCATGCGCCGCGCCCATAGCGGGCGATCAGTATCGGTTCGCTGCAATAGGTCGCCAAAAGCCGGGTCAGGTTGCCCATTTTCTCTGGGCCGGTCTGGTCGATGCCGGAGAGGATGTCGGACACCGGGTAAACCAGCCGGTCTGACATCACAGCCAGCGTCAACTCTCGGCCCGAAACCGGTGCCGAGCTGTCGGTCAGGATCGACAGGTTGGTGACAAAGCTGCGATCCGAAAACCCGGGGAGTTGTTCGAACTGCCCGGCGTCCGCCAGGCTGGCGGATTTGGGTGGCAATGGAGTAATGGTGATGCCCGGCGGTGGGGATTTACCGATGCGCAAATCCTCATAGACCGCGAACCCGGCAACATAGGCGCGTGTCTGGAATTCCTGCCATGCGCGGGCCGAGGCGAACCAAAGCCCTGCGGCCAGCAACCCCGAGGTAAAAGCGGCGCAGGTCCAGATCCAGCCCAGGCTGCGCAGGCGCGTCGCGCGGGCTGTCATGCGGTTTCATCCACAGAGACCTCTGCGGCAAATATATACCCCACCCCGCGTTCGGTTTTCAGCATTTGCGGGTCTTTGGGGTTGGCTTCGATCTTGGACCGCAGCCGCCCGACCAGCATGTCGATGGCGCGTCCCTGGCTTTCGGTCTTGTCAGCCGCGCCGGTTACATCCAGGGCGGCGGCGATTTCATCCCGGGTCAGCGGAATATGCGGGTTGGCCAGAAACACCTTGAGCATCGCCGTTTCGCGTTGGGACAGGGAAACCAGATATCCGTCCGGCGAATGCACTTCGTCGCGCTTGCCATCATAGAGCCAGCCGTCAAAGCGAAAGCTTTTTGTCCGACGGCGATAGGCAAGCGAAGGTGTACGACGCGCCCGTTGCATGACGGCGCGTACGCGAGCCAGCATCAGTTGCGGATTAAAAGGCTTGGCGATGTAATCGTCGGCGCCTACCTCATACCCGGCCATGCGTTGATGATCGGCGGACAAGGCCGAGACCAGAATGATCGGCACGTCCTGTTCGGCCCGCAGGCGGGCACAGATATCAACGCCGTTTTCATCCCCCAGCATCACATCCAATAGAATCAGGTCGATCCGACCCGACTTGAGATGGGCGCGGATTTCGCTTTCGGAACTGGCGGGCAGCGCAATGAAGCCATTCTGTTGCAGGAACTGGGTCATCATCGACCGCATTTCAGGGTCGTCATCCACCACCAACAGCCGCGGAATGCTCACAGTGTTCTTCCTCCTGTTCTCTGGCCCCAAACTTCGTCCATTGTAACGAACGGAAACAGATTCAATGCTAACGTAACACGCTGTAACAAAAGCGGTGAAAATTTGCGCCTTTCCCGGGTATTGGCCCGGATTAAGCGTTGTCAGACTCAGATAGGGGCACAGTATTGCGGCATTGCCAATTTGACTGGCACCGAATTCTCAGGGAGGAGAAAACATGAAACGATTTTCTTTTGCGACTGTGTCCGCATTGGCCGTCGCGGCCGGATCATCTGTGGTGGCCGAACCACAGGCGGAGGTCTTGCATTGGTGGACATCCGGTGGCGAGGCCAAATCGGTGGCCGTGCTTCAGGAAGAGTTTGCCTCGAACGGGGGCACATGGACCGATATGCCTGTCGCAGGCGGCGGCGGTGATGCAGCCATGACGGCGCTGCGGGCGCGGGTTCTGGCAGGCAACGCGCCGACAGCGGTTCAGCTGAAAGGCCCGGCGATTCAGGAATGGTATGAAGAGGGCGTTCTGGCCGATATCTCGAACGTGGCCGCCGCCGAAGGCTGGGCCGACGTTCTGCCCGCGTCGATCGCTGGTCACATGATGTGCGAAGGCACTTGGTGCGCGGCGCCTGTGAACGTTCACCGCATCGACTGGATCTGGGCCAATGCCGATGTGCTGGCTGCGAATGGCATCGAAATGCCCACCACATGGGATGAGTTCAACGCCGCTGCCGAGAAACTGCAGGCCGCCGGTGTGATCCCACTGGCCCATGGCGGTCAGGCCTGGCAGGACGCCACGGTTTTCGAAGCCGTTGCACTGGGTCTTGGCGGACCCGAGTTCTATCAGAAAGCCCTGGTCGATCTGGACCCCGAGGCGTTGACCTCGGACACAATGATCCAGGTCTTTGACCAGATGCGCACCCTGCGTGGTTATGTGGACGAGAATTTCTCGGGCCGCGACTGGAACCTGGCCACCGCGATGGTGATGAACGGCGAAGCGGCCTTTCAGATCATGGGTGACTGGGCCAAGGGCGAATTCCTGGCAGCGGGCAAAAAGCCTGGTGAGGATTTCCTGTGCGCCTCGACCCCCGGCGATGGATATCTGTACAATGTCGACAGCTTTGCCATGTTCGAGGTTGAGGGCGACGACAATCGCGCCGGTCAGGAATTGCTGGCCAAGCTGATTGTTGCACCGAACTTTCAGGAAGTGTTCAACCTGAACAAGGGTTCGATCCCGGCCCGGACCGATGTGTCGCTGGATGCCTTTGACATCTGTGCGCAAATCTCGGCCGAAGACATGGGCTCGACCTCGGCAGGTGGTTCGCTGCTGCCATCTTATGCCCATGGCATGGCGCTGCGCGGGTCGCAGGCTGGTGCGATCACAGATGTTGTGACCGCGCATTTCAACTCGGATATGTCCTCGGCTGACGCGGTTCAGCAACTGGCGGACGCGGTGGCCAACAGCTACTGATCCAAAACGCTCTGCCCCCCAAGGTGTGGGGCAGAGCATCTTTCCCCGGAGGAAAACATGTCCGAATGGCTGGAAAACCACCTGCCCAAGGTGGTGCTGGCACCGTCGTTCATCGCCGTATTGATCTTTGTCTACGGATTTATCGGATGGACCGCATGGGTGTCGCTTACACGCTCAAAACTGCTGCCGAAATACGAGATCCATGGCTTCATCCAATATGAGCGCCTGTTCGACTCTCCTCGCTGGGATACGGCGATTGGCAACCTGTATATCTTTGGTACTCTGTTCATCGTGATCGCGATGCTGCTGGGCCTGCTGCTGGCCATCCTGCTGGATCAGAAAATCCGCGTCGAAGGAGCGATCCGAACAATCTATCTCTACCCCATGGCGCTGTCGATGATCGTCACGGGCACGGCGTGGAAGTGGATCCTGAACCCCGGTCTGGGGATTGAGTCCATGGTGCAGGGTTGGGGCTTTCCCAACTTCGAATTCGATTGGCTTGTGAATCCCGATTACGCGATCTACACCATCGTCATTGCCGCACTCTGGCAAAGCTCGGGCTTTGTGATGGCGCTGTTTCTGGCCGGTCTGCGCTCGGTTGATGGCGAGATCATCAAGGCCGCACAGGTCGATGGTATTCCAACATGGCGTATCTATACCGCGATCATCATCCCGTCGATGGCCCCGATTTTCCTGTCCGCTTTCATCGTGTTGGCGCATCTGGCAATCAAGAGCTTTGACCTTGTCATTGCCCTGACCGGAGGCGGTCCGGGCTATGCGACCGATCTGCCCGCCACCTACATGTATGCGATGGCCTTTTCGCGCGGCGATATCGGTCAGGCGGCGTCGTCTGCAATGATCATGATGCTGGTCGTCTTTGCCATCGTGGTTCCTTATCTCTACTCAGAATTGAGGGCTAAAAATGACTGATCTGTCGATGCCCCACACCCAAACCCGCAGCCAAAGTAACATGAGCAAAATCGCCCTGCGCTGGCTGCTTTACGTGGTGCTGTGCCTGTTCGCGCTGTACTATCTGATGCCATTATTTGTGATGTTGACGACATCGCTGAAAAGCCTCGAGGAAATCCGTACCGGTAGCCTGATATCGTTACCGCGTGAGGTGAGTTTCGAAGCCTGGCAAACCGCTTGGTCGGGCGCCTGCACGGGTATCCAATGCGAAGGTCTGCGGCCTTACTTCTGGAACTCGGTCCTGATTGCGGTGCCTGCGGTGGCCATCTCGACCCTGCTGGGCGCGCTGAATGGTTATGTTGTCGCGCAGTGGCGGTTCAAAGGGGCTAACATCATCTTCTCGCTGATGCTGTTTGGTTGCTTCATTCCGTTTCAGGTCGTCCTGCTGCCGATGGCGCGCCTTCTGGGCATGATGGGTATTGCCGGAACCATTCCGGGCCTGATCTTTGTCCACGTAATCTATGGTCTTGGCTTCACCACGCTGTTTTTCCGCAACTATTATGTCTCTATCCCGGCCGAGCTAACCAAGGCCGCCCGCGTCGATGGGGCCGGGTTCCTGCGGATTTTCTGGTCGATCTTCCTGCCACTGTCACTGCCGATCATCGTGGTAACCGTGATCTGGCAATTCACGCAGATCTGGAATGATTTCTTGTTCGGCGTGTCGTTCAGCCAGGCGGGCACACAGCCTGTGACCGTGGCGCTTAACAACATCGTAAACTCCACCACCGGTGTCAAAGAATACAATGTCGACATGGCCGCCGCGATCATCGCGGGTCTGCCGACGCTGCTCGTCTATGTCGTTGCCGGTAAGTATTTCATCCGCGGCCTGACCGCTGGCTCTGTGAAGGGATAGAATGATGGCTCCCATCCTTGATATCAACAAGCTGTACAAGAATTACGGCGCAACCGAGATCCTGAAAGATATCAATATCTCGATCGAACCGGGCGACTTTCTGGTGCTGGTTGGCCCCTCGGGTTGTGGCAAATCCACCTTGCTGAACTGTATTGCCGGGCTTGAACCGATCACCGGCGGCACGCTGGCCATTGGCGGCAAGGACATGACCCATGTCAGCCCCAAGGATCGCGACATTGCCATGGTGTTCCAGTCCTATGCTCTGTACCCGACCATGTCGGTGGCCAAGAACATCACCTTTGGCATGAAGGTGCGCGGGGTTGATCAGCCCACGCAGGACGCCAAGCTGAAAGAGGTCGCGTCCCTGCTGCAGATTGAACCCTTGCTGAACCGTCGTCCCAGCCAGCTGTCCGGTGGTCAGCGTCAGCGGGTGGCGATGGGACGGGCGCTGGTGCGCGACCCCAAACTGTTCCTGTTTGACGAGCCGCTGTCGAATCTCGACGCCAAGCTGCGGGTCGAGATGCGGACAGAAATCAAGAAGCTGCACCAGACTCTGGATGCCTCTATCGTTTATGTGACCCACGACCAGATCGAGGCGATGACGCTGGCCACCAAGATTGTGGTTCTGAAAGGCGGGATCGTGCAACAGATCGGCAGCCCGGCCGAGATCTATAACAACCCCGCCAACCTGTTCGTGGCTGATTTCATGGGCTCACCTGCGATGAACCTGATCCCTGCAAAGGCCACCAAGAACGGCACGGGCACCGAAATCGCCATTGAGCGGTCATCCGGTGAAACGCTAGTCCTGAAGGATGCCCGTGATCTGTCACTGCCGCAGGATGTCATTCTGGGCCTGCGCCCCGAGGATATCGCCGAAGCCGGTTTCCGCGCCGGGGACGGCGTGCAGGAAGCGGTTTGCATGGTCGACATGGTCGAACCTGCCGGAGCTGACACCTATGTAGTGTCCGAACTGGGCGGCAAACAGGTCACTGCGCGCCTGCACGCGGAAACCAGCGCCCAGGCCGGGCAAGAGCTGAACCTGGCCTTTGACATGAGCAAAGTGTCCTATTTTGCCAAGGAAACCGGCGAGCGGTTGAACTAGCGCACTGCGCAGGACTTGTTCTTGCTAAACTCGGGCAATTTCGCCAAGTACTGACGCCATGTCAGGCCAACGAGATTGCCCGGGGAATATCGATGATACTGGAAATTCGACATTACACACTAAAACCGGGCCGCCGAGAAGCGTTCATAGAATTCTTTGAGAAACACAATCGCGCTGCGTTGCGGGATGCAGGAATGCTTGTGTTTGGGCCGCTCAGAGATCTGGAAAATCCTGACAAAGTGCATTGGATGCGCGCGTTCTCTTCGTTGGAAGAACGCGACAGGATAAAGGACAGCTTCTATGGTGAGGCGGTCTGGAATGACCAGATCGAACCCATTGCAATGCCAATGATCGCACACTATGAGGCCGAACTGGTCGAAACTACGAGCGGATTTGAGAGTTTTGACTGCAGCAAATCGCTGTGAATTCACCCGGTTCGCTTCATATCCTTGATCAGACGGTTCAGATCACCGCCGCGCGCGTCCAGCATGGCGCCAATCTCGGTACGTTCGGTCAGCAGCATGTTCACGCCTTCGATAAACATGTTGAAGAATTTGTCGCGGCCGGATTTATCGGACACCAGGAAGGTCACCTCGAAGGGCGAGGAGCCTTGCAGCTTGACCGAGGTACGCACCTCGTATCCGGCTTTGATCTTGCGCGCATTTCGAACGGTCACCTCGCCGCCAATGAACTCGCGAAAGCGACGTCCGTATTTGTTCGAGATATAGCCCTGAAACGCGTCGGTGAACTGCTTTATCTGTGACGCACTGGCCGAGCGGCCATCGGCCCCCAGCACATAGCGGGCCATGATCGGAACGTCAGCATATTGCACGAAGATCTTTTCAAAATCGCGGATCATGCTCTTTTCGGATTTTCCTGAACTGATGACGCGGTTGATGTCATCCACAACGCTAACGACCAACGCTTTTGCACTGGCCTCTGTCTGGGCAAAGCCTGGCAAGGGGAGGGTGGCTAGCGCCAGGCCGGCGATGCCAGATGCAATAAACTCTCTTCTCTTCAAATAATTACTCGGCATATGGATCCTCGTAGGGGTCAAGGTAGGGGTCTCTGACAGGGTCGGTCCCGATATCTGCATAGGGATCGTCATACAATCCCAGATAGGCGTCCTCATCATCGCGTGCCAGTTCGAAACGTCGATTTTGCAGGTAAATTGTTTGTGCCTGCTTATAGCTGTCAGCACTTTCATAGAGGATGGAATCGACTGTGTCCGAGAACCGTCCACGGTCGCCCATCCGCCTTACGATTTCGGCGTAGACGCCGATATTCTCGACCGGGCGCACCGGTGTGAAGTTGATCGGGTTCGAAAACAGGTTGACGACGACGCCGACCGCATCCCTGGATGTTGAGGGGCCATAGAAAGGCAATTCCACATAGGCGCCTTCGCCAAAACCCCAGACGTGCAGGGTTTCACCGAAATCGGTATCCACGGGCGGCAGGTTCAATTCGCTGGCCGGGTCAGACAGACCCGCGCCACCAACGGTCGTATTGATGAGGAACCGCAGTAGGGCATTGCCCGACTGCTTCAGATTGCCCTGCAGCAGATAATCCAGAGCCTGACCCGGCATAGTCAGGTTTTCGGCAAAATGGTTGAAACTGGTCACCATCGGATCGGGCACGATCTTCACATAGCCCTTCGAGGCCGGACGGAACAGGAACCGGTCGACGCCCAGATTGAACTTGTGAATGCCGCGGTTTGTATTCTCGTAGGGATCGAAAGTATCGCCGCGCGCGGCCTGATCGGCGGGTTGGGACGCACAAGCGCCAAGAACGGTCATCAGGGTCACGACAATCAGGGGCTTGAATCTGATCTTGCTCAACACGGTATTTCAACTCCAAACGCGCCAGCCGTTTTGTGAGTGGGGCTGGACGCTCAATCAATAATGCCTGCGGCCATTTTGCGGCTCAATCTGTCGTCACATAAAGGTTTTGGGCCCATTTTGAAACAGTTCGCGTTTAACCCGGCCGACTGCATCTGGTAAAGTGACACAAGTTCAACACCTCGGGATAAGAGAAGTTACGCTTAATACGCCACTGACCGCAGTTTTACTGGTTTCACACTTTTCCAGCCGAACGATCCCGGATAGCGTCCCGCCGAGTCTATATCAGGTGAGGATCAACAGATGAGTATCGCAGCAAAACTGGAAAGCTTGGGAATCAGTCTGCCGGACGGGCCGGCGCCCGCCGCCAACTATGTGCCTTTCGTGCGGGTCGGCAATATCGTCTACGTTTCAGGACAGATTTCCAAGGATGCGGAACTGATCACCGGCAAGCTGGGTGATAACATGGATGTTGCAGCCGGTGCTGCGGCTGCCAAGGTCTGCGCGATCAATCTTCTGGCGCAGGTCAAGGCCGCTTGCGGTGGCGATATAGAAAAGCTGGTGCGTGTGATCAAACTGACAGGGTTTGTGAATTCAACCGCCGATTTCACCGACCAGCCGCAGGTGATCAATGGTGCGTCGGACTTTCTGGTCGAGGCGCTGGGCGAGGCTGGTCGCCATTCGCGCTCGGCCGTGAGTGCAGCGTCGTTGCCGTTGGGCGTCGCGGTTGAGATCGAAGGCATCTTCGAGATCGCATGACCCCGGTACTGCCCGCTACGTTCCTACAGGCCCCGATCACGCATCGGGCCCTGCACGACAAATTGGACAACCGCCCGGAAAACAGCCGGGCGGCGGTTCGTGCCGCTGTTAAGGCCGGTTACGGGATTGAGATTGATCTGCAGTTGAGCGCCGACAACCGGGCTTTGGTCTTTCACGACTATGACCTGGGGCGACTGACCGGGCGACCGGGGCCAGTTCGGCAGATTTCGGCGCAGGTAGCGTCCGAGACACAGCTGTTGCACGCTGATGACGGCATTCCGACACTGGATGATGTGCTGGAAATCGTGGCGGGCAAGGTACCCCTGCTGATCGAGCTTAAGGATCAGGACGGTGTGATGGGCCTGAATGTGGGCCCGCTCGAGCGTGATACTGTACGAGCCCTTGAGGGTTATGAAGGTCCGGTGGCGCTGATGTCGTTCAACCCCAATTCGGTGGCTGAACTGGCGCGGTTGGCGCCGCATTTGCCCAGGGGGATCACGACCTGTTCGTATCAGCCCAAAGTCGAACTTTTGCCTGCGGCGGTGTGCGATTACCTGCGGGACATCCCGGATTTCGCAAGGGTCGGGGCCAGTTTCATCAGCCACGAAGCCGAAGACTTGTCCCGCCCAAGGGTTGCCGAGCTGAAGGCGCAGGGTGTTCCGGTCCTGTGCTGGACCGTTCGCTCGGCTGCGCAAGAGGCCGAGGCTCGCAAGATTGCCGATAATGTGACTTTCGAAGGGTACTTAGCCGCGCATCCGGGTTGAACCGCGCCCCTTCCGTCACAGATAAAGATCAAACGCAGAGGGCACATGGATCAGGCACAAATCGAGGTTCGGGTACTTGGATCGCTCTCGCAGATTACTGCGGCAGAGTGGGACAGCTGTGCCTGCCCCGAGGCTGCGGATGGGGGCCGTCCGCTTGATCCCTTTACCACTCATCGCTTTCTTTTGGCTTTGGAGGAAAGCGGATCGGTCGGGCCGGGTACCGGTTGGCAGCCGCAATACCTGACGGTTTATCTGGACGGAATGTTGATCGGGGCCGCCCCGATGTACGCAAAATCGCATAGTCAGGGTGAATATATCTTCGACCACAACTGGGCGCATGCCTATGAAAACGCCGGCGGGCGGTATTATCCCAAACTGCAGATTGCCGTGCCGTTCACCCCGGCCACCGGGCGCCGCTTTCTGCTGCGGCCGGGATATCAGGCGGTGGGCATGTCCGCCTTGGTGCAGGGGGCGGTGCAGCTGGCGGTGGATAATCAGGTATCGTCGGTCCATGCGACCTTTTGCACTGAAGATGAGGCGTTGGCGGGCGCGCAGATGGGCCTGATGCTGCGCCATTCCCAGCAATTTCACTGGCTGAACGACGGGTATGCGAATTTCGATGGATTTCTGGCCGCTTTGTCCTCGCGCAAACGCAAGAACATTCGCAAGGAACGCGCGCAGGCCTGCGCCTTTGGCGGTGAAATCCGCGCGTTGACGGGTGATGACCTGCGCCCTGAACATTGGGATGCGTTCTGGGAGTTCTATCAGGATACCGGCGCTCGGAAATGGGGCGTGCCCTATCTGACGCGGCAATTCTTTGATATCGCTCAGGAAACCATGGCGGATGACATGGCATTGGTTCTGGCCGAGCGCGGCGGGTATCCGATTGCGGGCGCGCTGAACTTTATCGGGCGCGAGACGCTTTATGGCCGTTACTGGGGCTGCGTCGAACATCATGCCTGCCTGCATTTCGAACTGTGCTATTATAGGGCAATCGACTTTGCTATTGCGCAAGGCCTGGCTCGGGTCGAGGCTGGGGCGCAGGGCGAACACAAGCTGGCGCGCGGCTATCTTCCCACGCGCACGCACAGCCTGCACTGGGTCAATGACCCAAGCTTTGCCGATGCGATCAAAAAATATCTGGACGCCGAGGCCCAAGCAGTGGGAGAAGAAATCGAGATTCTGACTGATTATGGCCCGTTCAGAAAGTCGAACCCGGAGGAACACCAATGACTGAACTTCTGTCGACCGAGACCCGTGGCCCCTTGCTGGACCCGCTGTTCAAAAGCGGCTGGACCATGGTCAAGGACCGGGATGCGATCACCAAAACCTTTATGTTCGAGGACTTCGTCCACGCCTTTGGTTGGATGACCCAAGTGTCTATGTTTGCCGAGAAATGGAACCATCATCCCGAATGGTTCAATGTCTACCGCACGGTCGAGGTGACGCTGTCCACCCATGATGTCGGCGGGCTTTCGGCGCTGGACGCCAAACTGGCCCGCAAGATGGACAGCCTGGTCTAGCCGCTGTCACCGCGTGATCCGACACCACCGGCAAGGCTGGCAACCTGACCCAGCCGCCTGAACTCGGCTGGGGTGACCAGGTTGTCACTAACATCGATTTCGGCAGGTATCCGGGTAGTTCTGTTGCCGATCATGCGCACGGACCGTGCTGCGGGGTTGATGTCGAGACAACGCCGGTCATAGCAGGTCAGGCCATTGGTACTGATCTCTATCCTCGGTTGGCCATCAGGGCCGGTCACAATAGGGGCCTGCGGCACATCACATGCCGCAAGCAACCCCAACGCAAAAAGAGCGCTCCATTTGGTCATTGCATACTCCTGTCTGGCCCAAGGCCGCAGAGCCTAATCCAGTTGACCGTTGCTGTTCTGATCAGCAGAAATAAAATCTTCGGTCATATGCTGATCGTATTCCGTTCTTGAAATATTACTATCCCGGTCCCGGTCAACCTTTTGGAATTGCTTTATATCCAGAAACGGCTTGGCTTCATCCAGGCCCAATGTGCCGTTCTTGTCCTCATCCATCGTCTGGAACGCATAGTCGGAAAAGGCGTCGAACTCATCTTTCGACAGGAAGCCGTCATTATTGGTGTCGATGGCCTTAAGCTCATTCTCATGCAGCTCTGCCACGGTTTCGGCCGTTGCGGCACCCGCCAGGGACAACATCGACAGGACGATTGCGGTTTTCATCTTCATCCCTCTCAACATGCGAACCTCTGACCTTCAACGCCGCCGACCGCAGCACCCGCTGCCGTCAGGATGGTTTTCCCGGAACCGCCGCCAAACTGATTGCCGATGACGCCGCCCAGCAAGGCACCACCCACTGTGCCGCTCAGGCAGGCGATCTCATGCTGTCGTGCGGCCTGTTGCTGCGGGGTAGGGGCCGGTCCACAAGCGCCAAGTGCGCCGGTCAGACCTAAAAGAAAGGTAAATGTCTTTAGGTTCATAAACAAACTCCCTGATGAATATGTACCAAGTATTCGCCCATCATGAGAGTGCCGCAAGTTAAATTGCGAAAATGGCCCCAGCAGCACTGGGGCCAGATCAAGTCAGATAACCTCTAACAGCCCTTCACCTGCGGAAATCTCGCAGACGCCGGGATTTTCCTCCAGGTTCATGGCGACCACTTTGCCGTCTTCGACCAGCATCGCATAGCGCTTGGACCTGCCGATCAGACCAACGGGCGGGGCGTCGAAATCCATCCCGATGGCTTTGGTGAATTCTGACGCCGCATCGGCCAACATGGTTAGGCCAGTCGCAGTTGCGCCGGTGGACTCACCCCAGGCGCTCATGACAAAGGGATCGTTGACCGAGATGCAGATGATTTCTTCCACGCCTTTTGCATCGAACTGGTCTTTGGTACGCATAAAGCTTGGAACATGCGCCGTTGTGCACGTGCCGGTATAGGCGCCGGGCACGGCGAAAATGACAACCTTGCGCCCTTTGGTCTTGTCCGAAACGCGGACCTCTTCAGGGCCATTTGCCCCCATTTGGGTCAATGTGGCGTCGGGCAGAGTGTCACCTGTTGAAATCATTTTTTCGCTCCTGTCATTTGGATTTGCAGAGTCGGGCCTAGCCGCAATATAGGTGAGCTAACAAAAGTGACCACGGGAATTCGACAGGGTGAGGGGAATATGAGCCATATTGTCGTGATTGGCGCTGGCCAGGCAGGTGCTTCGCTTGTCGCCCGGCTGCGCAAAGATGGGTTCGACGGCGAGATTACTCTGATCGGCGCAGAGCCGCATTTGCCCTATCAGAGACCGCCTTTGTCCAAGGCCTATCTTTTGGGTGAGATGGGGCTAGAGCGCCTCTTCCTGCGCCCCGAGAATTTCTATGCCGAAAACAACATCACCCTGCGCCTTGGTCAGCGTGTGACCGGTATTGACCCGCAGGCCAAGACGGTGACGCTGGGTGATGAGGTTGTTTCTTATGATGAGCTGGCCCTGACCACTGGATCGGACCCGCGCCGCCTTCCTGCTGCTATCGGTGGCGATCTGGACGGGGTGCATGTGGTGCGTGATCTGGCCCATGTGGACGAAATGGAACCCTATGTGTCCGAAGGCGCGCGTGCGCTGATCGTGGGCGGAGGATACATCGGGCTTGAGGCCGCAGCCGTTTGCGCCAAGCGCGGGGTCAAGGTGACCCTGGTTGAAATGGCCAACCGCATTCTGCAACGGGTCGCCGCCCCTGAAACCAGTGACTATTTCAGAACGCTGCATTCCGAATATGGCGCCGATATCCGCGAAGGTGTCGGGTTGGACCGACTGCTGGGTGAAAACGGCAAGGTCACCGGCGCGGTGCTGACCGATGGAACAGAACTGGCGGTCGATTTCGTTGTTGTCGGCGTTGGCATCGCTCCTGCAACCCAACTGGCCGAGATGGCCGGGCTTGAGCTGGACAATGGCATCAAGACCGATGCGCATGGGCGCACCTCTGATCCGTCGATCTGGGCGGCGGGCGATTGCGCCTCATTCCCGCATGCTGGCGGGCGTATCCGTCTGGAAAGCGTGCCAAACGCGATTGATCAGGCCGAGATTGTTGCCCAGAACATGTTGGGCGCGGCAAAGGATTATACCGCGACCCCGTGGTTCTGGTCGGATCAGTATGACGTCAAACTGCAGATCGCGGGCTTGAACACCGGGTATGACCGGGTGGTGACCCGCAATGGTGACGGGCAGACCGTGTCCTTCTGGTACTATAAGGGCGATCAGCTGATCGCGGTCGACGCGATGAACGATCCGCGTGCCTATATGGTTGGTAAGCGTCTGATTGAAAGCGGAAAAACAGCTGATCCTGCTATTGTGGCCGACCCGGATGCGGACCTGAAACCGCTGCTCAGAGCGTGAGGATCATCGCCGGAGCCTTCCGAGGTCGGGCTTTGGCCTCGGTCGGCAAGGGGGACGCCGGCGCGCATCTGCGCCCGACCACAGACCGGGTACGCGAAAGCCTGTTCAACGTACTGGCCCATCAGATTGATTTTGACGGGCTGCGCGTGTTGGACCTGTTCGCAGGCACCGGTGCGCTGGGGCTTGAGGCCTTGTCGCGCGGTGCGGCACATGTGAGCTTTGTCGATGATGGCCGCGTGTCACAGGGCCTGATCCGCAAGAATATCGACCTGACCCGCAGCTCTGACTGTACCGAGCTGATCCGTCGCGACGCAACGCGGCTGGGGGCCAATCCCGACGCGCCTTATGACCTGATCTTCCTGGACCCGCCCTATGGCAAATCCCTTGGGCAAAAGGCGATTGCGGCTCTTTCTGACGGCTGGTTCGCACAAGGCGCCCTTGTCGTCTGGGAGGAAAACGCGCCCATGCAGCCGCCCGACGGGTTCGTGTTGCATAACAGCCGCAAATATGGCGACACGCATATCACCCTGATGTGGAATGGCGATCCGGATGCATGATCTGGTGATCTTTGATTGCGACGGAGTCCTGGTCGACAGTGAGCCGCTGTCCAATCAGGTACTGGTCGACAATCTTGCCCGTTATGGCCTGAACCTGACAATCGAAGACAGTATGAAGCTGTTCGTTGGGGGCACCATGACCGGGGTGCGGGACAAAGCCCGGGCGCTGGGCGCGGAGCTGCCCACAGGCTGGGTTGATGAGGTCTATGCGGAAACCTATGACCGGCTCCGACTTGGCGTGCAGCTGATGCCCGGCGTGGCGGACCTGCTGGCGGTTCTCGAGGCAAACGGGCTGCCCTTCTGTGTCGCCTCGAACGGCAGCCCGGACAAGATGCAGATCACTTTGGGTCAGAACGGGTTATGGGATCGGTTTCGCGATGTCGCCTTTTCGGCCCATGTCCTGAGAACGGCCAAGCCGGACCCGACATTGTTTCTGACTGCGGCTGAACGCTTCAACGCGTCAAACCCTCTGGTGATCGAGGACAGCCTCAGCGGCGTGACCGCAGCAAGCAGGGCACATATGCGCTGTTTGGCCTATGCACCGCATGGTGGCGGTAAAAAACTGGCCGCTGCGGGGGGCGAAGTCTTCTCTGACATGGCGCAGGTTCCGGCGCTTTTGGGGATTTGACCCGGTCATGTTACCCTGCGGGGCATGGACCGTGCACTGACCCCGTCGAATTGGTCACTTCCGCAAGAGGCTGACACCGCAACCGATCCCCAGCGCACGCCTCTGCGCGCGCCGGTTTTCATCCATGATGCGGTCACGCCATGGGGGCAGGAAACCCTGCTGCTAAAGCTGCTACGGGATCAGGCGGCGGATCAGGAAGAATAGGTCGGGTGGTACTTGCCGCCTGGCGACAGGGTAAAGATCTCGACCCCATCTGCCGTTACACCGACCGAGTGCTCAAACTGTGCCGACAGTGACTTGTCGCGCGTCACGGCGGTCCAGTCATCGGCCAACGTCTTGGTCTCGGGGCGGCCCAGATTGACCATCGGCTCGATGGTAAAGAACATGCCCTCTTCCAGAACCGCACCAGTGCCCGGACGGCCATAGTGCAGAACGTTTGGCGGTGCATGGAAGACCCGGCCCAGCCCGTGGCCGCAAAAATCGCGGACTACGCTCATCCGGTGTGCCTCGACAAATGATTGAATCGCGTGGCCGATATCGCCGAACGTGTTGCCGGGTTTGACCATCTCGATGCCCTTGAACAGGGCATCATGAGTGATCTGGATCAACCGTTCGGCTTTGCGCGGCAGCTTTCCCGCTACATACATGCGCGAGGTATCCCCGAACCAGCCGTCGACAATAACGGTCACGTCGATATTCAGGATATCGCCATCCTTCAGCTTTTTGTCGCCGGGAATGCCGTGGCAGACCACATGATTGACGCTGATACAGCTGGCATGCTGATAGCCCTTATATCCAATCGTGGCCGAAGTTGCGCCCGCATCCTCGACCATCTGCGTGATGAGCCCGTCAATCGCGCCAGTGGTCTGGCCGACGAACACATGATCGGCAATATCATCCAATATCCGCGCAGCCAAAGCCCCTGCCGCCTGCATGCCGGCAAAGTCACCCTGTTCATAGATACGGATACCGTCCTTGGTCAGACGGCCACGATGTTCTTTCATCGATGCGAGGCTCCAAATATTTCGCGCAGCACCCTTTTTACGCTGCTTGTGCAGAAAGTACCAGAGGGCGCACGGTCGCGGGTTAAGATGGGGATCAATGCCGTGGCTTCAAGGATTGGTCGGATCGCCTTTGTTTGGGCGGATCCTTTTTCTGAGCTCTATGCCCAGCCAGAGAGGTTCCGCCAATGTCGGCTTGGCAGACATCTTGCGGGTCATCCTCCCTTGGTGAGCGGCTGGTGGTTGCTTTCTGTGCCCATCTCGAAAAAGACCCGATGCAACGAACTATGGATTGCTGCGGATGCGAAAGGACACATAGGGCAGATCCGAGAGCGGTCGTTCAAACTCACATTTTCAAACTTACTGCGCCGGGTGGCCCCGTTTTTGACTAATCCCGCAAAAAGCACAACCGTCTGCTAGCCTGACTAAAGCGACAACCGAAGCTTCTTGCAAGGTGTTCGACCCAGTTAATCGGGAGTGCAAAACCGCCCTCATTCGCGGTCTCTTCAATAGGCGAAACAAAGTTATTGCTTTCTCTCTATCAACGATCTTGCTAGAAAACGCGGCGCTATCGACACGGGAGGGAAGCCCATATGTTACTTAGCTTTTTTACGGCAAGACGCATCAAATGCGACTGTCCGACGTGCGGCTGCCCAGGTTCCGGAGGACGAGGAAACTATACTTTTCGGTATGTAAACGCACCTTTGGTCTATTTTGACGTCCCCAAGAGTGCTTCTAGTTCTATCCGCAGATCTTTCTTTGGAGAAGATGAAAGCAAAAGCCTTCGTCATCTGCCCCTTTTTTCAAAGAACCTTTTTCGATTTTCTTTTGTCCGGAACCCTTGGTCCAGAGCTGTGTCGAATTGGAAGATGTTTACGACGCAGCCTTTTCGCGTGAATCAACTGCGTTCTATGGGTGGGCGAGAAGACATGGACTTTCTGCAGTTCCTTCAATTCTCGAAAGAGAAGGTCAATCATCATTGGCTTCCTCAATCTCTTTACGTACCTTTGGAGTTGGATTTCTTAGGGAAACTGGAGAACTTCGCATCCGACTTCGAGGTCGTTGAACAAGTTGCGCTCGAATATGGTCTTTTCGATGTGAGAAGCACACCACCGCACCTTAATAAGAGCAGCACTGAGAAAGTTCACTATTCAAGCTACTACGGCCCCCGTGAAAGAGAGATAGTCGACCAAGTTTATAAACTCGACATTGAACGATTTGAGTACGAGTTTGAAACACGCGCCGTTGACTAAGCCGCCCAGAGACTCAGCTCAGTCCACGACCGAGTCATTACCGACGCAATATTACAGGAGATGGGACGAACGGCAGGAATGCGAAAGCTGCATCGCGGCGAAAATAGCAGATCTGTGCGTTTGGATTGGACCGTACTAATGAAACGAGGAGGCGGCCTTCCGCGCATTGCGCCAGTCCGTTCGTCATGCAAAATTGGTCACCCAGGGCTCAAACTACCCCTTCAACGCTTCTGCATGAACGATAGTTTTTCGGCTAAGTTCACCCAAATCGCCCTCAGGCGATATCCGCGTGCCGTAGACCAGTTTCTCGACACCCCTAGCTGCGCCGCCTCGAACGCCGCTGCATAGGTCGGGTCGATATCTGCGGCCATGGCAATTCGTCCACAATCGCCGTTTTGCCATTCCACAACCTGAGCGATGATCCAGAACAGTTTTTTCAGTGATGGTATTACAGAAGACATCATCACAGGATTGTCGCGCTTTTGCACGCTTCAGTTGGTCTCAAGGAACGCCTCTTTTCGCTTCCGAGGCAAGGAAGCCGATCCAGCTGAAATTGCAGCGACTTTGGGCGCGGATTATCTTGTCGAAGGTAGTGTGCGAAAAGCAGGGAGCCGGGTCAGAGTTTCGGTGCAGCTCTCCGACTCAATTTCGGGATCGCAGTTGTGGTCGGATCGAAATGATCGTGAATTAGAGGATATTTTGGAGGTTCAAGACGATGTGACACGAAGCATCGTGGCGGTCCTCCCCGGGCGGGTTCAGCACGATGTTGACGATCGTTCGACCCGAAAGCCAGAAAAGGAAATGAAGGCTTACGAGCTAATACTAAAGGGCAAAGCCCTTCGCGAGGGCCTGAATGCCCGAGATACGGCAAAGGCACGGGCCCTGCTAGAACGGGCAGTAATCCTCGACACGACAATCGCGCGATCGTTCATGTACCTTTCGTGACGTCGTATCTGAGGCAATGCAGTTGGATCCTTTGCACCCCCCCCCGGCCATCGATTGGATTATGGGACAGATACAATTCTTCTGCGAAGACTTCTAAGCGGCACTCGGTTTGTTGATGGGAGAGGCTCGGCTCAATTCCTTGGCGACGGCACTGGCGGCGGCCTCCTACGCAAAGCTAGATCGTCAGGCAGAGGCCGAAGCAGCCCTCGTTGAATTTTACAGCCGAGCGTCGCGACGAACTCATGAGCCGAGGTATCCGAGTGAATGAAGAAACCGTTTCCACTCTCGCTCATGGGTTTCAGACGATGTGGCGGCAACCAGATGATTTCGAACACCTTGCTGCTGGCCTAGGCGCAGCCGGTTTGCCCAGTTGAACTTAAGTATAGAAATTGCTTTCGACTTTGTAGGGCTGGACCAGACCTCGGAGGCAGAAGGAAATTCGGGGTTCAGACACATTTACTTGGATGAGGACAGCCTAGAGCAGCCACTCGATCCGGCCCTGTCATGCTGCGTCGCAGCCCGCCATTGCCACCGTTGATACATGGCGCAGCATTCACAAAGGATCAGTTTTGTTGTTGGGGCAAATCAATCCCTGATGCGTTTCTACTTAAGGGTACGATCGGATTGATTTGATTCCAGTTGCCTAACATCATGTCCAAGCCTGAACTCGGTGGTATCAATCCGGTTGCAAACCTAATATGCCTGCCTGCAACCAAGAGAGGACACCCAATGCCTAAATCCAAAAAGCCCAAGGCGAGGCGCCCGGGTGCAAACCCTGTCAAGAAGCCTGCTTGGCATCAAGCGCTCAACGGTACTGCCGGACAACATGGGGAGCGGCCTACCAAAACAGGCAAAAAGGCACAGAACAAATCGGCTTAGGCAAATAGCCAATTTCGCCAGATCCATCCTTCGCAATGCTAGCGGCGTTAGCTTCTTTTTCTTACTATCAAATATGTAGTGGATTGCTTTCGACCGTGAAGTATCACGCAGAGCGCGTGTTCCCTAGAAGTCGTCGTATCGAGCCGCACCGACAGCTCACACACTTCTAAAGGAACAACACAATGACCACGCAACCCCAAGACAAGCCCGTTTCAAATGGCGTAAATACCGAGGCCCTGATCGGGGCACGGGGCGCATTTGCCGAGATGCCAAAAGCTGCGTCCTTCACATTCCGCAGCACTTGCGACTGGGTCGACGGCAGTGAAAGCCGCAATACCATCAATGGCTATTTTGGCCTGGGTGAAGAACACACACGCAAAGAAACTTTTTCAATTTGCTCGGACCATCCAGAAGTTTTCGCTGCTCGTGACAGCGCGCCGACCCCCCCGGAAATCGCATTGTCCGCATTGGCGAGCTGCCTGACCGGTGGCATCGCTGCAGTCGCGCAACATCGGGGCATCCAACTGCATGACGTACAATGCGTTGTCGAGGGTGATATGGATATGCGCGGGATATTGGGCATGGACCCCGACATTCGCAACGGCTTCAGTGCAGTCCGTGTGACCTTTGATATCGATGCTGACGCAAGCGACGATGACATTCGCGCTTTGGTCGCACAGTCACAAAAACGATCCACTGTTTTTGATCTTATGACCAATCCGACCAACGTACATGTGGTCGTCGCCTAGGCCGCGATTGCTACAGGAGCGAGCGTCATGCGACATATTTCGACTGTCATCATTGGCGCCGGGCAAGCCGGGCTCGCAATGAGCAAGTGTCTTTCGGACCGTTCCGTTGCGCATGTTGTGGTGGAGCGGGGCGAGGTGGCGCAGTCCTGGATGAAAGACAGGTGGGACAGCCTGCGGCTGCTTACTCCAAATTGGCAGTCAAGGTTGCCGGGGTATGGGTATAAAGGACCTGATCTGGACGGGTATATGAACATGCCCCAGATCACTGGTTATCTGCGTGACTATGCCCATGCGATCGATGCCCCGGTCGAAGAGCACACAGCTGTTCATTCTGTGACCTCTCACGGGAACAACTATCTGGTTCGCACCAACAAGGGCGATTGGATCTGCGACCATGTCGTTGTCGCCAGTGGGGCTTGCGCACGGCCTAAACTGCCTCAGTTGGCGGGCGCTGTTCCGGAAGGCGTCACGCAGCTGTCGCTCGGAACGTATAAATCGCCTGATCAAGTTGCAAAGGGCGGTGTGCTGGTGGTTGGAGGGTCAGCCAGCGGCGTGCAGGTTGCCGCTGAACTCTGCAAAGCGGGGCATGCTGTGACCCTTGCCGTTGGGGAGCATATCCGTGCGCCGCGGCGTTATCGTGGGCGGGATATTCAATGGTGGATGGATCGTAGCGGCATTCTGGACGTCCGCGTCAAGGATGTGGACGATATCGAACGCGCCCGCCGCGTGCCCTCGTTCCAACTGATGGGTGATTCTGGAATAGGCTCCATTGACCTGAATACGCTTCAGGCGATGGGGGTTGCAGTAACGGGTCGACTGGTCGGCATTCAAAACGGTATGGCGCAGTTTTCCGGCTCAGTTGCCAATCACTGTGCCATGTCGGACTTGAAGATCGGCCGCCTTCTTAAGCATTTCGACGACTGGGCCGAACGCGTGAACATTACAGGCCTTCCCGAGGCGCAGCTGTTGCCCCCGACGTTATTGTCCAACCCGCCACACCTCATGTCCAATCTGAGAAACGGAGCGATCTGCACCATCATCTGGGCAACGGGTTATTCCCCCGAATTCAGTTGGCTGAAGCTTCCTGTGTTCGACCGGAAGAGCATTTTGGTCCACGATCAGGGCATCGTTGCACCCGGTCTATACGTCCTGGGATTGCCCTTCATGCGGCGTCGGAAGTCGGCGCTGATTGATGGCGTGGGCGGTGATGCGCAGGCCCTTTCCGATCACCTTATTGCCAATCGAAACCGCCACGCGGCTTGAAGGAGTTCAATCATGAACAAGGCGATCAAAACCCGCGCAATTTCGACGGCGTTTACAGATCTGGTTGCGGTTGATCACCCTATCGCGCTGGCCCCCATGGCCGGCGCCGTGGAAAGCGACTTGGCTGCTGCTGTTGGCAATGCAGGCGGCTATCCGATCATGCCCTTCTCGTGGAGCAGCAGAGAGACTATTGAGGCTGAACTTACAAACCTGCGGGCAAAGACCGGCGCGCCATTTGCCGTAAACCTTTGCCTCGACATGCCGCAAGAAGCCCGATTAGAGCTTTGCCTATCGCATCGCCCTCATGCTGTGCATTTCTTCTGGGGGGATGCAGCGCCCTTCGTAAAACAAGTGCATGCCAGCGGGGCATTGGTAATCCAAACCGTCTCGTCTGCGAATGAGGCAAAACGCGCCGTTGATGCGGGCGTTGATGTATTGGTCGCGCAGGGTTGGGAAGCAGGAGGGCATGTTCGTGGGACCGTTGCGACCCTGCCGCTGATCCCGGCCGTCGTGGATGTGGCAGGATCGGTGCCAGTTCTGGCGGCCGGAGGTATCTCGGACGGGCGCGGGTTGGCTGCGGTCCTCTGTTTGGGGGCCAGCGGCGTTGTCATGGGAACTCGTTTTCTGGCAACCCCAGAAAGTGCGGCGCATTCCGAATACATCGCACAGCTTTTAGCGGCCCAGCATTCAGACACAGTCCATGAGACCGATCTTTATAATGTTGGATGGTCAAATGCTGCACATCGCGTGCTGCGTAACGCCATAGCGGATCGTTGGCTAGCAGAGGGTCGCCCCGGCAATCGGGCACGTCACCGGTCCGGTGAAACGGTTGCAATGCGAGGCATCGCACCAATCAAGGCCTATCAATCCACGACACCCCATCATTCGATGACCGGTGAGATTGAAGCGTTATCGATGTGGGCAGGTCAAAGCGTTGGCCTGGTTAACAGCACTGAACCCGCTGGAACGATTATCGACAGTATTACGGCACAGGCCGGCGCTGCGCTAAGATTGTCCTAACGTGCCGCCAAAATCTCTTCGGCATTCGGCAAGCTTGCGAAAATGCAATCGGAAAGCCAGCTTGATATATTACGTGTCAGAGCCGCCGGTCCGATGATCTCCATCGCGCCAGAGGCTTTGGCAGCCTTATAGGTCGTGTGACCCAACCATGCATCCGCCATCGCGCGCACCTTGGTTGTGATGAATACGTCCACGTCCAGACCGGGGTCGGTTGTGCAGACATCAACATTGCCACCTTCAACCGTGATCCACCATTTAGGTTGCTCAGCGAAATCCGTAAACTGGAACAACACGACCGTCCTGCTGCCGGGCAGGTTCTCGGGAACAATACTTCGTTGAAGATAAAGCATCAAAAGCTCGACGTCGTAATCCGCGTCGCTCATAAACGCCTTTGACCATTCCATGCCCCAACTTCCAAGTGCCAGTAGGATTGGCTGCAGCTGCCGGCAGCTTGCGGTTGGTAGGTATTCGTGCCCCCGACCGCCTTGAATACGACGCTTATAGACAAGGTCATATTCCTCGAGCGTGACCAATCTGCGCGTCAAAAGCGTGGGAGAGATCGCGCCCAACCCACGCTGGAGCTCTGAAAAACGTGTGCTGCCCATCAACAGTTCGCGTACAATCAGCATGGTCCATTTTTCGCCCAAGATTTCAGTTGATTTGGCGATGGGGCACCATTGGCCATAGCTGTGCGACATCAAAGTTACTCCAGAAAGTGTAGTAAGGCACTCCAATCGGTATAGTGCTTTGCTCCAATCTGTAAAGCATCGCGTAGGGACGCCGTCAGATAGATCTCATGACATCAAGCAGCCCAACTGCGGATCTGCAAAACAGAGAGTGCTTATGTCCCTATCCATACACACGCCCCAGACAGCGGCCCCACAATCACGTCCGATATTCAACGCGATCACGCAGGCACGTGGCTTTGTTCCTAACGTTTATGCCGTCTATGGCGGTCTTCCTGATGCGATGACCGGGTTTGCCGGGCTGACCGGCGCCTTTGGGAACAGCAGCCTGTCGCCCGCCGAACGCGAGGTGATCCAACTTGCGGTTAGCGTGGCCAACAAGTGCCGCTACTGCGTCGCGGGTCACACAGCTTTTGCTGCTGATGCCGAACTGAGTGACAGCCATGTTCAAGCGATGCGTGCGGGGCGCGACCCTGAAGACGATCGTCTTGGTGCTCTGGCACGGTTTTCCCGGAAACTCACAACAGACCGTGGTCGCGACTGCACCGCAGAATACGCGGGGTTTTTGGCGGCGGGGTATCACCCAGAGCAGGCGTTGGAGGTAATCATAGGCGTTGCAAACAAGACGCTAAGCAACATGACAGCCAACTTACTGGACCTGCCGCTAGACGCGGAATTTGCGCCCTATGCATGGATTCCTAAGGCGGACGCAGCATGAGCCCTCAAAACCGCGCAAAGGGATTAAAGATCGCCTTGGTCCTGTTTGGGTCCATCTGTTTTCTGATCTATCCACTGGCCCTTGTTTGGCCTTCGGGTTGGGTCTGGTATGGTGGCGGAGGTCAGCACTATTTCCAGATGATCTGCGGTATTTACGCGGTTCTGGGATGGTTCCTGATCCGGGCATCCTCAGCCCCGCAAAACCATATGAGTCTGATCAGTTTTGCCATTTGGTCAAGTGTCGTCCACGCAGCGATTATGGCCGCTCAAGTCAGCCGGGACCATATGGAGATCGGTCATTTGGTGGGCGATATCCCAGCCTTGATCATTATGGCTGCGGTGCTTTGGTATCTGTCGCCATGCCGATCAGAGACACACAGAACCAGCGAAGGAACACCCAAATGAAAACCGCAGCTCTGCAGCGCGTGGCCGTCAAGACCGCCCAGACACCCGCTGAAATCGCCGCCATACAAAACATGATGCGCGCCTTGGTTGATTGGTTGTTCGTGCGCCATCACGCCTATCGCGATCTTGTCGCTCGTTATTTCGACCCGGTTGAATTTGAACGAGAGCTCTCAGACCTGCATCGCATATATGGAGCGCCCACAGGAACGCTGTTAATCGCAACCATTGATAAGGAATTCGTTGGGTGTGTCGGACTGCGCGCACTCGATTCAGAAAATTGCGAAATGAAGCGCATGTTCGTCGATCCGAAATTTCACGGGCAAGGCGTAGGTCAGGCTCTTGCAACGCATCTTACCCACCGTGCCCGCGAATTTGGGTACTCAAGAATGTATCTTGATACCGGGCCAGAACAAATTGAGGCACGAGGATTGTATCAAAAGCTCGGTTTTAAGCCGATCAAACCCTATTATGATGTCAGCGAGGAAATGGCGGATTGGCTAACCTTCATGGTCCTGCAACTCGACCCACAATGACTGGATCAAGGTTGGGGACTGACTATGACAGCACTGCGTGTAATGACGCATTTCTCAGATACTCATGGAAGATATCTGCCTGGTCGTGACTGCAGACCCAATGATCGTACATTGTTGTCATTGCCGGATGTGCCAGCGGCAAACAGGCAGCGCATTCGCCGCAATCCCACTTCTTACGGCAGACAATGGGTGTTCAGATCAGGATGGGCCAGCGCCCCGGTTTTCTTGCTCACGCAGAGAATCCCACGTTGCTAGAAGGTCGAATTCACAGGATGGGATCAAAGGGCCTTTTCAACGCTTCTGCATGAACGATTGGCTTTCGGTCACGTTTACCCAAACCCCTTCAGGCGATATCCGTGTGCCGTAGACCAGTTTCTCGACACCCCTAGCTTGGGCCGCCTCGAACGCCGCTGCATAGGTCGGGTCGATATCTGCGGCCAATGCAATTCGCTCACAATCGGTGCGCTGGACCAGATACAGCAGGATTGCGCGATGCCCCTCGTCCACCATAGCTGTCAGTTCCCTTAGATGTTTGGTTCCGCGCGCTGTGACGCTGTCGGGGAATTCGGCCAGACCGGGTTCGCGAGACAGGGTCACGCATTTGACCTCGACATAAGCGTCCTGAAGGCCCGGCTGGGTCAGCAGGAAATCAACGCGGCTGTTCTCGCCGTATTTCACCTCGGGGCGCACAGTTTCATAGATTGCCAGTTCAGGGATCTCCCGCGCGATCAATGCCGCGCGCAACGCCCGGTTCGGGACGGATGTATCCACGCCGGTGAAATGCCCGTTTTCGTGATCGACCAGCCGCCATCCGTATTTCAGCTTTTTCTTCGGGTCGTCATTGGGCTCCAACCATATTTTCTCGCCCGGTTCGGCCAGTCCCATCATCGAGCCGGGATTGGCGCAATGCGCTGTCACCTCGCGCCCGTCCTCAAGCCTGCAATCGGCTAGAAAGCGTTTATAGCGGCGGATCAGGTGGGCGGGGACAAGAGGGGTTTCAAATCGCATGCTTCAGGGCCTATACCTGCCGAAAGGGTCGATCAAGGGGGCGCAGGCCATGCAAAATCCAACCGCAGCCATGCTGGTGATCGGGGATGAAATCCTGTCGGGTCGCACCCGCGACGCAAACATGCATTATCTCGCGCAGGAGCTGACCAAGCAAGGGATCGACCTGAAAGAGGTCCGTGTGGTCAGCGATGACGCCGCTGCAATCGAAGCCGCCGTTCAGGCGTTGTCGGAAAATTTTGATCATGTCTTCACCAGCGGCGGGATTGGACCGACCCATGATGATATCACCGCCGATTGCATCGCCCGTGCCTTTGGCGCGCATATCGACATCCGCGACGATGCCCGCGCTTTGCTTGAAGCGCATTACGAGAAATCCGGGCTGGAACTGAACGCTGCCCGTTTGCGCATGGCGCGCATCCCTGATGGTGCCGCGCTGATCGACAATCCGGTTTCGACCGCGCCAGGCTTTACCATCGGCAATGTTCATGTGATGGCTGGAGTGCCCTCGGTCTTTCAGGCGATGGTAGCGAGTGTATTGCCGGGTCTGACCGGCGGTGTTCCTCTGCTGTCCCAGACCTTGCGGGTGGATCGCGGCGAAGGCGATATCGCCGCCCCCCTTGCGGCACTAGCAGCGGATTTTCAGGATTTGTCCATCGGGTGTTATCCGTTTCAGATCAACGGTGTGTTTGGCGCCAATGTGGTCATTCGCGGAACCGAAGGTGCCCGGATCGACGCGGCCTCAACCCGGTTGGCGAAAGAGCTTGGTCTGTGAGCGTTACCTGGCCTGACGTCGTCGAGGGTACATGGCCATCTGCGCAGCGCCAAAAGCTGGGGCCGTTTCTGGTGCGTCAGGGTCTGGGCGGCGGATCGCGGGTAAGTGCGGCCAATGCGCTGGGGCCTGCCTCGGATGAGGATATTGCGGCGGCCGAGGTCGCGATGCAGGCACTGGGACAAAAGCGCATCTTTTGCCTGTGGCCAGGGGACGAGGCGCTGGATGCGCAGCTTGAAGGCCGGGGCTATTCCGTGTTGGATCCGGTCAATATTTACACCTGCCCGGTTGAGCATCTGACTGATCTTCCGCTCCCCCGCGTAACGGTGTTCTCGATATGGGAGCCGCTGGCAATCATGCGTGAGATCTGGGCCGAGGGCGGGATTGGCCCAGAGCGGCTGGCCGTGATGGCGCGAGCCCCGGGTCCCAAGACCGGCCTGCTGCTTCGCCATAGTGACCAACCTGCTGGTACCGGGTTTGTTGCGATGCACGGGGACGTGGCCATGGTCCACGCACTTGAGATTTTGCCCGCTCATCGCCGTCAGGGCCTGGGCCAATGGGCGATGCGCGCGGCTGCGCTCTGGGCACAGGATCAGGGCGCCGGGACGCTCAGCGTGATTTGCACCAAGGCGAATGCGGGTGCCAATGGCCTTTATCGCGCGCTTGGGATGGAGCTTGCCGGAGAATACCATTACCGTCAGCTGGCTGAAGGAGAGAACCCAAAGTGACCGATCTTACCCTACCCACCGCGCTGAACCTTCCGATGGTGGATCCGCTGCCGCCGGAGACGCAGAAATATTTCGACATTTGCGTCGAAAAGCTGGGTTTTGTGCCCAACGTTCTGCGGGCCTATGCCTTTGACATCGACAAGCTGAACGCGTTCACCGCGATGTATAATGATCTGATGCTAGCGGATAGTGGGTTGTCCAAGCTTGAACGCGAGATGATCGCGGTGGTCGTGTCGGCAATAAACAAGTGTTTCTATTGCCTTGTCGCACATGGGGCGGCTGTCAGGCAGTTGTCGGGTGATCCGCAACTGGGCGAAATGCTGGTCATGAACTACCGGGTTGCGCCTTTGGATCAGCGGCAGCGTGCCATGCTGGATTTCGCGGCCAAAATGACCACCGAAAGCACCAAGATCGAAGAGCCCGACCGACAGGTCCTGCGGGATGCCGGGTTTAGCGACCGCGATATCTGGGACATTGCCAACGTGACCGGCTTTTTCAACATGTCGAACCGTGTTGCAAGCGCGACCGCGATGTCCCCCAACCCCGAGTATCACGCCCAATCAAGATGATCCGCCGTCTCGTTATATTCTTGTTGCTCATGGCATCACCTGTTGTCGGGCAGGAGCTGACGCTTCCTTCGGGTACGCGTTTGGTCAGCGACCGCACAAGCCCGTTGGACAGCTATGACCTGCCCACTGGCTCCTATACTGACGGGACGGTACCGGCGCGCCGGGTTGAAGGACGTGTCGAGCGCTATACCTGGCGGCTGCAGGCCGGGGCGAGCACTACTTTACAGCTGCTGGCCCCTCTGAGGGAGCAGATCAAAGCCCAGGGGTTTGAGGTTCTCTTTGACTGCGAAGCCCGCAGCTGCGGCGGCTTCGATTTTCGCTTTGGAACCGAAGTTGTCCCCACGCCTGACATGTATGTGGCTATCCAGGACTATCGCTTTTTGTCCGCTGCCAAGGGCGACGAAGTCCTGAGCCTGTTGGTCAGCCGAAACCCGCCCGATGGCTATGTGCAGATGATCCGCGTGTCACCTGAAGGGGCCGAAGCCGCGCCTCCGTTGGTGATCGAAGAAGAGGTCGATCAGGCGCAGGGGCTGTTGGCAGAGCTTACACAGGAGGGCCATGTGATTCTGGGTGATCTGCATTTTCGCACGGGCGAAATAACCTTGGGTGAGGGGCCTTTCGGCTCTCTGAAGGAGATTGCGCAGTATTTGTCGGACAATCCCGGAACGCGGCTGGCTCTGGTCGGGCACACGGATGATACTGGCGCACTCGAGGCCAATATTTCGGTCAGCACCGGCCGGGCGCAGACCGTGCGCGCCCGGCTGATCGAGAAATACGGCGTGGCCTCCGACCGGGTCGAGGCGCGGGGGATCGGCTATCTGGCTCCGATCACCTCGAATGCAACGGCCGAAGGTCGCGATTTGAACCGCCGGGTCGAGGCGGTTCTGCTGATCAACTGATCCCTACATCACCCACCACAGGTACAGCGGCAGCCCGATCGTGATGTTGAACGGGAAGGACACACCCAGCGACAGGGTCAGATAGATCCCGGCCTCGGCCTTTGGCAGCGCGATCTTCATCGCCGCGGGCACAGCGATATACGAGGCGGATGCAGACAGGACCATGAACAGGAACAGGCTGCCTTCGGGCAGGCCGATCACCGCCCCGACCACCCAGGCCATCGCAGCGCCGATCAGGGGCATCAGCATTCCAAAGGCAAACAGACCCAGCGAGAGCTTGTCGCGGTTCTTGATCAGGCTGCGCCCCGCGGAAATGCCCATATCCAGCAGGAAAAGGCACAGGATGCCGGTGAAGGGTGTGACGATGAAGGGCGCAATCATCTGCATCCCTTCGCCACCCGTGACCGCGCCGATCAGGAAAGCCCCGGTCAGCAGGACAATCGACCCGTTTGCCAACAGATCGCGCCACAGCCCATTGTCATTGACGCCCTTGCTGCTGGTTTTATGCGCCAGCCAAAGGGCCGAAAGGATGGCGGGAACCTCCATCGCGGCGGCGACAGCAACCATGAAGCCGTCATGATCAAGACCCACCAAATCCAGCAGGCTGGTTGCGGTGACGAAGGTCACGATTGAGATTGATCCATAATGCCCGGCAACAGCCGCCGCATTCAACGCGTCCAGCCGTGTCATGACCCGGAGCAGGCCGAATGCCACAAAGGGGATGACAAAAGACAACGCCACACCGCCTAGCAAAGTCAGGAACAGATCCATGTGGATGCCATGCTCGGCCAGGCTGCTGCCGCCTTTGAAGCCGATGGCCAACAGCAGATACAGCGACATGAACTTGGCTGCCCCACCGGGGATCGACAGATCGCTGCGGGCAAGAGCTGCTAGCAGCCCGAGGACGAAGAAAAGGATGGTTGGGACCAGCAGGTTGCTGGAAAGGGTTTCGATCACGCTGGGCATTTTTGGCTCCTGTCCCGGTAGTGCGGGCTAAGTGCCTTGCCTATATTTGTTATCCAAATATTATCTTTCTAAATTTTGGATAGTTTAAAGCTATGAAATGCGCCCAACACTAAGGCAACTGGAATATATCGTTACGGTCAGCCGACTGGGTCGATTTGGATTGGCAGCTGAGGTTCTGAATGTCAGCCAGCCCAGCCTCTCGGCGCAAATTGCCTCTGTAGAACAAGAACTTGGCCTGCGCATCTTTGATCGTAACCGGGGTGGTGTTCAGGTGACTGCCAAAGGCCAAGAGTTCATCGAGCGCGCCCAGAAGATCCTTGCCGATGTCCGGGATCTGCGCCACGCGATGAGCAGCGAGACACCGGTCTCAGGACGGCTAAGGCTGGGCGTGTTGCCCTCAATCGGGCCCTACCTGCTGCCTCAGGTCATCAAAAAGGTCCATCAGGACCGCCCCGGTCTGCGCATTGTCGTGCGCGAGGAAAACACCCGTGATCTGGAACAAGGGCTGAAATCCGGTCGGTTCGATCTGATCCTGTCCACGCCCGAGGACCATCCGAACACAATCCAGCAGCGCCTGTTCAACGAATCCCTGTGGATCGGGGTCGCTGTGGATGATGTGCTGGCGGGTGATACCCAGGGTGTCACCGCCCAGGATTTGCGCGACCGGCTGATCCTGACCCTGGACCAAAGCCACCGTTTGTCCCGGATCGTCTATGCGCTTGCGGCGGAATGCGGCGGGGTGGTGTCGGATGAATACGAGGGCACCACGCTTGATTCCATCGTGCTGATGGCGGCTTCGGGGGTTGGGGTTGCGGTGTTGCCGGACCTGTATGCAAGACGTCAGGGGATTTACCGCGATGAAGTCCATTTGCGCCCGTTGACCATAACAAATGCCAACCGCGATATCGCGCTTCTTTCCCGCAGAAAAGAAGCTGATCTGCCCGGACAGAATATCCTGATCCAATCCTTGCGTACGGTCGCGCAGAGTATGGGGCTGGCCGTGTTAAGCGAATAAAAAAAGGCCCACACTACTTGTGCGGGCCGTTCAGTTTCCACCGGGAGAAATTACCAGTCCATCGGGCCTTTTTCGTTGAAGGCATCGACGAGGAAATCAATGAATGCCCGCACCTTGGGCTGCGTAAAGCGACCGGGCGGGTAGACGGCATAAACGCCTTGCACTTCATCGGGCAGCGACGGCATTGCGTCGACAACTTCGCCCGACTTCAGCGCGTCGGCATAGAGATAGCTGGGCAGATGCGCGATCCCAAGCCCCGAGACCGCAGCGTTCAACAAGGATTGCCCATCATTCACGCTGAGCCACCCGGCGGTGCGGACCTGACGTTTTTCACCCGAAGGCGCGGTCAGTTTCCACACATTGCCCGAAGACTGGCTGGAATAATGTAACAGCTTGTGTTCGTTCAGGTCGTCGATCTTTTGCGGACGCCCGAATTTCTCGATATAGGTGGGCGCGGCGACCATCCGCTTGACGGTTTCGGTCAGCTTGCGGGCGCGCAATGTGCTGTCTTCCAGCTCACCAATCCGCACGGCAACGTCGAACCCTTCCGAGATCAGCTCAACATAGCGATTGTTCAGCACCATATTCACCGTGATGTCGGGATAGGCAGCTAGAAATCCCGACAGAACCGGAGACAGGTGATTCACGCCGAAATCTGTCGCTACACTGATCCGCAGCAGACCAGAGGGGGCAGATTGCATCGAGGTGACCAGCGCATCAGCCTCGCCCGCGTCATTCAGAACGCGGCGGGCCCGGTCATAATAGGCCAGCCCGATTTCGGTTGGTGACACGCGGCGCGTCGTGCGGTTCAGCAGTCTTGCGCCCAGGCGTGCTTCCAGGCTGGAAACGTGCTTGGACACAGCCGATTTTGAGATGCCCATTTTCTTGGCCGCGTCGGTGAAACCGCCTTGGTCCACCACGTTGGCGAAGGCTTCCATTTCGGTCAGTCGGTCCATTCTTGTTCCCCAGGTGTAGGTTCTTTAACTGATCTTTACGTCAAATCTGGGCGGAAACAGGGCGGACATGGGATAATATCAGGGATTTGAATCGGATCGTTTGCGCTTGGGAAACTCTGAAACAGTGGTTTCCATATGGGCCACAAGCCTTTTGACAACGGGTATCCTCGATTTCGGGCCGAAACATGCTACCATGAGGATGGCAAATTTGTGACAACGGAGAAGATTATGAAAGCTGTTTTAGCTATTGCCGCAACCTGCCTGTCGGCGACATTTGCTCTGGCCGGGGGTGAAACACCATCAAACCCCGAAGCGCAGGTCTATTTTGTGAAATTGTCTGACGGCGACGTTGTCCAATCTCCGGTCACCGTGGTCTTTGGCCTCAGCGGCATGGGGGTCGCGCCGGCGGGTACTGAAAAGGAAAACACCGGGCATCATCATCTGCTGATCGACCGACCGCCTTTGGGGCAGGGAGAGGACGGTGCGGATGAGTTGTCTTATGGTCTGCCCGCGGATGACAATCATATCCATTTTGGCGGCGGTCAGACCGAGGTGACGCTGGAAATGGCTGCAGGCGAACATACGCTTCAGCTAGTGCTGGGCGATGCAGGTCATGTACCGCATTCCACGCCCATCGTGTCTGAGGTGATTACGATAACCGTTGAATAAGCGATAAGAGACTTCTGCTGTTGGTATCCGGCGGGCTTTCAGGAATATCGCCGGGCCACAGTGATGTATGGCGTTTACTTTTCCTTTCGAACCGGAAATTCTGCGTGCTAGGAAAGGGAGGGCTGGGATGTCGACAGAGTTCCTACTGACGTCTCTGATCGTTGTGCTTTTACCGGGCACCGGCGTGATCTATACGCTTGCGGTTGGGTTGGGGCGTGGCTTTTGGGCCAGTTTTGCGGCGGCGATTGGCTGTACCATAGGGATCGTACCTGCTGCGCTGGCCAGTATCGTCGGTCTTGCGGCCCTGCTGCATACCAGCGCGCTGGCCTTTCTGGTGCTAAAATACCTTGGGGTGCTGTATCTGTTTTACATGGCCTGGGGGATCGTCCGGCAAGGCGGAGCATTGGATGTACAGAGCCAGAAACCCGCAAAAGGGTATGTGAAGATTGCAATCACGGGCACCTTGATCAATGTGTTGAACCCCAAGCTATCTTTGTTCTTTCTGGCCTTTCTGCCGCAATTCATTCCCGCCGGTACAGGTGCCGCCGAAGCAGAGCTGATCAAGTTGGCCTTGTCCTTCATGGCCATGACCTTTGTCGTCTTTGTTGGCTATGGCGCTTTCGCTGCGGTGGCACGCGACTATGTGATCCAGCGGCCCACTGTCATGGCTTGGGTCAGGCGCTGTTTCGCCGGGGCCTTTGGGGCATTGGGTGCAAAGCTGGCGCTGGCCGACTGACCCCAATACCAGCAGAGCGATTGGCCCGGTTCTGGACCGGGCCAAGGCAAATCAGAAAGTGGTTGCCAGCCGCGTGCCCTGATTGATGGCCCGTTTGGCGTCCAATTCGGCTGCAACATCCGCGCCGCCGATCACATGTGGGGTGATGCCACGTTCGATCAACGTATCGGCCAGGCTGCGGTCCGAGATCTGGCCCGAGCACAGAACAATCGTATCCACCGCAATTACTGTCGGGTTCTCGCGTGCTTCGCCGAAACTCACATGCAGCCCGTCATCGTCGATCCGCTCATAATTCACGCCACCGACGAAATTGACGTTTTTCATCTTCAGCGTTGCGCGATGAATCCAGCCGGTGGTCTTGCCCAACCCTTTGCCATGGGCTTGCGCCTTGCGCTGCAGCAAAGTCACCTGGCGCGCGGGGGCGGCAGGTTGTGGCCCTTCAGGTGCCAGCCCCGAGCGATGCTCGGCCGGGTCGGTAACGCCCCATTCCTTCATCCAGGCAGGCAAGTCGGTGGTGATGCTGTGGCCTTCTTCCAGCAGGAATTCGGACACGTCAAAGCCAATCCCACCTGCTCCGATCACGGCCACTGATTTGCCAACCGGGGTCTTGTGGCGCAGGACGTCGATATAATCGACGACATTGTCTCGGTCCTGACCAGGGATTTTCGGATCACGCGGAACGACACCGGTGGCAATTACCACCTCGTCATAACCAGTCAGATCGTCGGCGCCCACTTCGCGCTCAAGCACTACCTTAATGCCCAAATCGGCAATCATGGTGCGGTACCATTCGACCAGACCCCAGAATTCCTCTTTGCCCGGAACCTGCTTGGCCATGTTCAACTGGCCGCCGATCTCACGGGCACGGTCAAAAATGGTCACGTCATGGCCACGCTGCGCGGCGGTCATTGCGGTGGACAGGCCTGCCGGGCCCGCCCCTACGATGGCGATTTTCTTCACGCTGTCGGCCTGTGTGATCACCAGTTCGGTTTCGTGACAAGCGCGCGGGTTTACCAGGCACGAGGTCAGTTTGCCCTGGAATGTGTGATCCAGACAGGCCTGGTTGCAAGCGATGCAGGGTGCAATCGTCGCCGCCTCAGCAGCGATGGCTTTGTTGACGAAATCCGCATCTGCCAGCATCGGGCGGGCCAGCGAGACCATGTCGGCGCACCCCGTGGCAAGAACTTCTTCGGCGACCTCCGGCGTGTTAATCCGGTTTGACGTAATGACCGGGATCGAGACCTTGCCCATCAGCTTTTTGGTCACCCAAGCAAAGGCCGCGCGCGGAACGCTGGTGGCAATGGTGGGAATCCGCGCCTCGTGCCAGCCGATGCCGGTGTTGATGATCGTGGCGCCGGCCTGTTCGATCCGCTGCGCCAGTTCCACAACCTCATCATGAGTAGATCCGTTGGGAACCAGGTCAATCATCGACAAGCGGTAGATGATGATGAATTCCGTGCCGACGGCCTCGCGCGTGCGGCGCACGACCTCGATCGGCAGGCGCATCCGGTTCTCGTAAGAGCCACCCCAACGGTCCTCGCGCTTGTTGGTGTGAGTCACCAGAAACTGGTTGAGGAAATACCCTTCGGACCCCATGATCTCGACCCCGTCATAGCCCGCTTTCTGGGCCAGGACCGCGGCGTTCACGATATCGCTGATCTGTTTCTCGATACCCTCTTCGTCCAGCTCGGTCGGCGGGAAAGGAGAGATCGGAGATTTCACTGGGCTGGGTGCGACACATTTCGGCCCGTAGGCATAGCGCCCCGCATGCAGGATCTGCATCGCGATCTTGCCACCGGCCTCATGCACCCGTTGGGTGACGATGGAGTGGTTTGCCACTTCTTTGTCGTTGGTCATCATTGATGCCCCCGGCAGTACCGAACCTTCAAGATTTGGTCCGATCCCACCAGTCACCATCAGCGCCACGCCACCGCGCGCGCGGTCGGCATAGAACTCGGCCACCCGATTCCAATCGCCGGTCTCCTCAAGCCCGGTATGCATCGAGCCCATCAGCACGCGGTTCTTCAGCGTGGTAAAGCCCAGATCCAGCGGGGCCAGCATGTTTGGGTATGCAGTCATCCAGAACTCTCCCTTATAGAATTTGGCTGCCAGATTGACCTTCGCGTCATCTTTGTCACGCGAAACCTAACGTCATACCCTTTGCCTTGGGCCCGCTGCTTGTTACAGACGCTCCAAAGCATGTTTACGAGGCCGCGTATGACCCCCGAAGAGATTGCCAAACTGCCCTACCGCCCCTGCGTCGGGCTGATGTTGATGAATGCCGAGGGTAAGATATTCGTCGGCCAGCGCAACGACCGCCACAAGGACGCCTGGCAGATGCCTCAGGGGGGTGTGGACCAGGGTGAAGACCCGCGCGATGCGGCGCTGCGCGAGCTGTGGGAAGAAACCGGCGTCACGGCAGATCTGGTCGAGATCATCGCCGAGACCGAGGGGTGGTTGCCCTATGATCTGCCGCATGACATCGTGCCGAAGATCTGGAAAGGTCGGTATCGGGGTCAAGAGCAGAAATGGTATCTGATGCGGTTCTCTGGCCGCGACGATCAGATCGACATTCAGACTGAGCATCCCGAATTCACCCACTGGAAATGGCAGAAACCGGGCCAGCTGGTTGCCGAAATCGTGCCGTTCAAACGCGACGTGTATGAACACGTGGTTGCAGCGTTTTCGGATCACCTGAACTGACATGATCCCACAGACCTATCCCAGTCCGGACCCATGCCACCGCCGCGCCGATCTGGTCGTGCATCTTATCGGTCTGGCGTTGATTTTGACCGCTGGCGGAGCGCTGATCCGCAAATCGTACCTGATGCTCGACAGCGGGCTTATTCTTGCGGTTCTGGTTTATGTAGCCTGTGCGTTGGGCTCTAATCTGGCCTCGTGTTTTTATCACTTTTCCCGCTGGCACCAGCGTCGGCAGCTGCTGCGACGCATAGACCATGCCGCAATCTATTCCAGTATCTGCGGCACCTTCACACCCTTTTTCCTGCTGGCCGGTACCGGCTGGACCATGACTTTGCTCTGGTTGTGCTGGGGGCTGACTGTGGTGGCCATCTGGAACAAGATCGCCAACAAGACGGTCAAGTCCCGATGGTCAACAGCATCTTATCTGGGTTTGGGCGCGCTGGGGCTGTGCGCCATACCCGATCTGAAAGATGTCCCCGTTTCAGTCCT
The DNA here is from genome assembly GCF_059610665.1 of Ruegeria sp. CDSC051. Lineage (NCBI taxonomy): Bacteria > Pseudomonadati > Pseudomonadota > Alphaproteobacteria > Rhodobacterales > Roseobacteraceae > Ruegeria > Ruegeria sp. CDSC051. The sequence goes on from NZ_JBXWOC010000007.1 coordinate 138,049, forward strand.
GTGGTGCATTCTGGCCGGGGCGGCAAGCTATGTGATCGGAACAGTCTTTTATGCCCGCAAGACACTGCCTTTCCGCTATGCGATTTGGCACGCTTGGGTCAATCTTGGCGGCATATTCATGTTCGTAGGCATCTGGATCGCCATGTTCGTGCAGGGATAACTGTGAGGGGAGGGGCTCTGCCCCCTCCCACATATTATAGGCCAGTCCTGATCCGATTAAAGCAAGCCGCCCTGCTTGAGCAAATCGATCATATCCGCCTTGGGGCGCGGGCCGATATGGCTGATCACCTCACGGGCGCAGACATTGCCCATCTTGGCGCAGGTCTCATAGTCGCGCCCAGTGGCCATGCCAAACAGGAACCCGGCTGCGAATTGGTCGCCTGCGCCGGTGGCGTCGACGGGAACGATTTTTTCCACCGGAATGTCAAAGCGCTGACCTTCATTCAGCACAGTTACCCCGTCGCCTGACCGGGTGCAGACCACCAGATGGCAGATATCGGCGGTTTTCGCCAGTGCATCCTCAAGATCGTCGGTTTCGAACAGGGATTTGATCTCGGCCTCGTTGCCGATCACAAAATCCAGTTCATTTTCGATCAGCAGTAGGAAATCGACCCGGTGCCGTTCAACACAGAACGGGTCAGAAATGGCGATCCCGGCCTTGCCGCCGCCCTTGTGGCAATCCCGTGCGGCCTGAAGGAACGCAGCTTTGCCTTTTTCCTTGTCGAACAAATAGCCTTCAAGGAACATGATCTGGCTGTTACCCGCGACCCCGGCTGACACATCCGCCGAGGAAAGCTCCGAGGAAATCCCCAGATAGGTGTTCATCGACCGTTCACCGTCGGGTGAGACAAAAATCATCGAGCGCGAAGTCGGAAGCTCTCCACCCGGTACGGGCGGATTCACGAAATCCACACCGTCCTCGTGCATCGCCTCTGCGTAGAATCGTCCCAACGCATCATCATGTACGCGTCCGATAAAGGCTGCGCTCAGTCCCAGTGCGCCGGCACCGGCAATCGTGTTAGCAACGGATCCGCCCGGCGTTTGCACGCGGCCTTCCATAGCGGCGTAAAGAAGTTCACCCCGCTCCTGTTCTATCAGCTGCATGATGCCCTTCTCGATGCCCATCAGTTCCAGAAAACTGTCATCGGCCTGAGAGATCACGTCCACAACGGCGTTTCCAATACCGGTGAGCTGGTAGGTTTTCATAGGTTCTTGTCCTCGAATTGGCAGAGATCGCGGATGATACAGGTTCCGCACATAGGTTTGCGTGCTTTGCAGTGATACCGGCCATGCAAGATAAGCCAGTGATGTGCGTGCAGTTGGAAGTCGGTCGGGATGTTATCTTCGATTGCGCGTTCAACCGCATCCACATGTTTTCCCGGACAGATGCCTGTTCGGTTTCCGACACGGAAAATATGCGTATCCACGGCCTGCGCCGGATAGCGCCACCACATGTTCAACACCACATTGGCGGTCTTACGCCCGACGCCCGGCAGCGATTGCAACGCGGCGCGGGAATTGGGAACTTCGCCGTCATACTCTTCGACCAGAATACGGCTGAGCTTGATGACGTTCTTTGCCTTTTGGCGGAATAGACCGATGGTTTTGATATGCTCGATCAGGCCATCTTCGCCCAGGTCCAGCATCTTTTGCGGGGTGTCGGCGGTTTTGAAAAGGGCGCGCGTAGCCTTGTTGACGCCGACATCGGTGGCCTGTGCAGACAGCGCCACCGCTACGACCAGAGTATAGACATTCACATGCTCTAGCTCACCCTCAGGTTCCGGGTCAGCCTGCTGAAAGCGGGTAAAAATCTCTCGGATAGTGTGGTAATCAAGTTGCTTGGCCATGCGGCGACGTATGCACGTATTGCGGCGCAGGGCAAGCCGATGGCTCGGGTAACCACACAAGCAAGAATCTGCTTAGCGGATAGCTGTGGGTTTTGGATTACGTAGGGTAAGCCTGATTCGTGTTATTCTCGCGATGCGCAGCCAATTCTTATTTCAGCGCATTTTTCCCGCATTGGCGGATATTTTATTTAATTATTGAAAGGTTGATCCATGGCGAACCCAGATCTTGCCGCAAAAATGCAGTCCCGTTATCGGTCTGTTGAGCTGGCCCATCAAGGCGACGAAGACCTCGGCCCCCTGAAATTACTGCCCGGAGTTTGGAAGAACGGCGACAGCACGCGCGGACGTGGCTGGAACATGATCGCGCTTCCGTTTGCGACCGAGCCTAGCAGCCGTCTCAACTATCGTCTGCTGGTTAATCAATTCGAGGAAACGCTTCAATTCACGACCGTTGACAAAGCGGTTCCAAACCGCGGGATTGAGCGTCCGAACCCGGCCTCAGGAGACCCGACCATTAACACCGATCAGTTTGTGGTTACGCTGGATTATCAGCAGTCCATCGCGCAGCTCTCGGCTGAAGATCGCCCCGACAGCGGACTGGCGGGACCTGCCGATCTGGCCATCCATCACGAGCCCGGTCTGTTTCTGCATATGACCAATCTGACCACAAACAATCTGAACGTTGCACGTTTGGGAACGGTGCCACATGGCGACTCGTTGTTAGGTCTTGGAGAAGCGAGCGAGATCGATGGACCGCCAACGATTCCGGTGGTCGACGGGCTGCCCGAAGGGGCCACAAAAGACCTGAACAGCGGATATCTTTCGCCCTACAAACATTATCACGATAATCCGTTCAACGGCGTTGTGACCGCCCCGGGGTTCCCAGGCTTCGATCCTGTGCACCCGCATCTATTGCTGGCAGCTGGAATACCGAACAATGTGAAAAAAACTACGATATTGCCGTTCAACACCGCGCTTGAGGATGCCGGGATCGTCAACATTCCGTTTGTTGTCAAACAAGCCAACGCGGCGGTTATGGATTCGATCTTTTGGATCATGGAGCTGGACGAGCCGGGAATTGGCGGTGAACCCAAGCTGCTGATGATGTATCTGCAGAATGTCGGTCTGGATTTCTTCCCACGCTTTGACGGGAAGCCCGGTCTGATCCGCTGGCCGCATGTCAGCATCAACGTCATGGAAAAGGTTGCACCCCCGGAAGAGGCGGCACCCTATACCGTTATCCCGCAGGTCTGAGGGGCAGATAGCGCAAGAATCGGGTCGCACTCTGGTCGGTAACAGGCCATCTTCTGTCTATCGAAGGAGTGCGACCATGAATGTCCAGACCCCAGAAAGCGGCTATCATTATAATGTCATGCGCCGGGCGATTGACCTGATTGATCAGGGTGGAGAGGCCCTGAGTCTTGAGGAACTGGCACAGCAGATGGATATGAGCCCCGCGCATTTCCAGCGCCTGTTCTCACGTTGGACCGGGGTATCGCCCAAGCGGTATCAGCAATATCTGACGCTAGGCCATGCCAAGGCGTTGCTGCGCGAGCGGTTCACGACACTGGAAACCGCTCTGAATGTTGGCCTGTCCGGCAGCGGTCGCCTGCATGATCTGTTCCTGAAATGGGAATCCATGAGCCCCGGCGAATATGCCCGTAGGGGTGCCGGTTTGACCATCTATTGGGGATGGTTTGAATGTCCTTTTGGTCCTGCTTTGGTGATGGGCACCGACAAGGGCATCTGCGGAATGGCCTTTGGGGCCGAAACCGGCGAAGAAAATGCCATGGCGGATATGTTGTCGCGTTGGCCCAATGCCAATTTCGTCGAGGACCCGATGCGCCTGCGGCCCTGGGCGCTCAGTGCATTTGGCGCGGTGAGCGACCGATTGGAACCAACGCCTCTGTATCTGATAGGCTCGCCCCTGCAGATCAAAGTGTGGGAAGCGCTGATGCATATCCCTTCGGGCCAGGTCACAACCTATTCCGAGATCGCGCAACGGGTGGGATCACCGCAAGCTGTGCGCGCCGTCGGGACGGCCGTGGGTCGAAACCCGGTCAGTTGGCTGATCCCTTGCCACCGCGCGCTGCGAAAATCCGGGGGGCTGGGTGGGTATCATTGGGGCCTGCCGGTGAAACGCGCCATGCTGGCCTATGAGGCGGCACAAGCAGACGCTTGATTTCTGATCAGAAAAAGCCATAGGGATCATCGAACAAAGTGATAGACCTGTCCCAAGGTTGCAGGACACCAAAGCGATGATCCAGAAATTTGCCCTGTGGTCGATCCCGATTTCCATCGCGGTTCTGGCCTTGAAACTGTTGGCCTGGTGGCTGACGGGCTCGGTCGCCTTGTTGTCCGATGCGATGGAATCCGTGGTCAATGTGGTCGCGGCCTTGCTGGCGTTCTTTGCGGTTTCGATCGGCGGCAAACCTCCTGACGATAATCACCCCTTTGGGCACAAGAAAGCCGAATACCTGTCTGCTGTTGTCGAAGGTGTGCTGATCGTGCTGGCGGCGCTTCTAATCCTGCGAGAGGCCGTTGCCGCGCTGTCATCGTCGCATCTGGACCAGGCCCCGCTGACCGGGGTGGCAATCAATGTGCTGGCAACCGCTTTGAACGGTGCCTGGGCCTATATGTTGCTGCGGGTCGGGCGGCAGTACGCCTCTCCGGCGCTTGAGGCCAGCGCAAAGCATATCTTTACCGATGTGTTCACCTCGGTGGGCGTTGTCATCGGATTGGTTTTGGCCCTTGCCACCGGCTGGCTGATCCTGGACCCGATCCTGGCCATTCTGGTCGCCCTGAACATTCTGTGGGAGGGATGGAAGGTCATTCGCAAGTCGATTGACGGTCTGATGGACGTGTCCCTTACTGATCCCGAACTGGATGAGGTGCGGAGCATCATCGATGCGAATCTGGGCCGGGCGCTGGAATATCACGACCTGCGGGGCCGTCGATCCGCCAGCATGATCTTTGTCGAGTTCCATCTGGTCGTTGACGGTGGCATGAGCGTGGCGACGGCCCATGATATCTGTGACGATATCGAAGACGCTTTGACCGATCAGTTCCCCGGATCGGTTTTTGTGATTCATCTCGAGCCGGATTCAGAGTCTAAAGGGCCCGGCGCAGATAGCGCACGGGCCCCGAAAACAGGTTAGACGGCAGGTGGGTTACTCGGCAGCCCAGCCGCCGACGGCCTTGACCTCAAGGAAATCCTCCAGCCCCCAGACGCCGCCTTCGCGCCCGTTGCCGGATTGTTTCATGCCGCCGAACGGGGAACCCGCGCTGCGGGATTTGCCATTCATCTCGACCATACCCGACCGCAGAGCGCGGGCCATGCGGTTGGCACGGACGTTATCCTGCGTCTGGACATAGTTGGTCAGCCCATAAGGTGTGTCATTGGCGATTTCGATGGCCTCTTCCTCGGTATCGAAAGGGATCATGGTCAGAACCGGTCCAAAGATCTCTTCGCGGGCGACGGTCATCTGGTTGTTGACGTCGGCAAAGACCGTGGGCCGCACGTAATAGCCCTTGTTCAGCCCTTCGGGCCTGCCAGTGCCACCAGCGACAAGGCGCGCGCCTTCGTCGATACCCTTTTGGATCAGGTCCTGAATCTTGCTCCATTGCAGCTCGTTCACAACCGGGCCGATATGGCGACCTTCTTCCATCGCCGGGCCAACGGTGACACCTTTGGCAATCTCAGCTGCGGTTTCCACCGCCGCGTCATAGATGGGACGCTGAACCAGCATCCGGCTAGGGGCGTTACAGCTTTGACCGGTGTTGTTCATCATGTGCAGCACGCCACGTTTGACGGCCTTTTCATCCGCATCGGCAAAGACCACATTTGCACCCTTGCCGCCCAGTTCCAAATGCACCTTCTTCAGTGTATCGGCTGCGGCTTTGGAAATCGCCGTGCCCGCGCGGGTGGATCCCGTAAAGCTGACCATATCCACATCGGGGTGCGTGGACAGCTGAGATCCGACGCCAACCCCGTCACCGTTGACAAGGTTGAAGACACCGGGCGGGAATCCGGCCTCATCCATCAGCTCAGCAAAGATCATCGCGTTCAGCGGGCTTTGCTCCGAGGGTTTCAGAACCATTGTGCAGCCCGCAATCGCAGCCGCACCGACCTTCAGCGTGACCTGGTTCATTGGCCAATTCCACGGTGTGATCAGGGCGGCGACACCGACGGCCTCATAGATGATTTGGTCGTTGGGAGCGTGATCGCCCAGCGGCCGCTCAAAAGGAAACGCTTTGGCGGCGCGGATGAAATTTGCCAGGTGCCAACTGCCTGCTCCGACTTGCTGGCTACGCGCCATGTCGATCGGGGCGCCCATCTCTAACGACATTGCCTGGGCCAGATCCTCGGACCGTTCGGCATAAAGCGCGATCAGCTTTTCGACCATCGCGATGCGGGTTTCCGCCGGGGTTTCCATCCAGCCGGGCAACGCCGCCTTGGCCGCTGCAACAGCCGCGTCCGTATCGGCCTGATCGCCCAGCGAAATCACGGCACATGGTTCTTCGGTCGAGGGGTTGATGACCTGAAAATCATGCGTAACCGATGGGGCAACCCACTGACCGTTGATGTAAAAATTGCGTTTCTCGATCATGGTGCATCCTCCTGACCATGCGACGGGGATTCTTGGTTCGGCGCCACTGTGTCAGGCCTTCAGGAAACCGGCAAGCGCGATTTGATCAAATGAGATTTTGAGGTCTGGCCTAGGGCTAAAGTGACTTGCTGACTGTTTAACATCGGCGCAAAGTGATTAGGTTCTGAACAACCAACTCGGTTTTGTAATTAGCAAAGGAGATGCTTCATGGGTTTGCGCATCAACGACACAGTCCCCAATTTCACTGCAGAAACGGATCAGGGCACCATTCAGTTCCACGACTGGATTGGGGATAGCTGGGCCATTCTGTTCTCGCACCCAAAGGATTTCACTCCTGTCTGCACCACCGAGTTTTCGGCCGTCGCGCAGCTAAGCGATGAGTGGGCCGCGCGCAACACCAAGGTCCTGGGCGTTTCGGTTGACGGCGTCGAAGACCACAAGAAGTGGAAAAAGGATATCGAGGCCTATGGCAACGCGCATCCCGGTTTTCCAATCATTGCCGATGATGGACTGGCCGTTTCAAAGGCCTTCGACATGCTGCCCGCCGAGGCCTATTTGCCGGACGGGCGTACCCCGGCCGACAGCGCGACCGTGCGGTCGGTCTTTATCATCGGGCCGGACAAGCAACTGAAGCTGTCGATGACCTATCCTATGACTGTGGGACGTAACTTTGCCGAGATTTTGCGTGCACTGGACGGGTTGCAGATGTCGTCGAAAGGCGTGGCTACCCCGGCGAACTGGGTGCCTGGCGAAGACGTAATCATTCCGCCTGCTGTCTCAAACGACGACGCCAAAGCAAAGTTTGGCGAGTTCGAGACCATCTTCCCCTATCTGCGCAAGACCAAGGCGCCGTCGTAAGACGGCCAAGGTCAGGGGGGCTGTCTGCCCCCCATCGCGCCTCGCGGCGCGATTCCCCCCGGAAGGTATTTTCAGCCAGATGAAGCAGGCGGGCGCTGCGGGTGCAGGTGCAGCTTGGCGCGGTAGGCTGCGCGCTTGAACTCTCGGGTTAATTTGTCTGACAGGGGCGGTTTTGTCTGAATGGTCGAGCCGCCGATTTCCTGTGCCACTTCCTGATTTCCGCTGCCTTGCAAGGCGTGAACCGGCTGGTCTGTCAGCCAGTGCATCTGCAAGAAGGTATCGACAGGGCGGTCGATTTGGTCGGTGGTCGCCAAAAGGCGTTCGGCGGCGTTTTTCCCCACCATCTGACATACGCATTGCAGGCCGATCACCTTGGGTAGGATCAGCCGCAGGCCATCTTGTTCTGCCAAGACCTCTGCCGGTACTTCGCGCTGTTTTACGGGGATGCGGATATAGTGATCGGGGGTGGCGATTGAGGCCAGCAACCCAAGCGCCTGTTCCATTCGCGCCCGATCTATGCGCAGGTCATCCTCGGTGATGATGGCCAGGTCGATATCGTCCTCGACCAGCTTGCGCCAGATGCGTCGATGGCTTTCGAACACGCCGATTTCTGCGGGTCGCAAGGGGAATGGGTAATGCGGGCGGTGCAGATTTCCGGAATGCAGTTCGACACCGGAAATCTGGTCAGGGTCGCGGCCATTTACGGCCTCAAACAGTTCAGCATTGGGCAGGGCCGCGCAGAGCTGATCAGCATTGGGACGGCGCGCGGTGCTCGAGGACATATGGATGACAAAGGATCGCATGCCCCGTGCATAGAACACCGCGTCAGGCGGGGAAAGAGCAACCGTGGATTAAGCCTGGCTCTGGTCGGCGGGTTCTGACGATGAGGACGTGTTGACTAGGGGTTCGGACAAAAGCTCTTCGACAAAAAAGCTGAGCAGTTGAAGCCGTCCCGAGACACCCGCCTTGCGGTAAATCGCAGCGCTTTGTGCCTTGATAGTCCCTTCTTTCGTCTGTCTCAGCTCGGCGATTTCTGCGATCGACAGACCTTTGATAGACAAGATTGCGACATCGCGTTCCGCATTGCTGAGCTGCCACTGCGTGAATTGATTTTCGATGACCTGCGAAAACGCGCCCTGCGCCACGCCCAATTGACGCTGCATGTCCTGTACGCGCAGGCCTTGCGCCCGGATCAGCGTGATTGTTGCAATCAGACCACCAATCAGAGCCAGGGACAGGAACAGCTCGAACTCGTGCAGATGCCGGAACCCGGCAGTTTCGCCACCAAACCAGTCAAGCGCCGCATCGGTCAGGAAAAAGGTGGCGCAGACAGCCTGCACCACCAGAAGGAGCCAAAGTAAAGACGTCTGTGAAATCTTCATAGCGCTCCTTTAAAGTTTTCTGGTCAGTCGTCGTCATCTTCAAGCTCGATCGCGGTGACAACGCCATCGGTCTTGTTCAGGACCAGTTCAGTTTCCACGCCATCCTTGACGAGTTCAACCTCGATCTCGCCATCTTCGAATTCGATCTCTTTGATCTGGTATCCCTGCGCCTCGAGAGTGGTGCGGATATCGGTCTCGGTGGTGCCCAGCTTGTCCCCGACTGTCACGTTGGCAAAAGCCAGCACCGGGGCGGTCGCGATCAGTCCGGTCAGAGTCAGCATTTTGAAAGTCTCCATTTCGCATCTCCTAGATTTGTTGCGTCGATGTAGGAGACGTGGGTTCGCCTGGCCGGTGGTGCGATTGGATTTCGGTTGAATTGGGCGGAATTGGCCCAAGGTTTATGCTGACTGAACAAAAAAAAAGACCCCGGACAAAGCCGGGGTCTTTCGAGAAATCAAAGGGGCGAGCAGATTATTCTGCGCCTTCCTCTTTCTTTTCTTTCTTCTCAGGTGCGATCTCTTCGCCGGTTTCCTGATCGACGATTTTCATCGACAGGCGCACCTTGCCGCGATCGTCAAAGCCCAGCAGCTTGACCTTCACTTCCTGGCCTTCCTTCAGAACATCCGACGGATGGTTCAGGCGACGGTTTTCGATCTGGGACACATGGACCAGACCGTCGCGCTTGCCAAAGAAGTTCACGAAGGCGCCGAAGTCGACGATCTTGACCACTTTACCGGTGTAGATCTGGCCTTCTTCGGGTTCGGCAACGATCGAATGGATCATCTCGTATGCCTTCTTGATCGATTCACCATCGGGCGAGGCGATCTTGATCACGCCATCGTCGTTGATGTCGACCTTGGCACCCGAAACTTCGACGATTTCGCGGATGACCTTGCCGCCGGAACCGATCACTTCACGGATCTTGTCGGTCGGGATGTTCATGGTTTCGATGCGCGGTGCGTGGACCGAGAAATCATTGGTCTCGGACAGGGCTTTGCCCATCTCGCCCAGGATGTGCATCCGGCCGTCCTTGGCTTGCGCCAGGGCTTTCTCCATGATCTCGGGCGTGATGCCCGCAACCTTGATGTCCATCTGCAGAGAGGTGATGCCGTTTTCGGTACCCGCAACCTTGAAGTCCATGTCGCCCAGGTGGTCTTCGTCACCCAGAATGTCCGACAGGATCGCGTAATCGCCGTCATCTTCCAGGATCAGACCCATGGCAACACCGGCAACCGGTGCTTTCAGCGGAACGCCCGCATCCATCATCGACAGCGAACCGCCGCAAACAGAAGCCATCGAGCTTGATCCGTTGGATTCGGTGATCTCGGACACGATGCGGATCGTGTAGGGGAAGTCGGTTGCCGCAGGCAGAACCGCCTGCAACGCGCGCCATGCCAGTTTGCCGTGACCAATCTCACGACGTCCCGGAGGGCCCACGCGACCCGCTTCACCAACCGAATAAGGAGGGAAGTTGTAATGCAGCAGGAAGTTCGATTTGAAGTTGCCGTGCAGGGCGTCGATGAACTGCTCATCATCACCGGTGCCCAGCGTGGTTACGGCCAGCGCCTGTGTTTCACCACGGGTGAACAGGGCCGAGCCGTGTGTCCGCGGCAGCATCGAGGTTTCTGCAACGATCGAACGGATATCGGTGGTCGAACGACCGTCGATCCGCTTGCCGCCTTTGACGACGTCGCCGCGCAGGATGCCTGCTTCCAGCTTTTTCATCGCCGAGCCAAGGTTCGCGTCTTCCAGCTGTTCCTCGGTCAGGGCTTCCTTGATTGCGTCGCGGGCAGCGGAAACAGCGGCAGTGCGCTCTTGCTTGTCGGTGATCGCGAAGGCTGCGCGCATCTGCTCTTCACCTGCGGCCTTAACGGCAGCGGAAAGCTCAGAATAATCGGGCGCTTGGAAATCAAACGGCTCTTTTGCCGCGTCTTCGGCCAACGAGATGATCAGGTCGATCACCGGCTGAATCTGCTCGTGTGCGAATTTGACCGCACCCAGCATCTCGGCCTCGGACAGTTCGTAGGCTTCCGATTCAACCATCATCACGGCGTCTTTGGTGCCGGCAACAACCAGATCCAGACGCTGTTCAGGGTTCAGGCGCAGGTCCTGCATGTCGTCCACAGTCGGGTTCAGAATGTATTCGCCATCCTCGAAACCAACGCGGCACCCAGCAATCGGGCCTCTGAACGGTGCGCCGGAAATGGTCAGCGCGGCAGAGGCTGCGATCATCGCAACCATGTCGGGGTCGTTGACCAGATCGTGGCTGAGGACGGTGCACATCACCAGAACTTCGTTTTTGAAGCCGTCAACAAACAGCGGGCGGATCGGCCGGTCGATCAGACGCGCGGTCAGCGTCTCTTTTTCAGTCGGGCGCGCCTCGCGCTTGAAAAAGCCACCCGGAACTTTACCGGCGGCATAATATTTCTCTTGGTAGTGGACGGTCAGCGGGAAAAAGTCCTGACCGGGTTTTTGCTTCCGCGCAAAGGTCACGTTTGCCATCACGCTGGTCTCGCCCAGCGTGGCAATCACACTGCCGTCCGCCTGACGGGCAACCTTGCCGGTTTCCAGTGTCAGCGTCTCTTCGCCCCACTGAATTGATTTCTTTGTTACATCAAACATTTGCGTATCCTAGAAGGGAGCACTCCCGCCCCTGCGGGTCTCCCGTTTGCGTGGCGGCCCCATTGCCGCCGACCCCACTTTATCTTCCATTCGAGTGCCGGAGTCAGAGCACAACGTCTCAGATGGACCGCCCATACAGCAGTTTGGGGGCTTTGGAAAGGCAGGAGTTCCGAGGAAGAGTAAGGGTATAAAGGGCGCATGCCCGATCCATCGAGGATCGGGCATGCGCTGCGATCCTACAGGATCGCGTGGGCCAGGATCATGACGATACCACAGCCCAGCGCATAGCCGGTGTCGACCGCAATGGCGAAGCCGCTTTTTTGCGCCCATGTCCCGACCGAGGCTGTCTGCGCCGCCACCGCAAGGATCGCAAGCAGGGCGACGCCCAGGCTATTGGTGGTCTCGGTCACCGCGATTACCGCAGCCAGCAGGATCAGGAACACGATCTGTGTGGCCATCGCGCCCAGTGGCGGGGTTTCGGGCGGCGTCGGGTCGATGCGGGTGCCCTCGGCCCAGCGTTTCTGAAAGCCCATAGGGCCGTAGACCAGCCAGCCCAACAAAAAGGCAGCGACCACCCCTGCACCGAGGGCCAGCCAGTTGATCATAGTGCCGTCTCCAGCGCCGCAAGGATAGCGGACCAGCCGCCCTCGTGATTGTCCCGGCTTTCCTGCGAGGGAAAGCGGATGTGGTGCAGCCGCAGCTCGGTACCCTTTTCGGTGGGTGTGAAATCCAGTGTGACCGTGGAATCGTCTTGGCTGTAGGGCGAATTCCAGGTGAATTGCAGCCGGTTGGGGCGGTCGATGATCTTGTATTCGCCCTCATGCGGCAAATCGCCAGACTCGGGCGCGCGCATGATGATTTTGAACCGGCCGCCGACCTTGGCGTCGGAATGCGCTTCGGGCACGGTCATGCCCGGTGCCGGCAGCATGAATTTTGCCAGCATCTCGGGGTTGAGCCAGGCATCAAACACCTTTTCGGGTGGATGTGGAATGGCGCGCGTTATTTCAAGTGACAGGTCCGTCATCTTCTGGGTCCTCCAAAGCAGTTTCCAAGGCGTCCAGCCGAAGCGCCCAAATCGAACGCAACCCGGCAAACCAAGAATCAACGGCTGATAAAGGAGCCATCTGAACCTCGATCAGATGTTCGCGCCATTCGGTCCGGCGCTGCACCAGCTCGGCGTTTTCCAGCACCTTGATGTGCTTGGAGACCGAGTTGAGGCTCATATCGAATTGCCGCGCAATGTCCGTCACCCGCAATGGTCCCTGCTGCGCAAGCATCGTCAGAATAGCGCGGCGGGTCGGGTCGGACGCGGCCTTCAATATTGCATTGAGGTCATATCGACTCTCTCGTTCAACCATTTGGATGAATTACAACCTTATTCTGCTTCAGTCAACCATTTGGGTGAATAACATGTTGAAACCCTGATTGACCAGTCGCCAAATGCACCCTGTTGGATAAGGGTTTGGCCCTGATCGGTGCAGATGTGGCCGAATACAGTCTGAGTCAGGTAAAATTTGGGGAGGACTTGTGTGGCTAACGATGTTGGTGGAGCCACTGATTACGGGTGAGATCGGACCGTATTGGCCCCGTCTCCAGCTTAAAGAAGAAGATCCATTCTATTATGATCGTGCAGAAAGCGGTTTTCATATATCCGGGATCAAAGCGGGTCTGGGCCTATTGCAACGAATCTTCTTTGCTACGCGGTTGGGGAGACCCCAGTTCTTCTTCTTTCAGTATGCCGCGGAGGATTGCGGCAGTTTCCACCTCGGACATTCTTTTTACGATGCCATCTGTGCCAGAGACCATTGTTGACTTTTTTTCTGATTTAGGAGCCTGGGAAAGATTAGCTGCAAAAACGCGGTTCAAAACTGATTTTAGAGGCATTGTTAAACTCCAGTAAAATAGTCGTCAGACACTGTCGCTGCGGGCCAGTCCGAACCACGAGGGTGGGAGGGCTCAAAGACCGTTTGCCGTGAGTGTGTACCCGCAGCGACAGGCGGCATTTAGGAACCGACCGATCCTGTGCAAAGGGGGAAGATATTGGCCTTTCGCGTCATTTTTTGACTCTCTGATAAAAAAACACGACGTTGCTTACGTTTACGTCAACTTTCTAAACCAGCGCTGAGATTCTGCGACGCAACGTCACAATTTGACACCTGTTCATCACGGGCAAATTCAACGGTCCTGAAGGCAAAAAAGCGGCCGTCTTTAGGGGCGATTCTATCGTGCAAGCAGGCGGAACCGTGGCTCCCAATAAAAACGGGCGCGCCCATTGTGGGCGCGCCTTGAAAAGGGAGGACTATGAAAAACCTAACGCTCGAAAAAAAATAAGCGCCTACTCACTACAGTTCCTAGACTGCAGCGATTTGAGCAGCTTGTCGGTGAAGTGGATCACACGGCGCGAAAAAAGTTTCCATCGTCCTAGATGTTGTCGTGATCGGTCATCGAGAAGGCAGCGAAAGGCTTTGCTTCAAGGTCGGAGAGAACCCCAAAACCAAATACGCCCGCCGAATGGCGAGCGTATCATGATCTATTGGCTTTTCAGCGTCTGTATCAAAAACAGCAGCGCGCGCTTAGCGGCGGATGCCCAGCTTTTTGATCAGGTCCTGGTACCGTGCTTCTTCTTTGCCTTTCAGATAGTCCAGCAGCTTACGGCGCTGGGCAACCATCTTCAGAAGACCACGGCGACCGTGGTTGTCTTTCTTGTGGGTCTTGAAGTGCTCGGTCAGGGTGGTGATACGCGAGGTCAGGATGGCAACCTGGACTTCTGGCGAACCGGTATCGCCGTCCTTGGTTGCGAATTCTTTCATGACGCGATCTTTTTCAGCGGCAGTAATCGACATCGGGGTCTCCTTTGAAAAGGTTAGGGTTGATGGCACAGGCCGGGATGTCGTCCAGCGCAGGCCCATGGAGAAAACCGCATCGATTCCGACACGGATGCGCGCGTATAGGCGCATTTGCGGTCAATGGCAAAGGGATTCTGGAAATTCAGCCCAGCGCGCAGAGCTGCGCCAGATCGCCTGAGGATATCAGTTGAATGTCATCGGCGCTGATTCCGTCTGCCCCGATCAGCTGCACCACGTTCTGCCCGTCGACAATTACATGGGTCAGGTTCTCGTCTTCGGTGTCTGTCTCGATCTGGATGTCCGGGTTTTCCTGACCTTCCCATGAGATCAGCAGCTTGTCTTGACCGGGCTGAAAATCCATGACGGTTACGGCGTCGTCATCCGGTTCGGGCGAAACAGCGATGTCATCATCGCCTTCGCCTCCGGTTACGATATCCCCGCTTTCAGCAATGATCGTATCATCCCCGGCGCCACCGTTCAGGAAATCCACCGCGTCGGGGTGCTCTCCATCCTGACCGTCCAGAATATCGTCGCCATCACCGCCGAACAGCACGTCCTCGCCTTCGCCACCGCTCAACCGGTCATCACCAAACCCGCCATGCAGTGCGTCATCGCCCTCACCGCCGGTCAGAATGTCGTCATCCTGCCCGCCATACAGCTCATCCTCGCCCATCCCGCCGTCCAGGTGATCTGCGCCGAAATGCCCGTATAGTGCATCATCCCCCTCATCGCCCGAGATTTGATCGTCGCCCGCCTCTCCGTGAAGGAAATCCTGGCCAGTGCCGCCAAAGATCGTATCAGCGCCTCCTCCCCCATGCAGGGTGTCATCGCCTTCGCCACCATAAATCGTGTCATCCCCCGCATATCCATTGATCTGATCGTCGCCGTCCTGGCCGGTCAGGATGTCCAGATCCTCTGTACCCGCGATGATCATGTCGCCCTCAATTTCCGAGATCACCGTCCCGGTCGAAATCTCGGGCGCTTCGGGTTCCTCGACATTCTCACCGACGTCAAGGAATTCGCCGGTTTCGACCGCAGGAGGCTGGTCGTCGACGACATCGTCCTCACCAGGATCTTCATCTATGTCAAAGACATCGCCGATGGCATAGGCGGCCCCGCCGACAGCCGCCAGACTCAGCAATCCGATCAGAAACATGACAACCTCCTTGAACGCATTGCTTCGAGGGTGAAATGTCTCATGCAATCAGGGCTTTGGTCAAAGCTTAGCTGAGCTTGTGGTTAACCCTTTGTCACCAGGGTTCGGGGTTTTGGGTGTAAGCGATATAGAGCGGATGCTTGGGGTGGCCGTCCTTGGTAAGCCCAAGGTGGTACACCGGCTGACCGGTGCCGCGCAGCAGGGTTTCGACGGCGGTGCCTCGATCCAAATGCGCGCCATGGGTGCCCCAGGCAGCGATGACGTGATCGGCCCAGCCCACGCCATTCAGAATGGCCATGTCATTCTCTGGCCCCACTGGATCGGCGGCGGCCCGCATCTTGCGTGGATCAGTATCGCGCCATGCAAAGATATTGGTGACCTGAAACGCGCCGAACCCCAGCGCGCGCGCCCGGCGTTCGCAGCGTTCAACCGTGGGATCGTTCTGCACCTCGGTCGCGGTGGAGGGATTCAGCATCACAAACAGCGCCTTGCGCCCGGCCGGATCCCAGATGCGCGTCAGGCTATAGCGGTATCTCTCGCAATCTGAATAAACAGCGGTCGAGGGCGCGTCGCCCTTGGTATGTGTGCGCGTGATCATGGGTTTCGACTAGCACGCAGATTACCTGACGAACACCCGGCTGGGATGCAATTCGCCGGATTTATAGATGCCGACCGCCACAGCCTGACCATCCAGCGAGGCCCAGGCCTCATCCCCGTATTCCACATCGGACGCCAGAACCATACCAGGGTTGCCGTTACGCAGACGGGTCGCACCTTCGGGGGTGCATTTCAGTTCGGGCAGGTCCGATAGGCCAGTTTCCAGCGGGTGCAGGTAATCATCCAGCGCGGTGGTTTTGGCCATCTCGTCGATCTGTTCAATGCTCAGTCCGTCTTTGGTCTCGAACGGGCCGGACCAGATACGGCGCAGCTCGCGGACATGGCCGTAGCATCCCAGCGCCGCGCCCAGATCACGCGCGATCGATCGGACATAACCACCCTTGCCGCAGGTCATTTCCAGCATGACGTGGTCGGCATCTGGGCGATCAACCAGAACCAGTTCCTCGACCCACAGAGGGCGCGCAGCGAGTTCCACATCCTCGCCATCGCGGGCCAGCTTATAGGCACGTTGCCCGTCGATCTTCACCGCCGAGAATTTCGGCGGGACTTGCATGATTTCACCAATAAAGGGCGCGAGGGCCTCTTTGATGTCATCATCCGAAGGGCGCGCATCGCTGCTTGCGATTACCTCGCCCTCGGCGTCATCGGTATTGGTGGCCTGACCCAGTCGCACGGTGAAGGTATAGGCCTTGAGTGCGTCGGTGATATAGGGAACGGTTTTGGTCGCCTCACCCAAAGCCACGGCCAGAACGCCGGTGGCCTCGGGGTCCAGCGTGCCCGCATGGCCCGCCTTCTTTGCGTCCATTGCCCAGCGCACCTTGTTGACCACGGCGGTCGAGGTCATGCCCGCGGGCTTGTCCACCACCAGCCAACCGGAAATGTCGCGACCCTTGCGTTTGCGTCCCATTGTGCACCTTGTTCTTTGCTGAGGCGCGCGAGTTAGCGGATCGGTCGGGCCCTGTCAATTTCAGGGCGTGTCTTCGACCACACCAACAATCGGCCCCAGTGAAAACCCGACATCGGATCGATTATTCGCCCGGTCATACATACGTGAGATATTGCCATCAAAGAACAGCGCATTCGGAGTTTCCAGTACGTCGCGGAACAGGCTGCCGAATTGGTGGAAGGTTACGTAATCTTCGGAAATGGCAAACACCGCGCGGGTGCCATCATCGCTGGTGCCCACGCCATTGCGGACGTAAACCGACGTCGAATCAGGCAGGAACCTTGGGTGCAGCTCTCCGTCGATCACCAGCATCGGGCCGGATTGGCTGGCAAAGCGGCAATCCGGGGCTTGATCTATAAAGTCCAGCGTCTCGAACACGTCGGCGCGGCCCTCGCGGATGCAGAACACCCCGTTGGGCAGAAGGCCGAAGTTTCCGGGACCGGGGTTCGGGATCACACGCATCTGCTCCTGCCCGTCTTCGACATAATGGCCAACGGGAGAGCGGTCGTCGTGATACATGCCTGCGTTCATCGCAAAGGCCAGACGCTTGCCAACGGGCTCCAGCGCCTCATTCACCGCCGAGAAATGCCCTAGCAGGTCGCCATTCTCGTCATTGAGGAACAAGCGCATGTCCTCATTCGCGGCATCCACCTCGCAGACAGTGTAGCGTTTGTCACTATGCGTGACCTTTTCGCATGTCACTGCCCCGGCTTGCGCCGCCCACAGGAAAGCGCCCAAAGTGGCAAATGCCCGGATCACTCGTCGAGATCGCGGCGCACCGCGTCCTGATCGAACATGCGGCGGGTGTCATCCAAACGGTCGAATGTGTCATCCAGCCGGAATCGCAGATCGGGGGAGAATTTTAGCCCGACCTTTTTACCAACCATGCGCCGCAGCTCGTGTTTGTTGCGGGCCAGCAGTTCGATTACATCCTCCTGCCCTTTGCCGCCCAGGGGCAGCACAAAGGCGGTGGCGATCTTCAGATCGGGTGAGGTGCGCACCTCACCCACGGTGATTGACATGCGATTCAGGTCGGGATCGTGGACATCTCCGCGCGCCAGAACCTCGGACAGGGTGCGGCGGATCAGTTCGCCGACACGCAGCTGTCGTTGGGACGGGCCGGGGCCATCGTGGAATTTGTTCTTAGCCATATCCCCGATCTAAGCGCAAAGCGGGGCTTTGCCAAGCGGGTGCGAACCGGGTAGGAGGCTTTGAGCCAATCAATGCGAAAGGACCAGCGCAATGACCCATATTCCGGGGATCGTCATCACAGGGGCTTCGGGCCGTATGGGTCAGATGTTGATCAGGACCGTGACCGACAGTGATCAGGCCCGCCTGGTCGGCGTGGTCGAGCGCACGGGTCATGATTGGGTTGGGCAGGATGTGGGCGTGGCCATGGGCGGTGCAGCGCTGGGCGTTACGGTGACCGACGATCCGCTGGAGGCCTTTGCCCAGGCGCAGGCCGTGATTGATTTCACCGCACCCGAGGCGACGCTGGAATTCGCCGCGTTGGCGGCGCAGGCGCGCTGTGTGCATGTGATCGGCACTACCGGGATGAGTGACGAGCAGATTGCCGCTTTGGAGCCGGCCTCACGTCATGCGGTGATCGTGCGGGCGGGAAATATGAGCCTGGGTGTGAACCTGCTGGTACAGCTGACCAAAAAGGTCGCTGCCGCGTTGGATGAAGATTTCGATATCGAGGTGATCGAAGGGCATCACCACCACAAGGTCGATGCGCCCTCGGGCACCGCGCTGATGCTGGGCGAGGCCGCTGCCGAAGGGCGTGGTGTAGATCTGGCTGAGGTGTCCGATCGGGGCCGCGATGGTATGACCGGCGCGCGCAAACGGGGCGATATCGGGTTCCATGCCATTCGCGGCGGCGACATCGTGGGTGAGCATGACGTGCTATTCGCGGCACCGGGCGAACGCATCGTGTTGCGCCACCTGGCCACTGACCGCGCCATTTTCGCGCGCGGCGCCCTGAAAGCCGCACTTTGGGGGCAGGGTAAAGCGCCTGGCCAATATGACATGGTGGACGTTCTGGGGCTTTGACACCACCCGGGAGCCGACAGACCGACTACAACTCTCGGATCTTATCTGCGCGCAAAGGGCAGGCGAGATAGACGCCGAATTCTTTGCCGATATCCGCACTGACCCGCGCGTGAACCTTGCCCTGCCGATCAAGAAAACGCTGATTGTCCTCAACCGGGAATATCCCCTCGTGCCAGATGCCAGGATGGATATACAGCCCGCGTGACCCATCACACCAAAAGGCCACCACCTTTTCCGGTGTCAGATTGTCGCCCGGCAATGCGGCAGGGATGATGAAAGGCTTGTTGTCGATCGGCCAGAACATCTGTCCGCCATCGGGGTGATAGTTCATGTGCCAAAGCAGAACTTGATCACGCGGAGCAGTTTGCCGGTTGGCGTTGGCCTGTTGCGGATCAGTGGACCAGCCGAGGACATAGTGGCCGTTGACCGCTTCGTTCTCACCGTAAAGGACGTCCCCTTTCCACTCACCATGAAATGTGCCTTCGACCCAACCGGCCTCATCACCGGTACCTTCGTCGATGGACCGCCAACCCTGTTGCGGCCAACGGACGATTTCAATTTCGAATTCTTCGGGGTCGTCGACCAGACAGCCATAGTCCTTGACCGACT
The DNA here is from genome assembly GCF_059610665.1 of Ruegeria sp. CDSC051. NCBI lineage: Bacteria > Pseudomonadati > Pseudomonadota > Alphaproteobacteria > Rhodobacterales > Roseobacteraceae > Ruegeria > Ruegeria sp. CDSC051. The sequence goes on from NZ_JBXWOC010000007.1 coordinate 157,595, forward strand.
TGTCTGTAGCACGGATCAAGGGGACCTCGTGCCAAGGCAGGGAGGGTTTGGTGTTGGCCTCAAAAATGTATTCTGGGGCGTTCATGTGAGCTCCTGATATTTTTCGACCATTCGCTGCACCATCGGCGCAAAATGGTTGAAATCGGGGGTTTCCATGTCTGCACGTTTACCTGCTTCGTCCAGATAACGCACCTGAATGATCTCTTTCAGGTTCGGGTTCTGCTCGAATTCGGCAACTTCTCTGGCACTCATCGGCCCGCCTTGCAGTTCCAGTGTATGAACCGAAGCCGTGGACAGGCGGTTGAAATATTCGGGCTTGGTAGCGCAAAGATACCGTTTGGCCGCCACGTGATAGCGGCAGCAATCGGTGATAACTGACGGGAAGAACTGTTCCAGCACCTCGGCGCCTGCATCTTCGTGATGGCGGTCTTCGGTGTCGTCAGGGTGGTACGTGCCGAATTCGGATGTGAAATGACCGATATCATGCAGCAATGCCCCTACGATGATCTCTTCGGGCATGCCGTTCTGTTCGGCAATGGTCGCGCCCTGCAGCATGTGTTCTGCCATGGTGACGGGTTCGCCCAGATATTCCTCGCCGCCGCGGCGGTCAAAGATATCCCCGATGAAGGCCACGATATTGTCGGGGGTCAGGGTCGAGAAATCAGGTTTCATTCCGCCGCCTCCAGTGTCGCCAGTTCCATCGCCGCCAGCGTTGACAGTAAGCCGTCCTTGTCGGCATAGCAGCCTTGCAACCACCGCGACCCGGCGCCGGAATAGCCCAGACGCGCGTGCAGGACGCGGGTGTTGTCAACGATGAAGCTTTCGCCCGGCTCCAGCTTGAACGACACGCCCATGGCCGGATCGTCGATTATCTCACCCAACTGGCGATAGGCGGCGTAATAGGCCTCCATCAGGTCGAAAGGGATGTCCACAAACGGAGCCGACGAGCGGTTGTTAAAGCGGATACCGATCAACTCGCCATCGGGCGATAGCTCAATCATTGGGCGGCGCGACCGCAGGCAGACCCCGTCCGAGCCCTTGTATTCGAACCGGGCCGGGAAACCTGCCAACAGGGCAAATCCATCGGGGTTCTGATCGCGCAGTTTCTCCGCCGCCCGGAACCCGTCCACAACAATGGAATCTCCACCCTCGGCGCTGTTCTCCAGGCAGTACAGGATCTGCAATGTCGGTACCGGGTCGCGATAAGGGTTGTCCGTGTGCGCCTGCAGGCCAAGCCCTGTAAAGGCCAGGTTGGTCGGGTTCACCTCGGTTCGAACCTCGAAATAGGGGCCATAGTTGGTCTGACGGACGTATCCGAACAGATCAGCCACCTTCAACAGGGATTCCGGTTCGGTCGGGCCACTGGTCAGTTTGGCAAACCCGTATTCGGCGACCATTGCCAGCCAGCCGCGCTTGGCTGCGGGGTTGGCGTGGACGTCGCTCCAGTCGGCGCTGGGCGCGTCGAGCCCTTGCTCCCAGGTGGTGATCCCGGGCGCGGTGCGGCCAAAGGTGCGGCTGTCCTCTTGGTCATAGCTATGCGCAGCCAGCCAATCGGCGGGGAAAGTGACAGTCTTGTTTTCGGGTTGAAATGTGACAGTGAGGTCGCCGTTGGCCACTGAGGCAGCGCTGACCATGGTATCGGCGGGGATATCGCCAATGGTGATCAGGCGCTGTCCGTTGCCCGGTGCCCGTGTGTCAGGATCAAGCGCGTTGTCGCGTAGCCAGATGGCGTGAAAGCGGGCACTTGGGCCTGTATCGAATTCCACGGTGACGATTGACGGAGTATGGGTGGCAGAGCGCAGCATGGGGTTTCTCCTGTTCGCGCGGGCTTTGCTTGAGGATATACGCCCCCTATGGCATTACGACAATTAATCCTTGTTGCTGCTGAGGCCTGGAAAAACTTATGGATAAAAAGAAGATCGGCTTGCCCCCGCTAGACTGGTTGCGCGTATTCGAAGCGGCGGGGCGGTTGGGTGGATTCTCGGCAGCGGCGCGCGAGTTTGGGCTAACACAGGCTGCCGTCAGTCAGCGCATCGGCAACCTTGAGGCCTGGTTGGGCCGCACGCTGTTTGTGCGCGAGGCGCGCGGTGTATCGCTGACCGTCGAGGGCGAAAGCTATCTACCGCTGGTTCAGGACAGCTTGCAAGCGCTCGAGCGCAATACCGAAGACCTTTTCGGAAAATCCCCGCGCGAATTGCGGGTGGCTGGCCTGTCTTCCCATATTAAGGCCCTCGTCATACCCGCTCTTGCACGTTTTCACGACCTGCGCCCCAAAGTTCGGGTGCTGACAGATTCTGTGGCGCGACGGTCTTCGCTGGATGAAGAAAGGACTTGGCTTCAAATCCGCTATGGGCGTGGGGCGTGGCCCGGGCGAGATTCCGAACTGATTGCCGCCGAAGTGCTGGTGCCGATGGCCGCGCCGGGTGTGGATTGGTCCGCGCCCTTGATTGATCTGCGCGGTGAAAGGCCCGGCTGGCGTGATTGGGCGAAAAACACCACTCAGACCGACCTGCCGCCCTCGAAAATGAGCTTCGATTCGATGGAACATGCGATTTCGGCGGCTCGGCAGGGTTTGGGCGTTGTGTTGGGATCCATGCCCTTGGCGCAATCGGACTTGCGAGCGGGGCGGTTGCGTCGACTGGATTTGCCCGAATTGAACGCAAAAGATGGCTATTGGCTGACCTGGCCCGAAGAGCGTGCGAAATCCAATAAGCAACGGGCGCTCATCGCGGATTTTCTGCAGGCCCTGCGCGGGGACTGATCAGAAATCTATCGCGATGCCTTTCTTTTCCCAATCGCCATAACGTGCAGGATCGGGGCCGTCGCGTCCGCCCAGCTCTTTGGGTCGCGCTTTTGCGTCGGCTTCGGCCTTGCGGTGGCGGTCCTCCGCCTCGGCCAGCGCGCGTTGTGCGGCAGGCGGCAGGTCTTTGGGCTCGTCATTCATGACATCGGGTTCCTTTCAGTGCATTGGCTTGATATACGCCCCCGTCCGCCCTTGGCAATGCGGACGAGGGTCACATCAAAGGCGATTCAATGTCCGATAACGCAACGGCCGCGCGACGCAGCGCAATCTACCTTCTGGATCAGATCTTGGGTGAGGGGCGGCTGATGTCAGAATGTCTGGCTGCAGGTGCGCTGGAGCGATTGGCACCAGAAGACCGGGCGCGGGCACAGCGGCTGGCGTTGCAAACGCTGCGTGGGCTCGAACGCGCCGACCGTCTGTTGGACAATCACCTGAACCGCACCCCCGCCCTGACCGTGCATAATGCCCTGCGTCTGGGAGCGGTTGAGCTGTGCCATGGCGAGGCAGCGCATGGCGTCGTAAATTCCATGGTTGAGATTGTCGGTCGCTCGCGCAAGCATGGGCGGCTTAAGGGGTTGGTGAACGCGGTTCTGCGCAAGGTCGCGGCAGAAGGGCCAGAGGCTTGGCCGAAAATGCGCGTGCCGCGCCTACCCGAGTGGCTGCGCGATCCGTTGATCATGGCCTGGGGTGCCGAGGCCGTGACCGGCATGGAGCTGGCGCATTTCGAGGGCGCGCCGCTGGATCTTTCGGTCAAGCCCGGGGCAACAGCGCCGGGTGAGATGCTTCCGACCGGTTCGATGCGGGTTCGGGATGCGGGGCAGGTGTCCGCTCTGCCGGGATATGATCGCGGTGACTGGTGGGTTCAGGATGCCGCCGCCGCGCTGCCCGCCCGTGTACTGGCGCCCAAGGCCGGAGAGAAAATTCTGGACCTGTGCGCTGCGCCCGGTGGCAAGTCGTTGCAGCTGGCGGCTGCGGGGGCCGATGTGACTGCGCTGGATATCTCGGAATCGCGGCTGGAACGAGTCCGCGAGAACCTGACGCGGACGGGCCTGATGGCTACGGTCATCGCGGCTGACGCGCTGGAACACCAGGGTCAGTATGACGCCATCCTGCTGGATGCGCCCTGTTCCGCCACCGGCACGATCCGCCGCCATCCCGATCTGCCCTTTGCCAAGGACGGGTCGGAATTCGGCGCACTGATCGAGCTGCAAACGCAGATGCTTGCCCATGCCTGGACCTTGCTGAAACCCGGCGGGCGGCTGGTATACTGCACCTGTTCCCTGCTGCCGGATGAGGGCGAGGTGCAGGTCGAAGAGGCGCTGCAGATGTATCCGGACATGCAGGTGGACCGGGCCGCTTTGCAGGTCGCAGGGATCGAAACCAGCTGGATCACGGAAGAGGGCGGTTTGCGTCTGCGGCCTGACTATTGGCCGGGCACGGGCGGCATGGACGGGTTCTATATCGCCTGTCTGACGAAATCGACCTAAAGGCACGCTTTTCGATGACTTGACGATTGCTCCGGTCTATCGTTGGGTCTCAGGCGCCAGCAGAGCGCAAGGGGCAGAGTAACAAGCGTCATGTCAAATTCGGACACCATGGCAAACCGATGGTCGCGGTTTCAGAACCGGCTTTATGCGCGGCTCAGTCAGCGGCGCAAGGCCGTTACCGGATTTGTGGGCGATCCGGAACCACGCACGGTTGGATCATTTGCGCGCGGGCGTCAGTTGGTGGCTGGGAACCTGCTGTTCTCGGGCTATCTGGTTGAGGCGCAGGATACAGGCTTATGGGATGTCACCGCGCCCAGCACCGGATTCGATGATGAACGCCACGGTTTTGCCTGGCTGGATGATCTGGCGGCTGTTGGCGACATCCGGGCGCGCGAAAAGGCGCAACGCTGGGTCTGGGGCTGGATCGAAGCACATGGGCGCGGGCACGGGCCCGGTTGGGCACCTGATCTGACAGGCCGGCGAGTGATGCGTTGGATCAATCACGCGATCTTTTTGCTGCGCGGTGTGGATGAGCAACAAAGCAAGGTCTTTTTCAGTTCGCTATCTCAGCAGGCCTGGTTCCTGTCGAAACGCTGGCATGCTGCGACGCCTGGCCTGCCCCGGTTCGAGGCGCTAGCCGGTCTGGTGCAGGCTGGTTTGGCTTTGGAAGGGCTTGAGCAGATGGCAGAGCCCGCCCTGCGCGCTCTGGCGCGGGAATGTGACAGTCAGATAGATCAAAAAGGTGGTATCTCCACGCGCAACCCCGAGGAGCTGCTGGAAGTCTTCACGCTGCTCGCCTGGACATCGGCAGCACTTAGCGATTTGGGGCGGGGTACACCTGGGGCGCAGGCGAATGCGATTAAACGGATGGCCCCGACCATGCGTAATCTGCGTCATTCGGATGGTGCACTGGCCCGTTTCCACGGGGGCGGGCGCGGGGTCGAGGGTCGTCTGGATCAGGCTCTGGCGCAAAGCGGCGTCAGACCGCAGAGCGAGAACGGCCTGTCCATGGGATTTGCCCGTCTCTATGCGGCACGGACCAGTGTGATAATTGACGCCAGTTCGCCGCCCAAAGGGGATGCGTCATATAACGCACATGCGTCGACCTTGGCGTTCGAGCTGACCTCGGGCCGCCGACCTCTGATTGTGAATTGTGGGTCTGGGGAAACCTTTGGGCTGGAATGGCGTCGGGCCGGGCGCGCCACGCCGTCGCATTCGACACTTTGTCTTGACGGCTTTTCAAGTGCGCGTCTGACCTCAGCTGTTCCTGGTACGGAACGTGAAGGGCTGGTCGACGCGCCAAAGGATGTTCCGGTCGAGTTCGAAGACGCGTTCGAGGGAACCCGGTTCATGGCCGGGCACGATGGCTATACCAAAGTGTTCGGCCTGACCCACGCCCGAACGTTCGAGCTGCGCTTTGACGGGCGGGAGCTGACCGGCGAAGATATTCTGCTTACCACAAGTGACAGGGCCAAGCGGCAATTTGACAAGGCGCTGGATGCGTCGAACCTGACTGGTATCGGCTTTGACATACGGTTCCATCTGCATCCGGACGTGGATGCGGCGATAGATTTGGGCGGTGCGGCGGTGTCCATGGCGCTCAAAAGCGGTGAGATTTGGGTGTTCCGCCATGATGGTGTGGGGAAATTGTCAATCGAGCCAAGTGTTTATCTTGAAAAGGGCCGTTTGAAGCCACGCGCGACAAAACAGATCGTTCTATCTGGCCGCGCAATGGAGTATGCGACGCGCATCCGGTGGACGTTGAGCAAGGCGCAGGATACAGCCTTTGCCGTGCGCGACTTGCACCGGGACGAGCCCGAGTTTGACTGACGCCAAAAGGACCTTTGGACCCATGACCGATCTTCACCCCGTGCGCCGCGCGTTGCTTTCCGTATCCGACAAGACCGGGCTGATCGAGCTGGGTAAGGCGCTAGCCGACCGCGGGGTCGAGCTGTTGTCGACCGGCGGCACAGCAAAAGCGTTGCGCGATGCGGGGTTGGAGGTGAAGGATGTCAGCGAGATCACCGGTTTCCCCGAGATGATGGATGGCCGGGTCAAGACGCTGCACCCTATGGTGCATGGCGGCTTGCTGGCCTTGCGTGACAATGACACCCATATCGCCGCGATGAACGAACACGGCATCGACGCGATCGACTTGCTGGTGGTGAACCTCTATCCGTTCGAGGCGACCGTGGCTAAAGGCGCTGGCTATGACGAATGTATCGAGAATATCGACATCGGCGGCCCAGCGATGATCCGCGCCGCCTCCAAGAACCACGCGTTTGTCAATGTCGTGGTCGATGTCGAGGATTACTCGTCGCTGTTGGATCAGCTGGACGAGAATTACGGCAAGACCGCATATGGTTTCCGTCAGTGGTTGGCCCAAAAGGCCTATGCCCGCACCGCTGCTTACGATACCGCCGTGTCGAACTGGATGGCCGATGCGCTGCAGCTTGAGGCCCCCAAACGCCGCGCTTTTGCTGGCGAGTTGAAACAGACACTGCGCTATGGCGAGAACAGCCATCAGACCGCTGCATTTTATACCGACGGTACCAACCGACCCGGTGTGGCGACCGCCCTTCAGCATCAGGGCAAGGAACTGAGCTATAACAACATTAACGACACCGATGCGGCGTTTGAGCTGGTGGCGGAATTCGATCCCGTCAAGAGTGCGGCCTGTGCCATCATCAAACATGCCAACCCGTGTGGCGTTGCGACAGGAGGCACGCTGCTGGACGCCTATAAGGCCGCGTTCGACTGTGATCGTACCTCGGCCTTTGGCGGGATCGTGGCCCTGAATCAGCCGCTGGACGCTGAAACTGCGCAGGAAATCACAGGGATTTTCACCGAGGTTGTGATCGCGCCTGGCGCCTCGGATGAGGCCAAGGCGATCTTTGCCGCCAAGAAAAACCTGCGCCTTCTGACGACCGAAGGCCTGCCGGATGTGACCGCCGGTGGCAAAACCGTGCGTCAGGTCGCGGGCGGTCTGTTGGTACAAGACAAGGATAACGGTTTCGTCGGCATGGATGACCTGACGGTTGTCACCAAGAAGGCCCCGACGGATGAACAGATGCGCGACCTTCTGTTTGCCTGGAAGGTGGCAAAGCACGTGAAATCCAACGCCATCGTCTATGTTAAGGACGGCGCGACCGTGGGTGTCGGCGCTGGCCAGATGAGCCGCGTGGATTCGGCGCTGATCGCGGCCAAGAAGGCCGAGCGCATGGCCGATGTTCTGGGCCTGCCACAGCCGCTGACCATCGGCTCAGCGGTGGCTTCGGACGCGTTCTTCCCCTTTCCCGACGGTTTGATGGAGGCCGCAGAGGCCGGGGCCACCTGCGTGATTCAGCCTGGCGGCTCGATGCGGGATGACGACGTGATCGCCGCCGCAAATGAGGCCGGTCTGGCCATGGTCTTTACCGGCATGCGGCATTTCCGTCACTGATGCGTGCCCGATTGCTCCTCTGGGCGGCGCTGACCGCGTTTCTGATCGACCAGATCAGCAAGTACCTGGTCGTTCATGTGATGCGCGTGGCCGAAGGGCCGATCAGCGTTCTACCGCCCTTTCTGGTGTTCAGATATGGCGAGAATCGCGGCATCAATTTCGGCCTGTTTCAGGGCAATGGCGACGCCGCGCGCTGGGCTCTGATCGGAGTTTCACTGGTGATTTCAGTGGGCGTGTTGATTTGGTTGATGCGCTCGGCCCCCTCAAAGCTCATGTTGGTCTGTGGCGGCCTGCTGATCGGCGGTGCGCTTGGCAATGTGGTGGACCGCGTGTTGTACGGATATGTGCTGGATTTTCTGAACATGTCCTGCTGTGGTTTCGACAACCCCTATGTGTTCAATCTGGCCGATGTATTCATATTCGCAGGTGCGTTCGGGTTGGTGCTGTTTGATAGGAAAAAGCCCTCGTGACGCGGGTTTGGAAATACGATAAAAGCGCCTGAAACAGGCTGGAGACTTTCATGCGGTTGCCGCGTTCCATATTTGTTGTGACTTTGAGTCTTGCGGTTGCGGGATGTTCGGATATCGGTCTGCGCCACCTCGAGCCGCCGGGCCCGGGCCCGGACGAGTTTGCGATTTTGCCGGTCAAACCTCTGACCCAGCCCGAGAACTACAACTCCTTGCCCGCACCGACACCGGGTGGCACAAACCTGACCGATGCCAATCCCACAGGGGATGCTATTGCCGCGCTGGGCGGGAATCCGGCTGCTTCGAATCCAAATACCGCTGTGCCTGCCTCTGATGGCGCGCTTGTCACGGCCTCCAGCCGATATGGCGTTCCGTCAAACACACGGCAGGTCGTCAACCAAGAAGATGCGGATTTCCGCAAGCGTCAGGGGCGCTGGACCCGTTTGCGGCTGTTCAACGTAGACCGATATTCGCAGGTTTACCGTCGCTGGGCTATCGACCCGAACAAGCAAACCCAGGCTGCGCGGAACGCTGGGATCGAAACGCCATCGGCGCCGCCGGTCAATGAATAATTCTTAACTTTCCGTCATCGGGGTTGAACCCGCGCGGCACCACCGTAGTTTGAACACCAGAAACGAAACGGAGGATGCCCCATGGTTCGGGCTCTGGCACTGTCGGCTGCTCTGATCGCCGCCACCCCGGTTTTTGCCGAAGATGGGCACGAGGCGGTCACCACCTTTACGCTGGATAACGGTATGGACGTTGTCGTGATCGAGGATCACCGCGCCCCAGTCGTGCAGCACATGGTCTGGTATCGCGCCGGATCGGCGGATGAGCCGGTTGGTTCGTCCGGTGTGGCGCATTTTCTGGAACACCTGTTGTTCAAGGCCACCGACACGCTGGAGGCGGGCGAGTTTTCTGCCACCGTCGCGGCCAATGGCGGCAATGACAACGCGTTCACCTCGTATGATTACACCGCCTATTTTCAGCGTGTTGCTGCCGACCGGCTTGAGTTGATGATGCGGATGGAGTCAGACAGGATGCGCAATATCCGCCTGTCCGATGACGACATCGCCACCGAGCGCGACGTGATCCTGGAAGAGCGTAACCAGCGTACCGAAAACAACCCGCGCGCCCTGTTCGGTGAACAGGTCAGCGCGGCGCAATACCTCAACCACCGCTATGGTGTCCCCGTTATCGGTTGGAAACATGAGATGGAAACGCTGGACCTGGACGATGCACTGTCCTTCTATCAGATCCACTATTCGCCAAATAACGCCATCCTGGTGGTGACCGGCGATGTTGAGCCAGACGAGGTCAAATCCCTGGCCGAGCAATATTACGGGGTAATCCCGGCAAACCCGGACCTGCCCGAACGGGTGCGATCACAGGAGCCGCCACAAACCGCTGAACGCCGTCTGACCTTTAAGGATGCGCGCGTATCGCAGCCCTATGTTCAGCGCAGCTATCTTGCACCCGAACGGGACGCAGGTGCGCAGGAAAAAGCCGCCGCCCTGTTCCTTCTGGCTGAATTACTGGGAGGCAGCACGACGTCGTACCTGAATGAAAAACTGCAGTTCGAGCAGCAAAAGGTCGTCTATACCGGTGCGTTCTACCGAGGCGTGTCGCTTGACGATACCACATTTGATCTGCTGGTTGTTCCGGCCGAAGGCGTGTCGCTGCAAGAGGCCGAGGATGCGATGGATCAGGCCGTGACCGATTTCATCGCCGAAGGTGTGAACGAAGAGGATCTGGATCGGATCAAGATGCAGCTGCGCGCCGCGCAGACCTATGCGCGTGACAATGTGGACGGGATCGGCAATCGCTATGGCCGTGCCCTGACCAGCGGGCTGACGGTCGAAGATGTACAGGCTTGGCCTGATGTCCTGCAGGCGGTGACCGGTGATCAGATCATCGCCGCCGCGCGCGAGGTGCTGCAGCCTGAAACCTCGGTCACGGGCTGGCTGATGCGAGACGATGAGGTAACGCAATGAAGCGGATATTTGTAACTCTGATTGCTTTGGTCATCGCAGTTCCTGCATGGGCCGAGATCAAGATTGAAGAAGTCACCTCGCCGGGTGGCATCACCGCATGGCTGGTCGAGGATCACTCGATCCCCTTCACCGCCCTGGAGCTGCGGTTCCGCGGTGGCACGTCGCTGGACGACCCGACAAAGCGCGGCGCGGTGTATCTGATGAGCGGCCTGATCGAAGAAGGCGCAGGCGAGATGGATGCCCGCACCTATGCGCGCGAGCTGGAATCTCTGGCCGCGTCGTTCGGGTATAGCGCCTCGGACGATTCAGTGTCGATCTCGGCACAGTTTCTGACCGAAAACAGGGATGAGGTGATTGACCTGCTGCGGACCACGATTCACGAACCGCGTTTCGATCAGGATGCAGTAGACCGTGTTCGCGCTCAGGTTCTGTCGGGTCTGCGGTCAGATCAGACCAGCCCCAGTGACATTGCCGGGCGCAGCTTTGCGGAAATGGCCTATGGCGATCATCCCTACGGCTCCGAAGGCAAGGGCACGATCGAGAGTGTCAGCGCCTTGACCCGCGATGATGTGGTCACGGCATATGAGAACGTGTTTACCAAGGATCGACTGTATGTAGGCGCGGTCGGCGATATCACCCCAGAGGAACTGGGCGCGGTGCTGGACGAGCTCTTGCTTGATCTGCCGGATACCGGCAAACCGATCCCTAAGCGGGCCGATGTGACGATCACTGGCGGAGTGAGCGTGATCGAGTTCGATACGCCGCAATCGGTGGCTCTGTTCGGCCATGCCGGGATCGACCGCGACGACCCGGATTTCTTTTCCGCCTATCTGTTGAACCACATTCTTGGCGGCGGGGGTTTCGAAAGTCGCCTGATGCAGGAAGTGCGCGAAAAACGCGGTCTGACCTATGGCGTGGCGACCTATCTGGTGCCAAAGGATCTGGCCTCTGTGTATCTTGGGTCGGTGTCCTCGGCCAATGACCGTATCGCCGAAGCCGTTGATGTGATCCGCAACGAATGGGCGCGCGCCGCATCCGAAGGGGTCACTCAGAAGGAGTTGGACGACGCCAAGACCTATCTGACCGGTGCCTATCCGCTGCGCTTTGATGGCAACAGCCAGATCGCCGGGATCATGGTGGGTATGCAGATGGAGGATTTGCCTATCGACTATATCGCCACACGCAATGACAAGGTGAATGCAGTGACGCTTGAGGATGTGAACCGGGTGGCGTCCGAACTGCTGGACCCAGATGGTTTACACTTTACCATCGTTGGCAAACCCGAAGGTCTGGACGGCTGACCCTTAGGCCGCTGCAGGTCTTCTCTGGGCCTGCAGCGTGTGCTTGTTGCTGTTCAACAGCTTTTGCCGTGTATGTCGGAAATGCGCTGCTTTCAATGCATCGTCGATATGGCGGCTCCGCCGCAGCAAGCGCATCAGGCTGATATTGTCGAAGACCAGGCATTTGGTGGGTTCGGTGGCTATTACCGTGGCTGTGGCAGGCAGCCCAAGGCCAAAGGTCAGCTCTCCCAAAATCTCATCTTCTCCACATTGGTTGATGACCCGGCCGTTTTTCAGGATCGTGGTCCGCCCCTTCAGGACAAAGCCCAAAAAGTCGGTTGTCTTGCCTTCTTCGATCAGGATGTCACCGTTTTCATAGGTCTTGACGGCGGCGGTGTTCAACAGTTTCCGGGCCTGGTGGGGTTTCAGCGATTCAAGGTGCAGGGCGATGAACTGACGTTCGTCATCTGAAAACCGAAGCAGATGCCGGGACAGAAACCCGCGCAGCAGGCCCAGGATCGAGATCGAGATATAGGCCAGCTGAATGATCGAGCCCGCCAGATTGAACTCTTCCGACATGCTGAATAGAACACATCCGGCTGCGGCGATCACAAGCAGGGGGTAGAGGCTGCCGTTGCCCCGGATGATCCCCATCTGCAGCAGAAAGTAGCTGGTGATGTAGAGGCCCGCGCCAAAGACGCCGATCATCGTGGCGACCTGTACCAGTTCAGGAAACTCGTATGGAAAACTCAGCATGGACCGATCCAACCTTGTTAAGACTGGGTCCAAGCTGAGGGATAGTGGCGGCGCTGTATATGAACAATGTCACATGTTAATCATCGTTATGTTCATTCAATGATCACTCTATGCAGCAGCGCGCCATCTGTACCCGAACAAACTGTTTGCACCCTGGGTTTTCCAGGGCTGGGGCCCTACTCGCCGTAGGGCACCCAGATGTTTTTAACCTCGGTCGCAGCCTGCAGGAAGCGGCGAGTCTGATCCTCGTGCCAGTCGGTTGCCATGGCGTTATTAACCCAACTCCGTTTCAGGTTCCCGGCCGAAGCCCGCTCGATCTCGGCCGACAGATCGGTAGACGAGAATGACCAGATCGCATCCACATTCAGATGCGAAGCCAGCGGCTTCGCCAGTTCCGTGTGGCTGCCAGTCAGGATGTTGACCACGCCAGCGGGCACGTCCGAGGTTTCGAGGATTTGGTAGAAATCCGTCGCCGCCAGCGGGTAAGGCTCGCTTGCCGCAAGAACCACCCGGTTGCCCATCGCAACAGCAGGCGCCATGGCCGAGACCAGACCCAGCAGCGGCGCCTCGTCAGCACAGAGCGCGCCGATCACGCCGACAGGTTCTTTCATGGCAATGGCCACGCCCCGGATCGGAACGCCGTGCACCTGGCCGTCATACTTGTCGGCCCAGGCAGCGGCGGTGAACAGGCGCTGGATCGCGGCTTCGACCTCTTTCGCACCGTCTTTCCTGCCGGTCATGGCATCAAGGCGCGCAGCGAATTCACCCGCGCGGGCCGAGAGGTTTTCGCCGATGTAATACAGGATCTGTGCCCGCAGATGGCCGGTGGTCTTGGACCAACCCTTGGCCCCCGCTGCGGCCTCGACCGCGTTGCGGACGTCTTTGCGGTTGGCCAGACCCACATGGCCCAGCAGTCCAGACTTGCCCCAGACGGGTTTCGAATATCCGCTGTCAGGACGGGCCTGTTTGCCGCCGACATACATTTTGGCAGTACGGTCAATCGGATCGACCGGGGCACCTTCGCCCATCGCGGCCTCGGCCTTGGCCAATGGCTTGCCTTTGCCTTTATGCTTGGTGTAAGCGGTCAGACCTTCCCAGCCACCTTCGCGGCCAAAGCCGCTTTCGCGCACACCGCCGAACCCGGCTGCGGCATCGAACAGATTGGTGGCATTCACCCAGACAACGCCCGCGACCAGCTTCGGTGCGATATCCAGTGCAAGGTTCACGTTCTCGGTCCATACCGTCGCCGCCAGCCCGTAACGGGTGTTGTTGGCCAGCTCAACCGCCTCTTCCGGAGTACGGAAGGTCGAGGACACCAGCACCGGACCGAAAATTTCCTCCTGCATCAGTTGATCGGAGGTTTCGAGGCCCGAGATCAGCGTTGGCGGGTAGAAACAGCCATTTTCGGGCAGCGCGCCAGCCGCCTGATAAACGTGACCCGCGGAGTTGCTGTCGACCATGCTCTTGATGGTCTGCAACTGGACCGGGTCGACCACAGCACCCACGTCGATGCATTTGTCCAATGGATCACCGATGCGCAGAGTGTCCATTCGGGCGCGCAGTTTCTCGTGGAACCGATCGGCGATGCCTTCCTGAACCAACAGACGCGAACCTGCGCAACAAACCTGACCCTGATTGAACCAGATCGCGTCGACCAGCCCTTCGATGGCGGAATCGATATCGGCGTCGTCAAAGACGATATAGGCGGACTTGCCGCCCAGCTCCAAAGTCAGCGCCTTACCCGAACCGGCGGTCGCCTCACGGATGCGCCGACCCACTGCGGTTGAGCCGGTAAAGGCGATCTTGTCCACGTCCGAGGCCACGATCATCTCACCCACCGCGCCATCGCCCGTGACGATGTTGACCACACCCTTGGGCAGCCCGGCCTGTGAGCAGATATCGGCAAACAGCAGCGCGGTCAGAGAGGTATATTCGGCAGGTTTCAGAACGACCGTGTTACCCATGGCCAGCGCCGGAGCAATCTTCCAAGCCAGCATCAGCAGCGGGAAGTTCCAAGGAACGATTTGTCCACACACTCCCAGCGCTTCGGCGTTGGGTAGTTCGCTTTCCATCAACTGCGCCATGCCGGCGTGGTAGTAAAAATGGCGCTGTACCAGAGGGATGTCGATGTCGCGCGATTCACGGATCGGCTTGCCGTTATCCAAGCTTTCCAGCACTGCAAACAGGCGCGAGTGCTTTTGCAGCAGGCGCGCGATGGCATAGAGGTAGCGCGCACGACCCGCACCGCCCATCTTCTCCCATTTTGGCTGCGCCTTGCGGGCGGCGGATACGGCGGCGTCGACATCGGCTTGCTTGGCTTGGGTCAGCTTGGCCAAAACCTCTCCGGTCGCCGGGTTGCGGCTGTCGAACCCCTTGCCCGGTTTGGTGAAGGCCCCGTCGATATAGTGACCAAATTTGTCACCCTGATCGACCAGCCAGGCCAGCGCTTCGGCTGAGCTTTCGGGGGCAGGGCCGTAATCCATGGTCTCGAAAATCTCTTTGACTGTCATTGTTTTCGTCCTCAGCCCATCGAGTGCCTGTAACCGGCGGAATAAGCACCCGTTACGAAATGTTCTAGCTGCCGTTCGATATCGCCCAACAGCGACGACGCGCCAAAGCGAAACAGGTCCGGCTCCAGCCAACGGTCGCCCAACTCATCCTTGATCAGCGACAGGTAAACTAGTGCGTCCTTGGCTTTGGAAATCCCGCCTGCGGGTTTATATCCGACACGATACCCGGTGCGGTCATAGTAATCGCGGATCGCCCGGATCATCACCAGCGACACGGGCAGCGTGGCGTTGACGCTTTCCTTACCGGTCGAAGTCTTGATGAAATCCGCCCCCGCCATCATGCAGACCAGCGAGGCGCGCGCCACGTTGCGTAGGCTGCCCAGTTCGCCGGTTGCAAGGATGGCTTTGACATGCGCGTCGCCACAAGCCACGCGGAACGCTTTCATCTCGTCATACAAGGCCTGCCAGTCGCCCGACAGCACATGACGCCGAGAGATTACGATGTCGATTTCCTCGGCTCCGGCTTTGACGCTTTCTTCGATCTCTGCCACGCGCAGGTGGAACGGGGACAAGCCTGCAGGGAATCCGGTCGATACGGCGGCCACCGGAATCCCGGTGCCCTTCAGCGCATCCACAGCGGTTTCGATCATGTCGTGATAGACACAGACCGCGCCGGTGGTGATCGGTGGCATGTCCAACGCCTGAAGTGTTGCAGAAGCCACGGGTTGCCGCGCTTTGGCGCACAGGCGCCGGACACGGCCGACGGTATCGTCTCCCGATAGGGTGGTCAGGTCGATCAGGGTGATCGCCTTGAGCAGCCACGCCGCCTGGTAGTCCTTTTTCACCGAGCGCCGACCCGGCAGGGTGGCTGCGCGGCGCTCAACGGCCGAGGTGTTGACCTGTACGGCCCGCACCCAATCCAGATCAAGCTCCATTCCAGGGTTCCGGGGCTCGGTCACTTGCGGCAGATGCGCGGTGCGCACGGGGCTTTCTGAGCTCTGCGTTTCCATTTTCACATCCTTTGGGAGGTTTGTATCAAATTCGCACGGGTAAGATGCAAATGGAAGGCCATCCGGCATTGGAAGGGTAAATTTTTTGACCAAATGGACAAAATAGGCGTTTTCTTGCGAATAATTCTCAATAGCATTGACTTAGTTGCGAGCGGTTCTCATATTCATCTTAGCAAGATACCATTTCCGGGGTCTGATATGATTCGTCGTAGTTTCCTTGCAGCGCTGGCATTCGCCGCTGTATTCCCATTCTCGGCCTGGGCCGATGCGCCGCTGAAAGTGGTGGCCACGACCGGTATGATTGCCGATGCCGCCCGTCAGGTCGGAGGTGATCAGGTCGAGGTGAAGGGCCTTATGGGCCCCGGCGTCGACCCGCATGCCTATCGTCAGACCCGCAGTGATATCGTCGCTATGACCAGGTCCGATCTGATCCTGTGGCATGGTCTGTATCTTGAGGCGCAGATGGAAGAGTTCTTCCATGACCTAGGGCGTAAACGCATGGTCGTTGCGGTAGCCGAAGGCGTTGATAAGTCAAAGCTGCACGCGCATGACAATTATGCTGACAAATACGATCCCCATCTTTGGATGAGCCCGGCCCTGTGGCGCGATGTCGTGGTCGAGGTGCAAAAAGCCCTGACACAAGCGCGCCCCGAGGCCGCGGACACCTTTGCGGCAAACGCAGAGGCCTTTCTTGCGCAGATCGCGGAACTGGAGACTTATGGCAAGCAAGTGCTTGCAGCGGTCCCGGAAAACAACCGTGTTCTGGTGACGGCACATGATGCCTTTGGGTATTTCGGTGCTGAATACGGGTACGATGTGCTTGGAATTCAGGGTATTTCAACCCAATCCGAGGCGGGACTGAACCGGATTAGCGAATTGGTCGATACGCTGGTTGACCGGCAACTGACGGCAGTTTTCGTGGAAAGCTCGGTCTCGGATCGGTCGATGCGTGCGCTGATCGAGGGCGCAGCGGCCAGGGGACATCAGGTCGAAGTCGGTGGACAGCTTTATTCGGACGCGATGGGCGAGCCCGGCACCTATGAGGGTACCTACATCGGGATGCTGGATCACAATATCACAGTAATCGCAGGCGCTCTGGGGGCTGATATTCCCAAAACTGGCATGAGCGGCAATCTGTCGGCGGGGTTTTAAGAGATGCTGGAACTGGCGGCACATCAGGGCATCCCCCTTCCGGAAAACGACATTGGAGAAAGTCCGCTGGCCATTCGTGGCCTGACCGTCTCGTACGGGCAGAAGCCGGCGGTTTTCTCGGTTGATATGACCGTGCAACCGGGTGCCATGACAGCGATCATCGGGCCAAACGGTGCAGGTAAATCGACCCTGTTGAAGGCGGCTTTGGGGATTGTCTCACCCCTGTCCGGTCAGGTGACGGTGTTTGGCGATCGGCTGGATCGACAGCGGTCCCGGATCGCATATGTGCCGCAGCGGGCCAGCGTGGACTGGGACTTCCCGACGCGCGTGATTGACGTGGTTCTGATGGGCTTGTCGCGCGAACTGGGGCTGTTGGGACGGGTGCGCGCCCGGCATAAGGCGCAGGCGATGGATTGTCTGCACCGTGTAGGGATGCGTGACTTTGCCGACCGGCAGATCGGCCAGTTGTCAGGCGGCCAGCAGCAGAGGGTCTTTCTGGCGCGCGCCTTGGCGCAGGCCGCCGATCTGTATCTGCTGGACGAACCTTTTGCCGGGGTTGATGCGGCAACGGAAAAGGCCATCATTTCCGTCCTGAAATCGCTGAAAGAGGCGGGCAAGACTGTGGTTGCGGTGCATCATGACCTGGCGACCGTCACCGACTATTTCGACCATGTTTTCCTGATCAACACGCGCAAAGTCGCCGAGGGGCCCGTGGCCGAGGCTTTTACGGCCAAGACATTGCAATCTGCCTATGGCGGCCGTCTGGCTACGGCGCAGATCGACCAGATCTCACGCGCGCTGGGGTGAGTCATGCATTGGGATGCTCTGACCCTTCAGCTTGGCTATAACGCCACGCTGGTCGCAATCGGCGCCAGCCTGCTGGGCATTTCCGCCGGGGTAACCGGCACATTTCTGTTCTTGCGCAAACGTGCACTGGTCAGCGATGCGATCAGCCATGCGACATTGCCGGGTGTGTGTCTGGCCTTTATGGTACTTGTGGCCCTCGGTGGGGACGGCAGAAACCTGATCGGCCTGCTCGTCGGGTCGGCAATATCCGCTTGGATCGGCCTTTTGTGTATGAACTGGCTGACGCGGCACACGCGGCTGGCCGAGGATGCCGCGATCGGAGCGGTCCTATCTGTATTCTTTGGTTTCGGCATTGTGCTGCTGACGGTGATCCAGACCATGGGTGTGGGCCGACAGGCGGGGCTCGAAGGGTTTCTGCTGGGCTCGACCGCAGGAATGCTTTGGACAGATGCGATGATCATTGCGATCGGAGGCGCGGCAACGCTGGCGCTTGTCATGATTATCCGCCGTCCAATGACGATCGTGGCCTTTGACCCTGAATTTGCAGCAGCCAGGGGCCTGCCGGTGCATCGCATTGACCTTGCAATGATGGGTCTGGTTATGGCCGTCACAGTGGTTGGCCTGAAAGTTGTCGGGTTGATCCTGATCGTTGCGCTTTTGATCATTCCGCCGGTGACAGCCCGGTTTTGGACTGAGCGGTCCGAAAGAGTAGTGTTGCTGGCGGGTCTGATCGGGGGCGTCTCGGGTTATATCGGTGCGGCACTGTCGGCGGCGGCTCCCAATCTGCCGACGGGTCCGCTTATCGTTCTTGTCAGTTTTGCCGTGTTTGTCCTGTCGTTGCTGTTGGCGCCGGTTCGCGGTGTTCTGGCGGCGGTGTTGCGGCACCTGCAATTCCAGCGTCGGGTTCATATCCGGCAGGGCTTGCTTGCGTTGGCACAAGGGCAGAAAATCTATGAGCCGCTGACCCTGCGTTTGTTGCGCCGGGCCGGGTTGGCACGCCCCGACGGCGTGGCAACCGAGGCTGGCAAGGCCCGCGCCGCCAAAGCCCTGCGCGACGAAAAGCGGTGGGAGGTCGTTCGCACGGACCAGGCCCACGAAGCAACGGCGGCGCTTTATGACGGGCTGCGCGATATCGAAACCGTGCTGACCCGCGACCAGATTACCGAGATCGACCGCCAGATCGGCGGCCCGCAGGGGATAGCACCATGAGCGGCGAAGAATTCGTTCCCCTGTCACTGACACCGCTGCTGATCGGGACATTTGCCGCCATCGCCTGCGCCCTTCCGGGGAACTTTCTGGTTCTGCGCAAACAGGCGCTGATCGGGGATGCCATCAGCCATGTAGTGTTGCCGGGCATCGTGGTGGCCTTTCTGCTGACCGGCGCGATCTCGACCTGGCCGATGATGCTGGGCGCGGCGGGTGCTGCCGTGGTTGCCGTTGTGATGATCGAAGCGATCCGCAGGCTGGGTCAGATCGAACCCGGTGCGGCAATGGGCGTGGTCTTTACTACCCTATTTGCGGCGGGTGTTCTTTTGTTGGAGCAGACGGACACCTCGACCGTGCATCTGGATGTGGAACACGCGCTGTATGGCAATCTCGAAAGTCTGATCTGGCTGGACGCAACGGGATGGGTCTCGCTGTGGAACCCGGCCGCGCTTGCGGGGTTGCCCCCGGAATTGCCGCGTATCGCGCTGACGCTTGCGGGGGTTTCCCTGTTTACCTGGATATTCTGGCGACCATTGAAGATTTCGACCTTTGACGAAGGTTTTGCCAGCACGGTTGGTATTCGGACCGGTCCTTTGGGGTTTGCGCTGGTGATCACAGCGGCGATAGCTGCCGTCGCATCCTTCGACGCGGTTGGCTCGATCATCGTGATTGCCATGTTCATCTGCCCCCCCGCTGCGGCGCGGTTGATGACCAACCGATTGGAATCTCAAATCGCATGGAGCGTTGTATTTGCCGTGGTTTCGGCGGTGATGGGCTATGTTCTGGCGGGTTATGGCCCATTATGGCTGGGTGCCCGCGATGCCGTGAGTGCCGCCGGAATGATCGCAACGGTATCTGGTGTGATTCTGGCGCTTGCGGCTGTTTTCGGCCCCTGCCGGACCCGCGCGGGTGCTCCAGGCACTGTTTGATCCGGCATATTCCTGCTGTTGGCTGATGCCGTATTTCGGCTGAACTTTGCCAACGCGAACAGCACGACCAGAGTTAATGAGCCTTAATCTGCAGATCGTGCTAAGGTTGTTGTATTGTTAAGCAACTGACCACCACTCACCCCGGCTTGTTCGGGCAATCGTGATCAAGGTCGTCGCCTTGCGGGCCGACACGGCGCGATTGTCCGAACGCCCCCCTCTTGCACAAAATCTGAATACCATAGCAGTGGCAGAATCGTGTGCGCATGTGCTAGGTCTAGGGGTATGGAGCAGGCAAACCCCAATATCAACGAGTTTCGACCGGTAATTCGGCAGTTGGACGATGCTGCAATCAACCGGATCGCAGCCGGCGAAGTGGTCGAGCGACCGGCCTCTGCGGTCAAGGAATTGATCGAGAACGCCATTGATGCAGGTGCCACGCGGGTTGCGATAGAGATCGCCGATGGGGGCAAGACGCTGATTCGCGTCACCGATGACGGCTGTGGTATTGCGGCGGCGGACTTGCCGTTGGCTTTGTCCCGCCACGCAACCTCGAAAATCGACGGGTCGGATCTGCTGAACATTCATACTTTCGGCTTTCGCGGTGAGGCGTTGCCGTCGCTGGGCGCGGTCGGGCGTTTGACCATAACCAGTCGTGTTCCGGGGGCGGATGCGGCGCAGATTCAGGTCGCTGGTGGCACAATGTCCGCGGTGAAACCCGCGGCTCTGCGCGCGGGTACCGTGGTCGAGTTGCGCGATCTGTTCTTTGCCACGCCTGCGCGTTTGAAATTCATGCGTACCGACCGCGCCGAGACGCAGGCCATCGCCGATACGGTTAAACGTCTGGCCATGGCCGAGCCCTCGGTCACCTTTACCCTGCGCGATGTCTCGGGCGGCGGCGAGGGGCGCGTAACCTTCCGTGCTGACCGCGAGAATGGTGATCTGTTTGACGCGTTGCATGCCCGACTGGCCCGCGTGATCGGGCGCGAGTTTGCCGAGAACGCGTTGCAAATTGACGCAACGCGTGAGGGTATCCGGTTGTATGGCTATGCCGCTCTGCCGACCTATTCTCGGGGCGCAGCGGTGGCGCAGTACCTGTTCGTCAATGGACGGCCTGTGCGTGACAAGATGCTGACCGGTGCATTGCGGGCGGCCTATTTCGACTTTCTCAGCCGTGATCGACATCCGGCGGCGGCTCTGTTCATCGACTGTGATCCGACGCTGGTGGATGTGAACGTGCACCCCGCGAAATCCGAGGTCCGGTTCCGCGATCCCGGCGTCGCACGCGGGCTGATCGTCTCGGCCCTGCGGCACGCACTGGCCGAAGCGGGGCACCGGGCGTCCTCGACCGTCGCAAACGCGACGCTTGGCGCGATGCGACCCGAGCCGTCTCACTCCACCCCGGCGCGGGTCTACCAGATGGACCGCCCTTCACCCGCCGCGCGCCAGATGGCCTATCAGGCGCAGGCACCGGGCTTTGCTGAACTGACCCGCGATTACAGCGGCAGCGTGGTCGAGCCGGTCGCGGAATCTGTTTCCGAGGCGCCGGTAGAAGACCTGCCTTTGGGGGCTGCACGCGGGCAGGTGCATGAAAACTACATTATCGCCCAGACCGCTGATGGTATGGTGATTGTCGATCAGCACGCCGCGCATGAGCGGTTGGTCTATGAAAAGCTGAAAGCCCAGATGGCGGCGAACGGCGTGGCGGCGCAGGCGCTGCTGATCCCCGAGATCGTAGAGTTGTCTGAAGGCGACTGCGCGCGACTTATGGCGGTGGCAGATGACCTTTCTCGCTTTGGCCTGACGCTCGAGCCCTTCGGCGGCGGTGCGGTTGCCGTGCGTGAAACCCCGGCCATTCTGGGTGAGGTCAACGCCCGCGCAATGATTCTGGATATTCTGGATGAGCTGTCCGATCAGGGTGAAAGCCAGATGGTGCAGGCGCGGATTGAGGCGATCCTCAGCCGTGTCGCCTGTCATGGTTCGATCCGCTCGGGCCGCCGAATGCGGGCCGAAGAGATGAACGCCCTGCTGCGCGAGATGGAGGCGACACCCCATTCCGGCCAATGCAACCACGGGCGGCCAACCTACGTGGAACTGAAACTGGCCGATATCGAACGATTGTTCGGACGCAGTTGATCCCGCGGGGTGCGCGGGCTATGAAGAATAAAACAAGAACACCCGAGGCGATATGATCGAGATTGCAGGAACCCAATTTGCATTGAACGACCCCGTGATTCTGATCGTTGGCGGGGTGGTGGCATTGATCCTGTTGCTGCTGTTCCTGTCTTTGCGAGCGGCCAACCGGTCAGCCAGGATGGCCGAGCCACTGTCGCGGCAAATGGCGCATCTGGGTCAGCATGTTCAGCAGTTGGGACAAGGACAAGAGCAGCTGCGCGGTGGACTGCAGCATGTCTCGGACACGCAGGCCAATGCGCAGCTGCAGGTGATCCAGACGGTTGAATCCCGCCTGTCTTCGGTGCAGCAGCAGATGAACGATCGGCTGGCAGATAATGCGATGAAATCCGCACGTGCGCTGGCCGAGATGCAGGAGCGGATGAAGGAATCGCTGCACGGCTCGTCGAAACAGACGGCGACGTCACTGACCCAGTTGCAGGAGCGCCTGGCGGCCATCGACAAGGCGCAGGATAACATCACCAAACTGTCGGGCGATGTGCTGTCGCTTCAGGATATTCTGTCGAACAAACAGACGCGCGGTGCGTTCGGAGAGATTCAGTTGAACGATATCGTCTCCAAGGCGTTGCCCTCGGACAGTTTCAAGCTGCAGGCGACCTTGTCGAACGGGCGTCGGGCGGATTGCTTGATCCACCTGCCCAACCCACCTGGCCCCATTGTGATCGACAGCAAATTCCCGTTGGAAGCGTATGAGGCGCTGATCGGGTCGACCAATGATACGGAGCTGAAAGCGGCGGTGCAGATGTTCCGAACAACTGTGCGCAAGCATATCAACGACATCTCCGAGAAGTACATTCTGGACGGGGAAACCGCCGATGGCGCGTTGATGTTCCTACCTTCCGAAGCGGTTTATGCCGAGTTGCACGCCAAGTTTCCCGAATTGGTGCAGGAGAGCTTTACCAAACGCGTTTGGATCGTCTCGCCCACCACCTGCATGGCAACGCTGAACACGATGCGCGCGATCCTGAAGGACGCAAGGATGCGGGAACAGGCGGGTGCTATCCGCAAAGAGCTGGGTCTGCTGCACAAGGATGTAGATCGCCTGGGCGATCGGGTTTCCAATCTGGACCGTCATTTCGGGCAGGCGGCCAAGGATATCTCGGAAATCAAGATCAGCGCTGAAAAGGCAGGGCGCCGGGCGCAGCGGCTGGACAATTTCGATTTCGAAGAGATCGCACCTGACGACACACCGGGCGTTGTACCGCTGGCGCGGCACGAAATCTGACAAGCCGTTCGATGCGACATTGGCCGGAATTGGCCAGCGCACCGCGTCAGGTCCCAGAGATCAGATACGCAGGAAGGGCTGGAACAAGCGGGGCATGAGCTTGGTGAATTTCAGCGGCGCGTCGGTAACGGCCAGACAGATGCAATCTGCGGTAATGTCTGCGGTCGGGGTGTGATGCAGATCTTCATCGGCAATCTCGACATCGCCGCGTGCAAAGTGATCAACCTCATCCGAGAACGCACCCTGCAGAACCATGGTCAATTCCATACCGTTATGGCTGTGATCCGGAACTGCGGTTCCGGCCGGAATGAACAGCAGACGTGCCGAAGCGTCGCCGCTCGTCGGCAAGATAGCTTGTCTGACGCCCATTCCGATGGGACGCCATCGGATGTCATTGACAGTGCCGCCGACGTAGCCCTGCAGGGGGGCAGGTAGGACGGCGCAGCTCTTGTTCACTGGCTTGGGGGTCGGTGCGCCTTGGGCGATCAGCGCCATCGTCGCAGCCAGCGCGCTGTCGCTCATTTGGGCAGGATAGGGCAGCTCGTCCAGTATCTGTCCGCCAACCGCATCAAAGCTTTCAGCCTGCGCGCGGCAATGGTCACACAGCGACAGATGGGTCGCGACCATCAGATCGAACGCTTCGGGCAGGCTGCCGGCGGCATATGCCATCAGCAGATCTTCCGTCAGGTGATGCTTAATCTGTTTGCTCATCGTCTCTGTCTCAGTTCATTGCGTGGCGCAGGCGATCCAGCGCCAGCCTAATTCTTGATTTGATCGTTCCCAGAGGCAACCCAGTCTGAGATGCAATTTCCCGGTGACTCAGGTCTCCGAAATAGGCCTTTTCGATCAAGTCTCTTTGCGCGTCAGGCAACGCCATCAAGGCAGTGCGTAGCTGCGCGGTTTCTTGTTGCAAGACGATCACGTCGTCCTGATCAGGTTCGGACTCGGGGCCCCAGCCCAGTTCTTCCGGTTCGGGGCGCCGTTGCTTGCGCAGGGCGTCGATGCGTTTGTTCCGTGCGATGGTGAACACCCATGTGGCCACCGTTGCCCGGGTCGGATCGAACAGATGGGCCTTGTGCCACAAGGTCGCCATCACCTCTTGCGCACATTCCTCGGACATAGTCGCGTCCGAGCCTGACTTCATCAGGAACGCCTTGATCCGCGGCGCAAAATGCTGGAACAGCTCGGCAAAAGCCGCCTGATCCTGCGCATCCCGAATGCGCCTGACATGGTCCACCCACTCAATCCTGGTGTCGCAACTGCTTTGTGTTCCGTTCACCTGTTTACCCTTGATGCGTTTTCTTGCGCGCCATGGCTTGAGGACGGCGGGTGTAGCCGCCAGCTCGTCCAAGGTCACGGTGTCTATCTCGGTAAACATAACCACAATACGGTTGGTGTCCCAAGCCGGATCACTCTGAAGCGATATTTTTGATCCAATCCTGGCTGGATGCCGTATTCTAAGTAACAGAAACCTTCAGAAAACCACGCCCCTCCGGGCGGTTACAAGCGGGCCGGACCATACTGAATGACACAAACCGTTGATCATGTTGCGGGCCATACCTTTCACGGGCGCAAGGGGGCGATCGAAAACGCCTTCCGCTATTCGGTCGACTACATTCTTCTGAACCCTGAAAGCGATCTGACCACTCCGGCGCTATTTTCGGTGAACCGGGCCAATCTTGCCAACTGGCGGTCGCAGGATCACGGGGGTGAGCCGGGCCAGGGCGACGGTGCCGCCTGGCTGCGCGCGCGGTTTGATCAGTTGCAGGTGGCGCAACCGGCGCGCCTGATGTTGCTGACCCAGCCTCGGGTTCTGGGGCATGTGTTCAACCCGGTCAGCTTCTGGTTCTGTTTTGATGGACAGGATGTGCTTAATGCGGTGGTGGCCGAGGTGACCAACACCTTTGGCACGCGCCACAGCTATCTGTGCCACAATCCCGGCTTTTCACCCATCAAGGCAACCGACAGGATGGTGGCTGACAAGCTGCTGCATGTCTCGCCCTTCCAGAAAATCGAAGGAAGTTACACCTTCCGTTTTGACTATCGCCCCGAACGTGTTGGCGTGTGGATCGACTATGCCCGCCCCGAGGGCGGTTTGATCGCGACGTTAACCGGGACACGCCGTCCGCTGACCAACCGGGTGATCCTGTGGTCGCTGCTGCGCCGCCCATTTGGTGCGCGGCGGACCTTTGCGCTGATCATCTGGCAGGCACTTAAACTTTGGGTGAAAAAAGCCACCTTTCGCCCGTTCAGAACCGCACCGGTGCCGGATCAGCCGGTTTCGCGTGTGCGCCTGCGCTAACGCGTTTGTTCAAGATCAAAGACTCGGGCTCTGCCTAGTGGTTGTTTCATTCGAAAGCCGCGAACACAGGAGTCGGGTCATGTTGGAAATTTCAGCAAGAAAAGTTGCTCAGGTTGCGCTGATGGGGCGCGAGCTGAATCGGGCCGAGGGCGAGTTGCGCGCGTTCATTGATCACATGAGCGAGGACGAACAGGCCGAACTGGTGGCTATCATGTGGATCGGGCGTGAAAGCTTCTTCGCCGAGGATCTGGTCGAAGCCATCGCCACCGCAAGGGCCGAAGCCTCAACCCCCTGCGCTGATTACCTGATCGGCACGCCGCACATGTCAGATCATCTGGAAAATGGTTTGGATGCGCTGGGGGTATCGGCGGAAGATGTGGAAAACGATCTGATGTAGGCGATTGCGCAACGGATCGAGGACAGAGTTTTCCACACCTTCTTGTCTGGCGGTTTAATCGGATAAAGGGATGGTCGTGGACAATTTCAGCCAGGTTTGATTTAGGTTCGGGTGAACTACTTTTGGTTGAATGAATGACATCCGATACCCCAGCTTCTTTGCGACACAGAAAATCGAAGCTCGCCCGTGTTCTAACCGGTATTGTCTTGATCGCAATCGCTGGGGTTTTGGTGCTAGGCCAAGAACGTAAAAAGCTGATGGCTACCTGCAACTTCAGTAAGGCTGACTTGGAAGACAAGTTGGCCGCCTGTGATACGTTGTTGATATGGGCGGCATATAACCCGTCAACCCGGTCGCTGATCCATCGACACAAGATGCGGGCACATATGTGGAATAGAGACTGGGAGGCTGCCCAAAGCGAGGCTGATCTGGCTATTGCAGAAGACCCTGAAAGCCGCGTGCCGTGGCAGTGGAAGGCGCTGGCCCACGCCCGCGCCGAAGAATACCCAGCGGCGATGGAGGCAATTGAGGCCGCGCTGGAGATTGCCCCGGGTAATGACTATTCGCTAGAGACAAAAGCCAAACTCTTGCGCCGGATGGATCGGTTGTCAGAGGTTGAGCCTCTGGTTGAAGACGCCATAGCCAACCATAAAGTGGGCCCGTGGGCCTGGAGCTATGCTGGCTATTTCAGATTGCGGGCAAAGGAGTATAGACCCTCGGCTTTGGCCTTTTCCGAAGCGTTACATGCCGATCCACACAATGCATATGATCGCCGCAAGTTCCTTGAGGCCTGCCGACTTGCTGGCCCAGATTGCCCGCCTCTGTTTCCTGAAAAACGCGCGAGCTATGCTGAGCTTAGCTGCGAAGACATTGCATTGCAGTTTGCAGAGCAATATCCAGGTTTTGACAGCGGAGCTGGTTTTGATACGCCGTATGACCTGATCGACCAAGGTGATTGGCGTGCAAAGGTCCTGGTGCAGGTTGTTTACCTCGGCACAGCAATCGGATTCGAACAGACTGCGTCAAAAGAATATGCAAATAGGTTGATAGTAGACAGCGCCATGTTTGAGTGTGTTTCGGGTGGCGAATATTACTTTTCGGGCTCGGATAAGGGCTCCGAAGAACACCGCTATGCAGCTGAACACTTGTTTGGACCGGAATTGCGTAGAAACCTTGTCGATCTCGCGTATACGCATCTGAATTGATGTACCAACCCGGCCAATCCAGGTTGGTGCGGGCTTAGTTTTCAGCCCGCATGATCCACCACCTGCAGATGCTGCGCCAGCCGGTCAATTTCAGCCATCCAACTCTGCACCAGCTTTGGATCATTGGGGGCCGCATGAACGCCTGCCGGGATAGCGCGGTTCAAGACGGCTTCGACAGCCAGTGAAACCGGGACCGAGACCAGCCGCGCCATCGCCGTGCCGCGGTCGTCACCCCAGGCATCCATCACATAGGTTTTGTGCCAGACCGGAACGCCGTCTTTTTCCGCCTTCAGGCCCACACACAGAACCACACGGTCCGGCTCACCCTCGTCATAGGCGTTTTCGGCCCAGAACTGGTCCGACATCTCCTTCAGGCGTGCATCGCCTTCGGGCCCGGACAGGGTTTCGATTTCGGAAAACACACCCGACCAGGCGCCGGCCCAACCGTTCAGGCGCAGGGTACCGCGGACGAATTCCTTGACCGGCCAGTGATCCTCGAAATGGTACTGCGCCATGAACGGGATCGAGTCGCGGTTCGGGTAGACCTCAAAGCTTTCGGGTGTGGGCAGGGGTGCGATATAGCTGGTAATCGCATCCCATGGGCGCGCCACGTCCAGCGGAGCATAATTGCGAATTGATTTCGATGGTGAACGCAACGCCTTGAGCACACCCAGCGGTGACCAGCTGAACTTGTACCGGAACGGGTTCGGATGCTTGGGGATACCACCGCAATAAGAGATGAAACTCAGGTGGTTCTGCGGGTCGAAGGCGTCCGAAGCGCGATAGTCGTCGATCAGTGCATGAGCCATCAGGTGATCGATGCCCGGGTCCAGCCCGACCTCGTTGACCAGCGCCACCCCGGCTTCGCGGGCCGCGCCGTCCAACGCGCGCATCTCGGGGGCGATATAGGAGGATGAGACGAAATTCGCCTGTTTCGCGATTGCAAGCTCGGCCAAGGGCACGTGCCAATCGCCGGGCAACATCGAAACGATGACATCGCCCTGTTCCAGCACCGCCGCCAAGGCGTCGATATCAAAAACGCGGATATCGCTGGTCAGATCACCAACTTCGGCCTTGGCCTTTTCGATTGTCCGGTTCCAGACTGTGACCTTTTGCCCGCCTTCGATCAGGCGGCGTAAGCCGGGAATGGCCGACAGGCCGGTGCCACACCAGTGAATCGTCATGTGAAAACTCCTTTACGGCTGTTCAGCCAAACCTCAGTTTTGCAATCACGATCGCGCTGACAAGCAGGATCGAGATCACATTACCCAATATCAGCGGCCATGCCGCAATCATCACTCCGTAAATCAGCCACATGCTCAACGTGGCCAGAATCAACAGGTTCGCTGGCATAGACAGATCCTTGGTCTCGCGGGAGCGCCAGGTCTTTAGGGTTTGAGGAAGCCAACATACAGTGCCTAGAACTGCTGCCGCGCCTCCGATCAGGTGTTCCATGCGTGGCTACTCCTAGACATGGTTGTCGAACGTCTCGCGGGCCCGGCCCCAGACGCCGCTGTCCAGATCGGTCAAGGTCAGCAGAGAAGGCAAAAGCTGTGCTGCATAATCTTCCGAGCTTTCGACCGGTAGCATCGACGGCAGATTGTCGATTGCAACTACATCAAGAACCGGATTGGTCGCCACGCGCAGGGCAGGTGCGTCCCAAGTGGTTGCTCGGTCATAAACCGGAACAGGGTTATAATCGCTGTCAGGGTCACAGGCGACATCGCCGATGGCGGTCAGCTTGCGGTCAGCGGCCAGTGCCTTTTGCGGGACAAAAATCGGCGTACCTGGGCGCGCGAAGATACAGTTCAGGAACAGGTCGTGGTCGAGGATTTCAGGGAACGGCCCGCCGCTGGCGGTTTCGGCCATGTCCCACTTGGTGACACTGACACCCATCGCCGTGCAAAGGTCGCTGGCGCCGGTACCCACGCGGCCAAGAGCACCGATGACGATGGCCCTTGGTCTATTGGCCACGATGGCATCTAGTTCAGCCAGAAGCTCGGAATTCAACGCGTCCTTGCTGGGATAGACACCAACCGGAGGGCATTCCGCGCCCCGCTGCTGCGCGGCCCAAGTCTTGAGTGTCACCGCAGCCCCGGCATAGCCGGCCCAATAGCCAAAGGCGGCGACTCGGCGGTCGTTTTCGTCGACTAGATATTCCAGATCATACAGCGTTCCGCCCCCGGCCTTGAACCGTTCTAGCAGCGCCCGGCCGGAATGCTGACCCTTATAGGCATGGCCGAACATGATGTGGCGGTGAGGCAGGGGCGTGCCATCCTCGGGCAGTTCCTTGAGGCCAAAGATGATCGCGTCCTTAGGTGCATCTGGCCAGGAATTCTCGGGCGCGATCTCGCAGCCAGCAGCCTTGTAACCGTCGATGGGGATGGCGCGAACATGGCTTACCTCGACCGTTACGCGGATGCCAGCAGCGATCAACGCCAAAGCGCCTTCAGGGGTCAGCCCGACCCGTTCTTCGTTCGGGCGCTGTTCGGCCCGGACCCATAGATGCGTCATATTTTGTCCCCTTTATCAGAGCATTCCGGCGGCACGCACGGCTTTCAGTGAAGCGCGCGCCTCTGCCGCCTCACGAAAGGCGACGATCTTGGGGTAGGTTGCAACGTCGACGCCGTCGCCTTCCAACCAACTGCAAACCACATACAAATAGGCATCGGCCAGCGAGAACGCCTCGCCCAGCACAAACGGTCCACGCAGACCGTTCGAACAGATATAGTCGCAGGACGCTGCCATGGTCTGCGCGACTTTTGCCGTCATATCCTTCCAGCTGGATTTCTTGTCGGCCCACCGCGCGCCGCGCAGCTTATGGGCGTGGTTCACATGCATGGTCGAGGCAAGGTAATACATCACCTCGCGCATCCGGGCGGCCATGATCGGGTCCGCAGGCACCAGCCCGGCCTTCGGAGCCATTGCTGCGATGAACTCCAAAAGTGCCCCGGTTTCGGTCAAAATCCCACCGTCTACCACCAGCGCCGGAACCCGGCCTTTTGGGTTGATCTGCTTGTAGGCGGATTTGGTTTGCTCTCCACCGGCAAAGTCCAGTTGGATCGCTTCATAGTCCAGCCCGGCCTCTTCCAGTGCAATCGCAACGGCGACCGAAATCGTGCGAGGGGCATAGTAAAGTTGCATCACAAAGCCTCTGGTTTGGGGTTACAAGTGGGTCTGTGCAAACTGCCGGTCTGGTGCTTCCAGATGCGGAACGGCATTGAACAGAACCGGGCTGAGCTGTGTACCTATCGGGTATAAACGGTGCATTGACGTGTTCATGATGGCAAGAGCCACCCGCGCCATGGCCGGGATATCCAGCCCCATCGCCTGCCGGACAACCATCGAAATCAACCCGCCCGAGGTCACAACGATGGCAGGGCCGCCTTCGGTTCCGATATCGGTCAGCGCGTCGCGCACCCGGGTTTCGAATTCCTCGAAGGTTTCCGGTGTGTTTTTGATGGCGCCATCGGCCCAGGCGGCAAAGGTGCGGGGCAGATGCTCGACAAAACCTTCGCGATCAGTGGGCACTTTCACTCCGTGCTGTTCCTCGAACAGCTGCGCGATGGTGAAATACTCGATCTCGTTCAGCCGCGGATCGCGGATCGGATCAGTCAGCCCCATGCTGGCGGTGGTCTCGGCGTGGCGGATCAGGGTGCCGCAATAGACCCGGGGAAAATGGCTGCGTGTGTCCTGCAGATGCGCCCCCAGCCAGCGGGCCTGCTGATGTCCCAGATCGCTGAGCTTGTCATAGTTCTTTTCGTCGCGCGCGGTGGTGTTGGCCTGCCCGTGACGCACCAGTGTGATATGTGACATGTCGGTCCCTCTTGCGTGGCAAGTCTTAGGACAGGTCTAGGTCCGGGGCCAGAGCCGTTCGTTGCGGTTTGGAAATTATTCTCGCACACCCCCGAATCTGGCCGGGCGGTATTGTTGTTGACTCGCAAGACCGTCCACAGGAACCTTGGTGATATCAGACTGTCCTGCAAATTCATCGTTGCAAGCTATTCGATGACCTCGGAAAACTAGCTTGGGAAAGGGTTTATTTATGACGGATATTAAGCGCACGCCTTTGCATGGTTTGCATGTTGAGTTGGGTGGGAAGTTGGTTGATTTTGCGGGCTG
>NZ_JBXWOC010000008.1:0-169363 GCF_059610665.1 Ruegeria sp. CDSC051
TTCGGCTTCGGCTTCGGCTTCGGCTTCGGCTTCGGCTTCGGCTTCGGCTTCGGCTTCGGCTTCGGCTTCGGCTTCGGCTTCGGAAGGCGTTTCTTCTACGGGGTCAGCATCGTCAACAGGTGCCTCATCCGGGATCTGGACAATGTCCTCGACTGCGTCAGCCTTGGGGTCATCTTCCGGCTTTTGATCGGTTTTCTTCTTACCAGCCACCGCAATGTTCCCCTTTTCGAATCCAAAACAACCTGAACAACTAACCAGACTAAGTTAATCTGTGGCCTCGCCGCCCTCAACCCGCATCGCATGTTTCACAAGCTTTTTAACGGCTTTCCGCATTTTCTTCGGTGTCGGCTCTTTGGCAATCTTCAGGCGGACATAATCCAAGGAATAAAGGGGTTCAGCCGTGGCCTCGCTGATTGCAGCCAGCCAAAGTGGTGCCGAACCCACCCAGATGTCGGCAAATTGTCGCGCTGTTCTGGGTGAAAATATGGGGGCAATCACCGGTTCATTGCCCTCAGCAACGGCGCCTGCCCGATCTGTGAGCGGTAACAGGTGCTGTTTATAGACAGGTTGTTCACGCACAGCCAGACCGGATTCGGTCAACCGTTCAGCAATGTTACCCCGGCTGTGCTCCCCCCGAAGATGAAGCAGCGGGCTTTGGGGCCGGTGCTTTAGCAGGTTTGCAATCAGCTCTTCGGCGGTAGCACCCACCATCCGGGCATCCCAGCCAGCGCCTTTGGCCGTTCCGGTGGTAACAGGACCCACACAAAAGGCCGGCATCTTTCGAGATACATCTAAAGACATCGCCGCATTTACGGCGTTGGCCGAAGTAAAGATCAGCCCCTTTGCTTCATCCGCATGCACTTGCACCGCCAAAGGTTTTATTTCCAGGATCGGCGAATGGATAACCTCTACCCGGCTTCTGATGCGGGTTGGCAACTGCGCGACGAACCTTTCAGACGCAGCGCGCGGGCGGGTCATCAACAAATACAACAGTTGGCGCCTTCGGCCTTGGGATTGTTTGCATCCGCGCAGGGTGATACCCCGCTTGGCAACCAAGGTGTAACGGATCAGGCCAATGGTGCAAACACTTACTGTCCTCGGGTTGGAAAGCAGCTGTGATGACACGGCCGCCGCAGTCGTGCGCCAATCCGATGATACAGCCGCCGAGGTGCTGTCCTCGGTTGTCTATGGCCAGACCGAATTGCACAGCGCATTTGGTGGCGTGGTGCCTGAGATTGCCGCCCGCGCCCATGCGGAAAAGCTGGATATCTGTGTGATGCAGGCGTTAGAGGCCGCAGGTTTGGGCCTTGCCGACATGGACGCCATCGCGGTCACCGCCGGTCCCGGCCTGATTGGGGGGGTTATGTCAGGCGTCATGTGCGCCAAAGGGATCAGTGCCGCCACGGGCCTGCCATTGATCGGAGTCAACCATCTGGCCGGTCACGCGCTGACGCCACGCCTGACGGACGGGATCGCGTTTCCCTACCTGATGCTGCTGGTCTCGGGCGGACACTGCCAATACCTGATTGCTCATGGGCCTGAGAATTTCACCCGCCTTGGTGGCACCATCGACGATGCCCCGGGCGAGGCCTTTGACAAATCCGCCCGCCTGCTGGGACTGCCGCAACCCGGCGGCCCCTCGGTCGAGGCAGAGGCCCGCACAGGCGACCCCAAACGGTTCCGGTTTCCCCGGCCGCTGCTGGATCGTCCGGGATGCGATTTGTCCTTTTCCGGGCTCAAGACCGCGTTGATGCGGATGCGTGACCAGATCGTGGCCGAAAAAGGGGGGCTGACGCGGCAGGACCGGGCCGATCTTTGCGCCGGATTCCAACAGGCCATCGTGGACACTTTGGCCGAGAAAACCCGCCGCGCGATTGACCTGTACCTATCGGAAGCGCCTGCAGAGGCCGTGGTGTCTGTTGCGGGTGGCGTTGCCGCAAATACGGCCATTCGCACTGCGTTAGAGACTGTTTGTGCCGAAAAGGGCGCCAGATTTACCGCCCCTCCCTTAGCCTTATGCACCGACAATGCCGCCATGATCGCCTATGCCGGGATCGAGCGGTTTCGCACCGGTGCCCGCGATGATCTGACCCTGACCGCGCGTCCGCGTTGGCCTCTGGATCAAACCAGCCCGGCCATGTTGGGCAGCGGCAAAAAAGGAGCCAAAGCATGAGTGTGTCGGTTCTGGGATCAGGGGCGTTTGGAACTGCTCTGGCGATTTCGCTGGCCGGGAAAGGCCCCGTCACTCTGTGGGCGCGGGATCGGGAACAGGCCCAGATAATGCAAAACCAGCGCGAAAACAGCGCGCGCTTGCCGAATGTGACCCTGCCCAAGGCGATTACGGTGACCTCGGACATTGATCTGGCCGCCGAAAGTCAGGTCATTCTTCTATCCGTGCCAATGCAGAAATTGCGCAGCGCATTGCGTGCGCATGCCTCAGCCCTCAAGGGTAAAACGCTGGTCGCCTGCTGCAAGGGGATCGAGCTGACCTCGGGCCTTGGGCCGGTATCGGTCATCCGCGAAACCATCCCGGATGCGCACCCCGCGCTGTTGACCGGGCCAAGCTTTGCGGACGACATCGCGCGCGGCCTTCCCACCGCATTGACCCTCGCTTGTGCGGATGATGCGATTGGCCGTGACCTGCAGCATGAATTGAGCACCACAAATCTGCGCCTCTATCGCACTGCGGATACTGTTGGCGCCGAGCTCGGCGGCGCCTTGAAAAACGTCATGGCCATCGGGTGCGGGGCCTGCATTGGCGAAGGCATGGGCGAAAGCGCCCGTGCCGCCCTTATGACGCGGGGCTTTGCCGAGATGCAGCGCTTTGCGCTGATGCGCGGGGCCCGCCCTGAAACATTGATGGGCCTGTCGGGTATGGGTGATCTGGTACTGACCTGCTGTTCCGAACTGTCCCGGAACTATCGATTTGGCCTGTCGCTTGGGCGTCAGGATGCTTTTGACACAAACACAACCGTCGAAGGTGTTGCCACGGCCAAGGCTTTGGCCAAAATTGCCAAAGCAGAAGATTTGGACATGCCCATTAGCACCATCGTGTCAGAAATAAGCACCGGAGAATGCAGCGTTGGTGAAGCCATGCGCTGGCTGCTGAACCGACCCCTGAAGGAGGAATAACATGCTGATCGCCCTTGTCGCCAAGGATAAACCCGACGCGCTGCAAACCCGGCTGGATAACCGTTCCGCCCATCTTGCCTATATCGAAGAAACCGGTGTTGTTGCCCAGGCCGGACCCCTTCTGGAAGGCGATGCGATGATCGGATCACTGATCATCCTCGAGGTCGAGGATATGACGGCGGCGCAAAACTGGGCCGACAAAGATCCCTATGCCAAAGCAGGTCTGTTCCAGTCGGTTGATCTGATCGTCTGGAAAAAGGTGGTCGGCTGATGGCGTATTGGCTGTTCAAATCCGAACCCTCGACCTGGAGTTGGGACCAGCAAGTCGCCAAGGGCGCAGAGGGCGAAGAATGGGATGGCGTGCGCAACTATCAGGCGCGTAATTTCATGCGGCAGATGGCCGTGGGCGACCGCGGATTCTTCTATCACTCGCAAAAAGACAAGGCGATTGTCGGTATTATCGAGGTCTGCGCTCCGGCCCATCCCGACAGCACCACCGATGACGAGCGCTGGGAATGTGTGGATATCAAAGCCGTGCGCCCCTTCACCACGCCGGTCACGCTGGATCAGATCAAAGTGGATGAACGTCTGGATGAGATGGTTCTGGTCAAGAATTCCCGCCTGTCCGTACAACCGGTCAGCGATGCCGAGTGGCAGGTGATCTGCGATCTGGGGCAGACGAAAGCGGATTGATTAAAGGGAAGGTCCTGACAGATGCAGAACCTTCCCTACCCCGCGTGCTCCCGACTCACCACACGCGTATAGAATTTCGGTTCTGACCGTCCTGGTCACAAATTGAAACTAACCCATTTGGGCCGCTCGGCACAAACACCAAGTACCTAAAATTGGAAACGCCCGCCACAGATCGGGCGGGCGTTGGTTGGTCAAAGCCTTGATTTAGCTATAGACCGACTCTTTGCCGAAATGCTTGGTCAGCATATAGTAAACGACAGCACGATACTTGTTGCGCTCGGACATGCCATAGGTTTCCAGCGCCTTGTTGATCGCTTCCATCAGCTCGGGGCCGTCGGAAAGGCCCAGTTTCTTGACCAGGAAGTTGTTTTTGACGGTCTCAAGCTCACCTGACTGAGTGGCTGCCACGGTCGACGCGTCGGCGTCATAAATCGCCGGACCACATCCGATTGTGACCTTGGTCAAAAGGTCCATGTCGGCGTCCATCCCGCATTTGTTTTTCAGATCATCTGCGTATTTGGCGATCAGTTCGTCGCGTTTTCCCATGAATATTTCTCCCGTTGAGCAGCTTTTGCTGCGATTTTCAATGCGCCTATGAACAGGTGTCGGAAGGTTAGTCAGTTGTTCTGTTTACACAAAGGGAAAATTTCAGGTCATTCCCCGTAAGCGAGTTTTTGGCAGCACAGATAGACTCTGCGTACCACAATGCCTGATTCTGGCCTTCTGTTAAGGGTCAGGTGGTTTGGATTCAGGGCGCAGCGGGAAAATGTTGAAACCAGTGCAGCGCGCCGACATGGCACCTACTAACCGACCGGTGGTTATCTGCAATATCCCCAACCCGGTCCCTGAAGATGGAAGTGGTCCGCATGCAGCCGGTTGTAGTTTGGCCCAAGTACCACCTGAAACCATTCGCATGCACCCCGGCCAATCCGGTGTAGAAAATCTGCTTCGGGTCCGGGTGTTGTCCAGTCCGACAGCAGGCTCAGGCTTCGCCCATCTGCCAACTCGACCCCGACAATATCGATGGCATCAGCGGTGGCATGACTGCTCCAACCGCTGTCCTTTCCCTGCGCGGTGCGCATTCGCCGGCAGTTATAGCTGCCCAGGTGGCGCAAGCTGCGCACCCTGCTGCCAAACATCTCGCGCGCGGCGGGTTGGACCACATGGTGTTCCCACATGGCCAATCGCAGAGCCGTGGCACAACGGGTCTCGACGCCATTGACGCTGGCCGTGGTTAAGCCCGAGAGAACCCCGCGCCCGGTTATTCCGCATTTCTCGTCGACAATCAGATCCTCGACCAGGGAAAAGCTTACCCCCGCCCCGGCCAATGCGGCCCTGCACTGCGTTTCATCGGCCAAAGCTCGTCGCATTTGCACAGGTGTGACCGGCGTGACCCGAGCCGTAATGGTCAGATCTCGCAAAGGGTTCCAGTGGTCCGGAACCGGTGATTGCGGGTGGGACAAAAGCCAGTAGCCACCCCCACCCATCAAAACCACCAAGGCGAGTGCTGAGAAAACGAAAGACGCCGCCAGATGCAATATCCGACGGCGTCCAGGAGGTTTGGTCATGCCTGACCCGCAATCAATAGCGGTAATGTTCAGGCTTATAGGGGCCTTCCGGATTCACACCGATATACGATGCCTGTTCGCTGTCCATCTGCGTCAGCTTCACGCCGATACGGTCCAGATGCAGGCGTGCAACCTTCTCGTCCAGATGTTTAGGCAGGATGTAGACCTTGTTTTCGTACTGATCGCCTTTGGTGAACAGCTCAATCTGGGCCAACACCTGATTGGTGAACGAAGCCGACATCACAAAAGACGGATGACCGGTGGCGTTGCCCAGATTCAGCAGGCGGCCTTCGGACAGCAGGATCAGACGATTGCCCGAGGGCATCTCGATCATGTCCACCTGTTCCTTGATGTTGGTCCACTTGTGGTTCTTCAGGCTAGCCACCTGAATTTCGTTGTCAAAGTGACCAATGTTGCCGACGATGGCCATGTCCTTCATCGCGCGCATATGCTCGATGCGGATCACATCCTTGTTGCCGGTCGTGGTGATGAAGATATCCGCGCTGTCAACTTCGTCTTCCAGCAGCGTAACCTCGAACCCGTCCATCGCGGCCTGCAGGGCGCAGATCGGATCAACTTCGGTCACTTTCACACGGGCACCGGCACCGCGCAGCGACGCGGCCGAGCCTTTGCCCACGTCACCATAGCCACAGACCACGGCAACTTTACCAGCCATCATAGTGTCGGTGGCGCGGCGGATACCGTCGACCAGCGATTCCTTACAGCCATATTTGTTGTCGAACTTCGACTTGGTGACACTGTCGTTGACGTTGATCGCAGGGAAAGGCAGTTGGCCTTCCCTGACCAGCTGGTACAGACGGTTCACGCCGGTCGTGGTTTCTTCGGACACGCCTTGGATCTGGTCGCGCATTTTGGTGAACCAACCGGGGGACGCGGCCATACGTTTGGCGATCTGCGCCTTGATGGCCTCTTCCTCTTCCGAGCCCGGTACGGGGATAATGTCTTCGCCCGCTTCGGCGCGGGCGCCCAGCAGGATATACAGCGTCGCATCGCCGCCATCGTCCAGGATCATGTTGGGGCCGTCGGTGAACAGGAAGGATTTGTCCAGATAATCCCAATGCTCTTCCAGCGTCTGGCCCTTGATGGCGAACACCGGAATTCCGGCTTCGGCAATCGCCGCCGCCGCGTGGTCCTGGGTTGAGAAGATGTTGCACGACGCCCAACGCACATCCGCGCCCAGCGCCACAAGTGTTTCGATCAGAACGGCTGTCTGGATGGTCATGTGCAGCGACCCGACAATACGCGCGCCCTTCAGGGGCTTTGCGTTACCGTATTCCGCGCGCAGGGCCATCAGGCCCGGCATCTCGGTCTCTGCAATATCCAGTTCTTTGCGGCCAAACCCGGCCAGCGAAATGTCTTTGACGATATAGTCCCCGGCCATCAGGTGCTCCATTCCGGTATAATTCAATCCGGGTTGCCCTAGCATCCCTTTTGGGACGTGGCAACGCAGATGGCCGGAAACGGGGTTTTAAGCCGCCAAAATCAACTTGGTATGCCCTCTACCTTGATTTTGGGGATCGCTTGGAAAAAGTCAGTCCCAACGGCGACAATGCAGCTGATGCCGTTCGGACGTGTCACCAAAACGGTATAGCTACCCGTTTCCTCTGAGGTCCAGACCTCCATCACCGATTGCGAGCCACGGGATTTTTGCAATCCGCCAAAGGCCAGTTCCTCGGAATAATTGTCCTGTAGCGTTGAAATCAGTTGATCACGCAGCGCACAGCTTTGCTGGGCAAAGGCAGGCGGTGCAGTGGCGGCCATACCAAAGGCCAGAGCAATTCCTAACAAACGCTTGAACATAGCAAGCTCCTTTCGATACGAGTTACGTCCGAGAGGGGCACACCGGGAGGAGCATGCGCCCCCCTCGGTACAAATGTCGGTATCACCGCGTGCTTGTTCAAAGCACGATTGCTCAAGAAAAAGTTGGCAGCTGGTGATCTTGACAGGTACAGCTTACCACAAAAATGCGAATTTAATGTGTCCCACTTCACAAGGCATGGCAGAATGGCAACACAACCCCGCGCATGGCAAAGAATGCTGTCCGGGCGCAGGCTGGACCTGCTGGACCCAACACCGGTGGATATCGAGATTGAGGATATCGCGCATGGGCTGGCCTTTGTGGCCCGCTGGAACGGGCAGACACATGGCGATTTCGCCTATTCGGTGGCCGAGCATTCGCTGTTGGTCGAAGAGCTTTTTGGTCGTATTGCCCCCAAGGCACCGGTCAAATGGCGGCTGGCGGCCCTGTTACACGATGCGCCGGAATACGTGATCGGAGATATGATCTCTCCGGTCAAATCCGCTGTCGGTCCCGACTATGGCGCACTGGATGACCGGCTGGCTGCGGCGATCCACATCCGGTTTGGCCTGCCTGCTGCGGTGCCTAAAACGGTTAAACGGCAAATCAAAAAGGCCGACAAGATCAGCGCCTGGATGGAAGCCACCCAGATCGCGGGCTTTTCCGAGGCCGAGGCGACAAAATTCTTCGGCCGCCCGGACAGGGTTATTATGGAAGGGCTGCAGATCAAATTGCGGCCACCCGTTGAAGTAAGATGTGCCTATACGCATAGACATTCGGCATTGATGGCCGAGATTGGGCCCTGACCACTTTCAGCTTTCTGATCGCGCCACCTTCTGAAAGACTTTGCCGTCAATCTCATGGGCATGCCAACGCACTGGCGTCGCCTTCAGATTTGTTATTTCGGCCTTGCCCTCAGTCTTTTGTACTTCAATCTGC
The DNA here is from genome assembly GCF_059610665.1 of Ruegeria sp. CDSC051. NCBI lineage: Bacteria > Pseudomonadati > Pseudomonadota > Alphaproteobacteria > Rhodobacterales > Roseobacteraceae > Ruegeria > Ruegeria sp. CDSC051. Next base: position 8,152 of record NZ_JBXWOC010000008.1, read on the forward strand.
ATAATCGTGCTGCTGGCAATGTCTCTATCGGCGAAACCCCACAGCAGACTTCCTAGGGAATAGGCGATTGGCACCGTCCGATCTCCGGTCTGCGTGCGATACAGCTGAATCGGCTGAGGGACATGGGGGTGGTGGCAGACGATAAGATCAGCTCCGAATTCGGCCAAGTCCTGTGCGGCCTCTTGCTGCGCTCGGCGCGGGAACAGCTCGAACTCATGACCCCAATGAATAATCGCAATAACCAGATCACAGCCAGCCGCTTTTGCGTTCGAAATCTGTGTCTTTAGAAGGGTAGTGTCCGGCGCTTGATGCTTTGAAGTCAGCTTGGCGATATTGATGCTCTGCTTTTGACCTTCAGGAAGCGCGTGGCCGTTGGTACCAAAAGCGCAGGACGCAAATCCGAACTTTATCCCTTTTCGTTCGATCGTTTTGACGGCTGTGGCTTCTGTCAAACTCTCATTCACGCCGATTTGCATGATATTTCTGTCACTTAAGACGTTCAGAGTTGTCTCAAGCCCCTCAACACCCATGTCGAGAATATGGTTGTTTGCAAGGTTCAAAACATCAATGAACCTCTCGTTATGGCTGGTCAAAGCATCGAACTGTTCTTCCGACGCACATTCGATCGGCGGGCCAGCGTCCCCGATCACTTCGTCAATCAAAGGCTGTGTCGTTACAGGTGACTCGTAGTTGGCGACCAAAATATCATCCTGAAACAAAAGATCTTCAATCTCAGCATATACTTGATCTTTTGCGACACTGGCCCTGTGGGTTCTTAGAATGTCCCCGGCAAAGCTCAGAGTGACCGAATTTGATGTGTCACTGATGTCAGCGGTTGAAAGTCGTACGGCCGTTTTAGTCATAAAGCCGGACTGATCCAGCTCCGCTTCAGGCTGCTGAATGGGGTTCTTACTTTTATAGACCCAGTACAGGTTGTCCAAAATGTTCATTTCGGAAAGCTCACCCGCAGCGCCCTTTCGTGGTCGCGCCCAAAACCCAAATCTCTCTGCTGCCCAGGTGACAACAGAGACAATGACTTTAAGGGCAGGGTTGGAAATACGGAGGCTTTCGTATGGCGTATTAGGGAGCGGCGACACTTCGATACATCTCAACTATTTGTTCGGAAAATATAATTATTGAATTTAACGACAACACAAACTGGTTAACAGACACTAAATTAAAGTCTTCAGGGGTGGCGGTCCATCAGCCGCGACAAAGCATATGTTTGGTGGCCGCATGTCGAGACTCAATTCGGCTTTTCGGCTTCATGAGTTCTGGTCTGTTATGCGCAAGCTAAACCCACGACCTCATCGCGGGCTACGCTTCGCCAAGATCCGTTGCAATGTCCGGCGGTGCATGTTCAGGCGTCGCGCGGTTTCACTGACGTTGCGATCACACAGCTCATAGACCCGCTGGATATGCTCCCAGCGCACGCGATCCGCGCTCATCGGGTTTTCCGGCGGCGGGGGCAGTTCGTCGCCCTTGGCCAGCAATGCGTTGGTGATGTCGGTGGCGTCGGCGGGCTTCGACAAATAGTCGGTGGCACCGATCTTGACGGCAGCCACAGCGGTGGCAATCGCGCCGTACCCTGTCAGAACCACAACCCGGCTGTCGGGGCGCTTTTCGCGCAGCACTTCGACCACATCCAGGCCGTTGCCATCCTCCAACCGCAGGTCAACAACCGCATATGCAGGTGGACGTGCTGTGGAAATTGCGCGGCCAGCGGCGACAGAGCCCGCGGTTTCAACCTCGAACCCGCGTTTTTCCATGGCCTTGGCCAGACGTCTCAGAAACGGTTCGTCATCATCCACCAATAACAGCGATTTATCCGGGCCGATGTCGAGGTCAGAGCTGTCCGCCATATTCTATTCTTTCCGCTAATTCACGCCGTTGGCTTAAACATGAGTAATAGCAGCGCCATTGCAAAGGTCAAACAGACCGTTGCGTTCTAGATCTTGTCCAGAAAGCAGCCCACCTTGTCAGCCATCTGCTCGGCTGTGTCATTGCGATCGAAAAATTCGATAAACCCGTCCTGGGGTGTGACCAGATAAGTAAAGGTCGAGTGATCAACCAGATAGTACTCATCACTTTTGTCATGGGCCTTATAATAGGTCTTATAGGCCTTGCTGGCGGCCTTGACCTGATCGGGCGTACCGGTCAGGGCGATGGTCTTACCACCAAGGTTAAAGGCGTAATCGGCCATAACCGCGGGTGTGTCGCGATCCGGGTCGATCGAGATAAACAGCGGCGTCACCGATTGCCCGCGTTCGGCCAGAATATCCACCGCTTCGGCATTGCGGGACATGTCAAAGGGGCAAACATCCGGACAGAAGGTATAGCCGAAGTAGACCAGCGTAGGTTCGGTTATCACCTGTTTGTCGGTCACAGTCTCGCCCTTGCCGTTGATCAGTTCGAAGGGCCCGCCAATGGTGGCCGTGCCCCCTGCGATCTGGCTGGACCGGCACTGCGCGAATTTGTCGTCCGAGCCTGCGCCGCGCGTCAGCAGCCACATGGCCCCCAGACCTACGGCCAAAACAACTGTTGCAAGGATAGCGTATAGACGGACCATGGCATCTTACCTGACGATAGAGGAGTTGTTGATCGTTCCGGCCGGGACACCTATCAAGATGAACAGCCGATGCAACAGGACATAATGGACCAATGGCAGATTCCAACATCACTTTTTGGCCTGGTCAGGAACGCAGCTGGATTCGCCTGCGGACACTGATCCTGCTGCGCTGGGTGGCCATCTTTGGCCAGATCACCGCAATCACCGTGGCCCAACAGACCTATGATGTGCAGTTGGATGTGACGCTGTGCTATCTGGCCATCGGCATTTCGGTCATGGGCAACTTGACGGCGATTCTTGTCTTTCCACGCAACAAACGCCTGTCCGAGTTCGAAAACTTTCTGATGGTGTTGTTCGATTTGTTGCAGCTGACCATCCTGCTGTACCTTACCGGAGGCCTCAATAATCCGTTCGCCTTGCTGTTGGTGGGTCCTGTGACTATCTCGGCCAATGTCATGAGCACCCGGTCAACCCTGATCATCGGTACGGTGGCCATCATTCTGACCACGCTGCTAGCCGAATTTCACCTTCCCCTGCACACGGATGGCGGTGTGGATCTTGAGATCCCCGATATCCTTCTGTTCGGAAACTGGGCTGCCATCGTTATCGCGATCGTTTTCCTGGGGGCCTATTCCCACCGCGTAAGCTCTGAGGTGCAGTCGATGTCTCAGGCGCTGTCGGCCACGCATATGGCCCTCGCACGTGAACAGAAACTGACCGATCTTGGTGGAGTTGTCGCCGCCGCCGCGCACGAACTTGGAACACCTCTGGCAACAATCAAACTGACCAGTGCCGAACTGATCGAAGAGCTGGACGACCGCCCGGACCTGAAAGAAGACGCCGCCTTGATCCGCGAACAGGCCAATCGTTGCCGCGACATTCTGCGCGACATGGGGCGGGCTGGTAAAGACGACCTCCACCTGAGACAGGCCCCCCTGTCCACTGTCATCCATGAGGCCGCCGAGCCACATATCAACCGCGGCAAGCAGGTTCACTTTGCCGAAGGTCCGGTCGGGGATGGCGATGTTCAACAGCCTTCGATCCTGCGTAAACCTGAGATCATCCACGGAATGCGCAACCTCATCCAGAATGCTGTGGATTTCGCGCGCAGCAACGTCTGGGTCGAAGCGGAATGGACAGCCGAAAGGATTACGATCAACATCATGGATGACGGCCGCGGGTATCCTTCGCAAATGATTGGCCGGATCGGGGATCCGTTCATGCGCCGACGGCGGGCAGAATCGGAAAAGCGGGCCCGGCCGGAATATGAAGGTATGGGCCTGGGCCTGTTCATCGCAAAAACCCTGCTGGAACGCAGCGGTGCGCATTTGGATTTCGCCAATGGCTCTGATCCATATCAGACCTTGTCGGACAATCCCGAACGTATAGGGGCCATCGTCCGGGTATCCTGGCCGCGAAAACTTGTGGATGCACAGACCGGCGACACCCCCGTTCCTTCAGGTGTAAATCAGCATATCCAAGTCTGAGTTAAGACCCCGTTAACCATTTCCACCCATAGCTATACCCGTGAATTCACCGCGGGAGAGCACATGGTCGACTGGATCATATTGGCCGTCATCAGTGTGGTGTCTGCCAGTCTGGCGGTTCAATGGCTTTTGCCCCGTCGTCAGCAGACAAGTGACAATTTCGGCCTGTCCGAGCCGGCCTCGTTGTTCAATGTCGTGTTTCTGTTCGACGGTGACCGCCTGATCAGCCACACAGACATCGCTCTGGATGGGTTTGAGGCTGTGCGCGACTGGTCAGATCTGCGTCGGCTGCTGCAGCGGGATTTTCCGGGCTTTCCTGAAAGCCCTGAACGCGTCAGGCACGAAGGGAATCTTGTCATCCCCGCCATTGATTGCTCGGTCGAGCGGGACGTTTTGTGCGAATGGATCGACGGGGTCGTGCGCGTACAGCTGCGGGAAAGCTCTGATTACCCCAGAACCGTATTGCGCGAGAATAGCGATCCGATCCGCCTGGCGATGGAACTGGCGCCCTACCCGGTCTGGCATCTGGATTATCAAAACAAGATCCGCTGGTGCAACGCCGCCTATGTCTCGCTTGTCCGCAAAGTGCGCGGTGGCGATACCGACCTGACTGCACCTCTTTTTCCCGGGCCCGAAAATGGCGCGCGTATCAGCGCCAAGACCCGTGTATTCATTTCGTCCGAAGACAGTGCAAACAAGCTTTGGTTTGACCTGACGATGGTGGACCATCCGGAAGGCAGCCTTTGCTACGCTGTGGACATCAACGCCATCGTCGCCGCCGAGACAGCGCAGCGAAAATTCGTACAGACAATGACCAAAACCTTTGCACAGCTGTCCATCGGCTTGGCCATTTTTGACAGAAATCGCCAGCTTGCCCTGTTCAACCCCGCCTTGATTGACCTGACCACCCTGCCCCCGGATTTCCTGAGCTGCCGCCCCAACCTGTCCAGTTTCTTTGACCGCCTGCGCGATCAGCACATGATGCCGGAACCCAAGAACTATCGCAGCTGGCGTAATCAGATGAACGATCTGCTGGAGGCCGCAGAAGACGGAAATTACCAGGAAACATGGTCGCTGCCATCCGGCTCGGTCTATTCCGTCAGCGGCCGCCCGCACCCGGATGGTGCGGTGGCCTTTCTGTTCGAAGATATCACGGCCGAGATTACGTTGACCCGCCGCTTTCGGGCGGAAATGGATTTGATGCAATCCATCCTGGATAAGCTGGCCGACGCGGTTGCCGTTTTCGGTGATGACGGTACCTTGGCCTTCACCAATTATGCCTATCAGAAATTATGGGGTGAAGCCGATGGTGCCGGATTTGAACCCGACACGGTTCTGGACGTGACCCGCAACTGGCAGAAACATTGCACGGCCACTCCGATTTTGGGTGAAATCCGGGATTTCGTGGAAATGCGGGACAGTCGGGCTGAGTGGTCAGCCAGAATCCAGATGCGTAACGGAACCGATCTGAACTGCACCATCTGCCCATTGCAAAACGGGGCCACTATCATTCGCTTTGCCACGCACAATGCGTTGCCACAGCACGAGATACAGCAAATCAGCGCCTGAACCGGGTTGCAGCCAATCCAGCGTGGGGCCATTGTGGCGCCATGACGTTACCACCCCTCAGGATCACCCTGAATTCGCCCGAAGATACGACAAACTTTGCCAGTCGGCTGGGCGCGATTCTGCATCCGGGCGACATCCTGCTGCTGCAGGGTGAGATCGGAACCGGTAAGACCCATTTCGCGCGCAGTCTGATCCAATCGCTGATGACCCGATCCGAGGATGTGCCCTCGCCCACATTCACGCTGGTTCAGGTCTATGACACCCGTAAAGGTGAGATCTGGCACTGCGATCTATACCGGCTGAGCGCGGTGGAGGAAGTCGAAGAGCTTGGGCTGGCCGAAGCGATGGAACAAGCGATCTGCCTGATTGAGTGGCCCGAGAAACTGGGCCCGCTGACACCCGGTTCTGCCCTGACCATGACATTTGAAACAGACCCGGACATGCTGGATATGCGCCACATCACCCTCACATGGACCGACGAAAAATGGGCTCAAAAACTGGAGGTCAGCGAATGACAAACCGCGCCGTCCTTGCCGAAGCTCTGATTTCACACACGCCGTGGTCCAAGGCCCGCCGAGAGCCTTTGGCGGGGGATGCCTCGAACCGCCGGTACGAGCGCCTAACCGACCCGGTCACGGGCAAGTCCGCTGTTCTGATGGATTCACCCCCGGGCCAGGCGGAACCGGTCGAAGCCTTCGTACGGATGGCCCGGCATTTACAATCTATCGGGCTAAGCGCCCCACAGATCTACGCCGAAGACACGCAATATGGGTTTCTTCTTCTGGAAGACCTTGGCGATGACCTGTTCGCGCGGGTTCTGGTCAAACATCCCGATATGGAGCGGGAATTATACGAGGCCGCAACAGATGTCCTGATCACGTTGCACGAGGCCCCGACCCTGTCGCTGCAATCTTACGGCCCGGCACTGATGACCGAACTGGCGGCCTTATCCTTCACCAAATACGCCCAAGGGGTTCTTGGCGAATATGACCGGGATGCGCAGGATCGGTTCGAACACCGATTTGCTGATATCCTGCATCAAGAAACATCCGGCACCAAAGTTGTTGTCCAACGGGATTACCACGCGGAAAACCTGATCTGGCTCCCTGACCGCCAAGGGGTTGAGCGGGTTGGATTGCTGGATTTTCAGACCGCCATGCTGGGCCATCCTGCCTATGATCTTGTGTCTTTGCTCCAGGATGTGCGCCGCAAAGTGACGCCGGGTACGGAAATGCGGATGGTCAGCCACTATATCTCGGCTATGGGCGTCAACGATCATGATTTCCGCAGTGCCTATGCCGTGCTGGGGGCCCAGCGAAATCTGCGGATTCTTGGTGTGTTTACCCGGCTTGCGACTGAGTATGGCAAACCCCATTATATCGATTTTATCCCCGCTGCGTGGGACCATCTAATGCGGGATCTGGATCACCCGGCGCTGGTGAATGTTGCCGACCTGCTGCGCGCGGCTCTGCCCACACCAACACCCGAAAACCTGAACAGGCTCAGACAGAGATGACCCAGCCCCCCAATGCCGTCATGCTGTTCGCAGCCGGGTTCGGCACCCGTATGGGCACCCTGACCCTGAACCGCCCCAAGCCGCTGATCGAGGTAGCCGGGCGCCCGCTGATCGACCACGCGCTTGATTTGGTTGACGCGCTTGGGCCGGTTCGCAAAGTGGCCAACCTGCACTATCTGCCGGATCAGCTTGAGGCGCATTTGACGCCGAAAGACGTACATGTTTCACACGAACAGCCCGACATTCTGGATACTGGTGGCGGATTACGGGCAGCTTTGCCTTTATTAGGGTCTGATTCAGTGTTCACGATGAATTCAGACGCCATTTGGTCCGGCCCGAACCCGCTGACAATGCTGCGGGCCGCCTGGAACCCTGATTTGATGGACGCATTGCTAATGTGCATCCCGACCGCGCAGGCGATTGGTCATGCCGGTGCCGGAGACTTTACTGCTGATGAAGCGGGCCGGATTACCCGCGGCCCCGGATTGATCTACGGAGGCGCGCAGATCATGAAGACGGAAGGGCTGGTCGAAATTCCAGACAAGGTGTTTTCGCTGAACCTGCTTTGGGATCGGATGCAAAAGAAAGACCGGCTGTTTGCCCTAACCTATCCCGGCCGCTGGTGCGATGTTGGCCATCCGGAAGGGATCGCCCTTGCTGAAGGTCTGTTGGCGGATGTTTGACCCCTCACCCCTGCCCCGCGTCTTTGCCGTACCTTCGGGTGTGGATTTTCCAAAGGCGCTGGTCCGGGGGTTGAGAAATCGCTGTGCCGCTCTTCCGCCCGAGGCTTTGGCCCGAGTGGAGCTGGTTGTTAACACGCGGCGTATGGCTCGCAGGGTGCGTGAGCTGTTCGACCAGGGCCCTGCCTGTTTGTTGCCGCGCCTATCACTGGTGACTGATCTGGGTGTAAGCGTGAATCTGGCGCAGATACCACCCGCAATCCCGCCCCTGCGACGGCGGCTGGAATTGACGCAGCTGGTCTCGAAGCTGCTGGATCAACAACCGGATCTGGCGGCGCGCTCGTCTTTGTTTGACCTGTCAGACAGTCTGGCCGCATTGATAGATGAGATGCAGGGCGAAGGCGTTTCACCCGAAGCGATCCGGCGGCTGGATGTCACCGACATGTCCGGGCATTGGGCCCGCGCGCAGGCGTTTATCGGGATTGCGGATCAGTTCATCGACTCAGAAGACGACATCCTGGACACGCAGGCCCGGCAGCGCCGCGTGGTCGAGAACCTAATCAAACATTGGCGAGTGGATCCACCTCAGCACCCGGTCATTCTTGCCGGCTCGACGGGGTCACGGGGAACGACACTGATGCTGATGCAAGCCGTTGCCTGCCTGCCGCAGGGCGCATTGATCCTGCCGGGTTTTGACTTTGACCAGCCCGATCAGGTTTGGGCTCAGCTGGATGCGGCGTTAACCTCTGAGGATCACCCGCAATACCGGTTCCGGAAGCTGATGAACCAGCTTGGGCAGAACCCGGATCAAATCACAGCCTGGACCCAGGACAATCCACCCTCACCCGCCCGTAACAAACTGATATCGCTTGCGTTACGCCCTGCCCCGATCACGGATGCATGGATGTCCGAAGGTCCACAACTGACCGATCTGCATGGTGCAACCAAGGACCTGACCCTGGTCGAGGCGCAGTCCCCCCGGGCCGAGGCCCTGGCCATAGCACTCCGCATGCGAGAGGCGGCTGAAACCGGCCAGACCGCCGCTCTGATCACCCCCGACCGCATGCTGACTCGTCAGGTCAGCGCTGCGCTGGACCGGTGGAGCATCCTGCCCGATGACAGTGCTGGCCTGCCGCTGCAGCTGTCCCCACCCGGACGGTTCCTGCGCCATGTCGCGGCCCTGTTCGCGCGTCGATTGGACGGCGAAGCGCTGTTGACCCTGCTGAAACATCCGCTCTGCCATGACGGGGGCGAGCGTGGTTCTCATCTGTTGCACACGCGCGATCTGGAACTGGACCTGCGCCGCCACGGGCCGCCTTTCCCGGATGCCGCCAGCCTGACGGCATTTGCCATCCGCAAAGAGGTGCCCGAAGGCTGGGTCCAGTGGTTGGTGCAGCATTTCTGCGAACAGCAAATCGATGATGAGCTGCCGCTGGCGGATTGGGTCGATCGCCTCTGCGGGTTGGCTCAGGCCATTTCCGCCGGTCACACTGACGATCCCGGCACTTTGTGGGACAAGAACGCCGGTCAAAAGGCCCTGGCGGTTGTGACCGAGCTGCGAAATGAGGCTCAGCATGGCGGCACCATGACCGCCCATGACTTTGCCGATCTGCTGGGTGCTTTGCTGGCCGGAGAAGAAGTCCGCGACCGCGACGCGCCACACCCCCGGATCATGATCTGGGGCACGCTCGAGGCCCGGGTGCAGGGCGCCGATTTGCTAATCCTTGGCGGTTTGAACGAGGGCAGTTGGCCCGAGGCGCCCGCACCTGATCCCTGGTTGAACAGGCAGATGCGCGATAAGGCCGGGCTGTTGCTGCCAGAGCGGCGCATTGGCTTGTCGGCACATGACTTCCAGCAGGCTATCGGCGCGCCCGAGGTCTGGCTGACCCGGTCGACCCGGTCCGACGATGCCGAAACCGTTCCTTCCCGCTGGTTGAATCGGTTAACCAACCTGTTGAGTGGCCTGGCAGAACAGGGTGGCCAAACCGCCCTTGCAGAAATGCGCGGCCGAGGGCGGCAATATCTGGGGTGGTCCGAACAACTAGAATACGCTCCAAAAATCAAGGCGGCACCGCGCCCATCTCCGCGCCCTCTGGTCGGGTCGCGCCCGCGCCGACTGAGCGTCACCGAGATCAAGCGCCTGATCCGTGATCCTTATGCGATCTACGCCAAACATGTGCTGCGGTTAAAACCTCTGGACCCTTTGGTTCAGGCCCCGGATGCGCTGCTGCGCGGGATCGTGATCCACGAGATTTTGGAGCAATTCGTCAAGGACAGCGTGCTGGACACGGCCTTGCTGACACGCGAAAGCTTCCTGAAACGCGCCGAAAGCCTGCTGGTCCAGCATGTCCCATGGCCCACAGCGCGCAAATTATGGCTCGCGCGGCTGGAACGGATTGCGGATGATTTCCTGCGGGCCGAGAACACCCGGCGCAGCGATGGTGGGCCTGTGGCTTTTGAGGCCGCGATGAAACTGGCGCTCAGTCCGCTGGATTTCACCATAGTCGGGCGCGCCGACCGCATTGACCTGAACAGCCGCGGGGCGCTGCGGCTGGTCGACTATAAAACCGGTGCGCCTCCGACCGAAAGCCAGCAGGCCAAGTTTGACAAACAGTTGCTGATCGAAGCCGCAATGGCCGAGCAGGGCGGGATCGAAGGGTTTGACCCGCTGCCTGTGGCCGAAGCAATTTTTGTCGGCATGGGCGGCACCTATAAAGAGATACCCGCGCCTCTGACCAAAGAGCCGGTCGACAAGGTCCTGGCTGAGCTGAAACAGCTGATTTCCTCTTATTTAGAGCCTGATCAAGGCTTCACCTCGCGCCGCATGCTGCACAAGGATACCGATATCGGGGACTATGATCATCTGGCACGTTTCGGTGAGTGGGACCGAACCAGCAACAGCGCCCCCGAGGACCTGAAATGAGCGCCCGCAACGACGCCACCGAACGGCAGGTGCAGGCCGCACGACCCGATGCCTCGACCTGGCTGGCGGCAAATGCGGGATCTGGCAAAACGCGGGTTCTGACCGATCGGGTGGCGCGGCTGTTGCTGGACGGGGTGCAGCCGCAACACATCCTCTGCCTGACTTACACCAAGGCTGCAGCCAGCGAGATGCAAAACCGGTTGTTCAAACGCCTCGGTGAGTGGGCCATGCTGGGGGATGCACCGCTATTGGCGCAGTTGACCGATCTGGGCGTTCAGGGCGCGATTGACCCGGACCGCCTGGCGCAGGCCCGCACATTGTTTGCCCGTGCGATCGAAACGCCCGGCGGGCTGAAAATTCAGACCATCCACTCTTTCTGCGCCTCGCTACTGCGCCGTTTCCCACTTGAGGCCGGAGTGAGCCCTCAATTCACCGAGATGGAGGATCGGGCCGCCGCCTTGCTGCGCGAAGAAATCGTCGAGGATTTTGCCCAAGGGCCGATGGCCAATCTGATCAGCGATGTCGCCCGTTTTGTGACTGACACAGGGTTCGACAAGCTGACCGCCGCCATCACGCAAAAGCGCAATCTGTTTGCGCAGACCGTCGATTGGTCGCAGGTTTTGCAGCAATTCAATCTGCCCGCCGGTTTTGACGAACAGCTCTTGCTGGGTCAGGTGTTTTTGGGGGGCGAGGCCGAACTTGTCCGCAGCGTCCTGCCCGCACTGACCGAAAGCGGCGGGAACAACGCCAAGGCAGCCACCAGGCTTGCGGCCTTCACCCGCGCCGAAATCGGTGCGCTGCCGGTGCTTGAAGATGTATTTCTGACCGGAAAGGCGGCCAAGGACCCGTTTACCGCCAAGATTAACGCTTTCCCGACCAAACCCCTGCGCGAAGGTGTTCTGGCGGGTCAGATGCCACAGCTAGAGGCGTTGATGTTGCGCATCGAAGCCGCGCGTGAACAGCGGCTTGCACTGGTTGCGGCCCGTAAAACGCTGGTACTTCACCGGTTCGCAATGGCCTTTCTGCCGGAATATGAGCGGCGCAAACAACTGCGTGGCTGGCTGGACTTTGACGACCTGATCTTGCGCGCCCGAAACGTACTGAACGACCCGGCGGTAGCGTCTTGGGTATTGTACCGGCTGGACGGCGGGATTGACCATATCCTTGTCGATGAGGCGCAGGACACCAGCCCGGACCAATGGGACGTCGTCGAAAAACTGGCGCAGGAATTCACCAGCGGGGAGGGGGCCCGGTCCGGGATTGAGCGCACTATTTTCGTGGTGGGTGACAAGAAACAGTCGATCTATTCCTTTCAAGGCGCCGACCCTCAGGCCTTTGACCGGATGCAGGCCGAGTTTGGGCGGAAACTGGCAGAATCAGGCTCTAAACTGTGGGATTCCACGCTGGAGTACTCGTTCCGATCCTCCAGCGCCATTCTGACTCTGGTCGATATCCTGTTCGAAAACCATGCCGAGGCCGGGTTTCACAAAGAAAGCCAGCACCGCGCCTTCAAGTCCGATCTGCCAGGGCGCGTCGACCTATGGCCGGTGGTCGAAAAAGTCAAAGACGAGGAAGATACCGAATGGACCGACCCGGTGGACCGCCCTGGAGCGCGCCACCATACCGTTGTTCTGGCCGAGCAGGTTGCACAGTCGATCAGGGATATGATCGAACAGGGGGAAACCATCCCCGAAGATGGCGAGGTACCGGGCAGTTTCGTCCGGCGAAAGGTACAGCCGGGGGATTTTCTGATCCTCGTCCAGCGCCGCTCGGACCTGTTTGCTGAGATCATCCGCGCCTGCAAGGCTGCCGAACTGCCGATTGCAGGGGCTGACCGGTTGAAGGTCGGAGCCGAGCTTGCGGTCAAGGACCTGGCCGCTCTGCTGAGCTTTTTGGCCACGCCCGAGGACAGCCTGTCGCTGGCCACGGTACTGAAATCTCCTCTGTTTGGATGGTCAGAACAGCAGCTTTTTGATCTGGCGCATCGGCGGCAAGAACAATTCCTGTGGGCGGCGCTGCGCAATCGGGCCGAGGAGTTTCCCGATACGCTGACAATTCTGAACGACCTACGCGGTCAGATCGACTTTCTGCGCCCCTATGACCTGATCGAGCGGATTCTGACCCGTCATCACGGGCGGCGCCTGCTGTTGGGGCGGCTGGGCCCCGAGGCCGAAGACGGTATCAACGCGCTGTTGTCCCAGGCGCTGGCCTATGAACGTACCGACATTCCCAGCCTGACCGGCTTTCTGGTCTGGATGCAGACCGACGATCTGGAAATCAAACGGCAGATGAGCGGTGTCGGCAACATGATCCGCGTGATGACCGTGCACGGATCGAAAGGGTTGGAAGCCCCCATCGTGATCCTGCCGGATACCGGCAGACGGCAAGCCCCGCGCGATGCCGAGATCATGGTGACGGATGCTAAGCCACTATGGAAAGTACCGGCAGACGCGTCCCCGGCGCTGATCGCGCAGGCGCGAGCCGAGGCGCGCGAACGGGAAGAGAATGAACGGTTGCGCCTGTTATACGTGGCGCTGACCCGTGCAGAGAAGTGGCTAATCGTTGGTGCGGCAGGGGATGTCGGCAAGGACGGAACCAGCTGGTATCAACTGGTGCAGGCGGCTATGGCGCGGGCAGGGGCAACAGCTCTGCCCAACAGTGAGATCCTGCGCTTGTCGCACGGAGATTGGCATGGTCCGGAATCTATCGAACACACAGGCGCCGTTCATGCCCACAGCGAATTGCCACCGACCTTCCTGAATTCCGCCCCCGCCATTGATGCGGCGCCGGAAACCCTCAGCCCGTCTGATCTGGGCGGGGCCAAGGCCTTGCCCGGGGACATGGGCCAGGATGAAGAGGCCGCCAAGCTGCGCGGCACCCGCCTGCACCTGCTGCTGGAGCATTTGCCGCGGGTCCTTCCTGAGAACTGGCCGCAGCTTTGCGCACGGGTTCTTCCCGATATGCGTGAGGCCGAGCGGCAAGGATTGCTGGCCGAGGTGCAAAATGTGTTGACGGCGGATCACCTGAAGGCCGTGTTCGCCCCCGATACCTTGGCCGAAGTCCCGGTAACGGCCGATCTGGGCAGTCGGCGTATCCATGGTGTCATTGATCGGCTGATCGTCACTGAAACGGACGTCCAAGTAATTGATTTTAAATCGAATATGACAGTGCCAGACAATGCAGCATCCTGCCCCGAAGGACTGCTGCGGCAGATGGGTGCCTATGCTGATTCATTGTCGCAGATCTATCCGGACCGCGAAGTCAGAACTGCAATTCTGTGGACCCGAACAGCCCAGCTGATGTGGCTGCCACACGATCTGGTGAAAGCTGCGCTAACCCGTGCGCTGACGCCTTGACCTTGGCATACCCGACACCTAGTTTCAGTGACCAAGCATTCCCCATTCAGGAGACAGAATATGTCGACCGTAGCTGTTACCGACGATACTTTTGACGCCGAAGTCAAGAATTCCGACATCCCCGTAGTTGTCGATTTCTGGGCCGAATGGTGTGGCCCCTGTAAACAGATCGGACCCGCTCTGGAAGAGCTGGCGGCTGAATATGGCGACAAGGTCAAGATCGCCAAAGTCGATGTAGACAGCAACCCGAACTCTGCCGCCGCCATGGGCGTACGTGGCATCCCGGCGCTGTTCATCTTCAAGGATGGTCAGGTCGTTTCGAACCGCGCAGGCGCCGCACCGAAAGCCGCGCTGCAAAGCTGGATCGAAGAAGCGCTCTGATCCGGTTCGGGAAACAACGTTTGAAGGCGCCTTATTCGGGGCGCCTTTTTTCGTATCTGGGGCAAAGCGCTTCCGCCTGAATTGTCTGACTGGAAAAAGCGGCGCAGAAAAAGAAAAAGCCGCCCAGACCCGGGCGGCTTATCTTGAATTCACGAATTCTCGTGAATCAGAGGGTGGTGATATCCGCGCGGCACAGGCCGATATCGTCCAGCTGTTCATCACTGAGAGCCGACAGGGCATTGCGGGTTTTGCGGGATTCATTCCAATCGGCGGCTTTTTCAAAAGCGCCAAAAAACGCGTCCACTACATGCAGGATGGTAGCTGCTCCGAGCGGCGCATGGATATTTGCGGTAGTTGCCATTTGCGCATTCCTTATAAACAGAAACAGCCGACCCGTTGTCGGTTGTGAGCCTCATGTAGGATTTTCAACTGAGTCCCACAATTGCTGGTTTTACAGCCCCGATTTGCGTTTTTTGCATATCTTATAAGCAAGTTGTGAACTGTTGCGCTGCGGATGAGACCGGCCCATATAGAACAGCAGGCGAAAACGGAGGCCCCCATGGCAGACAGCGACTTTCCCGGTTGGCACGGCACAACCATTATTGGCGTCAAAAAAGGCGGGCAGGTGGTCATTGCCGGGGACGGGCAAGTCAGCTTGGGCCAGACCGTGATCAAAGGGACCGCGCGCAAGGTACGCCGCCTGTCACCCGGCGGGTTCGAGGTTGTCGCAGGCTTCGCCGGATCAACCGCCGATGCCTTTACCCTGCTGGAACGTCTGGAAACCAAGCTTGAGGCCACGCCCGGCCAACTGGCGCGCGCCTCGGTCGAGCTGGCCAAGGACTGGCGCACCGACAAATACCTGCAAAAGCTTGAGGCGATGTTGATCGTCACTGATGGCAAGGATCTGCTGGTGATCACCGGGGCAGGGGATGTGCTGGAGCCGGAACACAACGTGGCTGCCATCGGATCGGGTGGTAATTTTGCCCTGGCAGCGGCGCGCGCGATGATGGATGGCGACAAACCGGCGGAACAAGTCGCCCGCGAAGCCATGGCCATCGCCGCCGATATCTGCGTCTATACCAATGGCAATCTCACGGTTGAGACGATCTAAGACGCAAGTTGTCTCAGGCCAACAGCTCTCGGATCTCTTTGCCCTTCCACCGCATATGCATCCCGACCAGCCCCAACAGGGCGGTCAGGATCACGATGTAGTAGGGCAGTCGGATGTCGATACTCATCAACCCGCCGCCGATCAGGGACATGACGCCCCCGGCCAGACAGAAGACGGCCGTGGTCACCCCCATGACCCAGCCTTGATCGGTGTCGCTGACACTGGAGGAAAACAGGCCCAGCAGTGTCGGGTATGAGACGCCAAAGAAGAAATAGAAGAAAAAGACCGGGACATAGCTCAGCACACCGCTGGGGCTGAAGGCGAAACCTAGGCCGCTGATCACCATCACAACCAGTGAGACATAGATGATCTGGTGTTTGCTGAACCGTTCCTGCGCAGGTTTGACCAGGAAGGTGCTGGAAAAGGCCAGCGCAACCCCAATGACGACCATGGCCATGCTGCCGCCGATGACCCCGTATCCAAATGCGCTGGTCAGGAAGTTGTCGACAAACACATAGAAGGTCACATTGGCGATCATGAACAGGCCATAGACCGGCATGATTTTCAGAACCATCGGATGTTCGCGCACCGCTATCAGGCTGTCGGTGATATCGCGGGGGCGAAAGACAAAGGGCTCACGCTCGGTCCGGGTATCCTTGAAATACGCGGCGACAAGGAAAATGGCGATCAACACCAGAACAAAGGCGCCGTAGAATGGCGTTTTCAGCGTCGCCGCGCTGCCCAGCAGGGCCGAGTCCGACAGGACCGCGCCAATAATGGGACCGCCAACCAGGCCAAAGCTGACACCTGTCACGATATAGCCCATGTTGCGGTCGCGGTCAGCGGCATCGGTGCTGCCGTCAATCATTGCCGCCTGCGCGATAGGCTGGTTGCCAGCTGTGAACCCGGTGATCGACCGGCCGACAATCAACAGCAAAAGGCTGTTGAGATACAGCGCAGTGATGGTCAGCGCATAACCTATCAATGCCCCTCCCAGACACACTAGCAGCGCGTTCTTGCGACCAATGGAATCTGAAACCTTAGAGACATAGACCACGCCCAGAAACCAGGACAGAAAGAAACAGCCAATCACCAAGCCGTAGTAGAAATGCCGGGTGCCCATGGCCGTGTTTTCAGGCAGGAACCCCGATTTCGTCTCCATGATCAGTGAGTTGATGATCGGAAAGACCAACCCTTGCCCGATCAGGTCGACAAACACGACAAACAGCAGGGTGATCTTGGCAATCTTGGTCATTTCCGCGCTCCGGGCTCTCAACGCTTTGAAATCACTGTAACAGAGGCCGGGCGCTTTACCTATGGAAAGCATTTGCAAACCGGGTGGGGCATTGCTAACCAACGCTGCCGCTGTTGTTTTCGCCGTTGCGGTGATTACCTAGACCGCAGCCAACTTATGCCGACCGAAAGGACTGCCCCCGTGACCGACCTGACCCCGCGCGAGATTGTCTCGGAACTGGATCGCTTTATCATCGGGCAGAAGGATGCCAAGCGTGCAGTCGCCGTGGCGCTGCGTAATCGCTGGCGGCGCAAGCAACTGGCTGATGACATCCGGGATGAGGTTTATCCCAAGAATATCCTGATGATCGGCCCCACCGGCGTTGGCAAGACTGAGATCAGCCGGCGTTTGGCCAAGTTGGCCCGCGCACCCTTCATCAAGGTCGAGGCCACCAAATTCACCGAGGTTGGATATGTTGGCCGCGATGTGGAACAGATCGTGCGTGATCTGGCCGATGCCGCGATCCTGCAGACCCGTGAATTCATGCGTGAGGACGTCAAAGCCAAGGCCCATCAGGCCGCCGAAGACCGGGTGATTACTGCCATTGCCGGGGAAGACGCACGTGAGGGCACCCGCGAGATGTTCCGCAAAAAGCTCAAATCCGGAGAGCTGGACGACACAGTGATCGAGCTGGAACTGACGGATACCTCAAGCCAGATGCCGATGTTCGATATCCCTGGCCAACCCGGCAGTCAGATGGGGATGATGAATTTGGGCGATATTTTCGGCAAGGCCTTTGGCGGGCGCACCGTCAAGAAACGCCTGACCGTCGCCGAAAGCTATGACATGCTGATCGGAGAAGAGGCCGACAAACTGTTGGATGACGAAACCGTAAACCGCGCGGCGCTGGAATCGGTTGAACAGAACGGCATCGTGTTTCTGGACGAGATCGACAAGGTTTGCGCCCGTTCGGACGCACGCGGCGGTGATGTCAGCCGAGAGGGGGTGCAGCGTGACCTGTTGCCTCTGATCGAAGGCACAACCGTCTCCACCAAGCATGGGCCGGTCAAAACCGACCACATTCTTTTCATTGCCTCAGGCGCGTTTCATATTGCCAAACCATCCGACCTGTTGCCGGAACTGCAGGGGCGCCTGCCGATCCGTGTCGAGCTGCGCGCACTGACCGAAGAGGATTTCGTCCGCATCCTGACCGAGACAGACAACGCGCTGACCCGCCAGTACACTGCCTTGATGGGCACCGAGGATGTCACGGTCAGCTTTACCGAGGACGGCATCGCAGCCCTGGCGAAAATCGCAGCGGATGTGAACCAAAGCGTCGAGAATATCGGTGCACGTCGGCTTTACACCGTGATGGAGCGCGTATTCGAGGAATTGTCTTTCACAGCCCCCGATCAGGCCGGTTTGGAAATCACCGTGAATGCACAGTTCGTTGACGACAATCTGGGTGAGCTGACAAAGTCTACGGACCTCAGCCGTTACGTTCTGTAATATCTCCAGCCGGTTTTTGCCGGTCCGTGTCATTGACCCCGCTGGACCTGGGATCAGAATAGAGTAGCGTGTGCGCAAATTCCTTAGGGGGCGACAGGTGCTGCGCTATATTATTTTTGTCCTGACTGCGGCAACGCTAGCCGCATGTGTCGACCGGACCGTATCTCAAACCGTGCCCTCGGCACTGGAGATTGGCACGCCCAAAACCATTTACGCAGCAACCACCCGCGCGCGCGAAGCGGACGGATCCTATGGGTACCGCCGCAGCGATCAGCTGCAGTTTCTCGAGATGACGGTCTCGATTCCACCCAATCACACACCCGGGACATTGGATTTTTCCTATGCCGACCCGGACCCGGAAAATCAGTTCGTGATGGCTGATGAAGACGAGCTTGCTGGACCCCAGGGCCTTGCCTCGCGACTAAGAGGTGTGGACGAGGTTTCGATCTTTATCCACGGCTATAACACGACCCAGTCGGAAACAGTGTTCCGCGCCGCGCAGTTGGAACATGATCTGGAAATACCGGGTGAAACCATGGTCTATTCCTGGCCAAGCCAGGCAACGGGTTATGGCTATGCCTATGACATCGACAGCATGCTGTTCGCCCGTGATGGTCTGGAACAAACTGTTCGCCAGCTGAAATCAATGGGGGTCGATCGGGTTATCCTTGTGGCGCATTCCATGGGCACCGCCCTGACGATGGAGATGATGCGGCAGGCCGAGCTGCGCGAACCGGGCTGGTCGCATCGGAATATCGAAGGGGTTGTTCTGATCGCACCGGATCTGGATGTCGATCTGTTCCGGTCGCAGATGGACAGCATCAAAACGCTGCCTGACCCGTTCATTGTGATGATCTCACGCAAAGACAGGCTGCTGAGTATATCCGCACGCCTGCACGGTACCGCCAAAAGCGAACGTCTGGGAAATATCAGCTCGGCCGATGCGCTGTCCGAATATAAGATCAGTATTCTGGATACGACCGCCTTCAACAGCGATGCCGGGTCTTCTCATTTTGTGGCCGCAACCTCTCCGGCGCTTCTTGCGATCATCAATTCCGCGCGGCGAGTCAGCAGCACCTTTGGCAGGCAACGCGGAATTGACGTGATCGCCCCCGCCGAGGTCCGCAACCCGACCGGGGCGACCGAGATTGAGCTGACCGAGACCGGGCAGGCCAAGGTCAGCTCTCCGTAATGTCCTTTCACCTGGGGCATTATCTGAAAGCAAATGCCTCATGGCTTGGCGCCGGAGTTCTGCTGACTTTTCTGTCCTGTTTTGGGCAAACGTTCTTCATCTCGATCTTTTCCGGCGAAATTCGTGCGACGTTCGGGTTGAGCCATGGAGCCTGGGGTGGGATCTATTCGCTGGGTACGACCGCATCCGCCATCATCATGATCTGGGCGGGCGGGCTTACGGATATCTTCCGGGTGCGTGTGCTCGGCCCCGCTGTCCTGGCTGGGCTAGCCGTGGCGGCGCTAGCGATGGCGTTGAACCGCTGGCTGATCCTGCTACCGCTGGTGATCTTCCTGTTGCGCCTGTTCGGGCAAGGGATGAGCACCCATCTTGCCTTGGTCGCGATGGCGCGTTGGTTTACCACAACGCGCGGCAAGGCCTTGTCGATCGCCTCGGTCGGATTTGCGGTTGGCGAAGCGCTTTTGCCGGTAATCTTTGTCGCTGCGATGGTGTTTTTGGATTGGCGCCTGCTCTGGATCATCTCGGCAGGTATTTGTGTGGCCGGCATTCCGATTCTGCTGCGCTTGCTTCGGCAAGAGCGCACACCGCAAAGTCTGGCCAGCGAGTACTCAGCAGCAGGTATGCAGGGGCGGCACTGGACACGCACCGACGCTTTGCTGAACCCGTTGTTCTGGTTCATGGCCCCCGCCTTGCTGGGTCCTTCTGCCTTTATCACCGCATTCTTCTTTCATCAGGTCCATCTGGCCGAGGTCAAAGGCTGGCAACATATCGAGTTGGTGGCGCTGTTTCCCGTCTACACAGGTGTTTCCCTGATCTCGATGTTTGTCGCGGGATGGGCACTGGATAAATGGGGAACCGCCCGAATGATGCCCTTCTATCAGGTGCCAATAGCTATCGGCTTCATGTTGGCGGCTGCAAGCACCTCGATTGGGGGTGCGGTTGCTGCATTGGTCTTTCTGGGGCTTACCGTCGGCGCAAACAGCACCTTGCCCAGTGCGTTCTGGGCGGAATTCTATGGAACCCGTCATATTGGCGCGATCAAGGCCATGGCCACTGCGGTCATGGTCCTTGGGTCGGCGATTGGCCCCGGACTGACCGGCGTGTTGATTGATCAGGGGGTTCCTCTGGACACGCAGTTCCTGTGGATCGGCGTCTTCTTCCTGCTGGTTTGTCTGCTGACCTGGATTGGAATCAGCCGCGCCGCACGCACGCTTTAGCGACTGCGACGCAGATAGACGTAATAGGCCCCGTCGCCACCATGGCTGATATGCGCGGGCGTCACCTGCATCACAGCCTGTGCCAAGGGCGGCAGTGACAGCCATTGCGGTACCTGATTACGCAAGACGCCGCGCGGAGTGGGGATGGGGCCGGGCTCGTCCCGATCCTTGCCCTTTCCGGTCACCACCAGAACCAGACGCTTGCCCGAAGCCTGCGCGGTTAGCACAAAGCGCACCAGTGCCGGATAGGCTGTGTCCATCCGCAAGCCATGCAAGTCCAACTTGCCCTCGGGTCGGAGCTTGCCACGTTTCATCCGGGCAAAAGCCTTGCTGTCCATTTGCACCGGGTTGGCGCGTAACCCTTCGGTAACGGATGGTTTCAACACATGCCGTACACCCCTGCCAGCCGCGTTCTGCCCGACTTCAAACGCCTCGATCCGGGGCTTAAAGGTCTTTGTGGGTTTCGGCCTGGGCAATGAGGTGGGGTGCACGGACTGCGGGAGTTCGGGATGCAGGCGATCTGCCTGTTTGGTCACTTTGCGCCACAGATCCATTTCGTCAGGGGTCAATTTGCGGCGCGACATCAGAACTCGTCCGGTAAAAGAGCATATGCGCGCTGAATCGGCAGCAGAACCACCATGCGCCCCGGATCTTTCAGGCGCCCCGCTGCGGCCCCTGCGGCATCGCCGGTTCCAAAGAAAATATCAGCCCGTTGTGCGCCCTTGATGGCCGACCCGGTATCCTGAGCGATCATCAGCCTGCGCAAAGGGTCCTTGCCATCCTTTTCGACCCAGACTGGAGCACCCAGCGGTGTGTATACCGGATCGGCGGCAATGCTGCGCATGGTGGTGACCGAACGGTTCATCGCACCCAGAGGGCCAAATTCCGGTGCAACACGATTCACCTCGCGGAAGAACACATAAGACGGGTTGTGAAACAGCAATTCGGTACCCGCCTCGGGATTCTTGCGGACCCAGGATTTGATCATCTGCGCACTGACCTGATGCGCACCCAGGGCACCGCGCCGGATCAGTTCGGACCCGATCGAACGATAAGGATGCCCGTTGGCACCCCCATAACCGACCCGCAGCGCCTTCCCATCGGGCAACCGGATACGACCTGAACCCTGAATCTGCAGAAAGAACAGCTCGACTGGGTCGTCCACCCAGGCGATTTCAAGACCGCGGCCCTGCATGACATCACCGGTCAGCAGATCGCGACGGGATAACCATTTTTCGGCTCCGCGCGCCTCAGGAGGCATTTTATAGATCGGGTATTTATACCGCTCCGATCTGGTTTTGGACCCGTCCAGTTCGGGTTCAAAATAGCCTGTGAACAGGCCATCCTTCCCGTCTTCGACCAGAACGGGACGGAAGAACAGCTCAAAAAATGACCGGGCCGCATCGGGCTTATAGGTGCGTGCCACGCCGCACAATGCCTGCCAGTCCGGATCATCCAGATCACCGCACGTGTTCAGAAAAACCGAAAGGGCCGCCCCGTGATCATCGGCGGCCCAACCATTCAGGTCATCATAGGACAGTATGGATCGTGTCACCTCGGCACTGGCAGAGGTGGTCATGACAGCCACCAGGAAAAGCGACCGAAACGCTGCAATCATGCGTCCGTGGCAACAAGCAGCCAGTTCGGATCGTCCGAGCCCATAACGCGGGCAAAGGTCCAGCTGTCCTTTTGACGTTTAACCGTGTTTGGGTTGCCCTCGATGATATCGCCACCACGATCCCGCACGGCCGAAGTCAGCTCACCAACAAATTTCATGGTGATTTCGGCCTGGTTGGTATCCTTGTCAAAGCTCACATCTGCCAGTGTGGTTTCGCGCACACCGATAAATTCGGCCTCGATGGTCAGCCCCTGATCCTCGCGCGCGGCAACGACCGAAACAAAGGTTTCGAACACCTCTTCCGACAGGAAGGGCTGGATTTCATCCAGATTGCCCTTTTCGAACCCCATGACGATCATCTCATAAGCGCCGCGAGAGCCCTGAACAAATTCACCCACCGAAAAGCCCGGCTCGATCCGTTTCATAGCGGATAGGGTCTGCGCCTGTTCGCTGTCCTCGGGCACGTGATCGGTAATGTCGTGATCTGGCCCGCCCTCAATCACCTCAAAATCACGGCGCGACTTATTGGCGTCGGACTGTTGTTGAAGCGGGGGTTTCTCAAAACCCTCACGTGTACCCAGTACGCTTTTCAGGCGCAGGATCAGGAAAACGGCAATTCCGGCCAGGACCAGCAACTGGATCATTGGTTCGTTCATTTCATCCTCTTGGTCAGACCGCGACTTTGTATACACGGCCTCTTGCCACTATGTAGGTGACAGTTCGGGACAAGTCTACCGCCCGACCTGCAGTAAAGGATAATGCAAATGTACCTGTTCCTGGCTTTTTTACTTGTTCCGATCATCGAAATCGGCCTGTTCATTCAGGTTGGTGGGCTAATCGGACTATGGCCAACCCTTGCGATTGTGGTTCTAACGGCCGTTCTGGGTACCGCTTTGGTGCGGACACAAGGTCGCATGGCGTTGGAAAACCTGCAACGATCCTTTGCAGAGCTTGACGACCCGACCGAACCTTTGGCCCATGGCGCGATGATCTTGCTGTCTGGTGTCTTGCTGCTGACACCGGGGTTTTTCACCGATGCCGTTGGATTTGCGCTGTTAATCCCTGGCGTCCGGGTCTCTGTATTCCGTTATCTCCGCTCGAAGGTCACAATCACGCAGTTTCAGATGGGCGGCGGGACGCAGTTCAGGACCGAGCCCCAAGCATCGACCCAGGGCGATGTGATCGACGGTGAATACACCGAGGTTCGCCCCCGTCAGAACCCGTCAAAGCCATCGAAATGGGTCGAAGGGCCGCACCAGCATTGAGGTGCCTCGCCCAACTTGCTAAGCAGTGGCGAATTTCAGTTTCGGAGTAGACCCATGGCCGAAGACGGCGCCCAAGAAAACACCGCGGCCCAGACCGCACCCCAGATCCAGATGCGCGTTCTGGGACAATTCATTCGCGATATGTCCTTTGAAAACGTGATGGCGCAAAAAGGCGTGTCTGGCGATGTCCAGCCCGAGATCGCGGTTCAGGTCAATCTGGACGCCAAAAAGCGCCCGGCTGAGCATCAATACGAGGTGTCGATCAAGCTGAACCTCAAATCCAAAGCCAAGGGCATGGAAGACATCCTGTTCCTGTGCGAGCTGGATTATTGCGGCCTGTTCCATGTGGAGGGTGTCGCCGAAGACCAGCTGCATCCGTTCCTGATGATCGAATGCCCGCGCATGCTGTTCCCGTTCCTGCGCCGCATCGTCAGCGACATCACGCGCGATGGAGGATACCCGCCGGTTAACCTGGACAATATTGATTTTGTCAGCCTGTACCGGAATGAATTGATGCGTCGCCAGGCCGAGACGCAAAAGACTCAGGCCTAATCAGGCCTCCCCGCGCCGGAGTGACCTCAGGCGCGGGACCAAAGGGCGTTTTCGCCCAGTTTATCAATAAATTTCTCATGCGCCGCGCGCTCGTCTTGGGTGATCCGGGACGGCAAGGCATCTTTGCGCGGCGATGGCCGCCACTCTTCTGCTCCGCCAGCGGAAGACGACACAGAGGTCGAAAGCCCGAAATCTGGCTGACGTCCGCCGATCAGCTCAAGATAGACCTCAGCCAGAATTTCAGAGTCAAGCAACGCCCCGTGCAAGACCCGGTTCGAGTTGTCTATGTTGAACCGCCGGCACAATGCATCCAGCGAGGCGGGCGAGCCCGGAAACCGTTTGCGCGCAATCGCCAGCGTGTCCAGTGCCTGATCCATCGGGATCGGCGGCAGTCCCATCCAGCCCAGCTCGGCATTCAGAAACTTCATGTCGAATGACGCATTGTGGATCACCAGTTTCGAGTCAGCGACAAAATCCCGAAACCCCTGACCAACCTTGGCAAAAACCGGCTTGTCCTTCAGCGTGACCTGACCTTTTTCCACCGGGCGGGGCGGTTCCAGCAAGTCCGGGCCAATGCCATGCACGCCAAACGCCTCTTCGGGCATGAACCGTTGGGGGTTGATATAGACGTGATAGGTTTCGCCCGTGGCGACGTGATTCCAAAGCTCAACCGCACCGATTTCCACAATCCGGTCGCCGCTTTCAGGATCAAAGCCTGTGGTTTCTGTATCGAGTACGATCTCACGCATCTGTCAGCCCTGCCCGTATCTGTCTAACCACATCCTGCACTTGCGCGCGGGCGTGGTCCAGACTGTCCGTGACGATCACAAAATCAGACCGCGCGCATTTTTCGTCATTCGGCATCTGCTTGGCTTTGATCTGCTCGAACTGCGCCTCGGTCATGGTACCGCGCGCCATCACGCGGCGTTTCTGCTCGTCAGCCGGGACCGAGACACAGGCGACCGCATCCATCGCCGCATCTCCATCGGTTTCAAATAGCAGGGGAATATCGAAAACCAGAATATCTGCGGTGGCTTGTTCCCGGAACGCCGCTCGATCCGCCGCCACCAGCGGGTGAACAACGGCCTCAATCGCTTTCAGCGCTGCCGGGTCTGCTGAAATGAGCCGTTTCAATACTTCCCGGCTAACCGCGCCGTCGATAATGGCCTCAGGAAACGCCCTACGCATCGGCTTGATCGCTGTCCCGCCACGCGCGTATAGCCGATGCACGGCGGCATCTGCGTCCCACAACGCACAGCCTTCGTCGACGAACATGCTGGCAGTTGTGCTTTTTCCCATGCCGATAGAACCGGTCAGGCCAAGTGCAAAGCTCATCCCAGCACCGCAGCACGCAAATCAGAAGTGACTTCAGGGCGCACCCCAAACCAGCTTTCAAACCCAGGTACGGCCTGATGCAACAACATGCCAAGGCCATCTACGGGTGTGCATCCCGCCTGTTCTGCTGTTTCCAGCAAGCGTGTCTTAAGTGGCGCATAGACCAGATCGGTGACTATGGCACCGGGCTGTAACCCGTCCAGAGGCACCCGCAGCTCGGGCTGGCCGTGCATCCCAAGCGAACTTGTGTTGACCACAAGTTCCGCATCTTCAACCACGTTGCCCGCTTTCAACCAATCCACCACCGTTATGGTCGTACCAAACTCTTCCTTCAGGCGATCTGCACGTGTGCGCGTCCGATTGGTCAAGAAAATCTCGGGCACACCTGCATCGACCAACGCTTGAAGAACAGCACGCGCGGCGCCTCCGGCACCAAAGACAACCGCGGGACCATCCGCTGGAATCCAATCTGGGGCGCCGCTGCGCAGGTTCTGCATGAACCCGTACCCATCGGTGTTATCCGCATGGATCGAACCGTCGGGCTGAAACACAAGCGTATTAGCAGCCCCGATCTGCTTGGCCCGGTCCGAAGCCGTATCCGCCAGATCCAAGGCCACCTCTTTATGGGGCACTGTGATGTTGGCCCCGACAAATCCGGCTTTGGGCAAAGTTCGTAGAACAGCCTCAAGATCATCCGGTGCGACATCCATGGGGATATAGTGACCGGCCAGGCCATAAGTTTTCAGCCAATGGCCATGCAGTATTGGGGATTTCGAATGGGAAATCGGATGCCCGATCACACCCGCCAGCGGGATCTGCTTGCCACTCATTGATCAATCACCCCTTTGACCGCCAGAAAATTCAACAGCTCCAATAGGGGCATACCCAAAACGTTAAAATAGTCACCGTCAATGGTTGCGAACAGCCGCACGCCTTCTTCCTCAAGCTTATAGGCCCCGACTGCGTGGCGGATGCTGTCCCAGTTGCGCGCAACATAGTCGCGTAGATAGGCGTCCGAACTCATCCTCATCCGCAGGCGCACCTGACCTACATGTCGCCAGATCGGCTCGCCATTCTGATAGATGACGGCTGCGGATAACAGCATATGCCGCTTGCCCCGCATCGCTTTGAGCTGCGCCAGCGCATCCTCGGGCGATTGCGGTTTGGACAAAAGCTGACCTTCGAAATCCAGCACCTGATCACATCCCAGAACCATCGGCCCCGGCACCTTGTCGCTGACCTTGCGGGCTTTCATCTCTGCCAGAGTATCGGCAATATCACGTGGAGATGCCTCTTCGGCCAGCAAAGCCCGTTTGGCGGTCTCTTCGTCCACGCGTGCAGTTTGAACGGTAAACCGCACGCCCGCATTCTCTAGCAACTGCGCACGAATGGATGACCCCGAGGCCAATATGATGGGGACAGAAATGTGGAAAACCCCCTGAGCAAATGGTTGATCGTTCAAGGATGGTTTGTATGGTTTTCCTGTTGACACGCAAGCCCGGTGTTTTCGCGAAAAACTTCTATGAGTCGCCCGAACCCTGTCCAGTCTGGACAAGGATAACTTTGAACATCGGGACAAGCGGGATATCCCAGCTTATTCATCAAGTTATCCCCGGAAGTCTACGCATTAAATATTCATAACATATTGTTTTATTGTAGTTTTTTATGAAATCAACAGAAACACCCAGTTCTCGGGTGAAACTATCCACCTGGGGAAAACAGATGGGTAAATAAGTAATCCACGGAATTTGATCTCCCTACAAAACCATCATCCTTTCTCTTTTCCTATTTTTTTTATAGGGAGAGATCCAAACCACGCCCGGAGCTGGAATGACTGATCTTCTTTTCACCATCTATCCTTGGGTGAAGTCCCTGCACATCATGGCCGTGATCTCTTGGATGGCCGGTTTGTTCTATCTGCCTAGATTGTACGTCTATCACGTAGAAAAAGCCCAAGGCGTTGACGGGGCGCAGGAGATCTTCTTTGAAATGGAAGAAAAGCTGCTGCGGGTGATCATGCGCCCGGCGATGTACGTGGCCTGGGCCTGCGGCCTGATCATGGTATTCACACCAGGCATAGTCGGCTGGGATTTTGCCTGGCCCTGGGTCAAAGGCGCAGCAGTGATTGCGATGACTTGGTTCCACTACTGGCTGATGGTACGTCGAAAGGACTTCTTAGAGGGCCGAAATACGCTCACTGGGCGGCAGTATCGCATGATGAACGAGGTGCCCACTATTTTGATGGTTATCATCGTTCTGGCGGTCGTTCTGAAGTTCTGAGCAGCTATTTGACTCTTTGTAGGTAAGTGCTTATTTATCGCGTAACACGCCCGTCCGGGCGGCGTATCTTCCGTATTGAAATTCCAGTCCGAGCCGCATCCATGCGGCCAAGGTTCTTATCATCATGTCTAATGAATCCCTCAATCTGGCCGATCTGAAAGCCAAAAGCCCCAAAGACCTTCTGGCGATGGCCGAAGAGCTTGAGATCGAAAACGCCTCGACCATGCGAAAAGGCGAGATGATGTTCCAGATTCTGCGCGAACGCGCAGATGAAGGCTGGACCGTGGGCGGCGATGGCGTACTTGAGGTTCTGCAAGATGGGTTCGGGTTCCTGCGTTCGCCCGAGGCGAACTATTTGCCCGGTCCTGATGATATCTATGTCTCGCCAGAAATGATCCGCCAGCATTCGTTGCGCACCGGTGATACGGTCGAAGGTGATATCAAGGCGCCGGACGAGAACGAACGGTATTTCGCACTGATCAAGGTCACCAAGATCAATTTCGAAGATCCCGAGAAAGCCAGGCATAAAGTTGCTTTCGACAACCTGACACCGCTTTATCCGGATGAGCGCCTGAAGATGGAAGTCGAAGATCCAACCATCAAGGACAAGTCCGCCCGTGTCATCGATCTGGTTTCGCCGATCGGTAAAGGTCAGCGGTCGTTGATTGTGGCACCGCCACGGACCGGTAAGACGGTGATCCTGCAGAATATTGCGAACTCGATCGAAAAGAACCACCCTGAGTGCTATCTGATCGTCCTACTGATCGACGAGCGGCCGGAAGAAGTGACCGACATGCAGCGTTCGGTGAAGGGCGAGGTCGTGTCGTCGACCTTTGATGAACCCGCCACCCGCCACGTTGCCGTATCTGAGATGGTTATCGAAAAAGCCAAGCGTTTGGTCGAACATAAACGAGATGTTGTTATTCTTCTCGACTCGATCACAAGACTTGGTAGGGCATTTAATACCGTGGTTCCATCCTCGGGTAAGGTTCTGACCGGTGGTGTCGATGCAAACGCCTTGCAAAGGCCCAAGCGCTTCTTCGGTGCGGCACGGAATATCGAAGAGGGCGGCTCGCTGACCATCATCGCCACCGCGCTGATCGATACCGGAAGCCGGATGGACGAAGTCATCTTCGAAGAATTCAAAGGCACCGGTAATTCGGAAATTGTTCTGGATCGTAAGATCGCAGATAAGCGCGTGTTCCCGGCTATCGACATCCTCAAATCCGGTACGCGGAAAGAGGATTTGCTGGTCGATAAGGGTGATCTGGCCAAGACCTTTGTTCTGCGCCGTATCCTGAACCCGATGGGCACTACCGATGCGATCGAGTTCCTGTTGTCCAAGTTGAAACAGACCAAGACAAATGGCGAGTTCTTCGATTCGATGAACACCTGACACAGGTCCTGGACGCAAGCGAGGCGGTCGAATGGATACGATATTCGCCTTGGCCAGCGCGCAAGGCAAGGCAGGGGTGGCGGTCATCCGTCTCTCGGGCCCCTTGGCGCATCCTGCCGCGGCTGCTCTTTCCGGTGCTGCTTTGCCCTCCCGCGGGATGCGGGTACGCAGCTTGTATGGAAAAGACGGATCGCGCCTGGATGATGGTGTAGTTCTGACCTTCCAGGCCCCGGCCAGCTTTACTGGCGAAGACGTGGCAGAGCTACAGATTCACGGCAGTACAGCGGCGGTCAACGCCGTCATGCGCTGCCTTGCGGACATGGATGGTTTGCGCCTGGCTGATCCCGGGGAATTCACCCGCCGTGCCTTGGAAAACGGCAAAATGGATTTGACACAGGTCGAGGGCCTTGCCGATCTGATCGACGCTGAGACAGAGGCTCAACGCAAGCAGGCACAGATCATTCTGGCCGGAGAGCTTGGGAATTTGGCTGAACGCTGGCGGCGCGATTTGATTCGCGCCGCATCGCTGCTTGAGGCAGTGATTGATTTTGCCGATGAAGAGGTGCCAACCGATGTTACCCCTGAAGTGCGCCAGTTGATCACAGATGTCATTGCAGATCTACAACGTGAAGCTGAAGGGGTTCGTATTGCAGAACGCATTCGAACCGGGTTCGAGGTTGCGATTGTTGGCTTGCCAAATGCTGGAAAGTCGACATTGCTGAACGCTCTGGCCGGTCGCGATGCAGCGATCACGTCGGAATATGCCGGCACTACGCGCGATGTGATTGAAGTTCGAATGGACCTTGAGGGACTTCCCGTTACTTTGTTGGATACAGCGGGCTTGCGGGAAACCGACGATCACGTCGAAAGCCTGGGAATTGAGCGAGCCAAAAAGCGCGCCGAGGCCGCCGATCTGCGCGTATTTCTGACTGATGATCCAAAAGAGCTGGGCGTTCAGATGTTGGAAGGAGATATTCAGGTTCTTCCGAAATCCGATCTGAGAAACAGTTCTGATGAAGGAATCTCAGGGAAAACCGGGCAGGGTGTGGATCGGTTGATTTCCAACATATCGCGTGTTTTGGGTGATCGTACTACTACCCATGGTATCGCCACGCGTGAAAGGCATCGTATAGCGCTGATCACAGCGCGCGACGCACTTAGTGCTGCAATCGCTGTTCTGGAATCAGGTCCCGACCTGTATGATATTGCAGCCGAGGAACTGAGGACCGCGATCCGCGCTTTGGAAGCTTTGGTTGGCAGAATTGGTGTAGAAGACTTGTTGGATGAAATATTCTCAAGCTTCTGCCTGGGAAAGTAAGGAGTGTTTCACGTGAAACATTCAGATTTTGACGTCGTCGTTATCGGAGCGGGCCACGCCGGAACAGAGGCGGCCCATGCGGCCGCCCGGATGGGTGCGACTACCGCCCTTGTGACTCTGTCGGCCACTGATATCGGCGTAATGTCCTGTAACCCGGCTATTGGGGGCCTCGGGAAAGGGCATCTTGTTCGCGAAATTGACGCGTTGGACGGGGTGATGGGGCGCGTCGCAGACCAGGCGGGAATTCAGTTTCGTTTGCTGAATCGCCGTAAAGGCCCCGCTGTGCAGGGGCCCAGAACGCAGGCAGACAGGGCTTTGTACCGAGCTGCGATGCAGCGAGAAACCACGGCACAGCCGAACCTCAGCGTCGTAGTCGGCGAGGTGACAGATTTCCTGGTGAATGGATCTGCTGTTACCGGAATTCGATTGGCGGATGAGTCTGAAATACGGGCCAGCGCTGTGATCCTGACGTCTGGGACATTTTTGCGAGGGGTTATTCACATTGGTGACGTATCGCGCCCTGGCGGCCGTATGGGGGACCGTCCCTCGGTAAAGCTGGCCGAGCGTTTGGATAGCCTTAACCTGCCGCTAGGACGCTTGAAAACGGGGACACCGCCCCGGCTGGATGGTCGGACGATTGATTGGTCAGGTCTCGAAAGTCAGGACGGCGATGATGAACCTACGCTGTTCTCATTCCTCTCGATGGGGGTGGTGGCGCCGCAGATTTCTTGCGGGATTACGCATACCAATGCCAGAACACATGAGATCATTGAAAAGAACCTTTCCAGATCGGCGATGTATGGGGGGCATATTGACGGTATAGGCCCCAGATATTGCCCTTCGATCGAAGATAAGATTGTGCGGTTTGCTGATAAGGAATCTCATCAAATTTTCCTCGAGCCAGAAGGTGTGAATGATCACACAATCTATCCGAATGGAATTTCTACCTCACTGCCGCAGGATGTTCAGGTCGACTATGTCAGATCCATTAAGGGGCTGGAAAAGGCAGAGATCCTCCAACCTGGCTACGCCATCGAATATGACTACGTAGATCCTCGCGTTCTGACATCATCACTGTCGTTGCCTGAGGCGCCAGGACTATATCTTGCGGGTCAGATTAACGGCACCACAGGATATGAGGAAGCTGCAGCTCAGGGAATGGTGGCTGGCCTCAATGCTGCCCTTCAGGTCTTGGGTCGGGATCCAATCCATTTCACGCGTTCCGACAGTTATATTGGCGTCATGGTCGATGACCTGACTACTCGCGGAGTGGCGGAACCTTATCGGATGTTTACCTCACGGGCAGAGTTTAGATTGTCTTTGCGCGCCGATAATGCCGACCAACGACTGACACCTATTGGCCTACGCCTAGGTTGCGTAAGCGAGACACGCCGCAAGCACTTCTCTGAAAAGATGGAGAAGTTGGGGGCTGCGAAAAAGAAGCTCACAGATCATACCTATACTCCGAAAGAAGTGCGAGAAGCTGGTATCGAGGTCAATCAGGATGGCAATCGCCGCGATGGTATGGCGATTTTGGCCTTTCCTGATGTGAGCTTTGAGGATCTTGTTCCCTTGATTCCTGAGTTGCAGGACGTTGATTCAGGCATTCGGCAGCAAGTGGAACGCGATGCGCTGTATGCGAATTATATCGAGCGGCAGAGACGTGATGTCGAAGCGATGAAACGCGATGAAGCCTATGAGATTCCGCGTGATTTTGACTTCTTCGCATTGGATGGGCTGTCGTCAGAGATGAAGCAGAAGTTGTCCAATGCCCGTCCCGAGAATGTAGCGCAGGCAAGCCGGATAGAGGGTGTGACACCGGCTGCGCTGACTCTGGTGTTGGCCAAGCTTCGCCGCGATCAGAGGGTGCGCAAAGCATGAAGGAAGAGCTGTTTGACGGTCTGAATGTTTCACGTGAAACATTTGATCGACTGGCAACATATGTTGCCCTTGTCGAGCGCTGGAACCCGAAAATCAACCTCGTATCGCGCAAAAGCTTGTCAGAAATCTGGACACGGCACATTTTGGATTCCGTTCAGGTTTTTCGATGTGCCGAGAACTTTTCGCATTGGGTTGATATTGGAAGTGGTGGCGGGTTTCCCGGTATGGTTTGTGCAATTATGGCGATCGAAGAAGCGCCAGACGCAAAATTCACCTTTGTTGAAAGCGATCAGCGAAAATCTGCGTTTTTACGCAATGTATCCCGGGAATGTGGCGCAAACTGTAAAGTGGTGGCGAAACGCATTGAAGCGGTGGACCCCCTGAATGCAGATGTTTTGTCTGCCCGCGCCTTGGCAGATCTCGGGGTATTATTATCTTTTTGTGACAGACATTTAGGCGATTCTGGCGTCGCTTTGTTGCCGAAAGGTGTAAGCTGGAAAAAAGAGGTACAGGATGCGCAGGAAGAATGGAATTTCACCTGTGATCCGATTACAAGTTTAACAGAACCCCAAGCCGTCATCCTCAAGGTCAAAGGAGTATCACGTGGTTGATCTATCTCGTCCCTCAGGCCCCCGGATCATAGCGGTAGCCAACCAGAAGGGCGGGGTTGGGAAGACGACAACAGCCATAAACTTGGCAGCAGGCCTGGCCGAGGCCGGATGCAGGGTTTTAGTGGTTGATCTGGATCCACAGGGGAATGCTTCAACCGGTTTAGGTGTCGAGGATCGAGATTGGACAACTTATGACCTGATTCTGGATGATGCGCCTTTGGATGCGGTCGTTCAGGACTCGGAGATTGAAGGCATTCTCGTTGTCCCCGCTACGGTAGACCTCAGTTCCGCCGATATCGAACTGATTTCGAACGAAAAACGCAGCTATTTACTGCATGATGCGTTACGCCAGACTGCTATTGATAAGTACGATCTGGATTTCGTCCTGATTGACTGTCCGCCATCGCTGAATCTTCTGACGGTAAACGCGATGGTCGCAGCGCATTCCGTACTGGTGCCATTGCAAAGCGAGTTCTTCGCATTAGAGGGTTTGTCCCAGCTCATGCTGACCATTCGCGAGGTGCGACAGACTGCGAATCCAGACCTCAGAATCGAAGGTGTTGTGCTGACTATGTATGACAACCGCAACAACTTGTCCCGTCAGGTCGAAAAAGACGCACGTGACAATCTGGGTGAGATGGTATTTAAAACCAAAATACCCAGAAATGTACGGGTCAGTGAGGCTCCGTCATACGCGTTGCCGGTTTTGCAATATGACTCGGGGTCTCT
Source organism: Ruegeria sp. CDSC051 (assembly GCF_059610665.1). Taxonomy (NCBI): domain Bacteria; kingdom Pseudomonadati; phylum Pseudomonadota; class Alphaproteobacteria; order Rhodobacterales; family Roseobacteraceae; genus Ruegeria; species Ruegeria sp. CDSC051. Next base: position 41,881 of record NZ_JBXWOC010000008.1, read on the forward strand.
GGGCGCGATGGCCTATCGGCATTTGGCCCGGGAAGTCATGCATAAGAACAATAAAACCGCAGTCTGAGCGGTACTAGGAGGACCCTGTGACAGCCAGAAAATCAAAACCAAGAGGGTTGGGTCGCGGGCTTTCGGCGTTGATGGCAGATGTCACACAAGAGCCCCAGGGACGCGTGCCAACTGATTCACGGCGGCCGGACCTGACGATTCCAATCGAAAAGCTTCACGCAAACCCAAATCAGCCGCGCCGCACCTTTGCCCGGGAGCATCTGGATGAGCTTGCCGCTTCGGTCAAAGAGAAGGGGATCATTCAGCCGCTGATCGTCCGCGAGATTGCCGAAGGCGATTATGAAATCGTCGCGGGTGAACGCCGCTGGCGCGCGGCGCAAATGGCGCAGTTGCATGATATCCCCGTTATCGTTCGCGATTTTGATGACACTGAGGTTCTGGAAGTCGCCATTATCGAAAACATTCAGCGCGCGGATTTGAATGCGGTGGAAGAGGCGGCCGGCTATAAGCAGCTGATGGACCGCTTTGGTCATACGCAAGAAAAGCTGGCTGAAGCATTGGGCAAAAGCCGCAGTCATATTGCCAATTTGCTGCGCCTGTTGTCCCTGCCAATGGATGTACAAACCCTTGTAATAGAAGGAAAATTATCGGCTGGCCATGCACGGACGCTGATCACGGCCGAGAATGCCTCGGATCTTGCAAAGCAAATTGTCAAAGACGGGCTGTCGGTGCGGGCAACGGAAGCGCTGGTGAAGAAGCAACAGCAGGGGGATGCGGCCCGACCGGCACCAAGGTCTCGGGATCTGAATGCGGGTAAAGATGCGGATACCCGGGCGCTGGAAAAGGATCTTTCCGCGATTCTAGCGATGAAAGTGGCGATCAATCACAAAGCGGGCTCGGAAACGGGGCAGGTGGTCCTGACCTATGAGAACCTGGATCAACTGGATGATCTTTGTTCCAAGCTCAGCCGCTAGGGCGGGTCCAGATAAAGAACATCACGCCGCCTAGTACAATCGCCTGGATGATCAGGACATGAGACGGCGCAGACATCATGACCGATAGTCCAAATACGGCGGTGACCGACAGGGTGGCCGCCTTTTTTGCGGCCGGACGAATCGCGCCTGAACTCTGCCAATCGACGATCATTGGGCCAAACAGTCGGTGCGTTATCAGCCAGCTATGCAGCCGTGAAGACGAGCGGGCAAAGAAGAAGGCGGCGAGTAGCAGAAATGGAACCGTTGGTAGTAGGGGAAGCACCACCCCAACAGCGGCCAGCCCGACGCATAACAATCCAAGCCCTGCCCACAGATATTGCATGGTCTATCCCAAAAGTTCGCGGATCACCGCGTTCAAGACGGCCCGCCCGTCGGTTGTGGCCATCAGTTTACCATCCAGCATTTGAACCATGCCGATATCCTGAAGATGGCCCAATGGGTCTTGTGGTAAGGGGTGGCCTGATATTTCCGTATATCTATCTATATCTAGCCCGTCGGTAATCCTAAGGCCCATTATAAGGTATTCACTTGCCTGGTCTTCACGCGACAATGCGGCGCGTTCTTTCTCTCCGCTACCACAGGAAGCCGCGTCCAACCACCGCTGCGGATTCAGATAGGTTTCAGTCGCGTATTTCTGGCCATTCTGGGTGATCCGCCCATGGGCGCCGGGGCCAATGCCAACATAGTCACCATAGCGCCAATAGATCAGATTGTGCTGTGATTCCGCGCCGGGGCGGGCGTGGTTCGATACCTCATAGGCGGGCAGACCATGAGCCTCGCAGATTTCTTGCGTGGCCAGATACATATCGGCGGCGCTATCATCCAAGGGTAGGCCGCGTAGCTTGCCCACGGCATAGCGATCACCAAAGGCGGTTCCGTCTTCTATGGTCAGTTGGTACAGCGACAGGTGATCGACCGCCATCGACAGGGCTTCGGTCAACTCTGCGCGCCAGGCATCAAGGGTTTGATGTTGCCGCGCATAGATCAGGTCAAAGCTGACCCGTTCAAAACAATGACGGGCTATGTCATAAGCAGCCCGCGCTTCGGCCACGCTGTGAATGCGGCCCAGCCGGCGCAAATCGTCATCATTCAGCGCCTGTACCCCCATCGAGATACGGTTGACGCCTGCTTCTTGGTAGGCAGCGAACCGTCCCGCCTCGACCGAGCCGGGATTGGCTTCAAGTGTGATTTCCATGTCATTGGCGGCGTGCCAAAGGGCGCGGGCGGTATCAATCACTGCGGCGACGGTTTCGGGATCCATCAGAGACGGGGTGCCGCCGCCAAAGAATATGGTGTTCAGGACACGGTTGGGGGTTTCGGAAGCACTACGGCGCAACTCGACCAGATATGCATCAAGCCATTGCTTTTGATCAATATTTCTTGAAACATGGCTGTTGAAATCGCAATAGGGGCATTTGGCCTCGCAAAAGGGCCAATGCACATACAGGCCAAAGCCCCCATTGCGCCAATCATCCGCCAAAGCAGCCTTTCACGAACATCTCAACCGCGCGACCGCGATGGCTGATCTTGTTCTTTTCCCAGCGATCCATCTCGGCAAAGGTAATGTCATGACCCTCGGGCACAAACATTGGATCATAACCAAAGCCGTCCGCACCGCGAATGGGCCAGACCAGATGGCCGGGGGCGATGCCTTCGAACACCTCATCATGCCCGTCGGGCCAGGCCAAAACCAGCGTGCAACGAAATTGTGCGGTGCGGGGATGGGCGGCGTTCTTCGCCTCAAGCTCCCCATGTGCGCGTGTCATCGCCACTAGGAAATCGCGGCCATTGCCGGTTTCTGCCCAATCGGCGGTGTAGACGCCCGGCGCCCCGTCAAGCGCGTCGATGGCGATCCCGGAATCGTCCGACAGGGCAGGAAGGCCGGTGGCTTTGGCGGCGGCATGGGCCTTGATCCGGGCATTGCCGACGAATGTATCCTCGGTCTCTTCCGGTTCAGGCAGGTCCATGTCCGCGGCGCCGATAACACTGACGCCAAAGGGTTCAAGCAGATGTGCCATCTCCTCAAGCTTGCCTTTGTTATGCGTGGCCACCAGCAACCTGTCGCCGTCGAACTTGCGGGTCATGCGGTGGCGGCCTTTTGCGCAGCAGCCAGTTCACTAACGCCCTGTTCAGCCAGATCCATTAGTTGATCCATCTGAACGCGGCTAAAGACCGAGCCTTCGGCGCTCATTTGAACTTCGATCAATTTGCCGGACCCAGTCATGATAAAGTTGCCGTCCACGCCGGCTTCGCTGTCTTCGGGGTAATCCAGATCCAGCACCGGTTGACCGGCGTAAATACCGCAGGACACGGCCGCAACCGGGTCAACCAGCGGGTCCGAGATCACGTCACCCGTTTTCATCAGCCTGTTGACCGCAAGACGCAGCGCAACCCAACCGCCTGTGATCGAGGCACATCGGGTGCCACCATCGGCCTGGATCACATCGCAGTCGACGGTGATCTGGCGTTCACCCAAGGCAACCCGATCGACACCTGCACGCAGGGCACGGCCGATCAAACGCTGGATTTCCACGGTACGACCACCCTGCTTACCGCTGGCAGCCTCGCGCCGCATCCGTGTATTTGTCGCACGGGGCAGCATGCCGTATTCAGCGGTAACCCAGCCCAGGCCCGAACCCTTGATGAACGGTGGCACGCGATCTTCGATCGTGGCAGTGCACAACACATGGGTATCGCCCATCTTAATCAGGCAGGAACCTTCGGCATGTTTGGTAAATCCCGTTTCGATTGAAACGGCGCGCATTTCGTTTAGATCACGTCCTGAGGGTCGCATGGGAATTCCTTTGTTTGCTGGTTTGGGGATACCGCCCCGCAGCGTCAGGATGCAACCCTGATTGACCTTTCGCCTACCTGCTATTTAATGGCCATCCAGCAGAGGATTGCCGATGAGTGACGCAAGCAAAATTCTGAACGAGATGAATGACCGGTCGCGCGAGGTGTTTCGCCTGATCGTCGAAAGCTATCTGGATAGCGGTGAGCCTGTCGGCAGCCGTACCCTGACGCGCACTTTGTCGGAAAAAGTCAGTGCGGCGACGGTTCGCAATGTGATGCAGGATCTTGAGTTTCTGGGCCTGCTCGACAGCCCTCATGTCAGTGCGGGGCGGATTCCGACGCAACACGGGTTACGGATGTTCGTGGACGGATTGCTGGAGGTCGGTGATCTGGGCGCGGATGACCGGCAGAAGCTGGACGACACACTGGGCGCTAACTCGGGGGATGTCGGCGGGATGCTGGACCGTGTCGGCGCGGCCTTGTCACACGTGACACAAGGGGCCTCGCTGGTTTTGACGCCGAAACACGAAGCGGAAATCAAACATATCGAATTTGTGTCGCTTGGGCATGACAGGGCCCTGGTGGTTTTGGTCTTTTCCGACGGTCAGGTGGAAAACCGGCTGTTCAAGCCGCCACCCGGGCAAACGCCCAGCTCGATGCGGGAAGCGGCGAATTTTCTGAACGCGCTGATCGAGGGCCGCACCATCAGCGAGGTTCGCCGTCAGATGCTGACCCAGATCGATGTGCGGAAACAGGAAATTGACGTGCTGGCCCGTGAAATGGTCGACAGCGGCATGGCCGCATGGGACGGGGATGATGGCGACTCGGCTCGTTTGATCGTCCGAGGGCGGGCGAATCTGCTGGGTGAACGTGGCGAAGCAGATGAGTTGGAGCGCATTCGCACCCTGTTTGACGACCTCGAACGCAAGCGCGACATAGCCGAATTTCTGGAATTGACCGAAGAAGGCGAAGGTGTGCGCATTTTTATCGGGTCTGAGAACAAACTTTTCTCACTTTCGGGTTCCTCTTTGGTGGTGTCTCCATATATGAACGCTGATCGTAAGATAATCGGTGCGGTTGGGGTCATCGGGCCCACACGTCTGAATTATGGACGGATCGTGCCGATCGTGGATTATACGGCGCAACTGGTCGGCAAACTGATATCCGACCGGAGCTAGAGGGTAAGAGATGGCAGAGCCCAAGAACGAAGATTTTCTGGACGATATCGCAACGGCCGAGGCCGAAGAGCTGGCTGATGAATTTGCTGAGATCAGCGAAGAAGCGCTGGAGCTGGATGAGCTGCGCGCCGAGCGCGACGACTACAAAGACAAATTCATGCGTGCATTGGCCGATGCGGAAAACGCGCGCAAGCGCGGCGACAAGGCACGGCGCGATGCTGAACAATATGGCGGCTCGAAACTGGCTCGTGACATGCTGCCGGTCTATGACAATATGAAACGCGCGCTTGAGGCCGCAACCGACGAGCAGAAAGAGGTCGCAGGCGCTTTGCTGGAAGGTGTTGAACTGACCATGCGCGCGCTGAAGGACGTGTTTCAGAAACACGGGATTCAGGTGATCACGCCAGAAGTTGGCGATCGGTTTGACCCCAATGTGCATGAGGCGATGTTCGAGGCCCCCGTGCCCGGAACACGCGCTGGTGACATCATCCAGGTATCTGCAGAAGGCTTTATGCTGTACGACCGGCTCTTGCGCCCCGCGCAGGTGGGTGTGTCGTCCACGCCGGCAAGCTAAGCACTTAAGATATCAATCAATTATTGAGGCGGTCAGGATCTGGCCGCCTCTTTCAATTTATAGATCAGGTCCAATGCCTCGCGCGGGCTTAGCTCATCCGGCAAGATCTCACCCAACATATCCGCAACGGGTGAAGCTTTTGGGGGAGGCGGTGGCGGCGGGGCAGCCGAGAACAGCGGTAGATCGTCGATCAAAGCCTTTTGCTTGCCGCCTTCGCGTTCGGTTTTCTCCAGCTGGTCCAGCACAACGCGGGCACGTTCGACAACGGATGCCGGCAGGCCAGCCAGTTGCGCCACTTGGACACCATAAGATCGATCCGCGGCGCCTTTGTGAACCTCGTGCAAAAAGATCACCTCGCCCTCCCATTCCTTGACCGCAACGGTGGCGTTGTCGACACCTACCAGATTTCCGGCCAGCGCGGTCAGCTCGTGATAATGCGTTGCAAACAGCGCGCGACATCTATTGGCGGCGTGCAGATGTTCGAGCGTGGCCCAGGCGATGGAAAGCCCGTCATAGGTGGCCGTCCCGCGTCCGATTTCATCCAGGATGACCAGCGCATGATCGTCGGCCTGATTGAGGATGGCGGCGGTTTCGACCATTTCAACCATAAAGGTCGACCGCCCCCTGGCCAGATCGTCAGATGCCCCGACACGGCTGAACAGCTGGCTGACCACGCCGATATGGGCTTGTTCGGCGGGAACATAGCTGCCCATTTGGGCAAGCAGGGCGATCAGCGCATTCTGCCGCAGGAAGGTTGATTTACCCGCCATGTTGGGGCCGGTCAGCAACCAGATTGCAGCACCATCTTCCGCGCTGAGATCACAATCATTGGCGATAAACGCGTCACCGCTTTGTTGGCGCAGCGCATGTTCAACAACCGGATGCCGCCCGCCCTGAATATCAAAGGCACGAGAGGCATCGACCTGCGGGCGACACCAGTTCTCGCCCCGTGCCAGATCGGCCAGCGCAGTGGTTAAGTCCAGTTCTGCCAGCCCGCGCGCGGCTTGGTTCAGCTGCGCAGCACGGGTAAGAATCTCATCAGAAAGCCTTTGATAGAGCCGCTTTTCGATTTCCAAAGCATGGTTGCCCGCATTCAAGATACGGGTCTCGATCTCGGAGAGTTCGACAGTGGTGAACCGCACCTGATTGGCCGTGGTTTGCCGGTGGATATAGGTTTCGGAGAACGGCGGGTTCAACATCTTCTCGGCATGGGTGGCCGTGGTTTCAATAAAATAGCCCAGCACGTTGTTATGCTTGATCTTCAGTGAGGTGATGCCGGTGTGCTCGGAGTATTTCTGCTGAAACCCGGCGATGACGGATCGACCTTCGTCGCGCAGGGTCCGGGCTTCATCCAGTTCCACATCATAGCCGGGGGCAATGAAGCCGCCATCGCGCGCCATCAGGGGCGGTTCGGCCACAAGCGCCTCATCCAGCAGGGTCAGCAGATCATCAAACCCTGTCAGGTTTTGCACCGCAGTGGCCAGCAATACCGGCAGATCTCCGGCATTGCACAGTTCGGCGATGGTTGCGGCCTGCGCCAGCCCGTTGCGGATGGCGGCCAAATCGCGAGGGCCGCCACGATCTAGCGACAGGCGCGACAAGGCGCGGTCCAAATCGGGGGTTTTGCGCAGGGCATCGCGCAGATCTTGGGCGATCAGGCTGTCATCGGCTGTAAAACTTACCGCATCCAACCGCCCGTGGATCACATCCAGATTGCGCGAGGGGCTGGACAGGCGCTGTTCCAACAGCCGCGCGCCGCCCGGCGTCACCGTACGGTCAACCACCGACAAAAGCGATCCGGCGCGCCCACCAGACAGCGACCGGGTCAGCTCCAGATTGCGGCGCGTTGCGGCGTCGATTTGCACCACGCGGTCCTCGGATTCTTTCAGCGGCGTTTGTAGCAGTGGTAATTTGCCTTTTTGCGTGATCTCCAAATAGTCAATCAATGCGCCCATAGCGGACACTTCGGCCCGGCCAAAATTTCCAAACGCGTCCAGCGCGCCCGCGTGAAACAAAGCGCAGATGCGCTTTTCAGCCGCCGTGCTGTCGAAACTGGCACGGCCAATGGGCGTCAGTGAGATGCCCAGATCGCGGGCAGGTTCGTGCAGGACCTGTTCGGCCCCGTCTGCCACGATCAGTTCCGACGGGGCCAGTCGAGCCAGTTCAGGGCTCAGGCGCACAGAGGTCAAAGGCATCACGTGAAACGCCCCGGTCGAGATATCGGCCCAGGCCAGCGCGGCCTCATCCCTCACCTCGGCATAACAGGCCAGAAAGTTGTGGCGGCGCGCCTCTAGCAGCGCGTCCTCGGTCAGTGTTCCGGGTGTCACCAGCCGGACAACACCGCGCTTTACCACCGATTTAGAGCCTCTCTTCTTGGCCTCAGCCGGGCTTTCCATCTGTTCGCAAACGGCCACGCGAAAGCCTTTTCGGATCAGCGTCAGCAGGTATCCTTCGGCGGCATGGACCGGCACACCGCACATCGGGATGTCTGCGTCGTTGTGCTTGCCGCGTTTGGTCAGGGCGATGTCCAGCGCCTCAGCGGCGTTGACGGCATCCTCGAAAAACATCTCGTAGAAGTCGCCCATCCGGTAAAACAGAAGGGCGTCGGCATGGGCCTCTTTGATTTCGAGATATTGCGCCATCATCGGCGTGACTGTGGACAAGGCTGATCCCTTTTGACGGCGTTCGGTCGCGACCTTACAAATCCGCCATCTGGTGCGAAAGGCAAAAGTATTCTCGTTGAGGCGCGCGCGTGCCTGCGCTATGAGGCAGAAGCCCCGTAGTTGCAGAGAAACGACGTATCAAATGCCCAAAGCGAAGATCACCAACGAAGAGGCGCTGGCCTTTCACCTGGACCCAACTCCTGGCAAGTGGGAGGTACAAGCCACCGTTCCCATGACCACGCAGCGCGACCTGTCGCTGGCCTACAGCCCCGGAGTAGCTGTTCCATGTGAAGCAATCGCGGAAAATCCAGAAACGGCCTATGACTATACCAACAAGGGAAATCTGGTCGCCGTGATTTCGAATGGGACGGCGGTTTTGGGTCTTGGTAATCTGGGCGCGCTGGGCTCAAAACCGGTGATGGAGGGCAAGTCAGTCCTGTTCAAGCGTTTCGCTGACGTAAACTCGATCGATATCGAGCTGGACACCGAAGACCCGGATGAGTTCTGCCGCGCCGTGCGTCTGATGGGCCCGACCTTTGGTGGCATCAATCTGGAAGACATCAAGGCGCCCGAGTGTTTCATCATCGAACAGCGCCTGAAGGAAGAAATGGATATCCCCGTCTTCCACGATGATCAGCATGGCACGGCGGTGATCTGTGCAGCGGGCCTGCTGAATGCGCTGCGTATCTCGGGCAAGAAGATTGAAGATGTGAAGATTGTTCTGAACGGTGCTGGGGCTGCTGGGATAGCGTGTATCGAACTGCTCAAGTCCATGGGCGCGCGGCATGAAAACTGCATCGTGTGTGACACCAAAGGCGTGATCTATCAGGGCCGGACCGAGGGCATGAACCAGTGGAAATCGGCCCATGCGATCACCACGGATCTGCGTACGCTGGAAGACGCCATGAAAGGCGCAGACGTCTTTCTGGGCGTGTCGGTCAAAGGGGCTGTGACGCAAGATATGGTAGCCAGCATGGCCGATAACCCGGTGATTTTTGCGATGGCAAACCCCGACCCCGAGATCACACCGGAAGAGGCGCATGAGGTGCGCGTAGATGCCATCGTCGCCACAGGGCGCAGCGATTATCCGAACCAGGTCAACAACGTGTTGGGCTTTCCCTACCTGTTCCGCGGTGCGCTGGATATCCACGCCCGCGCCATCAATGACGAGATGAAAATTGCCTGTGCCCACGCCCTGGCCAACCTCGCGCGCGAAGATGTCCCGGATGAGGTCGCGATGGCCTATGGTAAGTCGCTGACCTTTGGGCGCGATTATATTATCCCGACACCTTTCGATCCGCGCCTGATTCACCGCATTCCGCCCGCCGTTGCGCGGGCTGGGATGGATACCGGCGCGGCGCGGCGCCCGATTATCGACATGGACGCGTATGAGCTGAGCCTGAAATCCCGCATGGATCCGACCGCCAGCATTCTGCGCGGCCTGAACGCGCGGGCCCGTCAGGCGCAAAGCCGAATGATCTTTGCCGAGGGCGACGATCCGCGTGTGCTGCGGGCTGCGGTGATGTATCAACGCTCGGGCTTTGGTAAGGCGCTGGTCGTAGGCCGCCCGGATGACGTCAAGCAAAAGCTGGAAGAGGCCGGGCTGGGCGATGCTGTGCGTGAGCTGGAGATCGTGAATGCCGCCAACACTGCGCATCTCGATACCTATTCTGATTTTTTGTACGATCGCCTGCAGCGTAAAGGCTTTGATCGAAAGGATATTCATCGACTTGCCGCGCGCGACCGGCATGTGTTTTCATCGCTGATGCTGGCGCATGGGCATGGCGACGGTTTGGTCTCGGGCGCGACGCGTAAATCGGCGCATGTGCTGGATCGGATCAACCATGTGTTCGACGCAGATGCGGCCCGTGGCGCGGCGGGTGTGACGGCGCTGTTGCACAAGGGGCGGATCGTGCTGATCGGCGACACTCTAGTCCATGAATGGCCGGACGAAAACGATCTGGCCAATATCGCCGAGCGCTCAGCAGCCGTTGCCCGCCATATGGGGCTGGAGCCGCGCGTTGCCTTTGTCAGCTTTTCGACGTTTGGCTACCCGGTGTCGGAGCGGGCCGAAAAGATGCACCGCGCTCCTGCCGTTCTGGATCAGCGTGGCGTAGATTTCGAATACGAAGGTGAAATGACGGTGGACGTGGCGCTGAATGTCGACCAGCAGGCAAACTATCCGTTCCAGCGCCTGACCGGACCGGCGAATATCCTGATTGTCCCAGCACGGCATTCGGCCTCGATCTCGACCAAGTTGATGCAGGAAATGGGTGGGGCCACGGTGATCGGCCCGATCTTGTCGGGCATCGACAAGCCGATTCAGATCTGTTCGACCATATCGACGGCCAATGACATTCTGAACATGGCCATTTTGGCCTCCTGCGATATTGGTTAAGCCATGACAATCTGGAATCTAGGCTCGATCAACGCAGACATGATTTATGATGTGCCACACCTGCCGGGCGCGGGTGAGACGCTTTCGGCCAACCGTTTGGATCGGTTTCTGGGCGGCAAGGGCGCGAATATGTCCGTCGCCGGCGCGCGGGCCGGCGCGCGGGTGGCGCATATTGGGGCCATAGGGCCCGACGGGCGCTGGGCGCGTGACAGGCTGACCGAATATGGCGTCGATACCCGGTGGATTGCCGAGGTTTCAGATCCTACCGGGCACGCCATTATCGCCGTAGACGCCGAGGGTGAAAACAACATCATCCTGTTTCAAGGCGCGAATCATGCAATTACGTCAGATCAACTGGGCCAGGCGCTGTCATCGGCGGATCAGGGTGATCTGATTGTGACGCAAAACGAAACCAACTTGCAGGTTGAAGCCGCAAAAATGGGCCGCGAAATGGGGCTGACTGTCTGTTACGCGGCGGCCCCTTTTCAAGCCGATGCAGTGCGGGCGGTTCTTCCGTATCTGGATTTCCTGATCCTAAATGAAGTCGAGGCCGAGCAGCTGCGGCAGGCAACCGGACAGGGCCTGTCCGAGTTGGGGATAGAGCATGTCATTGTGACCCTCGGATCAAAGGGCGCGCGATATCATCATAAGGGGACGACCTCGGATTTTTTGGCTCACAAGGTTCAGGCGGTGGACACAACTGGTGCGGGCGATACGTTCACAGGTTACGTTCTGGCAGGAATGGATCGTGGCATGCCGATGGAGCAGGCAATATTGCAGGCAAACCGGGCTGCCGCGTTGATGGTGACACGGCACGGTACGGCGGATGTCATTCCTGATCTGAAAGAAGTGCGCGAAGCGCGCTTTGATTAAGACCCGGCAAAGGGCGCGTCACTGCCCCACAGCTGTTTGACGCGGGCGTCGCGACCGCAGGCTTTGCGATAGGCCTTATAGGCGTTGCGCTGGCGTTTGGGACCGAACCGCGTAAAGACCAGTTTTTCGCCCTTATAGTAATCCTGATGATAGGCTTCGGCCGGGTAAAACCGGTCCTGTTGCAGGATCGGGGTGACAATCGTTTGACGCAGGACGTTCTGCGCTTTGGATTTTGCAGCCTCGGCCAACGCCTTTTCGCCTGTGTTAGAGACAAATATCGCGGTCCGGTAACTCTCGCCCCGGTCGCAGAACTGGCCGCCCGCATCCGTGGGATCGACCGAGCGGAAAAACAGGCTCAGCAAGGTTTCACGGGAAACACGGTCCGGATCAAAGGTGATCTGAACAGCCTCATAATGGCCGGTGCCGCCTTTGGTTACCTCGCCATAGGTCGGGTCCGCCGTTGCGCCCCCGGTATAGCCCGAGACCGCCTGAACCACGCCCGGCACGGATTCGAAATCGGATTCAACGCACCAGAAACACCCCCCGGCCACGGTCAGCGTCTCGGTTCCGGCAGCCGGTGCAGGCGCGGCGCGCAGCATTGCGACGATGAGGATCAGCGCAAACAGAAGCCAAGGTTTGACAGCGTCAATGTATGTGGTTCGGATCATGGTGGGTCTCCTTCCATGATCAGACTGCCTTGGGAAACCCCCGGGCGCAACGCGCTGACATCTGTTCTCACGCGCTGGTGAGACGAGTTTATCGCCTTAGCCCAGCAACTGCCCCAGTTTCATCGCCACACCCATATTGCCCGAGATCTTGAGCTTGCCCATAGCAATACCGGTCATCGGGTTCAGCTTGCCGGTCAGCAGCTTGCTTAGGTTCTCTTGTGAGATACGAATGGTGCAATCCGTGTCCTGATCCTGCGTCGTCGCCTGATTGTCGGCCAGAACAATCACACCGGCATCACCGCAATCGAATTTCAACGACCCATCGAAGTTTTTGCCATTCAGACCGCTCTGAATACCTTCTGCGATATCCTGCAACATGCCCCATCCTTTCAGTGTTGTGACTTGGGTAAAGACATATCCTGCGGTGGAGCAAGAGTGACCTGACGGGAGGTGGCAAAAATGGGCGCATAAAAAACCCGGCATCCTGAGGGGCTGCCGGGTCTTCAGTTCAATATCTCAGCTGTCTTACTTCGACAGGCGCTTGTCGCGTGCTGCCAGAAGTTTCAAGCGCAGGGCGTTCAGTTGGATGAATCCCGCAGCGTCTTTCTGATCGTAGGCACCAGCATCCTCTTCGAAGGTCACGTGCGCCTCGGAATACAGCGAGTGTTCCGACCAGCGGCCCACGGTCGATGCCAGACCTTTGTACAGCTTCACGCGCACGGTGCCGGTGACATGATCCTGAGATTTGTCGATCGCGGCCTGCAGCATCTCGCGCTCGGGCGAGTACCAGAAGCCGTTATAGATCAGCTCTGCATATTGAGGCATCAGCTGGTCCTTCAGATGCATCGCGCCCCGATCCATGGTGATGGATTCGATGCCACGGTGCGCTTCCAACAGGATTGTGCCGCCCGGTGTTTCATAGATACCGCGCGATTTCATGCCAACAAAGCGACCTTCGACCAGATCGAGACGCCCAATGCCGTGCTTGCCGCCATATTCGTTCAGCTTGGTCAGGATGGTGGCCGGGCTCATCGCCTCGCCATTGATGCTGACCGCGTCACCTTTTTCGAACCCGATCTCGATGAATTCTGGTTTATTCGGCGCGTCCTCGGGGTGGACCGTGCGCTGATAGACGTAATCGGGCGCCATATCGGCGGGGTCTTCCAGAACCTTGCCCTCGGATGAGGTGTGCAGCAGGTTGGCATCAACCGAGAACGGTGCCTCACCCCGCTTGTCCTTGGCGATCGGAATCTGGTTGGCCTCGGCAAATTCCAGCAGCTTGGTGCGGCTGGACAAGTCCCACTCGCGCCACGGGGCAATCACCTTGATGTCAGGGTTCAGCGCGTAAGCGGCCAGTTCGAACCGCACCTGATCGTTGCCCTTACCGGTCGCGCCATGAGATACGGCATCCGCTCCGGTCGCCTCGGCAATCTCGACCAGACGTTTCGAGATCAACGGTCGCGCAATCGAGGTGCCCAGCAGGTACAGGCCCTCATACTGCGCATTCGCGCGGAACATCGGAAAGACGAAATCGCGGACGAATTCCTCGCGGATGTCCTCAATATAGATGTTTTCGGGCTTGATCCCCAGCAGCTCGGCCTTCTTGCGGGCGGGCTCCAACTCCTCGCCCTGACCCAGATCGGCGGTGAAGGTTACGACCTCACAACCATACTCGGTCTGCAGCCATTTCAGGATGATCGAGGTATCAAGGCCACCGGAATAGGCCAGAACAACTTTCTTGGGCGCGGACATCTGACTTCCCTTTATGCGTAGAACGACTGGCCCCTAGCGGGTTTTGAACGCGGGGGCAAGTTATCTGCGTTGACGCAGGTCGGGATTTGGGGTGAAACAGAAGGAAAGAAAACAAGAATTGGTTGAAGGGATAGATTTCAGATGTTGGGTTGGCAGATTTTTGCACATTCGGTGCGGATGGTTATTGGGAATCTCAAACAGGTTTTGCAGATTACGTTCGGGCCATCTTTGGTTGCGACAGCGGTGATTGTCGCCCTGTTTTTTGTATTGGACGTTCCGCTGGATCAACTCAATACAACCACCGGAGAGTTGCCTGCAGGCGTTTCGAGCGGATCGGCGATTGGCTTCCTGGTGGGCTTTATGGTCGTGATATTTGTGACGATGTTCTGGATTGTGGTGTCGTGGCACCGCTTTGTCCTGCTTGAGGAATATCCAAGAGGTATCTTCCCAACCTTCCGGTTCGATAGAATTCTGGCCTATTTCGGGCGGGTTCTTCTGTTGGGTATCCTGATGGCCATCGCGTTCCTGCCGGCGGGCGCGGTACTTTCCGCGCTGGGCGGTGGAGCATTGTCAGTTGTGTTTGTCATTGTCCTTGTCGTCTTCCTCATCATCGGCTTCTACCGTTTGTCCATAATCCTGCCTGCAGCAGCGATTGGGCAACCGTTGACACTTGGGCAAGCTTGGAACAACACCGCCGGTGCGGGTGGTGCGATCATCGTTCTTTTGCTTGTAAGCTTTGTGTTCCAGGTCGTGGTCCAGTTGGTCTTTACAGCGCTCGCTTTCATCCCGGTTCTGGGTGTTTTGCTCTCACTGTTCTTTGGGGTTCTGGTTTTGCCGCTGATCAATGTCAGTATCTTGACCACCATGTACGGCGTGTTCGTTGAAAAGCGCCAGCTGACCTGAACTCGTACACATATGTATTCCTTGCTCTTTCAGCGATGATGGGGCAGGGAAAGCGGCATGAGTGATTTCATGACCCGCGCCCGCGCTGCCGAACAGGCGATGCGCTCTGTGTTTCCGGTGACGCCTCTGCAGCGCAATGCCCATCTGTCTGATCGTTTCGGGGCCGATATCTGGCTGAAACGTGAGGACCTCAGCCCGGTGCGGTCCTACAAGATCCGCGGTGCGTTCAACGCCATGCGCAAACAGCAGGGGCAGAACCTGTTTGTCTGCGCCAGCGCGGGAAATCATGCGCAGGGCGTGGCCTTTATGTGCAAGCACATGGATGTGAAGGGTGTGATCTTCATGCCCGTGACGACGCCGCAGCAGAAAATCCAGAAAACTCGTATCTTCGGCGGCGACAATATCGAGATTCATCTGACCGGCGACTATTTCGATGACACGTTGGCCGCCGCGCAGGCGTGGTGCACCGAACAGGGCGGCCATTTTCTGTCGCCCTTTGACGATGTTGATGTGATCGAGGGGCAAGCCTCGCTTGCGGTTGAGATCGAAGCGCAGTTGGGTGGGTTGCCGGACCACATCCTTTTGCCAGTAGGCGGTGGCGGCATGTCTGCGGGCGTGGCTACGTGGTTTGGCGATCGGACCCATTGCCTGTTTGTGGAACCCAAAGGCGGTGCCTGTCTGCACGCGGCAATGGCAGCAGGACATCCGGTGGCATTGGATCAGGTGGACAATTTCGTTGACGGTGCTGCGGTTGGTCGGATCGGTGAAAAACCGTTCGAATTGCTGAAATCCCGTCATCTGTCGGATGCTCTGGTCCTGTCCGAAGACCGCATCTGCACAACCATGATCGAGATGCTGAATGTCGAAGGCATCGTTCTGGAACCCGCCGGGGCCCTCGCGATTGAGGCGCTGAGCGATATTCAGAGTTTTATCCGAGGGAAAACCGTTGTCTGCGTAACCTCTGGTGGCAACTTCGATTTCGAACGTCTGCCCGAGGTCAAGGAACGCGCGCAGCGCTATCTGGGGGTGAAGAAATACTTCATCCTGCGCTTGCCACAGCGCCCTGGCGCATTGAAAGAGTTCCTGAACATCCTTGGCCCCGAGGATGACATTGCGCGGTTTGAATACATGAAGAAATCGGCACGTAACTTCGGCTCGGTTCTGATTGGTATCGAAACCCGCAAGCCCGAAAACTTTGCCCGTCTGTTCGCGCATCTGGATGAAGCCGGGTTCACTTTTACGGATATCACCGAGGACGAGACCCTCGCCCAGTTTGTGATCTGAGCAAATGACCAGACTGCAATGTTGTCTGTCGCGGCGATGGATCAGCTGCGTTTGAAACAGACAATATACAGGGCCGGGTTGTCACCCATCGCTAGTGTACCTGTTTGCTGCCTGTACGGCGCCGCTCAGAGCTCGTTCAATCCTGCCTGAAACTCCGTTGCTGAGGTCCGAAATGTGCCGACTATTTCGGCGATATCGACGGTTGCGGCCTGACCCTGTGCCGAATGGCGCTCACCATCCTGGCAGAGCCTGGCCAATGTCCTGAATCCCAGACTAAGCGCGCTGCCCTTCAAGGAGTGTAGATGCTGTTCGAAGTCAGACCGATCATCATCGACCTGCAAATGCTCCAGGCCTTGTTGCACCTCATCGAGAAAGATTTCCACTACCTCGTCAAACTCGTCGGCGCCGACCTCGTCCCGCAGCTGTCTGACCCTGGACCAGTCGATCATGGCCATCCTTTCCCTAAAGATAACGACCCGATTATCACTACAGGCCGTTGGTAAATCCGTGGTTAAGATGGATGCATTTACGACCTTCACAGGATGTTAAACAGCCGTGCGCTAGGGTCGTCCCGTTCCGCATTATGTGGCAGAGCTGAGGGTCAGGTGGCAGAGGTCAGTCAGGCAGAAACAAAGGCAGAGCTGGATTTTGGTGCGATTCGCAAGGTGCTGGTCGTTGATGACAGTCGTCTGCAACGTCGCATCCTTGTGGCCTCGCTGAAGAAATGGGGCTTTGAGGTGCTCGAGGCCGATAGCGGAGAGGCCGCCATCGAAATCTGTGCTGCCATGTCCCCCGATCTGGTCCTGAGCGACTGGGTCATGCCGGGGATGAGCGGGCTGGAATTCTGTCAAGCATTTCGGGCGCTGGAGAATGACGAATACAGCTATTTCATCCTTCTGACTTCAAAAAGCGAAAAGCAGGAGGTTGCGCGCGGACTGGATGCCGGGGCGGATGATTTTCTGATCAAACCTCTTGAGGCCGATGAATTGCGGGCGCGCATATCTGCGGGCGCACGGATATTGGTTATGCAGCGTGAGCTGTCTGATAAGAACCGTATGATCGAGACCGCGCTCGAAGAACTGAAAGTGGTCCATGATGCGATCGACAAGGACCTGATTCAGGCGCGTAAGATACAGGAATCTCTGGTCCCCGAACTCACGCGTGATTTCGGTAGGTCGCGTATCAGCATGTTGCTGAAACCTTGTGGGCATATCGGTGGCGATCTGGTGGGAATGTTTTCACCGGGGGTCAACCGTGTGGGGTTTTACAGCATCGATGTGTCCGGCCACGGCATCACCTCGGCGATGATGACAGCACGGCTGGGCGGGTATCTGTCCAGCAAACATTTCGATCAGAACGTGGCGATGGAAAAGCGGTTCGATAAATTTTACGCATTGCTACCACCTGATCAGGTGGCAGAGATGCTCAATTCCCGCCTTATGGCCGATGCTGGCGTCGAAGAGTATTTTACCATGGTCTATGCCATTATCGACCTGCGAAACGGACATCTCAAGATGGTGCAAGCAGGGCATCCGCATCCGCTGTTGTTGCGACAGGATGGTGGGACCGAGTATCTGGGGCAAGGTGGTTTGCCCATCGGACTGTTGCCGGATGTCACATTTCAGCGAACCGATACCTACATGAAGCCCGGTGACAAGCTGTTGCTATATTCAGACGGGTTCACGGAATGCCGGATGGCGGATGGATCCCTGCTGGAAGAAGAGGGGCTGTGCAGAATGGTGACGGATTGTGCCACCGATCTCAGCGGGCCCGAATTTCTGGACGATATGTTCTGGCGGCTGACACAGGCCATGGATCCGGACCAGGGTATGGATGATGACGTATCTGCGGTTTTCTTTGAATACAGCGGGCCTTAAAGCCCCATCAGGTGTCCCGAAGCGAAATGTCGGTCGCCGCTGTTGCCCAGCATCTGCGCGGCATCCGCACTGTCCAGCCAAAGGGCTTCGTGGAATGGTTCTGAAGGTGGACCTATGCGGCGCACAGGGCGGGCTCGATATATCAAACAGACCTTTTCGGCCCACAGGTCATATTCGGGCATGTATGTGAAACGGCGAAAGGCGCCGACCCGCCGCGGGCTGGCAATCAACCAGCCGGTTTCTTCAAAGACTTCGCGATGCAGGGCGGTGATGGGCGATTCGCCCGGGTCAATACCGCCACCCGGCAACTGTAGATCAGGGCCGGGCTCTGTCTGGCAGGTCAGCAACAGATGTCGTCTTCGAGGCAACAATGCGTATACACCTACACGTCGTGTGTATTTGCGCCCCGCTTGTGGGGTTTCACCGAACCGTCTGATCATGTATGGCCCCTTACAACCCGAAATCTTCGACCTATATGCTGGCGGTATGCCAATCTGTGGCGTTTAAGGAAACCCCATGTCTCTTGGAACAAAAATCGCGTGGGACGACACCGTCCTGCCCTTTCAACTTGATATACCGGATATGCGCGGACGTGTGGCGCGGCTGGACGGAGTGTTGGACGGCATTCTGAAACAGCACGACTATCCCGAAAAGGTCGAGGCTTTGGTGGCCGAGATGGCCTTGCTGACTGCTCTGATCGGTCAGACCGTCGCGTTGCGCTGGAAGCTGTCGCTTCAGGTTCAGTCCAAAGGCGCCGTTCGGATGATCGCAACCGATTACTACGCTCCGCAGGCCGAGGGCGAACCGGCTCGCATCCGCGCCTATGCCAGTTTTGACCCGGACCGCCTGACCGATTCCACACCGTTTGATCAGGTGGGTGAAGGCTATTTCGCCATCATGATTGATCAGGGCGAGGGCACGCAGCCTTACCAGGGGATCACACCGCTGGCTGGCGGCTCTCTCAGCGCATGCGCAGAGGCGTATTTCGCACAGTCCGAACAGTTGCCGACGCGGTTTTCACTGAGTTTCGGCAAATCAACTGAACCTGGCGTCGGTGAGCACTGGCGCGCAGGCGGCATCATGCTGCAGCACATGCCCAAAGCGTCACCATTTGTAGCCAACGCAGAGGGTGACGGTCAGATTCTGTCGGCGGATGATCTGGTTGACGGTGAGGAAGGTGAAAATTGGGGGCGCGTCAACATCCTTCTGGATACTGTTGATGACCTTGAACTGATCGGCCCTTCGATTGCGCCAACCGACCTGTTGATCCGGCTGTTTCATGAGGAACAGCCACGGGTTTATGATGCGCAATCGGTTCAGTTCGGCTGCACCTGCTCGGAAGAGCGCGTGCGCCAAAGCCTGTCGATCTATTCGGCGCGCGACATCGAAAAGATGACAACCCCCGAGGGCCAGGTCACCGCCGATTGTCAGTTCTGTGGTGCCCATTACGTATTGGACCCCGTCACCGTTGGCTTCGATGCCGGTGAGGCCTGATCCAACAGAACAGCTGCGGGCGGCCCTGAGCCGCCCCGGCAACGGGTCCAGCGATTTCGATTTGAACCCTGATGCGGTTTTGCCAGCGGGGCGCAAGCTACGTCCAGCCGGGGTTCTGGTTCCGATTCTTGTAACGGATGAGGCCCCGCGCCTGCTTTTGACCAAGCGCTCATCGGCGCTGAAACACCATCCCGGCCAGATCGCCTTTCCTGGCGGAAAACAGGATGAGACCGATCCGGATGTAACCGCAACCGCCCTGCGGGAAGCACAGGAAGAGATTGGCCTTTCCTCGGATTTGCCTGAAATTCTCGGGCATTTGCCTACCCATGAAACCGTGACGTCTTTTGTCGTAACCCCGGTTGTCGCGATCCTACGAGACGGGTTCGACCCAATTCCTGAGCCGGGTGAAGTTGACGAAGTTTTTTCAGTCCCACTTGCGCATGTTCTAAACCCTGCGAATTATATCGTTGAGTCGCGTCGCTGGCGGGGCCAGCGGCGGTATTATTTCACCGTGCCCTATGGCCCTTATTACATCTGGGGGGCTACGGCCCGGATGTTGCGGGGCTTGGCTGCGCGGGTGAGTGAATGATGAAGCTATCAGAAAGCTGGGTTACAAATCCGGCAACCCAGACAGTCTGCGCCGTTTTGATCGATGCCGGTTTTCAGGCGCTTTTCGTCGGCGGTTGCGTCCGCAACGCGCTTTTGGGGGCGCCAGTCTCGGATCTGGATATTGCCACGGACGCTCCGCCCCAGCAGGTGCTGGATTTGACGCGGGCGGCGGGGTTGAAGGCCATCCCAACTGGGATCGAGCATGGCACGATAACCGTTGTCAGCCAAAGCATCCCGCATGAGATCACGACCTTCCGGCGAGATGTCGAAACCGATGGCCGCCGAGCTGTTGTGGCGTTCTCGGACAATGTTGATGAAGATGCCAGGCGGCGCGATTTCACCATGAACGCGCTGTATGCCGGCCCGGATGGGACGCTTTTGGACCCGCTGAATGGATTGTCCGATCTAAAGGCCCGAAAGGTTCGGTTCATAGGCAACGCCCAGCATCGCATCCGCGAAGACTATCTGCGGTCTCTGCGCTATTTTCGGTTCCACGCCTGGTATGGGGATGCCGAAGCCGGGTTTGATCCCGAAGCCCTGTCGGCCATCGCAACCAATCTGGACGGATTGGCAGGCCTGTCGCGCGAACGGGTTGGGGCCGAGTTTATGAAATTGCTGACCGCGCCTGACCCTGCGCCTTCGGTCGCTGCCATGCGCAGCACGGGCGTTCTGGCACAGATATTGCCGGGGGTTGAGGATCGATCACTTGCCCCGCTGGTCGCCTTGGAACAGCAGGCTGGGGCAAAGCCCGAGCCGGTCCGGCGGCTTTCCTCCATCGCCACGCCTGAGATTGCCCAGACCCTGCGTCTGAGCAAGGCCCAGATGCAACGCCTGACACGGATGCGGGATGAGGCCGCGGGAACCGCGGGCACTGCCGAGCTTGGGTTCCGTTATGGCGAAGAGGACGGCCTGCACGAAGTTCTGCTGCGTTGTGCTTTGTTGGAACAGCCCTGGTCCGAGGATAAGCGGCAAGCGCTCCGGGACGGGGCGGCAGCGGATTTTCCCGTGCGGGCCGCTGACTTGATCCCTGACTTTACCGGCCCGGCGCTGGGCAAGAAACTGGCCGAGCTGGAGGCGCGCTGGATCGCCTCGGGTTTCACCCTGACGCGCTCCGAGTTGCTGGTCGAGTAAATTGAAGTCTCAAAAGGGGATGACAAGCCGGATCGTTTGTGTTTTCTTGCGCCTGTAACATGAATGGAGGGATGCGAATGTATTACGGGATCTGGTTCGGCTAAAGCCATAACACTTGACCCGTAGGGGTGGTGTTCTGGCGCCATCTTTTTTCGCATGACTTGTTATCTGCTCAATCGGAGCACTCTCTATGTTTCGCTATTTCGAAAATCTCGTCGACCCTTTTGTCGACTACGAAGAAACCGACACGCCGCCGAAACGGCTGTGGCCCTTTATGTTGAACTATTCCCGCCCTTTTATGCGGGTGTTCTTATGGGCCGGATTGATTTCGGTCGTGGTGGCCGCGGTTGAGGTCGGTCTGATCTATTATATGGGTCGCGTTGTTGACTTGCTGTCCGCCCCGCCGGACGAAGTTTGGCAGACCCATAGTACGGAACTGATCCTGGTGGCGCTTTTTGTGCTGCTGCTGCGACCCATGCTGCATGTCGTTGACGTGCTGTTGCTGAACAACACGATCCTGCCGAATTTTGGCACTTTGATCCGTTGGCGCGCGCATAAGCACGTGTTGCGGCAATCGGTGGGCTGGTTCGAGAATGATTTTGCAGGCCGCATTGCCAACCGGATCATGCAGACGCCGCCCGCTGCGGGTGAGGCCGTGTTTCAGGTGTTTGATGCGATTTCCTTCTCGCTGGCATACCTGATCGGCGCAGCCATTTTGTTGATGACGGCTGATGCCCGGCTGCTGTTGCCGTTGTTGATCTGGCTCGTGCTGTATGGGTTTCTGGTGCATTGGACGGTGCAGCGGGTGGGACCGGCTTCGAAGGCGGCCTCAGACGCGCGCTCGGCCGTAACGGGCCGGGTTGTGGACAGCTATACCAATATCCATTCCGTAAAGATGTTTGCCCATGGGGCACAGGAACTGGATTATGCGCGCGAAGCGATCGAGGAAACCCGCCGTACCTTTCAGGCTGAGATGCGGATTTTCACCATCATGGATGCGGTTCTGGTTGCATTGAACGGGCTGCTGATCGTTGGTGTGGTTGGCTGGGCGATTGCTCTGTGGATGCAGGGCAGTGCTACGGTCGGTGTGGTCGCGGCGGCCACAGCCCTGACCCTGCGCCTGAACGCGATGACCGGATGGATCATGTGGGCGCTCACCAGTTTTTTCCGCCAGCTTGGTGTCGTTGCCGAAGGCATGGAGACGATCGCTCAACCGATCGACCTGTTGGATGCGCCGCAGGCCAAGCCCCTGCATCTGTCCAACGGCAAGATCGAGGTTCGTGATCTGTCGCATCATTACGGTCGCAAGACCGGCGGGCTGGACCATATCAACCTGACCATCGAGCCGGGCGAAAAGATCGGTCTGATCGGACGGTCGGGAGCTGGTAAGTCGACCCTAGTTAAGCTCCTACTTCGGTTCTACGATGTGGAGCAGGGGGCCATTTTGATCGACGATCAGGACATTGCCCGGGTCACTCAGGACAGCTTGCGCATCCATATCGGTATGGTGCAACAGGACAGCGCGTTGCTGCACCGCTCGGTGCGCGACAATATCCTCTATGGCCGCCCCGAGGCTTCCGAAGAGCAGATGATTGCCGCGGCCAAACAGGCCGAGGCGCATGAGTTCATCCTTGACCTGCAGGACCCGAAGGGGCGTACCGGCTATGATGCGCATGTGGGCGAGCGGGGCGTGAAGTTGTCAGGTGGTCAGCGGCAGCGGGTGACGCTGGCGCGGGTGATCCTGAAGGACGCGCCGATCCTGTTGCTGGATGAGGCGACCTCGGCGCTGGATTCCGAGGTCGAAGCATCGATTCAGGAAACGCTCTATGGCATGATGCAGGGCAAATCCGTGATCGCGATTGCCCACCGCCTCAGCACCATTGCCCAAATGGATCGCATCCTGGTGATGGATGGCGGCCGGATCGTCGAGCAGGGCACCCATTCCGAATTGCTGTCACAGGGCGGGCTTTACGCCCAGTTCTGGGCACGGCAATCTGGGGGCTTCCTGAACACGGAGGCAGCTGAGTGAAACTTGCCGATCTCATAGATCCGTTCAAACCCACCGAAACGCCCCCGCCGCAAAGGCTGGGGGCGTTCATTCGCTGGTGCCTGTCCGGAGCTTGGCCGATGATCCTTGTCGCCTCCGTGTTTTCGGCCTCTGCCGGGGCGATGGAGGCCGGAACCGCCTGGATGCTGGGTCTGGTGATCGACATGGCAAACGAAAGCGGGCCGGATGGGGTTTTGACGGCGGGCAATCTTTGGATAATTGGAGGGGTCGCCGCATTTTTCATGCTGCTGCGACCGGCGCTGTTTGGTCTTTCGGCCTTTTCCAACAACTATATTGTCATGCCCAATATCCCGCCCCTGGTTCTGGCCAAGCTGAACCGGTGGACTTTGGGTCAGTCTGTGACCTATTTCGACGACGATTTTGCCGGGCGGATCGCTCAGAAACAGATGCAAACTTCGAACGCGATGGCCTCGGTCGTGTCCGAGACGATAAGCGCAATGGTTTTTGCGCTGGCGTCTCTGGCAGGGACTTTGCTTTTGTTAGGGTCTATTCATCTGCTGGTCATGCTGCCCTTCGCCGCCTGGTTGGCGGTGTATTTCCTGCTGATCCGCTGGTATTTGCCACGCATCCGGGCACGCTCAGCGGCGCGGGCCGGGGCGCGGGCGATGGTGTCGGGGCAGGTGGTCGACACGATCACCAATATCAAAACCGTCAAGCTGTTCGCCCATTCCGAGTTCGAGGATCAGGCAGCCCGAAACTCGATGGTCGATCTGCGCCACAAGATGCTGGCCTTTGGCAAGCTCTCCGCCAGTTTTAGGTTCATACTGATGGTTCTGGCCGGGGTGTTGCCCGTGCTGCTGCTGGGGGTGACCTTGCTGCTGTGGCGGTCCGGGATGGCCAGCGCTGGTGATATCGTTGCGGCGGGCGCGATGTCCGTGCGAATTTCGCAGATGACAGGCTGGGTCAGTTTCACGCTGATGGGGCTTTATGCCAATGTCGGCGAGATCGAGAATGGCATGAAGACGCTGGCCAAGCGTGACCGGGTCGAGGATGCGGCAGGGGCAGCTAGGCTGAGCGTGCCAGAAGGTCAGATCGAGTTTGACCATGTCAGCTTTGCCTATGGCGGTGACATCGGCGGCGTGACCGATGTGCACATGACCGTACATCCTGGCGAAAAGCTGGGTATCGTGGGTGCGTCCGGTGCGGGGAAATCTACGCTCGTTTCGCTTCTACTCAGGCTCTATGAAGGGGAAAACGGCGCAATTCGGATTGACGGACAGGACGTCAATCAGGTGACGCAGGACAGTTTGCGCAGTCAGATCGGGATGGTCACGCAGGAAACGGCGATGTTCAACCGCTCGGCGCGCGAGAATATCTTGTATGGTCGCCCCGACGCCTCAGAAGACGATATGATCGCGGCTGCGCAAAAGGCCGAGGCGCATGAGTTTATCCTTGGCCTGCGGGATGCCCATGGCCGCAAGGGCTATGATGCTCATCTGGGCGAGCGCGGCGTCAAACTGAGCGGCGGTCAGCGGCAGCGGATTGCGCTTGCACGCGCCATCCTGAAAAACGCGCCGATTCTGGTGCTGGATGAGGCAACCTCGGCCTTGGATTCCGAGGTTGAAGCCTCAATCCAGACCGCGCTGCATCGGGTGATGCAAGGCAAGACGGTGCTGGCGATTGCACATCGGCTGTCGACGCTAAGCGAGATGGACCGGATCGTCGTTCTGGATCAAGGGCAGATCGTTGAAATGGGAAGCCATGACGACTTGTTGGAACAGGGCGGGCTTTATGCCCGGTTCTGGGATCGCCAATCGGGCGGGTTTATTCAGGCCGCCGCCGCCGAATAAGGGTTTTGTTGTGGGTAAAGCCCAGCTATCAGGCCCTCATGACGCAGCATTACAGCATTTTACGCCTTGGTCATCAGGGCGACGGCATCGCCGATGGACCGATCTACGCCCCCCGCACCTTGCCAGGGGAGGTGGTCAGCGGGACATTGGTTGGTCAAGTGCTGAGCGACATTCGGGTCGAGACCCCCTCTGACCAGCGGGTCAAAGCACCGTGCCGTCACTACAAAGCCTGCGGCGGATGTCAGCTACAGCATGCCGCGGATGATTTCGTCGCTGATTGGAAGGTTGAGGTCGTGCGCAACGCGCTGGCCGCACAGGGGCTCGATGCCCCGATGCGGCCGATCCACACCTCGCCGGAACGCTCACGGCGACGGGCTACGATTGCGGTTCGGCGGACCAAAAAAGGCACCATGGCCGGGTTCCATGGCCGCGCCTCGGACACGATTACCGAGATTTCCGATTGTCATCTGCTTGATCCGGCCCTGATTTCAGCCGTCCCCGTGGCCGAGGCGTTTGCCCTTTTGGGCGGTAGCCGAAAGGGGGCGTTGGCCGTTACGTTGACCCTGTCCGAGGGCGGTTTGGATGTCGCCGTCAAAGGCGGTAAATCGCTGGACGGTCCGTTGGAACTGGCCCTGGCACAGGCGACCGAGGCACATGGGCTTGCGCGGCTCAGCTGGGATGGCGAGGTGATCGCCTCGCGTCACGCCCCGATTCAGCGATTTGGCGTGGCGGCTGTCGTGCCGCCTCCAGGGGCATTTCTGCAGGCCACGAAGGACGGAGAACAGGCTCTATTAAAGGCAGTTTTGCAGGCAACCAAGGGCGCCAAGCGGGTTGTGGACCTGTTTGCGGGTTGCGGGACATTCTCATTGCCACTGGCCGAGGACGCCGAAGTACACGCGGTTGAGGGTGAGGCCCTGATGACCGCCGCTCTGGATCAAGGCTGGCGTCGCGCGCAAGGTCTGAAACGGGTCACGACCGAGGCGCGCGACCTGTACCGCCGCCCATTGATGCCTGATGAGCTGAAGAACTTTGACGCGGTTGTCCTGGACCCGCCCCGCGCCGGGGCTGAGGCGCAGGTGGCCGAGCTGGCGCAAGCGCTGCCCCCGGTCATCGCCTATGTCTCATGCAACCCCGTGACCTTTGCGCGGGATGCAAAAAACCTGATTAACGCAGGCTATACCCTTGAATGGGTACAGGTGGTGGACCAATTTCGATGGTCGTCACACACGGAACTTGCCGCGCGGTTTGCACTAAACCCCGCATCATGACCAAACAGGAGAGTTTCAGAATGGGGCTTGCCCAGCGCCTGCATGATATCACTGAAAACCCGACCTTCGGTCGGTTCATCACAGGTGTCATCATCTTCAACGCCATCCTGCTCGGCATGGAAACCTCACCGACGCTGATGGAGGCCGCGGGTCCCTTGATCGTGGTGTTGGACAGCCTCTGCCTGACCATCTTCGTTGCCGAGATCGCGATGAAGCTGGTCGCCACGGGGCGGCGGTTCTTTACCAATGGCTGGAACCTGTTTGACTTCATCGTTGTTGGCATTGCCCTGATCCCAAGCGCCGGTGGCCTGTCAGTTCTGCGGGCGCTGCGGATCCTGCGGGTCTTGCGGGTGATCTCGGTCGCGCCACGGCTGCGCCGGGTGGTTGAGGGTTTCATCTCGGCCTTGCCGGGTATGGCCAGCGTTTTCCTGCTGATGGCGATCCTGTTTTACATCGGCGCGGTAATTTCAACCAAGCTGTTCTCGGGCACATTCCCGGACTGGTTCGGCGATTTGGGCCTGTCGGCCTATACGTTGTTCCAGATCATGACGCTGGAAAGCTGGTCCATGGGCATCGTGCGCCCGGTGATGGAGGTTTATCCCTATGCGTGGATATTCTTTGTGCCTTTCATCATGGTTACGACATTTGCAGTGGTGAACCTGTTGGTTGGTCTGATCGTGAATTCAATGCAGGATGCCCATCACGCCGAGGATGAGGTGAAAACCGATGCCTATCGTGATGAGGTGCTGGAAAGGCTGGAATCCATCGAACGCCGCTTGCTTGAGCAGTCGAACAGCAAAAAGTGATTTCAGTTTTCTGGATTTCTGGCATAATCACAAAAAAAAGCAGAAGCAGGCATTAAACATGGATCGTCGAGCATTTGGAATGGGTGCTGTGGCTACGCTGGGTCTTTCGGCCTGCGCCTCGGCCAACCCCAGATTTCTGGCCTATGATGGCCCCGAGGTGACCTCTATGGTCATCAACAAAAGCGCGCGGAAGCTTTATCTTCTGCACAATGAACATGTCCTCAAGGAATATAAGGTCGATCTTGGCTTTGCCCCCAATGGCACCAAAACAAAACGCGGCGACGGCCGCACGCCAGAGGGCACCTATTTGATCGACCGGCGCAATCCCAAAAGCCGCTATCACCTGTCGCTGGGGATTTCCTATCCGGATTCGAAGGATATCGCAGAGGCCAAGGCTGCGGGCGTTGATCCGGGCGGTGACATTTTCATCCACGGCGAGCCGAAAACCCGGTCCGAGAAAAAGCGTGCCAAGAAGCAATCGGATTGGACGGCAGGGTGCATCGCTGTCAAGAATGAAGAGATCGAAGAGATCTATGCGATGGTGAATCGCGGCACAGTGATTACGCTGCGCCCGTAACCGGCTTCCAGACGTCAAACCCGAATTGCATATAGTCGCGCTGGTAGGTTTCGGCCGCCAGCGCCTCAAGTTTGGTGTCATAGATATCGCTCAGTGAAAACGGGATATCTGGTCTGGTATTGCCGGGCGCGGGCGGGCTGTCATGACCCAGCCGCCGCGCCAGATCAGGCAGGGCAGTTGCAATTTCTTCCTCGCGCAGGATCAGATCCGGCAGGGCAAAACTGACTACGCCCTCCAACACCTGCGCCTGACTGCACCAAACGCCGTCAACGCGCACAGGGGTTTGTCCCGCCAGGTTTTGCCGCAGGAAGGTCAGAAAAGCCGAGAATGCCTCATAATGCTGTTCGATGGGGTAGTTTTCAGCGCGTAACTGTCCGGGGATCGGAAGCTTGAACCGGTTGCGCAGCATATTGCGGATTTTCAGATAGGCGCCGGGCTCGGTGCTGAGGATATAGGAACAAAAGGCCGAATGTGCGCGTACCAGCGGGTGCCGCACCACGGTGAATTTGCGATGCCCCGGATGATCCTGTAACCACTGGCGGGTCTTTTTGCGGTTTTGATCAGTGATCAGGTCATCCGCACTGATTGAATCAAGCGCTGCCATCCATTGCTTCACAACCCCTTCAATGCCGCTCCGCACGGGCAGATACATTAACGGGGTTTTCGGCGTGGCGACATAGGTCGCAACGGCCGCGCCACGCCGGGGTTCAAAATTCGGAGTTCTGTGCAGGCTGAAACTGTCGATGCGCGACAAGGCCTGTTCGGTCTCATCAGGGTTTGTCACCTTGGACAAGGCCGGCTCAGGGTTTTGGGGTTTGAGCGTGTCGTCGATCGTGGTCAACCGACCCGATACCCCAAGCCAGGCCGCCAGGCCGTTCAGGCTGTCGAGCCGGTTCAGATCGTCGTAAGCGATGAAAAAGGCGGTTTGCCCGCTGGCCTGAAGATGATGCAGCAAAGTCAGTTGAAAGGCCTGTTGCTGGTCCAGATAGTTTTCGAACTCACGAAGGTTGAAGGCGATCTGCTCGGTGCGCCGCCGCTTGACGTTTTTCAGCTGCCATTGCTTGGTCTCGCGCGCAATCTTCAACGAGATATAGCTGTCCAGAGGGTTGCGCGTTAGAATGATCTTGGCGCAACTCGGATCATCTAAAACAGGCTCTAACACACGTGGATCATGGCCTTGGAAAAAGCGAAACCCGTTCATTTCACCCTCAGCTGATCGGATGGCGTTCAGCAGGGTTTTAGGGTCATTGTCGCGTTCTTCGAGAGTGACGCCCAACAGGCTGTCCCCCTTTAGCCTGCCAATGAAATGAGGATTGAAGGCCTCACCATGGCTGGAGACACCTTCCAATGCGTTCAGATTTGCCTCAAGCAGGTTCGATCCGGTCCGCATGGCGGCAAGTATTACGAAATAGTCGAATTTGGATGACATGAAACGCTATTGCACCAGATATGGTTTTCGATAAGGCCTGAGTTGCCGGCCAAAAATGTCATCGGCTGGAAAATCTCCCATAAGATAAGGGTGCATACCCTGGTTCTTTAGGTTTTGTAGGAACTTCCCGAACCCGGACAGGTCGACCATCGTAGGGGCTTGGGTCAGGTGGCTGGGGTTCTGGCATCCGGTTTCTTCCAGAATGGATTGCAGAGGCTCCATCGGAGATTCCACAAACTCGGCCAGCGACCAGGTGCACACTTTGGCCTTGGTCCAGACCGAAGTTAAAACCTCAAGCTGTTTGGTCTCGATTTGTTGCAGGCGGGCGGCTTCGTTACGGATATCCGCGAAATTTCCATTCGAACGGAACAGGGGAATGGCCCAGGCGCCTGTGACAACTGAAATCTGCGCATTTCTGTCGCGCGCCAGAAACCAGTTGATGTCCTGCGTATCCGTGGGGCCAAATTGAAAGCACTGCTTCTCGCCCCGAGTATTCCAGATCAGGTTCGACAAAAACGCCGTAGGATTATAGTCCCGCAGGCTGGCACAATCGCTTAGTGCGCCGTTGACCAAAGGCGCTCCGCCGGCGAATTCCGCACGTTCGGGACCGAAGAGGTGACCGTGGACCTTTGTTCCGGTGGCTTCCGATAGCCAGGGCTCGAAATCTGCGAACAGTTCGGTAAACCCCTGGAATACCGAATAGGGGAACGACGTCAGTCCGTTCTCGCTGCCGTGGCGGGGAAAGCGGCTTTGCATATACAGGCCATCCCGGCCTCGGGTCCTGCGCTCGACCGCTTTCGAGAACAACCGGTCGATCTTGCCCGGGTTGGGTTCTGTAGGCTTCATCGCCTGTGCCTGGTTGGTCAGAAACGCCTGATAAAGCCGATTGGCCTGGGGCCAGATCTTGCGTGCTACAAAACAGTCCGACCGTCGCAATAGCTGTAGATGATCGTCATAAAAGATATGCGGGCGACCTTGATAATCAAATTTGGACAGCGTCAGGGAGCGACTTTCGATATGTGTTGAATAAAGCCGGGTTAGGGTCTGAAAATAGCTTTCGTCGGGAATCCAGACGCGCCGGAAATAGCGGTCATATGTTTTGCGTTTGGGATCTTGCAGAATGGCCGACAGCGTTTGACGGGTCAGGCACCACCATTGACTGCCCATATGCGGCACCAGACCTTCGGGTATCGACCGTCGGATCCCGATGGTCCGCTGTAGCTTTACGTAAGCGTCGAACAATTTGCGCTGTTTACGCCACGAGAACGGAAATCTCAGCGTAAATCGTTCCTGATCCAGTCCGCCGATCGTCCAGCTTACATCAGCTGTTGTCGCGCTTTCGATAAAGTCGACACGGGGCCGTTCCGCTAGATATGTGACCAGCTCATCGACGGGCCGTAGCGGCAGGCAGGCGCCCGAGGCCAGAAAGATATGGTGTACATCGGGAAAGGCCTCCAGCATCAGTTCAGCCGCTGATTGCGAGGCTGCAACAATGCCCCAACCGCCCCAGTTGCAGGTGTGGCGCTCCGAGAACCGGATCAGAGGTTCGTCCGCACAGGAGGCTACAAAGTCATCAAAAACAGTGTCCGCAACCTTGCGGTCGACATGGATCACCACCGGGCAGCCGGATGCCGCCCAATGGCGCGCGACCTGTTGCGCCCTTGGAAGCGCGGCATGCACCAGCATGATGACGCCAAGGCTGCTCATGCCCAGTTCCCTTTCGACATGAGGCCAAGAATCTCAAGCTGTCGCCAGTTTATATAAGCCTCGGACCAGTCGCACCAAAACACCGGACGGTCGTTCAGCCCTTCGGCATAGGCGCGATATTCGCCGGACCCGCGATAGTGCTGACGCCGCTCCATCTCTTCATGTGCCTTGTCGCCCAAGGTGTTGATCAGCTTGGCATGCAGCAACGCCCCGCTGGTTTTTTCGCCACCCCAATCGTCATAGACTTGGTTCAGCCCGCGTGGCAGCAGCGAATGGGTCGAACTGACATAGACATACCGACGGTCCCACTTGACCAGCGGTATCTTGTTCAACGCAGGCGCCTTTTCCGGAGCCTGGCGGAAAAAGACACGGGCGCGCGGCCCACCCTGTATCCAGAGATTCCCGTATTCAGGGTTTTTGCTGATCACATAATTCCCGGCATCGAACCAACGGGCAATTTCGAAGGGGTCTTGCCCTTCACGATAGGGTTCGGCATCTACCGGGCCCTGCGGGTACATGTCGATCAGCATGGTGCCGAAACTGCGGACGGCACAGCCATCAAGCCAGTCGGTCAGGGCACGAATGGGCCGCGTGTCGCAGAACGGATAGATGAAGAACTCATCCGGATCGACCGTCAGAACCCAGTGCCCATCGGCGTATTTGCGCAGCAGATAGTTCGACCAATCAGTGCCATATGTGGCCCGCTTATAGCTGCCGTTGGACTGCCAGACCGATACGTCCGGCTGACTACTCAGAAACTCGCGGGTGCCGTCGTCGCTGTTGTTGTCCACAAACAAAAAGCGATCAACGCCAAGTTTTCGGTAATATTCCAGAAAATAGGGCAGGCGGATTTTTTCGTTTCGCACCACGCTCATCAACAGGATGTCACCGGGTTGAATGGCGTTGGTTTTGTCGGAAACCGCTTCTAATTCGCGCCGTTTGCGAACGCAACGCAACAGGCGGCGCTTGCGCCGCAATCTCATTCGGTATGAATCCAACAGGCTCACGCGACTGCCCAACCTTTGTTTATACGCGAGCATACCCGGGGCCTGAACAAGCCAGAGTGGAGCCGGGCGAATGCCATTTTATGCCACTTTACCATCTAATGAAGCAACGCATTTAAAAGTAGTTAGTCCGAAACGTTGTTTTTCCAGTCAGTTTTGCCCATCAAGCCAAGCTCACACAGTTGGCGCCATCCGATATATTCCACCGATTGTGGATCCCACATGATCGGGCGGTTAATTATGCCGTCATAATAGCTGTCGAACTCCGCCGGGTCGTGAAAATGCTGCGCTCGGGTTTTCTCGATTCTTGATTTGATGACCACCTCGGGCAGGAACTTTGTGTGCAGTAACACGCCTGAAGGGCCGTGGCTCCCCGGTCCGTCATACGTGGCGTTCAAACCTCGGGGCAGGGCGGAATGGCAGGAGTTCACGTAAGCATAGTGCCGCGACCAGCGTACCAGCGGTATTTTGTTTAAAGTTGGTGACCGCTCGGGCCGGTCAGCAAAAAACACGCGCTCCCGTGCACCGCCCTGAACCCAGAGATTGCCCAGCGGCGATTGCCGTTTGGCGCGCAACGGGCCTGGATCAAACCAGCCCAAAACTTCGGTCGGGTCGGTCCCGGGGTCATAGGGCTGTGTGCCGAGCTGTTCTTTGGGGTACAGGTCCAACATCAAGGCTCCGAAAGCGTCGCGCCCCTGTGCCTCTAGCTGTTGGGTCAAATCCTGCAGCGGATGGCTGTCCCATTCGGGATAGATAAGCAACTCATCCGCATCCACCATCAAAGTCCAATGGCCGTGACCAAATCGCATCTGTAGCCAGGTCAGCCAATCCAGCCCGTATCGTGAGGCGCGATAGCTGGCATCGGTTTGCCACAGGGATACGTCCGGTTGATCTTTCAGATATGCGACCGAGCCATCAACGCTGCCGTTGTCCACGATCAGAAAATGATCAACGCCCAGCGACCGGTAGTGATGGAAATACCAGGGCAGGCGCGTGATTTCATTTCGCAGGGTGGTAAAGACCAGTATCGCACCCGGGCGTATCTGGTCGGTTCGGTCGACCAGTTGGGTTAACTGATGGCGGCTGCGAAAGGATCGCCACAACAGCCGCCTGCGTTTCAGGCGCAAGCGATAGCGTTGCACCCATCCGATTGGCGGCAGGGTATCGCTCACGCGGCCCTCATCTGTCGTAATGCCCGTTCTGATGCCAGCGCCAGGCATCGGCAATCATCGTCTCTAACACGGACCTTTTGGGGGACCAGCCCAGTTCTTGCCCGGCCCGGTCCGAGCCCGAAACCAGCTTGGTGCAATCTCCGGCGCGGCGTGGACCGATTGTATAGGGCACCGCGCGATTGGTGACGGATTTCGACTGTTCGATCACCTCCATCACTGAAAAGCCGGACCCGGTGCCCAGATTGAAAACGCGACTGTCTTTGCCCTGTTCCAGCCAGCGCAGCCCCAGAACATGCGCGTCAACCAGATCGCAGACATGCACGTAATCGCGGATACAGGTGCCATCGGGCGTGTCATAGTCGGTTCCGAACACAGTCAGCCCGTCGCGCTTGCCGTCAATCGCATCCAACATCAGCGGAACCAGATGGGTCTCGGGGCGGTGGAATTCGCCAACTTCTGCGTCCGGATCAGCGCCCGCCACGTTGAAATACCGAAAAATCACGTGGTTCAGCCCATGGGCGACCTGAAAATCACGCAGGATATCCTCGATCGCACGTTTCGAGGCGCCATAGGCGTTCAGCGGCTGCTGTGGCGTGTTTTCGTCGAGGACCACATTGTCATGTTCACCATAGGTGGCGCAGGTCGACGAAAACACGAAATCCAGACATCCAGCCGCCACGGCGGCCTCGATCAGGGTCAGCGAACCGGTGACATTGTTCGCCCAATATCTTCCGGGTTCGGACATCGCCTCACCCACCTGGCTGAGCGCGGCGAAATGCATCACGGCAGCGGGCTGATACTTGGCAAAAACCTCATCCAACCGCGCCCGGTCCAGCAGATCACCCTGTGCGAACGGGCCAAATTTGACCGCGTCCTGCCAACCGGTGATCAGGTTGTCATAGGTGACAGGTGTGTACCCGGCCAGCGCCAGCGCCTTGCAGGCATGGGATCCGATATATCCGGCACCGCCGGTTACAAGGATATGTGTCATATCAGATCCCGTTATTCCGGTTTTTCAGGGTGCGACAGCCTGCGGCACTCAGTCCAGCCCCATCGCGGCCATCATCTCTTCAAGTTTGGGAACGTCCTGCGGATTGTTTAGTTCCCAGAACTGGCGGCCTTTGGATTCGACCTCAACACACAGAACCTTACGCCCGTTTTCCATGAAACGCAGCTGTTCCAGCCCTTCCAGTTGCTCTAATGGACCGACAGGCCAGGACGGATAAGCCGCCAGCGCGTCAGGGCGGTAGGCATAGACGCCGACATGGTGAAACACCGGCGTTTCCTCCCCACCCGCATAAGTCTGTGAAGTAAAGGGCACGACCTCTTTCGAGAAATACATCGCTCCGTGATCGGTGGCGAAAACGGCGGTTGTTCCACCGACGCGCCCGTGTTTACGGTCATTCAGCAGGCTGTTGAGTGCATCGCCGTCGCAGCGCAGAACCGGAGTGGCCACCCCAGCCTTGGGTGCGGCACGCAGACCGGTGATCAGATCTTCGACGAACCAATGCGGGGTCAGCGGTGCATCGCCCTGCAGGTTCACCACGATGTCATAGCTTGCGCCCAGCACATCATGCGCTTCGGCGCAGCGTTCGGTGCCATTGCCACAGGTTTCCGAGGTCATCACAACCTCGGCCCCGAACCCTTCGGCCACCTCGCGAATGCGGTCGTCATCGGTGGCAACCACAACGCGGTCCACGCCCGAGACCGAACTGGCCGCGCGCCATGACCGCTCGATCAGAGTCATTGCATTGCCACTGGCCCCGGTGAGCGGCACCAGAGGTTTGCCCGGATAGCGGGTCGAGGCGTAGCGGGCGGGAATGGCGATCAGAACGGACATCAGGCCTCCTTCAGGTCTACACCCGGAGCGTAGGCGATAAAGAACGGGTTTGCATAGCCGTCCTTGCCATAGGTCAGCGGCGCATGATTGTCGAACCGGACAACTTTGCCGCCCGCACCTGTCAGCACGGCGTGACCTGCTGCGGTATCCCATTCCATCGTGCGGCCAACGCGGGGATAGATATCTGCCTCGCCCGTCGCAATCAGGCAGAATTTCAGCGACGAGCCCGCGCTTTTGCTGTCCTGCACTTGATATTTGTTGATGTAATCGTCGGTCGCCTGGTCACGATGTGACTTCGAGGCCACGACCAAAAGCGCGGAATTGTCTGGATCAGAGACCGAAATCGGAGCCACGGCGCCGGGTTGATCCTTGTCCAGCGCGCCGGTTTCCTCGACCGATTGCCCGTCGGCCAAAGTATAGAACATCCGGCCGCGGGCTGGCGCATAAACCACGCCACGCGTTGGGGTGCCGTTTTCGACCAGCGCGATATTAACGGTGAAATCGCCACGCCGGTTGATGAACTCTTTGGTGCCATCCAGCGGATCAACGATCAGGAACGTATCGCCTTTTTCAGAATGCGAGGCGGCCTGTTCCTCAGTCACCAGCAGGATATTGGGGAACGCCGCGCGCAGACCGGCCGAGATCAGCGCATCGGCGGCCTCATCTGCTTCGGTCACGGGGCTGGCATCGGATTTGACCTTCACGTCAAACCCATCCGAGTTATAGATGTCCATGATCGTATCGCCCGCTTCCAGGGCCAGACGTCGGATGACGGGGATGAGGGCATCATAGGTCACAAAAAAGCTCCGTTCCTGTGATTTGTTGATCGAATAACCTGACGGCCTTATGCTGTGCTGGTTACGGAACGGCAAGAATTTCGTGCCAGATTGCAGGCAATAATACAGGAAAGACGCTTCGGGTGTTTTATTACAAGCGAAACCGGTCGCTTATAGGCGGTGCGTTTACGACGGCGGAACTGGTGTTTCACGCCGTGGTCCGGAATGTCCGATCTCAACACAGCAATGCTGTGCTTTCGGTGCTTATCAATATTTTCCAGGTTCTGGTGCTGGTGAGTGTGTTTTACGTAATCATGTCCCTTCTTGGCGCGCGCGTTGCCAAAATCCGGGGTGAGTTCATTCTGTATCTGCTGTCTGGGGTTTTCCTGTTTCTGACGCACATTAAAGCCGTCGGTTCGGTTTCCGGAGTGGACACGGGTAATAACCCGATGATGCTGCATTCGCCGATGAACATGATGGTCGTGCTTATGGCTGCCGCTTTCGGGTCGCTGTATACGCAGGTTTTGACAATCGTCATCATCCTGTTTGTCTACAGCGTATCGGTTGCTCCGCTGGAAATTCAGGAGCCCGGTGGCGCCTTTGCCATGCTGATGCTGGCCTGGTTCACGGGCTGTGCGGTCGGCGTGGTGTTCATGGCGATCAAGCCCTGGTTTCCGACCACTGCGACGATCATGAGCACGATTTACCGGCGCCTGAATATGGTGTTCTCGGGGAAAATGTTCGTCGGCAATGCGCTGGGCGGGTTCATGTTGACCATGTTCGCCTGGAATCCGTTGTTTCACATTATCGACCAGTGTCGGGGTTTCGTTTTTCGGAATTACTATCCGCGCAATACTAACTGGGAATATCCTGTCTGGGTCGGGTTGGCTCTGTTGTTGATCGGCTTGCTTGGAATTTTCTTTGCCCGCCAGCATGTGTCGCAAAGCTGGAGCGCACGCCGTTAACCCGCCACGCGCAATGTCAGGTTGATCCGCCCGCCCTTTGGCAACAGTTTTGAAGACCCGAAACGAATGCGATCTACCCCGTGATAGGTTAGGCGCGCGGGTCCGCCCATCACAACAACATCGCCCGAGCCAAGCCAGATCGATTCCGTTTTGCCCCCTCGGGTCGTGTTGCCAATGCGGAACAACGCGTCGTCACCTAATGAGATCGAAAGGACCGGCCAGGAAAAATCGGCCTCGTCCTTATCCTGATGCAGGCCCATTCGCGCCCCTTCGCCATAGTAGTTGACCAAGCAACAATCAGGGTCACGTTCGGGGCTGGCAAGATCGCGCCAGATATCCAGAATGCAGTCTGGAATGGTGGGCCATTCCATGCCCTTTGGATGGTGCGGCTGGTACCTGTACCCGTTCTTGTCAGTGACCCAACCCAGCGCCCCGGCTGAGGTCATGCGAACAGACATTTCCTTGCCCGAAGGGGTGGTCGGGCGGAACAAAGGTGCTGATTTCAGAATCGCACGCAACAGCGTGATCAGCTGTGCCTGGGCAGCTCCGTCAAGGTAAGCTTTCCTGATTTCAAAACCGCGTAAAAGCAGCCGCGCCATTCCAGATTCCTCAATCCTTGCCAAAACCTTGCAAAAAAGGCTGCAGATTCCTGAAAACCTGCATTTGTGAATGCTTGCAGGCCCCTGTTCCCGTCCTTATATACGCCGGGACGCGCGATGGTGTAGGACCATTGCGCAAATCAGATCGGGGCCAGATGCCATAACGGGTCGGGCCTCGGGACATCGCCTTGAAGAGAAAGGGATTGAACATATGGGAAAAGTAATCGGGATTGACCTCGGCACCACCAACTCGTGCGTTGCCATCATGGACGGCTCGCAGCCGAAGGTCATCGAAAACGCCGAAGGGGCGCGGACCACGCCCTCGATCGTCGCCTTCACCGAAGATGAGCGACTGGTCGGTCAGCCTGCGAAACGCCAGGCGGTCACCAACCCTGATAACACGGTTTTTGGCGTCAAACGCCTGATCGGTCGTCGTGTAGATGATGCCGAAGTCGAAAAAGACAAGAAAATGGTACCATACGCCATCGTTGATGGCGGCAATGGCGACGCGTGGGTCGAAGCCCGCGGTGAAAAGTACTCCCCAAGCCAGATTTCGGCCTTCACTCTGGGCAAGATGAAGGAAACCGCTGAAAGCTACTTGGGTGAGGAAGTCACACAAGCCGTCATCACCGTTCCGGCCTATTTCAACGACGCACAGCGTCAGGCGACCAAAGATGCCGGTAAAATCGCCGGCCTGGAAGTGTTGCGGATTATCAACGAACCGACAGCTGCCGCTCTGGCCTATGGTCTGGACAAGGAAGAAACCCAAACCATCGCGGTTTATGACCTTGGTGGCGGTACCTTCGACGTAACCATTCTGGAAATCGACGACGGGTTGTTCGAGGTTAAATCGACCAATGGCGACACCTTCCTGGGTGGTGAAGACTTTGACATGCGCATCGTCAACTACCTGGCGGATGAGTTCAAAAAAGAACACGGTGTCGATCTGTCCCAGGACAAGATGGCGCTGCAGCGTCTGAAAGAAGCTGCGGAAAAAGCCAAGATCGAACTGTCCTCGACCTCACAAACCGAAATCAACCAGCCGTTCATCTCGATGGGCGCCAACGGCCAGCCGCTGCACATGGTCATGAAACTGACCCGTGCCAAGCTGGAATCGCTGGTTGGCGACCTGATCAAGAAGTCGATGAAGCCCTGCGCGGCTGCTCTGAAAGATGCTGGCCTGTCGGCTGGCGATGTAGATGAGGTTGTTCTGGTCGGTGGTATGACCCGGATGCCGAAAGTGATCGAAGAGGTCACTAAATTCTTCGGTAAAGAGCCGCACAAAGGTGTGAACCCGGACGAAGTGGTTGCCATGGGCGCCGCCATTCAGGCCGGTGTTCTGCAGGGTGACGTCAAAGACGTTGTTCTGCTGGACGTGACACCGCTGTCGCTGGGTATCGAAACGCTGGGTGGTGTGTTCACCCGACTGATCGACCGCAACACCACGATCCCGACGAAAAAGTCTCAGGTCTTCTCGACCGCCGAAGACAACCAGAACGCGGTGACCATTCGCTGTTTCCAAGGGGAACGTGAAATGGCTGCGGACAACAAGATCCTGGGTCAGTTCAACCTCGAAGATATCCCGCCAGCACCGCGCGGCATGCCGCAGATCGAGGTGACTTTTGACATTGACGCCAACGGCATCGTCTCGGTTTCGGCCAAGGACAAAGGCACTGGCAAAGAGCAGAAGATCACCATCCAGGCATCGGGCGGCCTGTCCGACGAGGACATCGAAAAGATGGTCAAGGACGCCGAAGAGAACGCGGAGGCCGACAAGGAACGCCGCGAGCTGGTCGACGCAAAGAACCAGGCGGAAAGCCTGATCCACTCGACAGAAAAGTCGATGGAAGAACATGCCGACAAGGTTGATCCAACAACCATCGAAGCCATCGAGCTGGCGATTGCCGCGCTGAAAGACGAGCTGGAAACCGAGAATGCCGACAAGATCAAGTCGGGCATCCAGAACGTTACCGAAGCGGCCATGAAGCTGGGCGAAGCCATCTACAAAGCGCAAGCTGAAGACGGCGAAGATGAACCTGCCGCTGCGGATGCTGCACCGGGCGAGGATGACATCGTCGATGCCGAGTTCGAAGATCTGGACAACGACAAGCGTAGCTAACGGGTAACCGGGCCAATTCGGGCCGGTCCGGTCACCGGGCCGGCCCGATTACGTTGAGGCAGAAGGAAATACTGATGTCAAAACGCGACTATTACGATGTGCTCGGCGTATCCAAGGGTGCATCAGCGGACGAGATCAAGAAAGGCTTTCGCAAGAAGGCCAAAGAATTGCATCCCGACCGCAACAAGGACAATCCGGAGTCAGAGGCACAGTTCAAAGAAGCGAACGAGGCCTATGACGTCCTGAAAGATGCTGAACGCAAGGCGGCTTATGACAGGTTCGGTCATGCCGCATTCGAAAATGGCATGGGCGGCGGTGGCCGACCTGGCGCTGGCTTTGGTCAGGGCGACTTTTCCAGTGCATTCTCGGATGTGTTCGACGACCTGTTCGGCGATTTCATGGGTGGCCAACGGAGCGGGGGCGGTGGACGTCGTGCCGCACGCGGTTCGGATCTGCGCTATAACCTGCGCGTCTCGCTGGAAGAGGCGTATTCAGGTCAGCAGAAAACCATCAATGTCCCGGCAGCGGTTGCCTGTTCGTCCTGCGACGGATCCGGGGCTGAAGGCGGTGTTGAGCCCACCACCTGTCCGACCTGTTCGGGTATGGGCAAGGTGCGTGCGCAACAAGGCTTTTTCACAGTAGAACGCAGCTGTCCGACCTGTTCGGGCCTGGGTCAAATCGTCAAGAACCCCTGCAAATCCTGTCAGGGTGCGGGCCGTGTTGAAAAAGAACGCGCCTTGTCCGTTAACATTCCAGCCGGTGTCGAAACCGGCACGCGCATTCGTCTGGCCGGTGAAGGCGAGGCTGGAATGCGCGGTGGCCCTCCGGGTGATCTATACATCTTTGTAGAGGTCTCAGATCACAGGCTGTTCGAGCGTGACAGCGTGAACCTCTATTGCCGCGTGCCGGTCAGCATGGCCAAAGCCGCGCTTGGTGGTTCGATCGAAGTTCCAACCATCGACGGTGGCCGCGGGCGTGTGCAGATTCCAGCGGGCAGCCAATCGGGTCGCCAGATGCGCCTGCGCGGCAAGGGCATGCCAGCCCTACGCGGTGGCGGTGTTGGAGATATGTTCATTGAGCTGGCCGTGGAAACTCCGGTAAACCTCACCAGCCGCCAGAAAGAGCTGCTGCGCGAGTTTGACGACCTGGGTGAAGATAATCACCCGGAATCCAACAGCTTTTTCTCCTCCGTCAAATCCTTCTGGGACGGGATGAAGGGCTGAAGTCTTTTCCCAAAAAAGGGGGCGCTGACCCCGCGACTCCCCCGAGGTATTTAGGGCCAGATGAAGCAGGTGATCCGCTCTTCATCTGGCTAAAAATACCTCGGAGCGCGAGGGAGAGCCTCGCAAATCTCCGCTTGATTATTGTCGCCGCTCCTGAGATGGTCCGCGCAACCGTTGGGGTGCCTTGTTCGCAAGGCTGAGAGGTGCTGCTGCATCAACCCATCGAACCTGATCCGGGCAATTCCGGCGGAGGGAACGGTCTTATGAATACAGACGTTTTCCATCCTCCGTTGTTGCCCCTAGAAGATGGAGCAACGACATGGCAGCTATTGCCCTGACCATTGCAGGGTCCGACAGCGGAGGCGGGGCCGGGATTCAGGCGGACCTCAAGGCGATGTCGGCGCTGGGCGTTTATGGGGCCAGCGTTATTACGGCGGTGACTGCTCAGAACACCCTGGCCGTGTCAGCCGTTCATGGCATTCCTCTGAGTGTGATCCGCGCGCAAATCGACGCCGTGCTGAGCGATCTGGATGTCGGGGCGATCAAGATCGGCATGCTGGCAACACCCGAGATTATCGAGACCGTTGCAGATGCCCTTTCGGGCTATGCCGGGCCCATAGTTTTGGACCCTGTCATGATAGCGAAATCCGGGGATGCATTGCTGGCGGGTGATGCAATCCGGACCCTTATGGACCTTCTGATACCACGCGCGACTGTTCTGACGCCCAATTTGCCCGAGGCTGCGCGCTTGCTTGGACAGTCCGAAGCGCAGTCTCCGGATGAAATGGTGGTTCAGGGACAGGCCCTTTGCGCAAAGGGGGCCGCGTCTGTTTTGATGAAAGGTGGGCATGGACAGGGCGAGATATGTCATGATCTGTTGGTCGACGGTTCGGGATTGGTGGATGAATTCACAGCGCAGCGCCGGAACACAAAGAACACCCACGGAACCGGGTGTACATTGTCCTCGTCAATTTCCGCCGGGTTGGCCAAAGGTCTGAGCTTGCGGGATTCCGTGGCAGAGGCACATGCTTATTTGCAAGGCGCTATCGCCCAGGCTGATGGGCTGTGCGTGGGCCGGGGCCATGGTCCGGTGCATCATTTCCATCGGGTCTGGCCAGCGTGACGATCTGGTCTGTCATAGGGGCAGGAGTGGCCGGTTTGGCTGTCGCGTCCGAATTGGCTCATCGCGGCGCACGGGTGCAAGTCTTTGACCCCGCCGGCCTGCCGGGTCCGCATAGCTGTTCTTGGTGGGCCGGGGGAATGCTGGCCCCGTGGTGCGAGTTCGAAAATGCCGAAGAGCCGGTCTTGCGCCTGGGGCAGGGTGCTTTTGACTGGTGGGCGACCCGGACCAAGGTTCATCAGCGCGGTACTTTGGTCGTTTGCGGTGCGCGCGACTTGCCGGATTTGCGTCGATTTGGTCGTCGAACGCAGGGGTATCATGAGGTAGATCAGCAGGAACTAGCCGCATTAGAGCCTGATCTTCATGGTTTCGGCAACGGTCTGTATTTCAAGGGCGAAGCCCATATAGACCCACGCATGGCGCTGCAGGATGTCTTCGACAATCTTATCGCGCGGGGCGTTGCCTTTCATCGCGAACCCGCCCCTGCTGGGTTGGAGAACGCGATTGACTGCCGTGGTCTTCAGGCGCGGGACGCCTTGTCTGATCTTCGGGGCGTAAAGGGTGAGATGCTGGTGATCCGCTGCCCTGATGTGACGCTGACCCGGCCCGTGCGCCTGTTGCATCCCCGGATGCCGCTTTAC
Source organism: Ruegeria sp. CDSC051 (assembly GCF_059610665.1). Taxonomy (NCBI): domain Bacteria; kingdom Pseudomonadati; phylum Pseudomonadota; class Alphaproteobacteria; order Rhodobacterales; family Roseobacteraceae; genus Ruegeria; species Ruegeria sp. CDSC051. The sequence goes on from NZ_JBXWOC010000008.1 coordinate 84,186, forward strand.
ATCGTGCCGCGTGGCGATGGCATCTACATGCTGGGCGCGACGATGATTGAATCCGAGGATAAAACCCGCATCACCGCGCGCTCGATGCTGGAACTGCTCAGCGCGGCCTATGCGTTGAACCCCGCTTTTGGCGAGGCCGAGGTGCTAGAGATCGGCGTCGATCTGCGCCCGGCCTTTCCCGACAATCTGCCTCGGATCAGGCGTCGGGGCGGGACGATTTACGCCAACGGGCTGTACCGCCACGGGTACCTGCTGGCACCTGCGCTGGCCCAAGGCGTTGCCGATCTGGCGCTTGAACACAAACATTCGGAGATGGTCGATGAAGATCGTGCTTAATGGCGAGCCGCGCGAGGTGCGGGCCGAGACCCTATCGGAATTGCTGATGGAATGCGGCTACTCGGGCCGTGTCGCTACTGCGGTGAACGAAGAATTCGTGCCCTCGGGGCTGCGTGTTGCCCATGCTTTGGCAGAAGGGGATCGGATCGAAATCGTCGCGCCGATGCAGGGGGGCTGAGGATGAAATCCTTTTACGGAACCACATTGCCCAACCCGCTGATGCTGGGCACGGCGCAATATCCCAGCCCGGCCATTCTGGAACAGGCCTTTCGCGAAAGCGGGGCGGGTGTCGCCACGGTCTCGCTTCGCCGTGAATCAGGGGCGGGGCAGGCATTCTGGCAGATGATCCGCGATCTGGGCGTGTCGGTGCTGCCCAACACCGCCGGATGCCATACGGTCAAAGAGGCGGTAACCACCGCCCAAATGGCGCGTGAGGTCTTTGATACCAAGTGGATCAAGCTGGAACTGATCGGCCATACCGACAGCCTGCAGCCGGATGTGTTCCAGCTGGTCGAAGCCGCGCGCATTCTGACCAGCGACGGGTTTCAGGTCTTTCCCTATACGACCGACGATCTGATTGTTGGCGAACGGCTGCTTGCCGCCGGGTGTGAGGTGCTGATGCCATGGGGCGCGCCGATCGGGTCAGGGCGGGGGCTGAACAATGAATATGCCCTGCGGGCGATGCGGGCAGAGTTCCCGGATGTGCCCTTGGTGATTGACGCGGGCATCGGCCTGCCCAGCCACGCCGCCCACGCGATGGAGCTGGGTTATGACGCTGTACTGCTGAACACTGCTGTGGCCCGCGCCGGGGACCCCGTTTTGATGGCCCGCGCGATGGCCCGCGCGATCGAGGCCGGGCAACTGGCCCATCAGGCCGACCCGATCGAGGCGCGCGATATGGCGGAACCTTCGACCCCGGTTATTGGAAAGGCATTTCTGTCATGACACTCGACCGGTTTTATCCGATCTTCGATCATTCGGACTGGCTGCGCCGGATGCTGCCGCTGGGCATCAAGTTGGTACAGCTGAGGGTCAAGGACCAGCCCATGGATGTGGTGCGTGACCAGATTGCCAAGTCGCGTGACCTGTGCCGCGCAAATGGGACAGTTCTGGTGGTCAATGACTATTGGCAGGCGGCCATCGACGCCGGCTGTGACTGGGTGCATTTGGGGCAAGAGGATCTGGACGAGGCCGATTTGATTGCCATCCGCAAGGCGGGTTTGAAACTGGGCGTGTCCACCCATGATGATGATGAGTTAGAGCGCGTGCTGGCCATGGACCCCGACTATGTGGCGCTTGGCCCGGTCTATCCCACCATCCTGAAAAAGATGAAATGGCAGCAGCAGGGTCTGCCCCGCGTAACAGAATGGAAAGCGCGTGTTGGAGATACGCCGCTGGTTGGCATTGGCGGGATGAGCGTCGAACGTGCGCCGGGTGTCTTGCAGGCGGGTGCGGATATCGTCTCGGTTGTGACCGATATCACCCTGAACGCGGACCCCGAGGCGCGCTTGCGCCAGTGGATCGAGGTCACTAGATGAGCCGATATGCCCGTCAGAAGCTGTTGCCAGAGGTTGGGGCAAAAGGGCAGGGCCGACTGTCCTCGGCGCGTGTCTTGGTGGTAGGGGCAGGCGGGTTGGCTGCCCCGGCCCTGCCATTGCTGGCCGGGGCAGGGGTCGGGCAGATCACGATCCTGGATCGGGATCAGGTTGAGCTGTCCAACCTGCATCGGCAGACCTTGTTTTCTGAAGCGGATTGCGGGCATCCCAAGGCTGAACGTGCGGCGGCGCGGTGTAAGGCGATCAATGGGGACATAGACGTCATTGGTCAAAAACAGGCTCTAACAAGCGAAATTGCTGGGAATCTGGTCGCTCAGGCGGATGTGATCCTGGATTGCGCAGACAGCTATGCGGCCAGCTATATCCTCTCGGACACCTGCTTGGCGCAAGGCAAGCCGCTGATCAGCGCTTCGGTGCTTGGGCTGTCGGGCTATGTCGGCGGTTTCTGCGGCGGCGCACCGTCTTTGCGCGCGCTGTTCCCGGATGCGCCGGACAGCGGGGCCAGCTGCGCCACCGCTGGTGTTCTGGGTTCGGTCGTCGGGACGGTCGGCGCGATGCAGGCACAGATGGCGTTGAACCTGATCCTTGGACTGACGCCCTCGGTGCTGGGTCAGATGGTTCAATACGATGGTCGGACACTCCGTAGCACGGCCTTCCGCTTTGACGATGCGCCCGAGCCGAACAGCTGTTTCCGGTTTCTCTCGGCCGGGCAACTGACGACAGATGACCAGATCATCGAGCTGCGCAGCCCCGAGGAATCCCCGCGCCCGGTACATCCTGATGCGCAACGGATATCGCCGGATGATCTGAGCGATATCGATCCTAATAAGGGTAAAAGACTGGCATTGTGCTGTGCTACCGGATTGCGCGCCTGGCGCGCTGCCGAACGAATTCAACCGAATTGGCCGGGCGAGATTGTTCTTGTCGCAGCCTCAACTTCGTGAACAGAAGGAACCGCGAAACATGAAGAAACTGATCGCTGCAATCGCCCTGCTGGCTGCCGCGCCGGCCTGGGCCGAGGATAAGATGACCGTCTTGTTGGATTGGTTTGTGAACCCTGACCATGGTCCAATTATCGTCGCACAGGAAAACGGCTATTTCGCCGACCAGGGGCTTGAGGTTGAAATCATTCCGCCCGCGGACCCCTCCGCGCCGCCGCGTCTGGTGGCCGCTGGTCAGGCCGATCTGGCAGTGTCCTACCAGCCTCAGCTGCATCTGCAAATCCATGAGGGCTTGCCGCTGAAACGGGTCGGCACGCTGGTTGCCACCCCGCTGAACTGCCTGCTGGTGCTGGATGATGGCCCGATCAAGTCGCTGGCCGATCTGCGGGGCAAGAAAATCGGTTTCTCGGTCGCCGGTGTCGAAGAGGCGATCCTGACAACCCTTCTGGGTCAGCATGATATCGGTCTGGATGAGATTGAGATGGTCAACGTCAACTTCTCGCTGTCGCCTTCGCTGATGACCGGTCAGGTGGATGCAGTTATCGGGGCGTTCCGGAATTTTGAGCTGAACCAGATGGATATCGAAGGTGTCGCGGGTCGCTGTTTCTATATCGAAGAGGAAGGCATCCCACCCTATGACGAGCTGATTTATGTCGCCAATCCCGATACGATGGATGCCGACAAAATCGCCCGTTTCTTGGCCGCGACCGAGAAAGCGACCCAGTATATCGTCAACAACCCGGAAAAAAGCTGGGAAATCTTCGCGGCCACCTCGACCGAGCTGAAGGATGAGCTGAATGCCCGTGCCTGGGTCGACACGCTGCCCCGGTTCGCGCTGCGTCCGGCGGCGTTTGATGCGGGTCGCTATGCGCGGTTCGAGGAGTTCCTGAAGAACAGCGGCATGATCGACAGCCTGAACCCGGTCAGCGACATTGCCATCGATGTGACCGCGCAATGAGCAATTACGGCAAAGCTTTCGCATTAATGCGGGATGCCGCGCAGGGGCCGTGGCGGGATTACACTCGCCACACCTTTGTGGAAGGGATGAAAGACGGAACGCTGCCGCGCGCGGCGTTCCTGCACTACCTGCGACAGGACTATGTGTTCCTGATCCATTTTTCCCGTGCTTGGGCACTGGCGGTTGTTAAGTCCGAGACTCATTCGGAAATGCTGACCGCCGTGGCCACGGTAAATGCGTTGGTCGCCGAGGAAATGCAGCTGCATATCGGTATCTGTGAGGCGGCTGGGATTTCCCATGAGGAGCTGTTCGCAACCCCTGAACGCGCCGAAAACCTGGCCTATACACGCTTTGTGCTTGAGGCCGGGTATAGCGGTGATTTGCTGGACCTGCTGGCGGCTCTGACCCCTTGTGTGATGGGCTATGGCGAAATCGGCACGCGGTTGGCCTCTGAAGCTACATCCGAGGTCTATCGTGATTGGATCAATACCTATGCCAGCGACGACTACCAGGGCGCATGCAAAGCGGTCGGAGAACTGTTCGATCAGGCTCTAACACGGCGTATTGGTGAGGACTTTGCAGCCTCGCCGCGCTGGGATCGCCTGTGCCAGACCTTCCGCACGGCAACCGAGCTAGAAGTCAACTTCTGGCAAATGGGCCTGACCCCATGACCCCGGCGCCCGATCTGAGCATCAAAGGTACGGCCACGATTGACGGAACGACCCTGTTCGCGCCGCTCACCCTGACCCTTGGGGCCGGGCAGTGGACTTGCCTGCTGGGCGGATCGGGCGTCGGTAAAACCACAATTCTACGTCTGATTGCCGGGCTTGATACAGGTGCCGTGTTCACCGGGCAGATCACCGCCGGCGATGGTGCTCCGATGCAGGACCGCGTGGCCTATATGGCGCAGGATGATCTGCTGCTGCCCTGGGCAACGGTCGCACAGAATGTCTCGTTAGGTGCGCGGCTTCGGGGCAAGTCGGTCGATCTGGAGCGGCGCAACCGTCTGATTCAGCGCATGCGATTGCAGGATCATATGACCAAGAAACCCGCCGAACTGTCGGGCGGCCAACGCCAACGCGTCGCTTTAGCCCGCACGCTCATGGAGGATCGCCCGATTGTTCTGCTGGATGAGCCGTTCTCGGCGCTGGATGCCCGCACTCGGGCCGATATGCAGGACTTGGCGGTCGAGGCGTTGCAGGGCCGGACCGTTTTGCTGGTGACACATGACCCGGGTGAGGCCGCCCGGCTGGGCCAGTCCATCATGGTGATGACACAGCAGGGCCTGACCCCCTGTGAGCCGCCGCATGCACCTGCCCCGCGCCATGTGGACGACCTTGAGACGCTTGAGACGCAAGGTGCGCTGTTGCGCTTGCTGCGCGAGGCGGTCGCATGAAATATCTCTCAGCCCTTGCAGCCACCGTGTTTGCGATTGCGATCTGGCAGGGGATCGTCTGGACGACCGGCTTGCCTAAGTTCATCCTGCCAAGCCCCGCCGTGGTGGCCGAGACCTGGTGGCAGAACCGTTGGTTGATCGCCGAACACACTTGGATCACTGCGGTTGAAGTGGTGATTGGACTGGCCTTCGGGACGGTTCTGGGTGTGGTTACGGCGCTGCAACTGGCCAATTCGCGGGCGGCGCGAGTTCTGGTGCAGCCGATGCTGGTGTTCACGCAGGCTCTGCCGGTTTTCGCGCTGGCCCCGTTGCTGACGCTTTGGCTGGGCTATGGTCTGTGGTCCAAGGTCGCGATGGCGGTGCTGATCATCTATTTCCCGATCACATCGTCTTTCTTCGATGGGCTGATGCGGACGCCGCAGGGCTATCTGGACCTTGCGCGCACGATGCAGGCCAGTCCGCGTGCAGTGCTGTGGTATATCCGCATTCCGGCGGCGATGCCCTCGCTGGCGTCGGGGATGAGGCTGGCCGCCGTCTATGCGCCGATCGGGGCGGTGATTGGTGAATGGGTCGGCTCGTCGCAAGGGTTGGGATATTTGATGCTGTTGGCCAATGGCCGTGCAAAGACCGATCTGATGTTCGCCGCGATGCTGACCTTGGGAGTGTTTTCCATCGTGTTGCATATGGTTGTCCGCCGCGCCACTGCCCGCATGGCAGGTGAGGTGCGTTAACCATCTGGAAACCGATTCTGCGTCAGGCTGAGAGCATGACACAGGACGCCTTTTCCGAAGCCCCAATGCTATTCGATACAGACGAAGCCCCCGCGCAGCCGCTGCCGACGGGTCGGTTACCCTCCTACATCAAAGATCATCGCAAGCGGCTGCGCGAACGGTTCCTGTCTGGCGGGTCCGCCGCCATGCCGGATTATGAGCTGTTGGAACTGGTCCTGTTCCGTTCAATCCCCCGGCAGGATGTGAAACCGCTGGCGCGTGCGCTGATGGAAACGTTCGGCGATTTCAATCGGGTGCTGACCGCGCCCGAGGAACGGCTGCGCCAAATCAAAGGCGTCGGGGATAGTGTGATCACTGATCTGAAAATCCTTGAGGCCTGCGCCCATCGCATGGCCCGCGCACGGGTGATGAGGCGACATGTGATTTCCGGATGGGACGCATTGCTGGACTATTGCCACACCACCATGGCCCATCGTGAGACCGAACAATTCCGTGTGTTCTATCTGGATCGCAAAAACGTGCTGATCGCTGATGAGGAACAGGCCAAGGGCACGGTGGATCATGTCCCTGTCTATCCGCGCGAGGTTGCCAAACGGGCGCTGGAGCTGAATGCCTCGGCGTTGATACTGGTGCATAACCATCCGTCAGGTGACCCGACCCCGTCGCAATCGGATATCGACATGACCAACCGAATTCAGGATGCCTGCCTGGCACTGGGCCTGACGCTGCATGACCATCTGATCATTGGAAAGTCGAACGAGTTGAGCTTTAGGTCCGAGGGTTATCTGTAGCTGCTATTGAACCCAGACCTCGACTCGGCGGTTGACCTTTCGGCCCCATTTCGTGTCGTCGCAGGCCATGGGCATGGCCTCGCCAAAGGCGTCGACCGTGATTTCGACGCTGTCCCCGATAGCGGTTTCAATCTCGGCCAATACGGCATTGCGAACGGTTTTTGCCCGCAACAATGCGATCCGCGCATTGGTTGACGCTGCCCCTTCGCCATCGCTGAAGCCGACAAACCTAAGCTTTCGGGCATCGAGGGTCCCGGATTCCAAAAGAAGGGCAAGATGTCGGATATTGGACCGTGACTGCGCATCCGGGCGCGAGGAACCGGGCTCGAACCGGAAGGACAGTGATAGGCGGGACATGGGTCTGAAAATCTCGACCAGCCGCTGAAGTTCCTCTAAACCAACTTCTGATCCGCCCGACGCGATCGCATTGGCAAGTCGATCCCCTTGCACCCCAAGACCCATAGTCTCGGGAGTTTGATCGACAAAGCCAGCCTCGCGTATTGCCATCTGCGCCTCGGCTCCCTGGGTGTAGGCCAGGAATTGACGTGCAAAACGCGGCAATCGCCGGTCCGGTAGGTATAGAAACATAGGCGAGGTCAGCGGATAATCTTCGGTCTTGATTGACTGCCGAGTTGCCGCCAGCGCATGACCGCATCCGCCGGTCAAAGGCAGGGCACGCGCGGTGCTGGCTTCGGCTTGGCTTGCGACACCTATTGAAAAGGGATCCGCAGCAACGGAACGCACCAGATCAGTACTGCGGTCATGCCGAATGGCCGCCTCGGAAAGGGCTGTGCCGGAGGGTCCCAGAAGCCTGTCTTCGACATTCTGGGCCAGACCCGAACCGGCTTCCGGAAGGTGCAGTGAAATTGGCGCATCGGGTCCGCCCAACTCGGCCCAACTCGTAATCTCGCCCGAAAACACCCGGGTTAATTCCGCAAGCGAGATTTGCTGTAACGGGTTCGAGTTGGCAACGATTGGTACCAAAGCGTCAAGCGCGATGACGCGGGCCCGGCGGGTGCGGGTCAGATCGCCAAGGCCTACCGCTTGTGTGGCTTGCTCCTCTTCGGGTCGGATTTCGCGCAACGCCAGAACAATATCAGCCTGGTTTTCTGCCTGCGCCCTAAATCCGCGCTCAGTATTCCCTGCGTCAAAGAAGAACCGACCCAGCGGTGCTGCCCTCCCGGGTTGGTGCAGTTCGTAAGAAAATGTGTTGGCGGTCAGCCTGTTTGGGGTCGCCGACAACCCTTGCTGCTGTGCGAAGCCAACAATCAGCGCTGGTAGAACCTTTTCCGCCATGACCGAAGATCCGGCAAATCGGATTTCAGCCACAAAGTCGGTCAGGCTTGGGCAGGCAGGTCCGGTACAGGTCACACCGGACCCATCAACTGTCAGCGTGCCGAATTGTGTTGCCACGCGATAGAACTCGCCGTCAAATCCCAGCAGGTCACCGGTGACTTCGACCTTGCCGTCATGCGATCTAAGCGAGATGTCTTGCGCCTGTGCGCCCGACGCGATTGTAACGGAAGCCAGTGCAGCCGCTGCCACACGAAAGAATTTCATAAGATGCCCGAGCCTGCCTGCGGATTTAGTTTGCGGCGATTGTCAGGTCTTGGAAGAGATTATTCAACACCAGAAACTCTCCGGTGCGGGAGCATTCAGGAAAACTCAGCGTCCTGTCTTTTGATCTCAACCGATCATCCCGCAATTCAAGCGACTGGATGTTCAGGTCGCGCCCGCAATTTTCTGAAGTCACCTCGGTTTCGACAGTGATTTCTATCGACCCGTTTTGGTTGGAAAGACCAGCAGGGAACGAATAGATTTCGATGTTTTTCATGTCCCCGGTTCCGGTATTGCCCAGACGCACTACCTGTCCGGCGCCTTCGGTCGGGGTCTCGGCCGAGACATGGCCATTGCCGCCATAGCTGGCCCCGAATTCCAGCGCATGAATTTGCAGGTCAGTTTCACCCTGCCATTGCAGGGCAATGCGTTCGTAATTGGCAATGTCAGCGATATGGGTGGTTGCGACTGTTCCATGCTGGTCTTCAAACGAGATCAGAAAGATCGCATATTCTGACAGGGCCGGGATTGTCATGTCCATGCGCCCTACTGCGTCGGTGCGCTGTGTGACTGTCAGACCGCTGTGGTGAATTTCCACGGATTCATTACTGTGGCAGGGGGCGTTGACGACCAGCCGGGCGGCAGCACCGGGAACGGCAGTAGCGCGCGCACTGAGGGTGCAGTCAATGGGATTGACAGGTTCTGACCGACTGGACTCGATAAAACGGTTGTCGGACCCGGTCTCTTTGCTTGTTCCGTGAACCGGTGCAGATGAGGTCAGAACGACTTCGCTTAACCCGGGGATGATTGAAGCCTGATCCGTAACTGATGCCACATCGACAGAAGCCCGCTCCCCTCGCGGTTGCGCAGGGGTTCCGTTCTGCATGAGGTAGCCAATGGCCAATGCACAAGCAACGGTGCCGCCAGTGGTTACGTAGTTCTTAATTACAAACAAGACACCCTCCCCAGTTGAAGGAGCGATTCGCACCCTGCAGTTGAATCACGGCTAATATGTGGCCGTGAGGCGGACTCATTGTGTCTCGATTGTGGTGACGTTAGGTCAACCGGCCATGGCAATGCTTAAACTTCTTGCCTGAACCGCAGGGGCACTTGTCGTTGCGCGACGGGTTTCCCCAAGTTGCCGGGTCGTCTTCGACAAATCCAGGCCGCGCATCACCCGAGGCTTCGGCCTCGGCCACCGCTTCGGCGTGACCAGTGGCCTGATCTACCGCCTGCTGCGCCCGTGCCTGCTGCGCTTGCATCTGGGTCAGCATTTCGCGCTGTTCCTCTTCGGTCAGCGGTCGCACGCGGGACAGCTGCTGGGTCACGGTTTCGCGCAACGAATCCAGCATGGATTCGAACAGCTGGAAGCTTTCGTTCTTGTATTCGTTCAGCGGGTCGCGCTGGGCATAGCCGCGGAAGCCCACGACCGAGCGCAGATGTTCCAGCGTCAGCAGATGTTCGCGCCATTTGCTGTCGATCGTGTTCAGCAAGACCTGCTTTTCGATGTTGCGCATGTTCTCGGGGCCGAACGCAGCCACTTTTTGCGCCATCATCTCGTCAGCGGCGTTGATCAGCCGTTCGCGCACCTGCTCGTCATCCACGCCTTCCTCAGCGGCCCAATCCTGAACCGGGGCGTCAATGGTCAATTTTTCCTTGACCGCTGCGTGCAAACCCTCGGTATCCCACTGATCAGCATAGGATTTCGGCGGCATATATTCGTCGATCAGATCGTCGATCACCTGTTCACGCATGTCTGATACGATTTCGGACAGATCGTCGGCGGACATGATTTCGCGCCGTTGGCTGAATACCACCTTACGCTGGTCGTTCATCACATCGTCGAATTTCAGGACGTTCTTGCGCATGTCAAAGTTGCGACCTTCGACCTTGGATTGCGCCCGCTCCAGCGATTTGTTCACCCAAGGGTGGACGATGGCCTCACCTTCTTTCATGCCCAGCGTGGTCAGAACCTTGTCCAACCGTTCCGAGCCGAAGATGCGCATTAGGTCGTCTTCGAGGCTGAGGTAAAACACGGTGCGGCCCGGATCACCCTGACGGCCGGACCGGCCCCGCAGCTGGTTGTCGATACGGCGGCTCTCGTGCCGTTCGGACGCCATGACATACAGCCCACCGGCAGCCAGGACCTTTTCTTTTTCTTCAGCATGGCGGGCTTCTTCCGCGGCACGCAGCTCGGCCGGATCTGCCTCGGGGTTTTCGGCCAGCGCCTGCAGAACCTTCATTTCCACATTGCCGCCCAGCTGAATATCAGTACCGCGACCGGCCATGTTGGTGGCGATGGTTACTGCGCCATATCGGCCCGCATCGGCAACAATCTGCGCCTCTTGCTCGTGTTGGCGGGCATTCAGAACATTGTGCTGGATACCTTCTTTGGTGAGCATCTGGCTGAGCAATTCGGACTTTTCGATGGACGTGGTGCCCAGAAGGACCGGTTGTCCGTTTTTCTGGGCTTCCTTTGTCTCGTCGATCATGGCGCCGTATTTTTCGGCTGCGGTACGAAAGACCTGATCGTCCTCATCCAGACGCGCGATCGGTTTGTTGGTTGGTACTTCGACAACGCCCAGACCGTAGATTTCGGCAAATTCCTCAGCCTCGGTCAGCGCGGTGCCGGTCATGCCGCCCAGCTTGTCATACAGGCGGAAATAGTTTTGGAACGTCACGCTGGCCAATGTTACGTTTTCGGGCTGAATCTGCACGTTTTCCTTGGCTTCGATGGCCTGATGAAGACCTTCCGACAGGCGACGACCTGGCATCATGCGACCGGTGAACTCATCAATCAGAACGACATTGCCGTCCCGCACGATGTAATCTTTGTCACGTGTAAACAGCTTATGCGCGCGCAAGCCCTGGTTCACGTGGTGAACGACCGTGGTGCTTTCAGGATCATACAGCGAATGGTCTTCTGGGATCAGGCCGTTGGCAATCAACTGTTGTTCCAGAAACTCGTTACCCTCATCCGTGAAGGTCACGTTCCGGGACTTTTCGTCCAGCGTGAAGTGATCTTCTCCCAATGACGGGATCAGCGCATCAATCGCGGTATACAGGTCCGACCGGTCCTCGGAGGGCCCGGAAATGACCAGCGGCGTCCGCGCCTCGTCAATCAGGATCGAGTCGACCTCATCCACGATCGCGAAATTGTGGTGTTTCTGGTAAATTTGATCCAGTTCCGCCTTCATATTATCGCGCAGATAATCAAAACCCAGCTCATTGTTGGTGGCATAGGTCACGTCACAGGCATAAGCAGCCTTTTTCTCGGCATCGGGCTGCCCTGACCAGATGACACCGGTGGTCATGCCCACGGCGGCAAACACCTTGCCCATCCATTCAGAGTCGCGCTTGGCCAGGTATTCGTTCACTGTGACCACGTGCACGCCTTTACCGGTCAGCGCGTTCAGATAGGCGGGGAGGGTCGCAACCAATGTCTTGCCTTCACCCGTTTTCATCTCGGAAATATTGCCCTGATGCAGGAAGGCGCCGCCCATCAACTGCACATCAAAGGCACGCAGGCCCAGCGCGCGTTTTGCCCCTTCGCGTACGTTGGCAAACGCCTCGGGCAGCAGATCATCCAGGCTTTCGCCTTCCAACGCACGTTTGCGCAGCTCGGCGGTCTTTGCGATCAGGCCGTCATCCGACAGATTCTCGAACTCGGGTTCCAGCGCGTTGATCTGTTCGATCAGGGGGCGGGTCGCCTTGATCTTGCGGTCGTTCGGTGTTCCGAACACCTTTTTGGCGAGCGTTCCGAGTCCCAGCATGTTCACTCCAGCGGATCTGTTCTTGTCTTGGTTTTGACAGGCTTGCCCACCTTGCGCGCAACCCATAGATACGGGGGGTGAAAGGCGGCCCTGTCCAAGGCTTCAAAGCGATGTAAGCGGCAGGTTCCAGAGTGTCAACGCTGCGCCCTGCCGTGGCAAAGAAATAGGATGATTCCATGCCCAAAGGCCTCACTTTTCTGCCATCGCTGGCCCTTGCAACGGTGATGGCGCTGCCATTGGCCGCCGAAACCAAGCCCGATGCCAGCACGGTGGTCGCCCGCGTAAACGGCGAAGAAATCACTCTGGCGCATGTGATCGCAACAGTTGCGACACTGCCCCCCAACTACCAGCAGGTCGAAGATGATGTTCTGTATGATTTCATCATCGAGCAGCTGATTCAGCAGCAGTTGCTGGGCCAGGAGCAAGAAGGGCTGAGCAATCTGAACGCCTTGGCCATCGAGAACGAGACGCGGTCGTTGCTGGCGGTTCAGACCGTAAATGCCCTGATCGACGAAGTTGTAACGGCAGAAACCATTCAGACCGCCTATGATGCGCGCTTTGCCGAGTTTGAAGGCGAAGATGAGTTTAATGCCAGCCATATTCTGGTCGAGACCGAGGATGAGGCAAAAGACCTTAAGGCTCAGTTGGATGATGGCGCCGACTTTGCCGAGCTGGCCAAAGAAAAATCAACCGGTCCTTCCGGCCCGAATGGCGGGGTGCTGGGTTGGTTCGGCAAGGGGCAGATGGTTCCCGAGTTTGAAACCGCCGTTGTCGCGCTTGAGAAGGATCAGGTGTCTGACCCGGTGCAGACACAGTTCGGCTGGCACGTGATCATTCTGAATGACAAGCGCAAATCCGAAGCGCCCGCACTTGATGCGGTGCGCGACGAGCTGGCACAGGATCTGCAAAGTGAAGCTATTCAGGCCCGTATCGGCGAATTGACCCAGGCTGCACAGATCGAACGTCCTGCGCTCGAAGATGTGACTCCGGGCATCGTGCGTCAGTTGGACCTGATTCAGGAGTAACCCCGTGGCCTCGATCACCAAAGTCTCTCCGCTGGCCCCGGCGGCGTTTCCCGAATTGCCCGCGATTGACGGTGTGCGCTTTGCGACCGTCGAAGCCGGCGTACGCTATCAAGGCCGCACTGATGTGATGCTGGCGGTCCTGGATCCGGGCACATCAGTGGCTGGGGTCTTTACCCGCTCTGCCACACGCGCGGCACCCGTGCTGGATTGTCAGGACAAGATCGGCGGGCCAAGTGACGGGCCGGCGGCGATCCTTGTGAATTCGGGCAATGCTAATGCATTTACTGGGCATTATGGCCAAAGCTCGGTCGCCGAGGTGACGCAAGCAGTGTCCAAGACCACAGGCGTACCGGTCGAACGGGTTTTTACCTCGTCAACTGGTGTGATCGGTGAACCCTTGCCGCATGACCGCATCGTGGCGCAGCTTGAGGCCCTGAAATCCGGCCTCAGTCGCCACGCAATCGAAGATGCAGCGCGGGCCATCATGACCACGGATACCTTTCCGAAAGGAGCCTCGGCGCAGGTCGAGATTGATGGAAAAACGGTCTCTATTGCGGGGATTTCCAAGGGTTCTGGCATGATCGCGCCTGATATGGCGACGATGCTGGTTTATATCTTCACCGACGCCCAGGTCGAGCAATCCGCGCTGCAGCAGATGCTGGGTGCGCAAACCGACCGCACTTTCAACTGCATCACCGTCGACAGCGACACTTCGACGTCGGACAGCCTGCTGCTGTGTGCTACTGGGGCTTCGGGGGTGGATGCGACAGACAATGCCGCCTTTGCCGAGGCTTTGGAAACCGTGATGCTGGACCTTGCCCAACAAGTGGTACGCGATGGCGAGGGCGCCACGAAATTCGTAGAAATTCGTGTGACCGGGGCCGTCACCGATGCCGACGCCAAGGTGCATGGATTGGCGATTGCCAATTCACCACTGATAAAAACCGCCATTGCGGGCGAAGACCCGAATTGGGGCCGCGTCGTCATGGCCATCGGAAAATCGGGTGCAGCTGCCGACCGTGACCTGCTGAGCATTTCTTTCGGAGACATCCTTGTGGCCGAAAAAGGCTGGGTCAGCCCCGATTACCGCGAGGAAGACGCCGCCGAATACATGAAGGCTCAGGACCTTGTAATCGGCGTCGATCTAGGGCTGGGCGCGGGTAAATCCACCGTTTGGACCTGCGACCTGACCCATGGCTATATCGAGATCAACGCGGATTACCGGTCGTGAAAACAGTTCTGGTTTCTGCGGTCGCCCTGATAGACATTGAGGGCCGGGTGCTGCTGGCGCAGCGCCCCGAAGGCAAATCCATGGCTGGACTTTGGGAGTTTCCCGGCGGCAAGATCGAACCCGGCGAAACGCCCGAGGTCGCCCTGATCCGCGAACTGTACGAAGAACTGGGCATCAATACATGGTCCTCCTGCCTCGCCCCGCTGACCTTCGCCAGCCACAGCTATGATGATTTCCACCTGCTGATGCCGCTGTTTGCCTGCCGCAAATGGGAGGGCATTCCGCAATCGAAGGAAGGACAGGCGCTGAAATGGGTGCGTGCGAATGATCTGCGCAGTTACCCGATGCCTGCGGCAGATGTGCCGTTGATCCCGATTTTGCGGGATTGGCTTTAGGGTCCCGGTTCGATCTTGTCTGGACGCTGGAATTCAGCGCGCGATTTAAACCTATTGCAGCGCTTAGGCGCAGGCAAGAAACGGAAAAGCGCACGAGCGCAATCGCTTGAAAAGTAGGGAGATGTTTGGAGTTTGGTGCCCAGGAGAGGACTCGAACCTCCACGTCCATACGGACACTAGCACCTGAAGCTAGCGCGTCTACCAATTCCGCCACCTGGGCAGGTGTCGTGGAGGGGCGTTTAAGCCTACTGGCGGAAGGCGTCAACCGGATTCGGAAAGTTTTTTGAAAGTTTTTTAACCACTGCTTTCGAGCGTCTGTGCCGCGTTGCTTTTTCGTGGCTGCGCGGCGTTATTGCGCCTTGTTTGAAAGGGCATTGGGCGGTAGATCGGATCAGGACCCAATAGCAGGAGCCCTCAAATGTCCAAACTGGTCACGATTTATGGCGGATCCGGATTTGTCGGCCGATATATTGCGCGACGTCTGGCGAATGAAGGCTGGCGCGTTCGGGTTGCGGTGCGCCGTCCGAACGAAGCGATGTTTGTCAGACCCTATGGTGCGGTGGGGCAGGTCGAACCTGTCCTGTGTAACATCCGCGATGACGCTTCGGTTGCTTTGGCGATGCGGGGGGCTGATGCGGTGGTGAACTGTGTTGGTGTGTTGAACGAGATTGGCCTGAATGAATTCGATACCGTTCAAACCGAAGGGGCTGAACGCGTTGCGCGTCTAGCAGCCGCTGAAGGTGTAACCCGTATGGTCCATATCTCGGCCATTGGTGCTGATGCCGAGGCGGGGAGCGAGTATTCTCGGACCAAAGCGCAAGGCGAGGCCGGTATTCTGGCCCATATGCCGGGTGCAATGATCCTGCGCCCTTCGGTGATTTTCGGAACCGAGGATCAGTTCTTCAACCGTTTCGCTGCGATGACCCGGATGGGGCCATTCCTGCCGCTGGTCGGGGCCCAGACGCAATTTCAGCCGGTCTATGTGGATGATGTCGCCAAGGCTGCGGTGCAGGGCGTGCTGGGGCAGGCCAGCGGGGGTGTCTACGAATTGGGCGGACCCGAAGTGAAAACCTTCCGTGCGTTAATGCAGCAAATGCTGGATGTGATCAACCGCCACCGGATTATCCTTGGGATTCCCTTTTGGGTGGCCCGGATCATGGCGGGAATGCTGGACATAATGAAATTTGCGAGCTTTCAGTTGTTTCCGAACAATATCCTGACGCGTGATCAACTCAAGAATCTGCGTCACGACAATGTTGCCTCAGATAGCGCTCTTGGCTTTGCCGATCTGGGGATCGAGCCGGCGACGCTGGAATCGGTCCTGCCGGATTATCTGTGGAAGTTCCGCCCCTCGGGTCAGTATGATGACATACAGAACTCGGCCAGCAATATGCGGACCTGATCAGCTGTAGGCGATGACCAGAAGGATTGCGCCCACTACTACGCGGTAGATCACGTATGGCGTAAAGCTGACGCTGCGCAACAGGCGCATCATTAGCGACAAGGCAAGCAGCGCGGACAGAAACGCAAAGAACGCAGCAACAGCACTGTCGAACGCCAGTTGGGCATTTGCCTGGCGGATGACCTCTGTGGACAGCAGCGCTCCGGATGCCAGAATCGTGGGTATGGACATCAACATCGCGATGCGTGCACCGTCTTCGCGGCTGTATCCAAGCTGGCGCGCCCCGGTGATCGTGATCCCGGACCGGGATGTTCCGGGGATCAACGCCAGAACTTGCCACAGGCCCATGATCATCGCATCGCGCAGGCCCCAGTCAGAGGTTTCTTTGCTTTGCGGCCCTTTCTGGTCCATCCAGTAGAGCAATATGCCGAACCCCAGCATCGTCCAGCCGATGACCGTCATTGAGCGCAGAGACTGGCTGAGCCCGGTTTTGAACAGGATCGCTCCGACAATGACGGTTGGGATCGTGGCCAGAATCAGCCCCAGGGCCAATCGGGCTTGTGGTGTATCGGTGCGCCCCAAAAGAGCCTGGGGCAGTCCGGAAATCGCCATTTTTACATCAGACCAGAAATACAGAATTACGGCGCCCAGAGTGCCCACATGCACAGCGACATCGATGGCCAACCCCTGATCGTCCATACCGGTCAGGCTGGGTAAAAGTATCAGATGACCCGAAGATGAGATCGGCAGAAATTCGGTAATTCCCTGAATGACTGCTGCAAGGATCAACTGAAAAAGACTCATTTACCTGCCCGTGCTGCCGTCACGTGTTCTTTGTGAACCCTGCGTATAAGCGCGGTAAGGAAAAGAAAAGGATGCAAATAGGTCCGAATCGGAACTAAAATCCTGTATTTCTCACTGGCCATCGGTGAAATCCCGCAAAGTTTTTGAAAAAAGGTCAGTACACTTGACTTTTAATCCCCCTGCGCATCTTTTAAAGAGGCGCGACCAAGCCAATTCATGGAGTCTGACCCGTGGCCAAGCAACCGATGCTGAAATTTGTGCAGATCGACCGAGTAATGCCGGAAAAACGGGCCGCAGATGCCCGCACGGAAGACTTTGACGAAATCTATGCCGAATTCGCTGCTGCCAAAGCTGAAGAACAGGCCAGCCGCTGCAGCCAATGCGGTGTGCCTTATTGTCAGTCGCATTGCCCGCTGCACAACAACATCCCCGACTGGCTGAACCTGACCGCAACGGGCCGTCTGGAGGAGGCCTATCACACCAGTCAGGCCACCAACACCTTCCCCGAGATTTGTGGGCGCATCTGCCCACAGGACCGCCTGTGCGAAGGGAATTGCGTGATCGAACAATCTGGGCACGGCACTGTTACCATTGGCTCGATCGAGAAATATATCACCGACACAGCCTGGGAAAAGGGGTGGGTCAAGCCGGTCGTACCGGGTGCTGAGCGCCGCGAAAGCGTCGGCATCATCGGCGGCGGCCCTGGTGGACTGGCAGCGGCGGACATGCTGCGCCGTGCGGGTATTCAGGTCTCCGTGTATGATCGCCATGACCGGGCAGGCGGACTGCTGATGTATGGAATTCCGGGTTTTAAGCTGGAAAAAGACGTTGTTCAGCGCCGCAATGACCTGTTGGCAGATGGCGGGGTTGAGTTTGTTCTGAATTGCGACGTGGACGCCGCCAAATTCGCGGAAATCCGTTCCAAACATGATGCGATTATCATCGCAACCGGCGTTTACAAGTCGCGCGACCTGTCCATGCCTGGCAGCGGTTTGACGGGTATTGAAAAGGCCATCGACTTCCTGACAGCCTCGAACCGCAAAAGCTTTGGCGACGAGGTCGAAGATTTCGACAATGGCCGTTTGAATGCCGAAGGCAAAAAAGTTGTCGTGATCGGTGGCGGTGATACCGCGATGGATTGCGTGCGGACTTCGATCCGTCAGGGTGCGACCTCGGTCAAATGCCTGTATCGCCGCGACCGCGCGAACATGCCCGGATCGCAGCGCGAAACGCAGAATGCCGAGGAAGAAGGCGTCGTATTCGAATGGCTAAGCGCGCCAAAGGGCTTTACCGGCGATGATCAGGTTTCCGGCGTTTTGGTCCAGAAGATGCGTCTGGGTCAGCCCGATGCCACCGGCCGTCAGGCCCCCGAGTTGATCGAAGGCGCGGATTATGTCGAAGACGCTGATCTGGTGATCAAGGCGCTGGGGTTCGAGCCCGAAGACCTGCCCACCCTGTTTGGCCAGCCTGACCTGCCCGTGACCCGCTGGGGCACTGTAAAAGCAGCATTCGAGACCGGCGAGACCGAGATGGACGGGGTCTATGCCATCGGTGACATCGTGCGCGGTGCCTCGCTGGTGGTCTGGGCGATCCGCGATGGGCGCGACTGCGCCGACGCGATCCTTGACCGTTTCAACAACACGGCTGCGGTTGCAGCCGAATAAGCCCCGCGACAGGAGGGACAGAGATGCCCGAATTGCAAGGCCAATGTATGTGCGGCGCGGTCACAGTGACTGCCACCCCGGCGAAAGAGTCGTTGGGCGCGTGCCATTGCGACCAGTGTCGCCGCTGGACTAGCTCGATGCTAATAACGTTTCCCGCGCAAGAGGGGTATGCGGCCCTTGGGCCGGTTAAGACCTTTACGTCCTCGGACTGGGCGGAACGCGCGTTTTGTGCCGATTGCGGATCGGCGCTTTGGTACCGGATTACCCTGCCAGGTCAGATGCACGGCCATACCCAAATGGCAGCAGGCCTGTTCGACGACACGGACAACCCGCTGCAACTGGAACTTTATATCGACAAAAAACCCGACGGGTACGCGTTCGCAGGCGAGCGTCGGCAGATGACCAAAGCTGAGGTCGAAGCCATGTACGGCCTGCCGGAAGAAGGAGACAGCCAATGACCAAATATGATGCCGATTGGGTACGGGCCGAAGAAGCCAAACGTCAGTTCATGGCCGAAAACGGTCTCTATTCCGAGGAAGAAGAGCATTCGTCCTGCGGTGTGGGTCTTGTGGTCTCAGTCGATGGCAAGCCGTCACGCAAGGTTGTGGATGCTGGCATCGCCGCGCTCAAGGCGATCTGGCACCGCGGCGCGGTAGATGCGGATGGCAAGACCGGCGACGGCGCAGGTATCCATGTGCAGATCCCGGTTCCTTTCTTCTATGACCAGATCCGTCGCACCGGGCACGAGCCCAAATTGGATCAGCTGATCGCGGTTGGTCAGGTCTTTCTGCCCCGCACCGATTTCGGTGCGCAGGAACAGTGCCGGACCATCGTGGAATCCGAAGTGCTGCGCATGGGTTATTATATCTATGGCTGGCGCCACGTTCCGGTTGATGTCACCTGTCTCGGCGAAAAGGCCAACGCGACCCGGCCCGAGATTGAGCAGATCCTGATCTCGAATTCCAAAGGCGTGGACGAAGAGACATTCGAGCGTGAACTTTATGTCATCCGTCGCCGCATTGAAAAGGCTGCCGCAGCGGCCGGGATTTCCGGGCTGTATCTGGCGTCACTGTCCTGCCGGTCAATCATCTACAAGGGCATGATGCTGGCCGAGCAGGTTGCGGTTTTCTACCCCGATCTGATGGATGAACGATTCGAATCCGCCTTTGCCATCTATCACCAGCGCTATTCGACCAACACCTTCCCGCAATGGTGGCTCGCCCAGCCCTTCCGCATGCTGGCCCATAACGGTGAGATCAACACTCTCAGGGGCAACGTCAACTGGATGAAAAGCCATGAAATCCGCATGGCCAGCGGCACCTTTGGCGATTACGCCGAGGATATCAAACCGATCATCGCTGGTGGATCGTCGGATTCTGCCGCATTAGACTCTGTATTCGAAGTTCTTGTACGCGCAGGCCGTTCGGCCCCGATGGCGAAAACCATGCTGGTGCCCGAAAGCTGGTCCAAGCAGGCGGTGGAATTGCCGCAGGCCTGGCGCGACATGTATTCTTACTGCAACTCGGTGATGGAACCCTGGGATGGCCCTGCCGCGTTGGCTATGACCGATGGCCGCTGGGTCTGTGCCGGTCTTGACCGGAATGGATTGCGTCCGATGCGTTATGTGGTCACTGGAGATGGTCTTGTAATTGCAGGCTCCGAGGCCGGGATGGTCCCGATTGATGAGGCCAGCGTGACCGAAAAAGGCGCGTTGGGCCCGGGCCAAATGCTGGCCGTGGATATGAAAAAGGGCAAGCTGTATCGCGATACGCAGATCAAGAACAAGCTGGCCCGCGCACTGCCATTCGGCGATTGGGTCGGCAAGATCAACGATTTGGACGAGTCTCTGGCTGGAATCACCGAAGCGCCGATCTATGCGGGCGAGGAGCTGCGCAAGCGTCAGATCGCCGCCGGATATTCGATCGAGGAACTGGAGCAGATTCTGGCGCCAATGGCCGAAGATGGAAAAGAGGCACTGGCTTCAATGGGCGATGACACGCCATCGGCTGTTCTGTCGAAACAGTACCGTCCGCTCAGCCATTTCTTCCGCCAGAACTTCAGCCAGGTGACCAATCCTCCCATCGACTCGTTGCGCGAATATCGTGTGATGTCGCTGAAAACCCGGTTCGGAAACCTGAAAAACGTGCTGGATGAAGACAGCAGCCAGACCGAAATTATCGTGCTGGAAAGCCCGTTTGTGGGCAATGCCCAATGGGAAGCACTGGCAGAAAACTTCAATGCCCCATTGGCAGAAATCGACTGTAGCTTTGAAGCCGGACAAGGGGCGCTAGGCGCAGCTTTGGCCCGTATTAGAGCCGAAGCCGAAGAGGCCGTGCGCTCGGGCGCGGGGCATTTGGTGTTGTCCGATATGAATTCAGGTCAGGGTCGCGTGGCGATGCCAATGATCCTGGCAACAAGCGCGGTGCATTCGCATCTGACCCGCAAGGGTCTGCGCACCTTCTGCTCGCTGAACGTGCGGTCGGCGGAATGCGTTGATCCGCATTACTTCGCCGTTCTGATCGGGTGCGGGGCCACTGTAGTCAACGCCTATCTGGCCGAAGATTCTCTGGCCGATCGTATTGATCGCGGGTTGCTGGATGGCAGCCTGACCGAAAATGTCGCGCGGTACCGCGAGGCGATTGACCAGGGCTTGCTGAAAATCATGGCCAAGATGGGGATTTCGGTGATCTCATCCTATCGTGGCGGATTGAACTTTGAGGCCGTGGGCCTCAGCCGTGCCATGGTCGCCGAGTTCTTTCCCGGTATGACCAGCCGGATTTCCGGCATCGGTGTTACGGGTATTCAATCCAAGGCCGAAGAGATCCATGCCAAGGGCTGGGAAAGCGGTCTGGATGTTCTGCCGATCGGTGGTTTCTATAAGGCGCGGAAGTCGGGCGAAACCCATGCGTGGGAAGCGACCTCGATGCATATGCTGCAGATGGCCTGCAACAAAGCGTCGTATGAGCTGTGGAAGCAGTATTCGGCCAAGATGCAATCGAACCCGCCGATCCATCTGCGCGACCTGATGGATTTCAAACCGCTGAGCAAGCCGATCCCGATTGAAGAGGTGGAATCTATCACCTCGATCCGCAAACGGTTCGTGACGCCGGGCATGTCGCTGGGGGCGCTGTCGCCCGAGGCGCACAAGACGCTGAACGTTGCGATGAACCGGATCGGGGCGAAATCCGACAGCGGCGAGGGCGGCGAAGATCCGGCGCATTTCGTGCCGGAACCCAATGGTGACAACCCCTCGGCCAAGATCAAACAGGTGGCTTCGGGCCGGTTCGGTGTAACCGCCGAATACCTGAACCAGTGCGAAGAGCTGGAAATCAAGGTTGCCCAGGGTGCCAAACCCGGTGAGGGCGGGCAGTTGCCTGGCATGAAGGTCACCGACCTGATTGCGCGCCTGCGCCATTCGACCAAGGGTGTAACACTGATCTCACCGCCGCCGCACCACGATATCTATTCGATCGAGGATCTGGCGCAGTTGATCTATGATCTGAAACAGATAAACCCGCGCTGTAAGGTGACGGTCAAGCTGGTGGCGTCCTCGGGTGTTGGCACGATTGCTGCAGGTGTAGCCAAGGCAAAAGCGGACATTATCCTTATTTCAGGTCACAATGGCGGCACCGGCGCATCGCCGGCGACCAGCATCAAATATGCCGGGCTGCCATGGGAGATGGGCCTGACCGAGGCGCATCAGGTTTTGGCGATGAACAACCTGCGGGATCGCGTGACCCTGCGAACCGATGGCGGCTTGCGTACCGGTCGTGACATCGTCATGGCCGCGATGATGGGGGCCGAGGAATACGGTATAGGCACCGCCGCCCTTATCGCGATGGGCTGTATCATGGTGCGTCAGTGCCAGTCCAACACTTGCCCAGTTGGCGTGTGTACTCAGGACGAAAGCCTGCGCACCAAATTCACCGGTAACGCGGATAAGGTCGTCAACCTGATCACCTTCTACGCGCAAGAAGTGCGCGAGCTGCTGGCCAGCCTGGGTGCGCGGTCGATTGACGACATCATCGGTCGGGCCGATCTGCTAGCGCAGGTCAGCCGAGGGTCGGCGCATCTGGATGATCTGGACCTCAACCCGCTGCTGATCACCGTCGATGGTGCCCATAACATCGTCTATAATCGTGACAGAGACCGGAACGCGGTGCCCGATACGCTGGACGCAGAAATCGTGCGCGATGCGGCCCGGTTCCTGAAAGACGGCGAGAAAATGCAGCTGTCTTACGCGGTGCAAAACACGCACCGAACCGTTGGGACGCGGGTTTCCAGCCATATCGTGCAAAATTTTGGGATGCGGAACACGTTCCAGTCGGATCACCTGCACGTGAAGCTGCAGGGCTCTGCTGGTCAGTCGCTGGGGGCGTTTGCAGCGCCGGGACTCAAGCTTGAAGTTTCGGGTGATGCCAATGACTATGTCGGAAAGGGCTTGTCTGGTGGTATGATTGTTGTGCGTCCACCGCAGGTCAGCCCGCTGAAGGCGGATGACAACACCATCATTGGCAACACGGTTCTGTATGGGGCCACGGACGGGTATCTGTTTGCAGCAGGCCGCGCCGGAGAACGGTTCGCGGTGCGCAATTCAGGCGCCAAGGTGGTGATCGAAGGCTGCGGCTCGAACGGGTGCGAATATATGACCGGCGGGGTCGCCGTGATCCTGGGCAGTATCGGCGCCAATTTCGGAGCGGGCATGACAGGCGGCATGGCTTATCTGTACGACCCCGACGGCAAGGCGCAGGCGCTGATGAATATGGAAACGCTGGTGACATGCCCCGTGACCATTGGCCATTGGGAAGATCAGCTGAAATCGCTGATCGAAACCCATCAGGCCGAAACCATTAGCCGCAAGGCTGCGGATATCCTGCAGCACTGGGAGGTCGAGAAGGCGAACTTTATCCAGGTCTGCCCGAAAGAGATGCTGAACAAGCTCAGCCATCCGTTGGCGGTCGAGGCAACAGCTGTTCCTGCAGAGTAATCTGAGGACCAATGAAAATGGCAACCCCGCGTGTCTTTTAAACCACGTGGGGTTTTCTTTTATTGGTCCTAGGTGGTCGTTTGCTTGTCGAAACGGGCCCAATAAGCCTAGATTTCGTCACTTTTTGTTCGGAAGTTGCGGTTAGGCTGCTTTGCAGTCGTGCGAACGCGTAGGAGTCTGTTAGATGCCAACCACCTATCTTGATCAGTTTTATTCGTTTGACCCCGCGAATCCGCCACCGGGCGGTACATCGGTAGTTGTTGATAAATTCAACCTCACCGATGTGGATGACGATGGCGAGATCGACGCGCCCAGCGGGGATACGGTAAACGGCCAGGATGTTACTTCGTCGTGGCCGGGTGATGTTGTTACGATTAACGTGACCGGCGTTGGCAATGTCACCTATACCGGCACGACCTTCTATCTTGCTGACGGAACCCGTGTCTTTACACCAACAGACGGGCAGGTTCTGCAACCGGGCACGTTTGTCTCATCAACCTTTGTCAACACGCAGGGGCCGCTAGATGTTGGCAATCTTGGCCCGCCCTGTTTCACCCCCGGAACGCTGATCGAAACGCCTGATGGCCCGCGTCTTATCGAAGATCTGAAGCCCGGCGATATGGTCATCACATCGGACAACGGTGCGCAGCCGCTGCTTTGGGTGGGGCGGACCACGGTTGAGGCCAAAGGCAAGCTGGCGCCGATCCGGTTTGAGGCTGGCGTGCTAGGGCTGGAACAGCCTTTGATCGTGTCGCCACAGCACCGGATGCTGGTCTCGGACTGGCGGGCGCCGTATTTGTTCGGCCATTCCGAAGTGCTGATCGCAGCGCATTGCCTGGTCAACGGGGATTCTGTTACGCGTGTTGAGGGTGGTCAGATCGACTATATTCATCTTCTCTTTTCGCGCCATGAGATCGTCATTGCAAATGGGGCCAAAAGCGAAAGTTATTACCCTGGGCACGCGCTCTCTCAGTCTGACGCCGAGACAAAGGCTGAAGTTCTGGCCCTGTTTCCCGAATTGCAGACCCGCGATGCGGTCCTGCCAGAAACCGCCCGTCCCGTGATACGTCCGCGCGAGGCGCGCGCTTTGGCGATTTAATCCGTTCCAAACATCGTCGCCGCGTCGTATAGCAACAATATGGCAAAGAAAGCAGCGCGCAAATCGAGCAGTAAGAAAAGCAAGGCGTCGAAGGCAAAGAACCAGACACAATCGCGGATTCGCCGCTGGGTGACCCGCGCGGTATTGGGTCTGGTTGCGTTTGTTGTGGCGCTTGTGGTGCTTTTTTCTGTGGTGAATCCCCCGGTAACCCATACGATCTGGTCTGAATGGCGGCGGCTGGGCAAGGTTCAGCGCGATTGGGTGCCGATTGAACAGATCTCGCCCGTCATGGCGCGATCCGTGGTGGCGGCAGAGGATGCCAATTTCTGCCTGCACTGGGGGTTTGACGTCGATGCCATTCGCGATGCTTTGGAGGAAGGCGGTACACGTGGCGCCTCTACCATCACGCAGCAAGTGGTGAAGAATGTGTTCCTGTGGCAGGGGCGCAGTTGGGTGCGTAAGGCGCTTGAGACATCTCTCACCCCCGTGGTCGAGATTTTCTGGAGCAAACAGCGCATTCTCGAGGTCTATTTGAACGTGGCCGAGACTGGCGAAGGTGTGTTTGGCGTTGAGGCCGCAGCCCAGCGCAACTTCAATGTGACCGCGGCCCAGCTGTCGCCAGTTCAGGCCGCACGTATTGCCGCAATCCTGCCTTCTCCCAAAAACAGGTCCGTTCGGGATCCGTCGGTCCGCACACGCAGACGGGCTGCCTCGATCCTCGATGGGGCGGCCACCATTCGCGCAGATGGTCGCGCGGATTGTTTCGAGGATTGAAACCCAAGGCCCTGCAAGGCTAAAGCTTGAGTGTAATCACTGGTTCGATTGGAAGCCCATGGCGCGTCTGTTTCATGTTCCCCTGTCCCCCTATTGCCGCAAAGTGCGCCTGTCGCTTGCGGAAAAGAAGATCGAGGTTGAGCTGGTCGAGGAGAAATACTGGGAGAAAGACCCGGATTTCCTGCGGCGCAACCCGGCCGGAAAAGTCCCGGTTCTTCGTCTGGACGGAAAGATCATGTCCGAAAGCAACGCGATTTGCGAATATATCGAGGAAACCCGGCCCGATCCTGCGCTGATGCCCCAAACGCCGGAGGCACGATACGAAATGCGTCGGCTGGTGGCCTGGTTTGATGACAAGTTCCATCACGAGGTAACATCCAAACTGGTTTATGAGCGTGTGAACAAGAAGGTCACCGGACAGGGCTATCCCGACAGTAAGAATGTCAAACAAGGTGCCAAGGCCATCAAGTATCATCTGGATTACATGGCCTGGTTGCTGGATCACCGCCGTTGGCTGGCCGGGGATCAGATGACATTGGCCGATTTTGCGGCTGCGGCGCATCTATCGGCGCTGGATTATATCTCGGACGTGGATTGGAACCGGTCGCAGGCGGTTAAGGACTGGTATGCCAAGATCAAATCCCGGCCTGCGTTCCGGTCAATTCTTGCAGATCAGGTTCCGGGGTTCCGCCCACCGGCCCATTACGCAGATCTGGATTTCTGATAGGGTCGCACAAGGGGGGCTGTTTGCCCCCCATCGCGCCTTGGGGCGCGATTCCCCCGAAGGTATTTAGGGCCAGATGAAGAGCGGATCGGGTTTAAAGGATAGGCTGGTGGCACAGGCGCTGAGCGAGGGCTTTGTGTCTTGTCGCATTTGTCGCCCGTGGGATGTCCCCGAAGTGCCCGCCCGGCTGGAGGCGTTCCTGCAGGCCGAATATCACGGGCAAATGGGATGGATGGCCGAGCGGACCCATTGGCGAGGCGATCCGGCAGCGCTCTGGCCCGAGGCGAAATCGGTGATCATGTTGGCAGAAAGCTATGCGCCCGAACATGATCCAACCGAGATTCTGGACCACCCCGAGAAGGGGGCGATCTCAGTCTATGCGCAGAACAAGGACTATCACGACCTGGTCAAGAAGCGGCTCAAAAGGTTAGCCCGCTGGTTGATAGCCGAGGCTGGTGGCGAGGTGAAGGTCTTTGTCGATACCGCCCCGGTTCCGGAAAAGGCCTTGGGTCATGCTGCGGGGTTGGGATGGCAGGGTAAGCACACCAATCTTGTAAGTCGCGATTGGGGAAATTGGGCCTTTATAGGGTCTGTTTTCACAACTCTGGACCTACCTTCGGATCAAGCAGAGGTGGATCACTGTGGATCCTGCCGGGCCTGTTTGGCCGCCTGTCCGACAGACGCATTCCCGGCGCCTTATCAGTTGGACGCGCGGCGCTGCATTTCTTACCTGACAATCGAACACAAGGGTCCGGTTGATGAAGACCTGCGCGCGAAACTCGGCAATCGGATCTATGGTTGCGATGATTGCCTTGCCGCCTGCCCCTGGAACAAATTCGCAGTCACGGCCAGTGACATGCGCTATGCAGCACGTGAGGATCTGAAGGCTCCTCGGCTGGCGGAATTGGCTGGACTGGACGATCCGGAATTTCGAACGAAATTCTCGGGCTCTCCGATTAAGCGGATTGGACGGGACCGGTTTGTGCGAAATGTGCTGTACGCCATTGGCAACTCGGGCCTGCAGGGGTTGATACCGATTGCACAGGATTTGACAGAGGATCCGGATTCAGCCGCGGCAGATGCCGCGCGCTGGGCGGTCAAACAACTCTCCTAGGTGCCGCAAACAGGCTGGACGTGTCGGTGCAAACCGCTAAACCCAATCACAGCGAACAGGAAGGAGAACCCGATGGCGCTGGCTTTGGGGGTTGATACAGGCGGAACCTATACGGATGCGGTGCTGGTCCGGGATGAGACTGAGGTGATTGCTTCAGCCAAATCTCTGACAACACGAGCTGATCTGGCGATTGGCGTTGGCAAGGCGATTTCTGCGGTTCTGTCGCAGGCTCAGGTTTCACCGGAGCAGATCTCAATGGCGTCGCTGTCAACGACATTGGCCACGAATGCGCTGGTCGAAGGGCAGGGTGGCCGGGTTGCTCTGATCTATATCGGGTTCAGGGAGAGTGATCTGGAAAAGCATGGTCTGCGGGATGCTTTGAAAGGGGATCCAGCTTTGGTTGTGGCGGGCGGTCACACGCATGCGGGAACAGAGGCCAGGCCATTGGATGTTCAGGCGGTAGAAGCCTTTTTAGACTCTAATTCTGGTATCTCCGGCTTCGCGGTGGCCGGTCAGTTCGCCACCAGAAACCCGGCGCATGAACTTGAGGTCGCCCGCATTATTACTGATCGGACGGGTGCGCCGGTGACATGTTCGCACCATCTGTCGGCCAAGTTGAATGGCCCAAAACGTGCGGTGACTGCGGTGCTGAATGCACGGTTGATTGGCATGATCGACCGCTTGATCGGACGGGCACAGGATCAGCTTGTGACGCTAGGAATTTCAGCGCCAATGATGGTGGTTCGAGGCGACGGAGCGTTGATGAGCGCCGAACAGGCGCGGGATCGACCGATTGAAACGATTTTGAGCGGCCCTGCGGCCTCGATCGTCGGGGCGCGCTGGCTAACGGGAGCCGAGAACGCGCTGGTATCAGATATCGGTGGTACCACGACCGATGTCGCCTTGATCCGGGATGGCAAGCCCGCCATTGATCCCGAAGGTGCCAGGGTTGGCGGCTTTCGCACCATGGTGGAGGCCGTCGCAATGCGGACCCACGGGTTGGGCGGGGACAGTCAGGTACATGTTGTAACCGAAGGGCTGGGCGGGGGCATCTTCCTGGGACCGCGCCGTGTTTTGCCCGTATCTCTGATCGCGTCAGAAGCGCCCGACGAGGTTCACACGGCCTTGGATGCGCAGTTGCGGGCCCCAACCGTGGGTGAACATGACACCCGGTTCGCACGTCTGGTACCGGGTGTTCATGCCGAAGGTCTGGGGGCAAGGGAAACCGCCCTGGTGGATCGCTTGGGGCAGAAGGTCCTGCCGCTGTCCGATTTGCTTAAAACGCGGATGGAGACAGGCGCACTTACTCGTTTGATGGATCGTGGAATCGTTCAGGTATCCGGCGTGACACCTTCGGATGCCAGCCATGTTCTGGGCCGTTTGGATGCCTGGGACGCAGAGGCTGCACGCAAAGCGCTGGAACTGGTGGCGCGAAAACGGATTGGCACCGGTGATATGCTGGCTGCAACACCGGATCTGTTGGCGCAGATGATCGTTGATCAGCTGACCGAACAGACCTCTTTGACCTTGTTAGAGACCGCTTTTTCAGAAGAAGCCGAGGATTTCGGCGTTCTGGCACCCGATCTGGCCCGGCATGTTTTGACGCGGAAAGGTCTGGCCGGGCATCGCGGTTTGGTGGCGCTGGACGCGGCACTGAATGTGGATGTGATCGGTCTTGGGGCGTCGGCCCCCAGCTATTACCCCGCAGTCGGGGAAAGATTGCGATGCCGCATGATTCTGCCGGAACACACGGGCGTGGCCAATGCGATTGGAGCTGTGGTTGGCAGGCTGACACTGCGCCGGGCCGGGACCGTCACCGCGCCATCCGAAGGGCGGTACAGGGTGCATCTTGAAGACGGGCCTCAGGACTTTAGCGATTCTGACGAGGCGATGGCGCTGCTGGAATCCATCCTGAGGGATGAGGCGGAAGGAGAAGTGCGCGGAGCCGGTGCCGAGGATATCCGAGTGATCGTCGACCGGGATATCCGCACCGCCCGCATCGAAGCGCAGGAGGTCTTTGTTGAGGCAATGATCACCGTCGAGGCCAGTGGAAGGCCGCGGGTGGCGTCTGACTAGCCCCTGATCCGGGGCTAATCCTTACTCGGCCGCGTCGCGTTTGGGCAGAACCCAATCCGGGCGCGGGAAATGGCAGGTATAGCCGTTCGGGATGCGTTCAAGATAATCCTGATGCTCGGACTCGGCCTCCCAGAAATCGCCAACGGGTTCAATCTCGGTCACGACTTTGCCGGGCCAGATGCCACTGGCATTCACATCGGCAATGGTGTCCAGGGCGACCTGTTTCTGGGCGTCATCGACATAATAAATGGCCGAGCGATAGCTCATCCCCATGTCGTTCCCTTGCCGGTTCACCGTAGTCGGGTCATGGATCTGAAAGAAAAATTCGAGCAGATCGCGATAGGTGGTCACGGTAGGATCGTAAAAGATCTCGATCGCCTCGGCATGGGTGCCATGGTTGCGATAAGTGGCGTTGGGCACGTCTCCACCAGTATATCCGACGCGAGTGCGGAAAACGCCCGGGCGTTTGCGGATCAGATCCTGCATGCCCCAAAAGCAGCCCCCGGCAAGAACGGCGCGATGTTCGGTCATTCGATCTCCTCCACATGAATCAGGAATTCGCCATAGCCTTCGGCTTCCATCTGATCGCGATGGACGAACCGTAATGAGGCTGAGTTGATACAGTATCGCAGCCCGCCATGTTCGCGGGGGCCGTCGGGAAATACATGCCCCAAATGGCTATCGCCATGTTTCGAGCGAACTTCGGTCCGGATCATACCCAGCGAGGCATCGCGCAGTTCTTCAACATGCTCATGCACGATTGGTTTGGTGAAACTGGGCCAGCCGCAGCCGGATTCGTACTTGTGCGCCGAGGCGAACAAAGGCTCACCCGAGACGATATCCACGTAGATGCCGGGTTCTTTGTTATTCAGCAGTTTGCCAGTTCCGGGCCGTTCGGTGCCGCTGTTTTGCGTGACGTGGTATTCCTCGGGCGACAATGCGGCGACGGCCTCAGGGGATTTGGTGTAACGGGTCATTGCTCCTCCGGACTTCTGGTGGTTCGCATAATAGATGGGGATTATTGGCGTAAAGCAAAGGGTGTTCTGCCGGGCTCGCGCAGTTGTGCAAGGTCAGGCTGGTTTTCTGCCGGGTTGGCGAGACAGTTGCACCGCCAGAATGCCCAGTGTTGTGATAAGAACCCCGACCGCATCCAGCGGCCCCAGTTTTTCGCCCAACAAGATCGCGGCGATGGTGACACCAAAGACCGGGTTGAGAAAGTGAAACGTGGCCGCCCGGGTTGCGCCGATCCGATCCAGCAGCAGGAACCAGATGAACGTGGCCAGAAGGCCGGGAAACAGAGTTGTATAGGTGAAGGCCAGGACCAGCGGCACCGTCAAGTGGAAATGAATCGTTTCGAATACCGGTGCTGCAACAAACAGAATGGCCGATCCGACCAGCATCTGTAAGCCAACCACCATCATGAAATTCCCGCCCGATGTCGCCCCACGCACTGCGAGCGTGGCAAATGTCAGCGCAAGCGCTCCAATGCCACAAAGCATGACGCCGAACAGATCAACGCCGTCGCCGATCCGACTGCTCATGATCAGAGCAACACCGGCGAACCCGGCACACAGGCCGACAATTCCAACTGGCCGTAATCTGTCGCCCATAAACAGCCAACTGGCCAAGGCAACCAGCAATGGCATGGTCGAGGCGATGATGGCGGCAACAGAAGCCTCGATTGTTTGCATCGCATAGAAGTTTAGGCCCAAATAAAGGGCATTTTGACATATCCCGAACAGGATGGTGGCATACCATTGTGACCGCGTCAGCCGCCAGCTTTGGCCAATCGCCCGTGCAATCACGACGCCAATCAAACCCGAGATCAGAAACCGCAGAGCCAGGGAAAACAACGGCGATGCGTCCGCCACGATGATCCGGGCCGAGGTGAAGGCCGAAGACCAGATAAACGCAAATGTCAGCCCCATGGCCATTGCGCGAAAATCCATCGCGACCCCCTGTTCAGATTTTCGCGCACTGTTGACCGAATAAGCGCGCGCCGCAAGCAGTGCTGTTTTTATTGATTGATCAGCCAATAAACTATAACAGCGTCATGAACTGACATTAATGGGAGGATTGTCGGTGCTATTGGAGTACATACTATCATTTGGCGTCTTGCTGGCGTTGGGCCTTGTTGCCTTCTTTGTGGTGAAGTGGTGGAATCTGCGGATCGTCGGCGTAACGCCGGTTCATCTGTTCACCTTCATCGCGATTCTGTTCACATCCGGGTTGGATGTCGGCCTGATCATGTTTCCGCTGACCGAATTCGGCGGCTATGCCGAAGACCCCGCCTATGCGTTTGCCAACCCACTGGCGATCGAATTCGGGTTCTGGGGCTTTCTGATCTGGGCGTTCTACTTTCTGACCGCGTTCTATTTCTGTGTCATCGAGCCGCGCGTGAAGTTCTTTGAAATCCCGCTGGTCAAGCTGATCAACAATGTGGTCATCATCGGCACCTGCGCTTTCACCGCCAGCCTGTTCCTGATCTACCTGCCCGGCTACCTGCCCGAGGTCGGAGACGGCGAGTCAGTGGTCACCACCTTCTATGTCATCGTGTTTGTCGTCATTCTGGCAGCGGCCTATTCTTCGACCGACCTGAAATACGTGCGTATCCTGTCGGTGGGCTCGACCTTTTTGTTCCTGGCACTGATCCTGGGCATGTGGGTTGCTGCGGGCATGGGCGTGAATGGCTTTGTGGAAACCGGAAGCAATGTTGGTGCCTATTTCACCAACCTGCACAAGTTTGTCCTGCCGCTGACAGATTATCACGCCTTCTACCTGTTCTGGTGGTTTGCCTGGTCGATCATGATCGGCCAGTTCACATCTCGCTTTGTAGGTGGGCTGAAGACCTGGCAACTACTGGCTGCTCTGCTGATCTTTCCGTCGATACCCTTGGCGATCTGGTTCACCGTTCTCTACTATTACCACCTGAACGGCATCAGCACCGCAGGCATCACCAACATTGCGATGGTGATTGTGGGCGTGACCTTCGTGATCAACTCACTGGATTCGTTGATTAGGCTCTATACGGACAACCTGAACATGACAGTCGCCCGCTTTGGTAAAGCGATCTATGTGGCGGGCAATGTTGTGCTGCTGTTCGTCCTGACCTTGCTGTTCCAAAGCCAGTGGTTGCAGATCCAGTGGATCGGCGCAGTTGTTGTCGGCCTCTATCTGGCCTGTGTGGTTTATATCCTGATCACCAAACGCAAAGAGGTGCTGAGCATAACTGGGATGCCCGAAGACCGTGATCTGGATTTCCACAAGGTCGAGACGGTTCACTGATCAACATCGACAAAAAGCTAATACGGGCGCTGAGGCGCCCGTTTTTTTGGCCGGCACTGTGTAAGCAATGCAGAAAGAGTCAAAAAGGCGAAACAAAAGCGACACGTGTGAAATCACAAACTTGCAATATCTTTTACTTATGTTGGCTTAGTTCAATCGTCACTCACTGAAGAGCTCTCTTGAGGCTCCATCTTCCTTGGAGTTGATAACCTTAATGGTCCCTCAGGCGCGTTTTTCACCAATCGTGGCCACACCCAGAACAGACAGGACCTTGGCCTCGATCTGTTCGGCATTCATACCGGCAACCGCATACATATCCGCCGGGTTTGCCTGATCAATGAAGATATCCGGAAACACCATCGAGCGGTATTTAAGGCCCTGATCAAACACACCCTCATCGGCCAGTAGCTGCGCCACATGGCTGCCGAAACCGCCAATCGCACCCTCTTCGATGGTAATCAGCGCCTCATGATCGGAGGCCAGATTCAGGATCAGGTCGCGGTCCAGCGGTTTGGCGAAACGTGCATCGGCGATGGTGGGGGTGATGCCGCGTGCGGATAAGGCCTCGGCGGCTTTTTGTACCTCGGCCAAGCGCGTACCGAAAGACAGCAATGCCACACGCGCGCCCTTCCGAATTATCCGGCCTTTGCCGATTTTAAGCACTACACCACGCTCGGGCAGGTCCACGCCCACGCCTTCACCGCGGGGATAGCGGAAGGCGATCGGGCCTTCGTCGTGGGCGACGGCGGTGGCCACCATATGCATCAGCTCGGCCTCATCTGCGGCGGCCATCACGACCATGCCCGGTAGGTTGGCCAGATAGGCAATGTCAAACGATCCGGCATGGGTCGCCCCATCAGCGCCCACCAGACCAGCGCGGTCGATGGCAAATCGCACGGGCAGGCGCTGAATGGCCACATCATGCACGACCTGATCATAGCCGCGCTGCAGGAAGGTCGAATACATGGTGCAGAATGGCTTCATCCCGCCCGCAGCCAAAGCCGCCGAGAACGTCACACCATGCTGTTCCGCAATCGCTACATCGAAACAACGTGACGGGTAGCGTTCGGCAAACAGGTTCAACCCGGTTCCATCGGGCATGGCGGCGGTGACGGCGACGATCTTGTCGTCCCGCGCGGCTTCTTCCACCAGGGTCTTGCCGAAGACCGACGTATAAGAGGGCGCGTTTGACGGCGCCTTCTTTTGCTCACCCGTCACAACATCGAATTTCGCGGTCGCGTGACCCTTGTCGCGGGCCTGCTCGGCGGGGGCATAGCCCTTGCCCTTTTTTGTCAGCACATGGATCAGGATCGGGCCGGTGGCCCGCGTCTTGACCGTGCGCAGCACCGGCAACAGCTGATCCATGTCGTGTCCGTCAATCGGGCCGAGATAGGAAAAGCCCAGTTCTTCGAATAAAGTACCCCCTACGGCCATGCCCTTGAGCATTTCCTTGGCGCGTTTGGCGCCTTCGCGGAACGGTTCCGGCAACAAGGACACCGCGCCCTTGGCGGCGGCCTTCAGATCGTGGAACGGTTCTTCGGCATAAATGCGCGACAGATAACTGGACAGGGCGCCAACCGGCGGTGCGATGCTCATTTCATTGTCGTTGAGGATAACGATCAGGCGCTTTTTCAGGTGGCCCGCATTGTTCATCGCCTCAAACGCCATACCCGCCGACATTGAACCATCGCCGATCACCGCAATCGCATCGCCTAGGCCTTCGGGCGTCACGCCACCCAGATCGCGCGCCACGGCAAAGCCAAGGGCAGCACTGATCGAGGTGCTGGAATGCGCCGCGCCAAACGGGTCATAGGGGCTTTCGCTGCGCTTGGTGAACCCGCTCAACCCACCGGGTTGGCGCAGGGTACGGATCCGGTCGCGCCGCCCGGTCAGGATTTTATGCGGATAGCACTGGTGCCCGACATCCCAGATGATTTTGTCACGCGGCGTATCGAATACCGCATGCAGCGCGGTGGTCAGTTCCACCACGCCCAGACCCGCACCCAGATGCCCGCCGGTGACCGATACGGCCGAGATCGTCTCGGCCCGTAATTCCTGCGCCACCTGATGCAGCTGCGCGTCCGAAAACTGCCGCAGGTCGGCCGGGCGGTTCACAAGATCCAGCAGAGGAGTGTTCGGGCGGTCAGACATATGGCGCGTTCCTGGCTTAGCTGTCCCGGGCAATAACGAAGCGGGCGGCGTCCTTCAAGGTTTCAGCCGACGCGCCATAGCCTTCCAATGCGGCGCAGGCCTGTTCCACCAGCTCCGCGGCACGGGTTCTGGCGGCGTCGAGGCCCAGCAGAGACACAAACGTGGCCTTTCCCGCCTCGGCATCCTTCTGAAGGCGCTTGCCCGCAATTTCGGCGTTACCCTCTATATCCAAGATGTCATCTGCGATTTGAAAAGCAAGACCAAGGGATTGGGCATATTGGCGCAAGGGCGCAAGATCAGCTTGGGCCAGACGCGCGCCGGCGCATGCAGACCACTCGATCAGCGCTCCGGTTTTTCCTGCCTGCAAATGGGTGATTTCTTCCAGCGTCAGAGGAGAGTCCGCCGATTCCGCCGCGATATCCAGCGCCTGGCCCAGCACCATGCCCTGCGCTCCGCTTGCCTGCGCCAGAGACAAGGCCAATTCCGCGCGAATTTCGGCGGGGCCAATTTCGGGACGGGTGCAAAGTTCGAATGCCAGCGTCTGCAACGCGTCGCCTGCCAGAACCGCGATGCCCTCATCCCATTTCACATGAACTGTCGGGCGCCCGCGACGCAAATCGTCGTCATCCATGCAGGGCAGGTCATCATGCACCAGAGAATAGGCGTGCAACGCCTCGATCCCCGTGGCAGGCCAGATCGCCCGCGCTGTATCCACATCATGCAGCCGCGCGCTTTCCAGCACCAAAAACCCGCGCAGACCTTTGCCGCCTTGCGTGGCATAGGCCATCGCCTGTGTCACATCCAGATCGTCCAGCGCACCCAGAACCAGATTAAAATGGTCCTGAATCAGCGTCGCATCCTGCGCCAGTCTTTCGCGAAACATTTACTGACCTTCGACAGGAGTCGTCCCGGTCGGTTGACCATCAGCGTCCAAGGTGATGGCGGCGACCTTTTCCTCGGCCCGTTTCAGCTCATCCTCGCAGCGTTTCTTCAGCGCCGCGCCGCGTTCATACAGGGCGATAGACTGATCCAGCGCCACATCGCCGCGCTCCAGCTGGCCGACAACGGCCTCAAGCTCTTTCATCGCCTGTTCGAATGTCATCTGGTCAACGGGTGTGTCTGTCATCGGGCTGCCTTCATCAACTCTTCCACATGGGCACGGGTGGCCTCGGCCAGCGCTTTCAGATCATACCCGCCCTCCAAAGTCGAGACGATACGTCCCGCGCAATGCTCATCGGCAATCTTGCACAATTCGGCAGTGATCCAGGCGAAATCTTCGGTGGCCCAGTTCAGATTGGCCAGCGGATCATCCTGATGGGCGTCAAACCCGGCAGAGATTATGATCAGCTCGGGTTTGAAGGCGCGCAGTCGCGGGAAAGCCAATGTTTCATAGGCGGCGCGCATCTTGGCGCCGCCGGTTCCGGGGGACAGTGGAATATTCAGGACGTTTTCAAAGGCGCCGGTCTCGTCGGCGCGGCCTGATCCCGGCCACAAGGGCATCTGTTGGCTGGTGATCACCAACGCGCGCGGCTCATCCCACAGCAAATCCTGCGTGCCATTGCCGTGATGCACATCGAAATCCACCACAGCGACGCGGCGCAGACCGTGATGATCCAACGCGTGTTTCACCCCCAATGCGGCGTTGCCGAACAGGCAAAACCCCATGGCGGTTTCATTCTCGGCGTGATGGCCGGGGGGGCGAATGGCACAGAACGCATTTGGGGCTTCTCCGCCCAGCACTAAATCCACGGCTTTCACCACAGCCCCTGCAGCCCTAAAGGCCGCATCTACAGATCCCGGCGACATGAATGTATCGCCGTCCACCTGCCGGAATCCCTCTGTCGGGCGGCTTTTGCGGATGTCGCGAATATGGCTTTCGGGGTGAATACGCAGCAGGTCATCATCGGCTGCAAGCGGCGCGGTCACACGATCCAGGTCCAGCCTATCCAGCGCATGAAGGATATGTTCCAGTCGCGCGACTTGTTCCGGATGCCCCTCGGGTGTCACGTGCCCAAGACAATCCGCATGGGTCAAAAGGGCAGTTTTCATCACAATCCCCTGTTCATCTGGTCAAAATACCTTCGCCGAAGGCAAAGAACCGCCACGCAGCGGCTCAATCAATCCGGTGCCAGCATGTACCCGGCCCCGCGCACGGTCTGCAGGTACCGGGGTTGTTTCGGGTCTTGCTCGATCTTGCGTCTCAGCCGTGTGATCTGCACATCCACGGCACGCTCCTGCGCCTGACCCTTATCACGGCCCAGATCCTCGACCAGCTTGGCGCGACTGATAGGGGCGCCGGGTTGGGCCGAGAAGATCTTCATCAGCTGGCTTTCCGTTGCGGTTAGGCGGACCGTTTCTTCGCCCCGCCACATCTCACCGCGCTCAACATCATAGCGGATCGGGCCGAGATGCAGAATCTTGGTTGCGGCATCCTGTGCCGGGGTTTCCGGCATCCGGCGCAGGATCGCATTGATCCGCAACAAAAGCTCTTTGGGCTCGAAAGGTTTGGCCAGATAATCATCGGCCCCCGCCTCAAGCCCGGCGATACGGTGTTCGGTTTCGCCCCGCGCCGTCAGCAACAGGATCGGGGTGGTGTGGGTCTCGCGCAGGGCTCTGGTCAGGCTGACACCATCTTCGCCGGGCATCATCACATCCAGAACGATCATGTCGAAATCCAGCCCCGACAGCACCCGACGTGCATGGGCCGCATCCCGCGCCGCGGTCACCAGAAACCCGTTTCGCATCAGGAATTTCTTGAGCAGATCGCGAATACGCTCGTCATCGTCAACGATCAACAGATGGGCGTCCATATCACTCATGAGGTCGTATCCCGCAATTTGGTATAGGCATGACGCATATCAGCATCCATCATTGCTTCAAGCACTTTGCGAAACCCAGACACCGCTTCTGGGCCTGCGTCCTTATAGGCCGCGCGCATCCGCACGCGCTGGGCCTCGGACAGCCTGGTTTCAAGCGCCCTCCCGGCTTCGGTCAGAAACAAGTGCCGTTCGCGCTTGTCCACCGTACCGACCCTGCTTTCGACCAACCCATCGTCAATCAATGTCCGAAGGACCCGGTTCAGAGACTGTTTCGTCACCCCAAGAATAGCAAGCAAGTTATTGACGGTCGTCCCCGGCGCGCGATTTATAAAGTGGATAGCACGGTGGTGTGCCCGCCCATAGGCCAGCTGTGTCAGAATGCGATCCGGGTCCGCCGTGAACCCGCGATAGGCGAAAAACATCGCCTCGATCCCCTGCCGCAGCTGTTCATCCGTAAGAAACAACAGGCTTTCTCCGCCAAAGGCCTGGGCGGGGCGGGTATCTGACATATTCTGCCTCATTCGTTACACAGGTCCGAGTTTATGTCAGCGTTGTTGACATTCCAAGAGCGGACAGGTATCGAATCGCAGTTTTTGCGCAACTTTATGTCCACTTCGGACCTATATTGCGCAATAATCGGAATATTCAACCCAGGCAGGGAGGTTTCGCATGGCGGGGTATGATGATCGTGACGGTGTCATCTGGATGGATGGAGAACTTGTGCCCTGGCGCGAGGCGAATGTCCACATTCTGAGCCATGCGATGCACTATGCGTCTTCGGTCTTTGAGGGCGAGCGGGCCTATAACGGCAAAATTTTCAAAAGTCGGGAGCATTCTGAACGGCTGGTCGCCTCGGCCGAGGCGCTGGACATGCCGATGCCTTATACGATCGACCAGATCGAAGCGGCAAAGGAAGACGCGCTGAAGGCAAGTGGCTTGCAGGACGCCTATGTCCGTGCGCTGGTCTGGCGTGGTTCGGGTGAGGATATGGGCGTGGCTTCGGCCAAGAACCCGGTCCGCATGGCCGTAGCGGTCTGGCCCTGGGGTGCCTATTACGGCGACGCCAAGATGCAGGGCGCCAAGCTGGATATCGCGGAATGGAAGCGGCCCAGCCCTGAAACCATCCCGGTCCATGCCAAGGCGGCCGGGCTTTACATGATATGCACCATTTCCAAGCATAAGGCCGAGGCCAAGGGCTGCTCGGATGCGCTGTTCATGGACTGGCGTGGTTATGTTGCCGAGGCGACCGGGGCGAACGTCTTCTTTGTGAAGGACGGCGAAGTTCATACCCCGCTGGCCGATTGCTTTTTGAACGGGATTACCCGCCAGACAGTGATCCAGATGCTAAAAGACAAAGGCATCACGGTGCATGAGCGCCGCATCAAACCCGAAGAGATGGCCGATTTTGAACAATGCTGGCTGACCGGTACTGCGGCCGAGGTCACGCCTGTGGGCCAGATCGGCGACTATACGTTCGAAGTCGGTGACCTCACCCGCGAAATCGCCGCAGATTATGAGGCGCTGGTCCGCGCCTGATCGCAGATTTGAGACAGATAGAGCCCCCGCGATTTCGCGGGGGCTTTTCTTTGCCGTTCATTCGCAATTCGTTGCAGATCGTACAGGTAACTGGACGAACGCGTGGCGGGGTGTAGGTTACGGTAATGTTAGACCTTCTCAGCGATATCCTCACCCGTTTGTCCTTGCGCGGGACGTTTTACTTCCGCACTTCTTTTACGCCTCCGTTCGGAATTCAGGTTCCAGCCTTTGAAAACGTCGCCCGGTTTCATTTTGTTCAACGGGGTGAACTTCATGTTTTCGTCTCTAATACAGGGGAAACTCTGCGTTTGAAGCAGGGTGATCTGATCCTGATTCCCCATGGTACGGCCCATGCGTTGCTGTGCAACGAAGTCAAGCCGTTGGACGCTTTGCCTCTGGAGCAGGTGCTGGAAGATGCGGGTTACACGGGGGATGGGGTTTTGATCTATGGCGGAGAGGACAAAGGTCGTGACACGCAACTGATCTGCGGCCACTTCTCGTTCACCGGCCCTCCGGGTCGACAAGGTACCGGGCATATGTTGCTGGATCGGTTGCCGCCTTACATCCTGATCGAGAATTACGGTGAAGAGGCTGGGGCCTGGTTCGAGTCCACCCTGCGCATGATCGGATCCGAGGTCAGCGGCACGCGTATCGGTGGCGACCTGATCGCGTTGAAACTGTCCGAAGTGCTGTTCGCGCAGGCCATCCGTGCTTATCTTGAACATCAAAGCCCAAGTGACTCGGCCCTGGCAGGATTTGCAGATCCGCGAATTTCACGCGCGCTGACCGCGTTTCACCGCGCACCAGCGGTAGAATGGAGCGTTGAGACCCTGGCCCGAGAGGCCGCTATGTCCCGCACGGCCTTTGCCCAGCTCTTTGCTGAAAAGATGGGGGCCACGCCCATGCAATACCTCACCGATTGGCGGATGCAGATCGCCTGTCAGGGATTGGTCGAAAGCCGCTGGAACGTTTCCGATGCGGCGGCCGAGGTGGGGTATGCCTCTGAGGCCGCGTTTTCC
The DNA here is from genome assembly GCF_059610665.1 of Ruegeria sp. CDSC051. Taxonomy (NCBI): domain Bacteria; kingdom Pseudomonadati; phylum Pseudomonadota; class Alphaproteobacteria; order Rhodobacterales; family Roseobacteraceae; genus Ruegeria; species Ruegeria sp. CDSC051. The sequence continues at coordinate 124,330 of NZ_JBXWOC010000008.1, forward strand.
CGCGTGTTTAAGAAACAGATCGGTCTGTCACCGGCGGCTTATCGAGCCATGCATTGATCCTCCATCATTCTGAATGATCTGCAAGGTTTCATGGACGATCCAGAATTAAGCGTTCGACCTACTTGTCCTAGTTTGAGATCATCTCAAACAAGGAAAGGAAAATGCAATGTCTCTCCGTTTCGTTACCCGCAATATTCATGCCTACCTCGATTACCCGGTTGCCATCGCCCTGATGGCGCTGCCGTTTGTTCTGGGATTGGGTCAGTCCAATCCGATGGCCCTGTGGCTGTCGGTTGTGACCGGCATTGCAGCCTTTGTCCTGACCGTATTGACCGATCATCATCTGGGGATTTGGAGGGTATTGCCTTATCGCGTCCATCTGGGCGTCGATCTGCTGGTCGGGGTGGTGTTTCTGGCGGCACCCAGCCTGTTTGGGTTCCAGGGTCTGGATGCGATATTCTACTGGCTGAACGGCGCGGCGGTGGTGGCGGTCATCTCGCTCAGCGCGCCAGAGCAAGAGGCGTTTGCTTGAACGGGCACATGCCCTGACGCCTCGATACCATTGCTTCCCATTCGGAAAACAAAGCCGCCCGTTCAAACAACGGGCGGCTTATCGCGGTGACCTTGATAAAGCGCTCAGAAATCTACGCCGCGCTGGGCTTTGATCCCGGCTTGAAACGGGTGCTTTTCCTCGGTCATTTCGGTGACCAGATCAGCATATTCGCGCAGTGGTTCTGGCGCATCGCGGCCGGTCAGGAACACGCTGGTCTTGTCGGACCGCGCCTTGAGCCCGTCGATCACCTGATCGACGGTCAGATATTCATAACGCAGGGCAATATTGATCTCGTCCAGAACGACCAGATCATACTCACCGCTCTCCATCAGCGCGCGCGCCCTGTCGAAGGCCGCATTGGCAGCGGCGATATCGCGCTCGCGGTCCTGGGTGTCCCAGGTAAAGCCCTCGCCCATCGTGTGCCAGGTGACCAGATCGCGCTCTTCAAAAAACCGCCGCTCGCCGGTTTTCCACTTGCCCTTGATGAACTGGACCACGGCAACCTTTTGCCCCCAACCCAGCGCGCGGATCACCACACCAAAGGCGGCCGAGGATTTGCCCTTGCCCTTGCCGGTATTGATCAGCACCAGACCGCGGCCCGGATCGACGGCCTCAGAGACCTTTTTGCGGTGCTTGGCCTGCACCTGCTGCATCTTTTCTTTGTGATCCTGCGCGTCGCTCATTCGGGCACCTCTGTGATTGTCGGGCCCAACCTAGGGCAAGTTTGAAAAAGGTAAAGTCACGCTTTGTGATCGGCCAGGGAACGGGCCTTGCCGCGTTCCAGCCCCAGCTGGTGTTCGCGCCAGATCACGACCACATTGCCCGCAATCACCAACGCTGCACCCAACAGGATCGCAAGCGTCGGCAGCTCATCAAACCAGATATAGCCGATGAATATGGCAAACAGCATGGTGGTATAGTCATAAGGCGCCAGCATTGAGGCCTGACCAAAGCGATAGGACGAGGTGACCAGAATCTGTGCAACACCGCCGATCAACCCCATTATGATCATAATTAGAGCCTGATTCAACGTGGGCATGGTCCAACCCCAAAACGCGGTCAGAGCTGAAAGCAGGGTAGCGGTCATCGAGAAATAGAACACGATCGCGGCCGGGTGATCCACCTTGACCAGCTGCCGGATGTGGATCTGAACAAAGGCACGGGCGAGTGTGGCCGCCAGCACGCAAAGCGCCCCGATTGTGGCTGCCATCTCCATCTGGGTGGTGCCCAGCCTGGGCCAAACCATAATCAGCACGCCCAGCAATCCCAGCGCGACGGCGCCGATGCGGATCATGCGAATGCGCTCACCCAGAATCAGCGCGGCCAGAATCAGGGTGAAGATCGGGGTGGCATAGCCAATCGCGGTGACCTCGGGGAGTGGCAAGAGGCTGAGACCCGTAAAAGTCAGACCCATGGCGCTGGTGCCCAGAACGCCGCGCCAGAAATGACCCATCGGCTTTTTGACCACAAAGCCCTGCGCCAGCTCTCCGCGCCAAAGCAACCAGGCAATGATGACCGGAATGGCGAAGAGCGACCGGAAGAACACCAGTTCACCGGGGGGGAAGTCCTCGGACAGTGCTTTGACCAGCGCCGACATTGAGGTGAACAGAACCAACGCAGCCAGTTTCAGGCCCACGGCAAGCATGGGTCGGTGGGAAGTCAGGGATTGTGCCATTGGCCGGGAACCTGAGCCTTTGACTGCGAAAGATCAACGATTGGATTGTACCAATCAGGCAGATTTCCACGTGTCGGGCAGGGGTTGGCCGATCTCTTCGCTGAACGCCTCAAGAAACCGGATCATCCGTGCCACACGCGCCTGTGCCAATTCGCGCCCGGTGGGCGTCAGCATGTCTGCCGGCAGGCTCAACAGTTTGACCTTCCAGTGATCAATCGAGAATTGCTGATCATTCAGATCGCGGGCAGTGGCAAAAGCATCCTCGGGATCATACAGGTCGCGACCCAGAGCACCTGACACAGCGAAGTTGCGCGCAATACCGATAGCCCCCAGCGCATCCAGCCGATCTGCGTCGCGAAGGATGCGGGCCTCGGGCGTTTCAGGCAGTATCCCGGCCGAGAAACTGTGTGCGGCGATGGCGTGTTGAGTGGCATCGATTTCAGGCTGAGAAAACCCCAATTTCGCTAGAATAGGCTCTGATTCAGCCGCAGATTGGCGTGAGGCGAGGTGACGATCAGGGTCATCTTTGGGCAAGTTGACCAGGTCATGAAGATAGCTTGCCGCAAGCAGAACCCGAATATCTGCTTGCGTGTCCGCGATGGCCTGTACATTGATCCAAACGCGATCCAGATGCGCCAGATCGTGGGCAGGATCTGTTTTCATGCGCTGCGCGACGATGCCGCGCAGCCGGGTGCGCAGCTCAGCCGATATGGCCACGGTTCTCGCCGATCTGACCCCGGTGCAACAGCAGGTGGTCAAGGATTACGCAGGCCATCATCGCTTCGCCAACCGGAACCGCACGGATGCCGACGCAAGGGTCATGGCGGCCTTTGGTGATGATCTCGGTCTCTTCTCCGGACTTGGTGATCGTTTTGCGCGTGGTCAGAATCGACGAGGTCGGTTTGACCGCAAAGCGTACGACTATATCCTGCCCGGTCGAAATCCCGCCCAGTATGCCGCCTGCGTGGTTCGAGCTGTATTGCGGGCCATTCTGCCCCATGAAGATCTCATCGGCATTGGCCTCGCCCGTCAGTTCAGCGGCGGCCATGCCTTCGCCGATCTCAACACCTTTGACTGCGTTGATCGACATCATCGCTGCGGCAAGATCAGTGTCTAACTTCGCATAAACTGGCGCACCAATCCCGGCAGGGACACCACGCGCAACGACCTCAACCACTGCCCCGACCGAATTGCCGGACTTGCGTAATCCGTCCAGATAGGCGGCCCAATCTTCGGCGGCTGTCGCATCGGGTGTCCAGAAGGGGTTCTGTTCAATCTGCGACCAGTCGAAATTCGTGCGGTCGATTTTATGCGGGCCGATCTGGGTCATGTACCCGGTGATCTGCACATTCGGTGCGATCTGCTTGATGGCTTCGCGGGCCAAGCCCCCGGCGGCAACGCGCGAGGCGGTTTCGCGCGCCGAGCTGCGGCCACCACCACGATAATCGCGGATACCGTATTTTTGCCAATAGGTGATATCAGCATGGCCAGGGCGGAACTTTTCCATGATATCGCCGTAGTCTTTTGACCGCTGATCGGTGTTCTCGATCATCAGCTGGACCGGAGTTCCGGTCGTCTGCCCTTCGAACACGCCGGACAGGATTTTCACCTGATCGGGTTCGCGCCGCTGGGTGGTGTATTTATTCTGTCCTGGTTTACGCTTGTCCAGCCAGTGCTGGATCACCTCTGCGTCGATGGTCACCCCCGGCGGGCAGCCATCAACAGTGGCACCCAAGGCGGGACCGTGGCTTTCACCCCAGGTGGTGACGCGGAAAAGATGGCCAAAGCTGTTCATCGACATAAGGCGTGCTCCTTCTGAGCATCGTGATTAGCGGGCAAGGCCCGTAGCCTCAAGCGGATTTGCGGTTGGGGCCCAGCACCCCAACCCTTTCCGGTCAGGCCGCCGAGGACAGCTGCGTCCGCATGGCGGTGATTTTCAACGCCGCCTGTGCCGCCTCGCGCCCCTTATCCACGAAATGCGCGCGGTAGATGGTATTGTGGTGGTCCGTCTCTTGATACTGGTGTGGCGTCAGCGAAACAGACAGAACCGGAACACCGGTATCCAGACCTGCGCGCATCAACCCGTCGACCACAGCTTGCGCCACGAAATCATGCCGGTAGATGCCGCCATCCACCACAAAGGCCGCGCAGGTCACAGCTGCATAGCGCCCAGTCTGGGCAAGATCGCGGGCCAGCAGGGGCATTTCGAATGCACCTGGAACGTCGAACACGTCCACTTGATCGGCGGGTATCAATTCCAGAAACCCGTCGAGTGCACGGTCGACAATATCGGCATGCCAGCTGGCCTTAACAAACGCATAGCGGGTGTGTGTCATCAAGATCTCCTTCCGGTTTGGTGGTCTGCTGGCGGTTGCGAAAACCGGTTCCCACTTTTCGCGGCCAGCACGACATGACACGTCACCCAAGGCGATCACGAGCAGGCGTGCGGGGTTACCGGCACACTGCACGTTCTCTTTCATCCGGACTGTAACCGTCGGCTCTGGCCTCTCACCAGATCTGCTGACACCCCGAAAAGGGGCCGCTCGCGGGCTTACGGGTCATCGCCCGCATACCGCCGGTGGGGAATTCCGCCCCGCCCTGAGAACGAGGCGCACCTTGCCAATAGGTGCGCGGTTCTGCAAGAGCTTTTGCAGGAGGACCGCCATGCACCCCAATCCCGCCTTCCGCGCCGAGGATCGTGACAGTCATATTGCTTTTGCGCGCGAGCGCGCATTTGGTGTTTTGGCTTTGTCAGCGGACCAGGGGCCTTTGCTTAGCCATGTGCCGTTTCTGTTGTCAGAAGATGGCGCAGAAGCCTCGCTGCATCTGGTGCGGTCCAATCCGATCGTCCGGGCATTGAATGAACCGCGCACGGTTCGAATCGCTGTATCGGGGCCTGACGGATATATCTCGCCCGACTGGTACGGGATTGAGGATCAGGTGCCCACTTGGAACTATGTGGCGGTGCACCTGACCGGAACGCTTTCGCTTCTTCCGCAGGACGCATTGCGCGATTTACTCGATCGTCAGTCGGATTTTTATGAGCGCCGGTTGAACCCCAAGCCACCCTGGAGCGCCAGCAAGATGAGCGCGGAGGCTCTGGACAAGATGATGCGCATGATTGTGCCCTGCAAATTGCAGGTAGATGACATTCAGGGCACCTGGAAGCTGAACCAGAACAAGCCGGACGATGTCCGTCTAGCCGCCGCAGATCATGTGGCGGTAGACGGGTTCGGAAGCGAGACCACTCACCTCGCCGCGCTCATGCGGTCTAGGTGAGCGGACGGGCTGGTCAGTTGCTGAAGGTCGCCAGATAAGCGGCGACATCCTCAGCCCCTTTTTTCAGTTTGACGCTCATGTTCGGACGGGCGGTTTCGTCATCCAGATAATCCCTCAGGAAAACAATCGGGTCCTGCGAATATTCGACGATGTTTTCCTGTGTCCAGACCAGCCCTTCCTGGCCAGCACGGATCATGTCATCGGTGTACATCCCGATTGGTAGGCGTTCGCTTCCGTTCAGGTAATCGGTTTCTGTTCCGGCCACCCGGCCTACAACCCCATAGAGATTCGGCCCGGTGATGCCGCCTTTGACCAGAACTTTTCCATCTTTGATAATTGCATGGCACGAAGAGCACCGATTGTAGAGGCTTTCCCCCTTTGCCGGATCGCCGGCGGCGAAGGATTGCGATGAAAGAGTCAGGGCGAAGGTCAGAGTGGCTGTAAAAAGCTTTGGCATGGAAAAATCCCGCTAAGGTTGGTCCTGTTACAGGCCCTTCGGACATTCCAGCCAAATGTGCAATCGAATTGAGACTCATCTAGTGTGTTGAAAAATATCTATTTTTAACTCATTATTTTTACCAAGGTAGATTCAATCGAAGTGGATTTTTGCGTGGCAAAATCAGGTCAGAATTTTGCAGATTTTCGCCGATCAACAGTCTTCGGTTCTGTGTTGTGAGGGTGTTTTCGTTGCCTGGTTGCCATCCGAATCACTCCCTGTACCACCCGCGCGGCAGGGCAAACCTTCACGGGTAATCCGGCCCATCCCTTGAAAAAAACGCCTTTCGTTGTGACATGAATGCCAAGATGCGGCGTAGTGCGCGCCTATGACCGCTGGACGAACCGATTTCTCCCGGATAGATAGCCGCGATGAGACGCCGCTTTGATGCGGTGCTGATGCATGTTTGCCCGGTATTGCCGGGCGCCGGAATCGGAGAAAACCTCGTGTCCCACGCAGAAGACCACGAAGGCACCCGCAGAGATTTCCTCTACTACGTCGCTGGCGGCGCAGGTGTCGTTGCGACGGGTGCAGCCGTATGGCCCCTGATCAACCAAATGAACCCCTCGGCAGACGTTCAGGCCCTGTCCTCGATCCGCGTGGATGTGAGCGGTGTCGAGCCCGGAACCCAGCTGACCGTCAAATGGTTGGGCAAACCCGTGTTCATCCGTCACCGCACCGGTGTCGAAATCGACGAAGCGCAGAAGCAGGACGCCGATGGCGTGGATGCCCTGCCTGACCCGCTGGCCCGTAACTTCAATCTGAATGCTGATGCACCGGCCACGGATGCAAACCGCGTGATGCCGTCGCCGGAAGGCGAAGCCGCAGGTGCCTGGATCGTCCAGATGGGCGTCTGTACTCATCTCGGTTGTGTCCCGCTGGGCGATGCTGGTGACTTTGGCGGCTGGTTCTGCCCCTGCCACGGTTCGCATTACGATATGGCTGGCCGTATCCGCAAAGGTCCTGCACCTGAAAACCTGCCCGTTCCGCCCGCTGAGTGGACGGACGCCAGCACCATCAAACTCGGCTAAGGGAGACCCAGATGTCCGGAATTCCCCACGATCACTATGAGCCGAAGACAAGTGGCGAGAAGTGGCTGAACAGCCGCCTGCCCATCGTCGGCCTGATCTATGACACCCTGATGATCCCAACCCCCAAGAACCTGAACTGGTGGTGGATCTGGGGCATCGTCCTGGCGTTTTGCCTGGTCCTGCAAATTGTCACCGGTATCGTTCTGGTGATGCACTACACTCCGCATGTTGATCTGGCCTTTGCTAGCATCGAGCACATCATGCGCAACGTGAATGGCGGCTATATGCTGCGATATCTGCACATGAACGGCGCATCGCTGTTCTTTGTCGCGGTATACATCCACATCTTCCGCGGCCTGTTCTATGGCTCGTACAAAGCCCCGCGCGAGGTTACGTGGATCATTGGGATGCTGATCTATCTCTGTATGATGGGCACTGCCTTTATGGGCTATGTTCTGCCCTGGGGTCAGATGTCCTTCTGGGGTGCGACCGTGATCACCGGCCTGTTTGGTGCGATCCCGTTTGTGGGCGACGCGATCCAGACTTGGCTGCTGGGCGGACCGGCTGTGGACAACGCCACGCTGAACCGCTTCTTCTCGCTGCACTACCTGCTGCCCTTTGTAATTGCGGCGCTGGTCATCGTGCATGTCTGGGCTTTCCACACCACCGGCAACAACAACCCGACAGGTGTTGAGGTTCGCCGCGGTTCGAAAGCCGAGGCTGAGAAAGACACGCTGCCCTTCTGGCCTTACTTCGTGATCAAGGACCTGTTCGCACTGGCGGTCATCCTGGTTGTGTTCTGGGCGATTGTTGGTTTCATGCCGAACTATCTGGGCCACCCGGATAACTACATCGAAGCCAACCCGCTGGTAACACCGGCACATATCGTGCCCGAATGGTACTTCTTGCCGTTCTACGCGATCCTGCGTGCCTTTACCGGCGAGGTCTGGGTTGTTCAATTCGCCAGCTTCATCACCGGCGGCATCATTGACGCCAAGTTCTTTGGTGTTCTGGCGATGTTTGGTGCGATCCTGGCTATGGCTCTGGCGCCGTGGCTGGACACGTCGACCGTACGTTCGGGTAAATACCGGCCGATGTTCAAATGGTGGTTCTACCTGCTGATCGTCGACTTCTTTGCCCTGATGTGGCTGGGTGCGATGCCCGCAGAAGAGCCCTATGCGACCTTCTCGTTAATCGCATCGGCCTACTGGTTCGGCTATTTCTTCGTGATCCTGCCGGTTCTGGGTGTCATCGAAAAACCCGATGCACAGCCGGAAACCATCGAAGAAGACTTCAACGCGCATTATGGCAAGGCTGACGCCGATGCCACGCCGGCCGAGTAAGAAGAGGGACCGGAAACATGTTCAAGAAACTTGCAATCGGTGCCGCGTTTGCTATCGCACTCGCTCCTGTCGCGTCTAACGCGGCAGGCGGAGGCGAACAGCATATCGAGGACTTCCAATTCTCATTCGAAGGCCCGTTCGGAACCTGGGATCAACACCAGTTGCAGCGCGGCCTGCAGATTTACACCGAGGTTTGCGCGGCCTGTCACGGCCTGCGCTATGTGCCTCTGCGTGACCTCGAAGCGCTGGGCTATTCGGAAGACGAAGTCACCGCCTATGCGGCGGGCAACTTTGAAGTGTTCGACCCCGAGCTGGACGATTTCCGCCCGGCTAAACCCGTTGACCATTTCCCCGCCAATGATGGCGTTGGCGCACCCGACCTTAGCCTGATGGCCAAGGCGCGTGCCGGTTTCCACGGCCCTTACGGTCTGGGGATCAACCAGCTGGTCAACGGCATGGGCGGCCCGGAATACATCGCCTCGTTGCTGGATGGTTATACCGGCCACGAAAAGGAAGAAGCGGGAACGGTTCTGTACGAAAACACCGCCTTCCCCGGTGGTTGGATTTCGATGGCGCCCCCGCTGTCGGATGAGCAGGTCGAGTTTGCCGATGGCCACGCAAATGACGTCGAGCATATGTCGGAAGACGTTGCAGCCTTCCTGATGTGGACGGCTGAACCGAAGATGATGGAGCGTAAGTATTCGGGCTTTGTCGGTGTTGTCTTCCTGACGCTTCTGTCGGTCCTGTTGTACCTGGTCAACAAGCGTCTGTGGGCAGGCGTTAAAGGTAAGAAGAAACACTAAGCGCCTTTTCTGAAAAGTTAAAAACCCCCGCGCCACTGGCAGCGGGGGTTTTTTGTTGCATGCAGGTGGAAGGGGCGGATCAGGCGCTGAGCTGCGTATCCGAGCAGCCGGTGATCGTCGCGGTCACGATCTGCCCTTCGGATTGAGGGGTTTGGAACGTAACTTCGGTAAACTGCGCGGTCCGGCCCATATGCGGGTTTTCCATCAGGATGTGATGTACCTTGCCAACCTGGGCGGTCAGGTGTTTGGCAATCTGCACCTCGCCAGCGGCGCGCAGACGGGCGGCGCGGGTTTTGATGACATTGCCGTTGACCTGCTGCGGAATGCGGGCGGCGGGTGTACCTTCGCGTTTGGAGTAGGGGAAGACATGCAGCCATGTCAGATCGCAATCGGCAACCAGCCTTAGCGAGTTTTCGAAATGGGCCTCGGTCTCGGTCGGGAAACCGGCGATGATGTCAGCGCCAAAGGTCATCTCGGGGCGCAGCTTGCGGGCCTCTTGGGTAAAGCGGATCGCATCGTCACGCAAATGGCGGCGTTTCATCCGCTTCAGGATCAGATCGTCGCCATGCTGCAGCGACAGATGCAAGTGAGGCATCAGGCGGGGTTCTGTGGCAATGGCCTGCATCAGGTTTTCATCGACCTCGATCGAATCGATCGAGCTGATCCGCAGGCGCGGCAAATCAGGCACTAGTTTGAGGATGCGCATAACCAGATCACCCAGCTTTGGCTGGGCAGGCAGGTCAGCCCCCCATGAGGTCAGGTCGACGCCGGTCAGAACGACCTCATTATAACCCTTATCGACCAGACGCTTGATCTGGTCCACAACAACGCCCGCGGGGACGCTGCGCGAATTACCGCGGCCATATGGGATGATGCAGAAGGTACAGCGGTGGTCACAGCCATTCTGAACCTGTACATAGGCGCGGGAACGAGTGCCAAACCCGTCGATCAGGTGGCCAGCGGTTTCGGTAACCGACATGATGTCATCAACCTGGACGGCCTCGGTTTCACCAATGAAATCCGCCGCCATGCCTTTCCAGGTTTCGGGCTGCATCTTTTCCGTGTTGCCGATCACCGCGTCGACCTCTTCCATCAGGGAAAAGGTCTGCGGTTCTGTCTGCGCAGCGCAGCCGGTCACAATCAGCCGGGCATTCGGGTTTTCGCGGCGCAGTTTGCGGATTTCCTGCCGGGCCTTGCGCACGGCTTCGGCGGTCACGGCGCAGGTGTTCACCACCACCGCATCGGTCAGACCGGCCTGTTGCGACAGCTCTTTCATCGCCTCGGTCTCATAGGCGTTCAGGCGGCAGCCCAGCGTGGCGAATTTGGGCGGGTTCATCCCAGCGACCTCAGGAATTCCGGCGTCAGCAGGCCTGAGAAGACATGGGCGGTAGGGCCGGTCATCCAGACGCCATCGTCGCGCCAATCAATCCAAATCGTGCCGCCGTCCAGCTCGATCTGAACCTTGCGTCCGGTCAGGCCACGCCGGGCTGCGGCCACGGCCGTTGCGCAGGACGAAGAGCCAGAGGCCAGGGTGATGCCCACGCCGCGTTCCCACACCCGCATGCGGATGTGATCTGGCCCGATGATCTGCGCGACCTGCACGTTGGTCCGCTGCGGGTAGAGCGGGTGGTATTCATAGCGCGAACCGAACTCTGCCAGCGGAATCGCCTCGGCATTGTCGACAAAGAAGGTGCAATGCGGATTGCCCATGCCAGTGGCGGTTGGGGCGCCCTCAATCGGCAGCTCCAGCGTGTCCACGTCTTCGGCCAGCGGGATATCCTGCCAGTTCAGCTGCGGCGGCCCCATGTTTACCGAGGTCAGCCCGTCCCCCGCATCGCTTGCGTATAGCGTTCCCCGCTCGGTGGTCAGGGTAAGGGTTTGTTTGCCGGTTTCCTCCATCAGAAACCGCGCGATACAGCGGGTGGCATTGCCACAGGCGGCCGAGGTCGAGCCATCGGCGTTATAGAACACCAGATGCGCATCTGAGGCGCCTTTTTCGATGACGGCGAGCTGGTCAAAGCCGACCCCAAATTGCCGATGCCCAATGGCTTGAGCCAAGGCTGGTGTCACCCCGACCTCATGCGCGCGCGCATCCACAATGACAAAGTCATTGCCCAGCCCATGCATCTTCATAAAGGGCAATCCGGTGTTCTGAATTCCTTGCATGGCGGGCATATAACGTTGCTGCGGATGGGAATCCACCCTGTGGCGCAGATTCGTGAAAAAAGGGGTTGACCCCCTTGCGCCACCTGCCTAAGTAGGCCGCCTATCGGGACGCCGTTTCGAAAGAAACTACAGGCGTAACGAGGTGTGAAATAAGGCCTTGAACCCAGTCGGGAAAATGCCTTACAGAGCGCCACGGATCCAAAGGATCCAAACAAAAGAGTGGGCCGTTAGCTCAGTTGGTAGAGCAACTGACTTTTAATCAGTGGGTCGCAGGTTCGAATCCTGCACGGCTCACCACTTTTTACATAGCACCAAGGCGTTACGCAGGATCAGATTGATGCGAACGTATAACCACACCGCATGTGCGATGATCTGCCGAGGAGATCCGTGGCGATTGTAGCTTATCGGCGATGGCTGCTTCGATGTCACCTTCGTCCAATTACGGGTGTGAGAATCCAAACGGCAAGTTGGCGGGACAAAACCCTTCGAACTGCAGAAATCACTTTACGTTCAAGGGTTTGCGACTTCTGTTAGCCTCTGAATGTAAATGGTGCCTCAAGAGGGACTCGAACCCCCGACCTTGTCCTTACGAATTTTGGCGTCGAGTTTTTGCACGGAGCCAGACAGCGCCGCAGGCAACCTCATAAGACCATATAATTGCTTGACTAATTCCGGCTTCGCCTTTGGACGCCATCGCACAGCATTTCAGAACTTTTGAGGAACACGCCCTACTAACCCAATTAGTAGGACCCTACTAGGCCGTGTAGACAAAAGGGATTCACATCTGTCGGCGGGCATGATTCAAGCTGGTATCTACGATGGAGACCAGCTTGGCACGAGACTTGATGTCGGACGAGGAATGGACGTTCTTTGAGCGGTTCATCCTGGCTGTCCGCGCCCCGAATGGACGCAAGCCTATCAACCACCGCCTTGTTCTTGATGGGATTTTCTGGATTGCCAGGACAGGGGCTCCGTGGCGCGACCTGCCGGAAGAGTTCGGCAAGTGGTTCAGCGTCTACCGACAGTTCCGGCGCTGGACACTGGCGGGGTTATGGGAAGAGATTATGGACGCCTTGAACCGAAGTGGAGCAGTGCCAGACGCCCTGCAAATGATCGATAGCACCGTAATCCGCGCCCATCATCAGGCAGCGGGTGCAAAAGGGGGACTCCGCGACAGGGTTTTGGCCGTTCGAGAGGTGGCTTCACGACCAAGATCCACCTTCTCGTAAACGCACACGGCTTGCCTATGAGGACCGAGATCACACCGGGCCAGACATCTGACTATCGTGGTTTCGATTTGGTCATGGCAGACAATCTTCCTCAGCCGCGCGTGTTATTAGCAGATCGCGGCTATGATGCTGACAAAATACGTAAAAAGATGAATGATCGAGATGTGATGACCCAGATACCCATGCGGAAAACCAGAAAGATGCGCGTTGGTGTCGACCGCTCACTTTATCGTCTGCGAAATCGGGTCGAGCGCTGCTTCAACAAGCTCAAGAACGCTCGGCGTGTTGCAACCCGCTACGACAAGACCGCAGAGAGCTTCCTGGGATTCATCGATATAACGTCCATTCGACTTTGGCTTCGCCATTTGTCAACATGACCTAATTGACCCCACCCCATCAACGGCTTCCGGAAAAGCGTGCTCTCAGGCAACCCCGTTCCGGCAGAGTTGGAGAAATACAACAGGAATTCGACCATCAATCGGGATCCCTACAGGTTCAAACAATTGAATTGAGCAGCCGTTCTTGAGGGGTAGTCTGAAGGTCTATTCAGCGGGACAAAGCTGCAATTTGCTGCGGCGTACATGAAAGCCCGTTATCGGGGGGGGGCGATTGGCTCTAAGGTTCAGTGCGAAATCGATCGCGATTCCCAAAACTATCGACAAATGGATGTATTTGAGCAGGGGCAGAGGCTTCGCGTTTGGCTCTACCCTGATTGGACACTAGCAATAGCTATCCGTTTCATACTTTTTGGAACTTAGATGGGGTGACATCGTAAGTTGCCTCTGACAATGCTGTTTTTCACCGATTTCAGGAAACACAGTGCACCTAAATGTTCGTCCCCACTCTAGACGCCTTTGCAGAAATACTGAAAATGGACACTACGAAGTGGTTCTCGCCTCTTAAGCGTATCGAAGGAGAGGGCGGCAATGAGGCCGACAAACGCTTCATTGTCCGATCTCAGAAAAATCTTCGGAGGAAGTTTCGGGAAGGCCAACTTACAGCCACCGATTCAGAGAAGCAGATAGGGAAATTTATAAAACGATTTGGAGATCGATCAGCGCCACTGGTGGAATTTCAGGATCGCATCAAATCATCATTCGATTGGCGGGATTTCGCGATCATTTCAAAACAGCTAAGCGCCGGAGAAATCGCGGGAGGACTCCCAAAGACCAGGCAAAATCTCAAGACGCTGACAGAATTCAGGAAACTGGAATACAACTCATGGGTTCTGCGAAAAAAACTCTATTATGACCAAGAAACGAATTGGGATCTGAGTATTGGGGGGCCTATTAGTATATTGAACTCTCGCACATTCCAGGCTTTTAGTTCTCCTGCGGCTTTTGAAACATGGAAACTCAATCCATTTCCGACACTTCATCCCCTGGAGTTCCTAACGCTTGGGTACATCCTGCAACGGGTAACCCAGAACAATAGAATGTGCAGCAATGTGGCTATTCAGGAGAAACCGTCACAGGCTAAAACCGTCTTCGTTGAATACTATCTTCTACCCAATAGTCAGTGGCCCGATAAATCAGCGATGTGGGCGGCAACGCCTATAGATCGCATTAAGACGTTTACCGAGCGAGACACAACACCCTTTATAGATACCTTTACCCAGTACATTAGCTTGGTTGATCACAGCGAAAACCCAAGGTTTGCATCACTCGATGAGGACCACATGACTGCTGCAAACAGGTATATTCGATCCAGTCTGTTTTTGATTGCAGTTTTTTGTTGCTTGTCGATCAGGATGAGGAAGGATTGGAAATATTGGGAGAACGTCGCAGATCAGGCTGATTTCAAGTATGAAGACTTAGTCCATGACTTCCGCGATTTTGAAAGAGGGGTGATACCAACTTGTTCCACCCCTCCGGAAAACCAACAAATCGTTACGCCTTAGTCACAGTTGGCTCACTTGCCTTTGCTGCCGCCAGAACCGTTGTCTGAGCGACCGCCACCAGAAGGTTTCCCAGTTGTTGACGGCCAGCCACCAGCGTTACCTTGACCTTTTGCCATTTTACGTTCCTTTTCAGTTTTCAGTGAAGAGGGGCTATCAAACTCCTCATGTGAATGTTCTACCTCTGCGGCTGGTTACTAAGCAAAAGGCACGCGGGGACAAAATCGGTAGGCGGTGATGCATCACTGTTCAGACCAATGTGACCGCCAAGCATTTCCTTCGGCCATGCTCAGTTCAGCGAGGGCGCGCCCAAATTACGTCATCCCAGTCATATGTTCATTGGGTTTTGGAATGCGGAAAACCGTGTGTTAGTCGCTATAGAATGCTATCCGCTCACCCTCATTGAATTTTGAGGGCAGAGTGACATTCCTGAATTGCTCATAGGTGACATTTTAGTTTTGCAGCTTCATGCCGCGCCCTCATAAGGTCCACTATGTGTTGTGTTCCGCCAGCGTTTTGCCTTGATACCGCAAGCAGAATTTGCGGCCCTTTGTTAATCTAGATAGTTTTGTCAGATGCCATGGCTTGACGAACGATCCATGTGCTTTGCTATCAGAATTACCTTGGAGAAACGGTATACTGATTGATCTCATCCATACAGTTCCACACTAGATACTTCTTCGGTGCTCTAGTTGCTCATACGAGAAAATGCGCTTGCATCCTTGTATCGGGTCAAGGAGTGTTCACGGAATCCTTGATGTCTGAGAAACCACTGGAAACTAGGCGATGTCCGCGACGATCTTTTCGAATGCTGACCTGACTGCAGCAATAAATTCAGGAGAACTGAAGATTGAGCGTTTAGAGAACGGGCAATACGTTTCCGTTCCAAAAGTGAGCGTCGATGAGCTTAACCGAGACTCGGACGTTCAGCCGGCGTCGCTGGATCTTTCAATCGGTAGAATCTTTCAACCGCCCGAAACGCAATGGGAATCATCAAAACTGCCCGAAAAGCCTCCGTTTAAAACCGGTCACGAAATCGCTGTTGGAGGTACCGTAGTTGTAGAGACGAGGGAACGGCTTTCCCTGTCTGGCAAGATCGGCGCGTTCGGTTTTCCTCCCGCTTCGATGGCGCAGAACTCGATCCTGATGACCAATCCAGGCCACGTTGATCCTGGATTTCAAGGGCATTTAACTTTCACGATCATAAACATGGGTCGTGTCCCATACGATTTGAAGTTCGGCGCCAACCTGGCGACTCTGCTGGTCTTCGGTTTCGACGCTCCCGTTGTTCCTGACTATTCTGCGTTGGCCAAAATGGGAGACTCCAAACCCAATCGTATGGCTGAAGTGCTAAACCGGCTATCACCCGATTTCGCAGATTTCGAACTACGCGCGCAACAAAGTGCGAACAATTCGGCGGAGGCCGCGGTTGCAGCACGGGCCAAAGAGCTCGGCGAACAAGTTGAAGCAGCAAAAACGCAATACCAGAGCGCCGAGAGGAAGTACAACCTTCATGCGCTAGCTTGGCCTGCTTTGACCGCATTGGGTGCAGCTGCAATTACGGGCGCAGTCAGCTATTTCGTGGCCGCAAGCGGTTTCGTGGACAAGGAAACGCTTGACGCCGTAGATGAGCGTGTCGAAACTTTGGAAGAGAACCGCGTGTTGCCGGACAGCTTTGATGCATTGTCGGATCGCCTTGATGATCTTCAACGTGCGACTGTGGCAGCGAAAACGGTAACGTCGCTGACCGAGAGAGTGGAAAGATTGGAGGGCGAAGAGCTGCTCGAAAGCCTCGACGAGCGCCTACAAACGCTCGAAAAGGCAATCGATGAACTGGGTTCCAAAGTAACGACACCTGTGGCAGGCCAATGAGCGGTCCGCGTCTTTACTGCCTCGCGAAGCCAACATTCTCCGAGGAGGGTTTGCGACAGTTCCTGGCTGACCGAGAGCTCGGTTGGCGCCGAGACCAAGAGGCAACTGAGGCCGAATGCTTGGTCGAAACTGCGGGGCGAGCATGCTATCTTTCATTCTCGGAAAACACGGACCGCGTGCGATTTCCTAATTCTACTTACCTTGCCAACTTAATCGAACAAGGTCATGAGAGCGTGCTAGAGCATGCCTCCTGGACATTCTTAATCGACCGTGTCAGCCGTGCTTTTACACATCAGCTGGTGCGGCATCGTCCTGGATTTGCCTATAGCCAGCTATCGCAACAGTATCACGACGAGAGCGAAGCGGGCTTTGTTTTCCCTGTCGGTCTGGACCGCATGCAAGGCTCGCAAGCAGCCTGGGAACGAATGATGGAGCAGACGAGAGAGACTTATCGTGAGATATTGGCCGCTGCGGAAGCCTCTGTCGATAAAGATGGCAACGAAATCTCTCGAGAAGAGCGCCGCTGGCTTCGGTCCACCGCGAGAAGCATTTTGCCGAATGCAACGGAGACGACAATCGTTGTTTCCGCCAATGCCCGAGCCTGGCGCCACTTTCTAACCTTGCGAGGCGGTATTGTGGGTGACTATGAGATGCGGCGAGTATCAGCACTCTTACTTGAAGCTCTTTCGGCTGATTCTCCCGCGTTGTTTGCCGACTTTTCCTTGGATCAGGATGCTGATGGTGAACCAATTGTTATTCGGCATCGAGAAGTTGGCATAGATGGGAGTTGATTCACATTCTTGTTGATCGTTCACAAACACAACGAGACTTAAGACAACCGGTTGGTATTTTGCGATCCCCACGAACTTTTGGGGCGCGCTATATTATCCCTTTCCACCAGCAGTCTGAGGGCATTCGCAAGCGAGGTTCGAAAGTTGGAATTAACCCACTGTAGTGTTAGGCTCGCTGGCAGTAGATTGGCTTTGAGATACAGCGCGTGCCGGGCTTTCCAGTGTCCAAAATGTCCTAGTGTAAAATCGTGCTGCAACAATTTGGATTCCTTCGTTGAAACACTCGTCAATATTTAAACAAGAATACTCACGAGGCTCACTTCCAAAACCAAAAAGTGAATTTGCGGCAGAAATTTATTTATTTTTATCAAATCCTTAAGACTACATAGACAAACCTACTCTAGGACCGATCCATTTCACATAGGTTGTCAAACACCGTGTTGCCGATCAGAACGTATTGGAATCTTGTGATTGGAAATAGAGCCACGAAAACCTCGGGCCGAGCGAAGTCCACCTACACTGTGCGGTAGGCCCTTCCGGGCGACCAATGTCGTGAAGTCCAATTCGGCCGTAAAGAACTGCAAAGACATGCCTAGAGCGCTTGCATCGCTTTCGAGAAAAAATGACCAACCGGCGTCTGAGCCTTCCCTGGAGTCTTCAAATTCTTCTGCCCATTTGTAGGCTGAGAACCCGAACCACTTACCACCAAATACGCAAACGTTTGTTGGTAGGTCGTCGAGCTCCTTTATCCCCAATTGTTCCGGCAACTGACCGCTAACCATGGCCTCTCTAAACTGTCCAAGCGATGAAGCCTCGTAGCCGATGACACCTGCGAAGTAGCTGTCACGCGACACACCTGAAGCCTGCATAACCTCAATAGATCGCACCACATTCGACAGCGCGTCCACCAAAGTGCCATCCCAGACAAACTTGCCTTTTTCGTCGGTGAATGAGGTCTTGGTTTCTCCGCGTATTTTGCGACGCTTGCTCAGTGTAAGATTGCTTTTTACTTCAATAACCGCTGCTATGGACGACGGTTCGACTACAACGAAGTCCGAGGACTTTAACAGCGGGCTTGCGGCTGCGTCGTAGATAAGCCCATCGATTTGACGAGAGGAGTTGGCGTAGATTTCATCACTTTCTGGGTCGTGTTGAGCAACAAAGCCACTAGAAACGGTGAGATCTCCTCCAATATGCTCCGATAGATATTGCCTAAGGCGTGCTTCACGAAAAGCGCCCAGTGTACCAGGGTGCTTTGTGAACAAGGCGACTTTCTTCCCATCCGCGGAGATCTTAGCTGCCTCCAAATCATAGAAATCTGCAATGCTACTCATTTTCTTCGACACCCAAATTCGCCCGAGAAAGCTCTCTTAAAATCCCAATGGCTTGTCTCAGTGCCGAATTGACAAAACAGCGGCTCGTGTTGGACACAAACAATTCCGCCAATCGGCGCACGCTAGTCCAGCCAAGTTGGAATCTCAAATCAAACTTTTGGTAGTATTCAAGCGCCATTGTAGCTTTGATCTATGAGCGGCTTCGCCTTTTCAAGTTCATCCATTGAGGTGATGATTATTTCTAAGTCACCAGTACCAAAATGGCCGATGTTTCTAACATCACGAGTAAAACCGTCTTCGAGGGCGACTTTGTCAGGATCAACTTTTACGAAAATTTTTACATGACGAATCTGAGGCTTGACCTCAACACAAGCGAAATTCTTCAGGCGCCTGAAAGCCACATAGTTATCAAGGGTCTTAATTTGCACTTCATCACCTAAGGCGAGCATATAGGCCTTCGCCGCTTCGTACAGATCGACCAGCTCACGATCGGCATCAGCCAACAACTCGGTAACAGTCTTGTGCCGAGGACGTACTTTTGGCGATTGCTGCAAGTCCTTGACAACACCTTGAGATGAACCATTGGAAGCGGAGCGGCCAACTGTTGATGTAAGCAGCTCAAAAATCATGAACTCCTCGCCAAAGCGCCGATATCTCACCAACTCAATGTTGCGGTTCATTTGATTGACCGCATGTTCGTCAAATTTGGTAAAATCTCCAGCGATGCAAACTAGTCGGGGCGTGCTCCAATCAACCGATTTCGCTTCTTCCTTCCCAAATCGCTCCAGAACCATCCACTCGAAATCTCTTCGATGGTCCATGAGCCAATCGAGGTAGAACAGTCCTTGATTGATAATATTCTCATTGCTTGACCGTTTATACTCAACGATCACGGGCGAGCCGTTTTCATCAAGGCCCAACGAGTCCATTCGTCCACCGTTGGTGGTCACAAATTCAGAGGCCAGGAAACGCACGCCTAGAAAGGCTTCCATGTTCTGTTCGATCAGTGTTTGGAGAGACTTCTCTAAAGCAACGGCAGACCCTGACAGTTCTTCAACACCTGCCCCTTGGGTTCGAAACAACTTGATATCACTCATCTCATTCACCTACACTTTCCGTCTCTCTGACACGTCGGAATATCTCCCTTGCAAGATGCTCATGCGCCGCAGAGCGGAATTCCTTGTCGGTCATCACACGAGAAAAGATGTCTTCGTTGCCCTCCATGCGGTCTATGAACAACTCATCCAACATGCGTTCCAAAAATGATGTGAAGTTGTCTAGGTTGTTCGCCCGAGCCGCCTCCACGATTTTGTCGTCTTCTTCAGCACTCGCACGAATCTGATCAAAGAAAAGTTGATCTGCACCGGTGAAATCAGTTCCAAACCGCTCGTTAAGCTTTTCCACAAGTGACGACAGGGTGACGCCTTCATCTGTGGCACGCCCGGTTCCGACATCTGTTGGTCCCTTGAGGGGATCGGCATCTCCATCAGACAGATCAATTGAGCCTTCCGTCATTTGCTGAATGCGAAAAAACCTCAGCGCCACCTCGTCATCAAGTACGAAGGCTTGGCCATCGCCCGCAGGTGGAAGCTTTGCCAAAAGGTTGCGTACAAACGCATATAGCTTTTCAAGCTCGCTATCTTGATATGGAATAATCTGAGAAAGGAACGCATACAAATTGCGGTACGCGGTCAAGAGGCCTCGAAATTCGTCTTTTTCACCCTCTTCAGCTTCAATGAATCGCTCGACAACGCGATCCAAAACGGCATTCATCAAACGGTGTTCTCGCCCGCTGTGCTCTCTCTTGCTTCTGTACCAGATCTCAGCAAACTCATTCACATCATCAGGGGCAAAAATAGCTGGTTCCAGCAGCTTGTGTTGCAGCTCATTCAGCCGATGAGGGTCGGCATTTTCACCAATCGGTGTTTTTTCATAATACGGCTTGAATGCCTTGTAGATATCATCTTCTTCGTTAGCGAAATCGAGCACGAAGGTTCGAGATTTTCCCGGTGCAATCCTATTGAGCCGCGAAAGGGTCTGCACTGCTTGAACACCCGCAAGCCGTTTTACGACGTACATCGTTTGCAACAGCGGTTGATCAAACCCGGTCTGATATTTCTCAGCGACCAGCAAAACCCGATAATCATCTCGTTCAAATGCCTCGGGCAGTTCGCTTTCAGATAGCCCGTCGTTCATGGATACTTCGGTGTATGACGATCCGGGGTCTTCTGGATCTTCTACCGTACCAGAGAATGCAACCAGCGAGCGGATGCCGCTGTATCCATGTGCTTTGATGTACTGATCGAAAGCGAGCTTGTACTTTACAGCGGCAAGCCTTGATCCGGTGACGACCATGGCTTTGGCGCGTCCACCCAGTTCGTGCATGACGTACAACCGAAAGTGCTCAACAATCACGGAAACGACTTGTTCTATGTTTACCGGATGCAGCTCCAGATACCTTGTTAACTCCTTTGCAGCTTTCTTGCGGGGAACTTCCGGGTCATCTTCGATTTGCTTTATCAAGCCGAAGAAACGCTTATAGGTCGTGTAGTTCTGAAGCACGTCCATGATGAAACCCTCTTCGATGGCTTGCCTCATAGTGTACTCGTGGAACGGTGCAGTTCCCGACGGACCCGGCTCGTCAAACAATGTCTTTGTTTTGAACTTTGGTGTCGCAGTGAATGCAAAGAAGCTGAGGTTTGGCTGGCGCGCTCGTTTCAAGGAGTCCCTCAGTATGACGGCCTTAGCGTCATCTGAAAGCTCGTCATCCTCTTCCGCGGATAACTGGGCAGCAATGGCGGACTCGATCCCGTCCTTATTCAGCATACCTTTGAGCTCGGTCGCCGTTTCCCCGCTCTGGGAGGAGTGTGCTTCATCGACAATCACGGCAAAGCGCTTACCGGCTGTGTCAATTTTCACGCCCGCCCCTTTGCCCTCAAGTGTAGAGAGGGCCTGAGAAATGAAGGGGAATTTCTGAATCGTGGTAATAACGATAGGCGTACCATGCGATAATGCACGGGCAAGTTGCTGTGTGTTCTCGTCGATTTTCTCGACAACACCAGTTTTATGCTCGAACTGGTAAATCGTGTTCTGCAACTGCTGGTCAAGAACACGCCGGTCGGTGACGACTACAACCGAATGAAACACCTTCTCATCATTTGCGTCGTGCAGATTCGCCAGACGGTGCGCCAGCCACGCGATAGAGTTTGATTTACCAGATCCAGCCGAGTGCTGGATAAGATAGTTCCGCCCAGAACCGTTTTCATGCGCATGCCCGACAAGTTTCCGAACGGCATCCAACTGATGGTAGCGGGGGAAAATCATCGTTTCCTTGCGGATCGTCCGAACACCTTTGTCAGTTTTGACCTGCTTTTCCTTCACTTCCAGATGCATGAAGCGTTGCAGAATATCGAGGAGACTATCAGCCTGTAAGACTTCGTCCCAAAGGTAATGGGTTTTCCAGTCTCCTTCGACCGGTGGGTTACCCGACCCGTTCTCGTTCCCACGGTTGAACGGTAAAAAGAACGTCTCTTTCCCCTTCAACCGGGTGGTCATCCACACCTCATCCGGGTCTACGGCGAAATGCACCAAAGCGCGCTTCTTGAACGCAAACAGAAGATCGCGCTCATCCCGGTCTTCCTGGTACTGCTTGATCGCATCTGCCGCACGTTGACCGGTGAGCTGGTTTTTAAGCTCTGCCGTAACCACTGGCAGGCCGTTAACGGCAAGCACCACATCCGGCTTGCGTCGCCAATTGGTGCCGTCAGCTTTCTTAACTACAGAGGTGTATTCAACCTGCCGAATGATCGTCAGCCGGTTCTTGGCATAGAGCGCGGCGGCCTCGGGATTCATGCTGGAGTTCGGGCGAAAATAGGCGAGCCGGAAGGTCTTGCCGTAGCATTTGAAGCCGTGGCGCAGAACGTGCAGCGTGCCTTTAAGGTCCAGTTCCTTGCCCAGCGCATCCAGCACCGTCGCTTCGACTTTGTCCCCAAGCAGCGATTGCAGAGCTTCCCAACGGCTGGGCTGGCTGTCTTTTAGAAATCCGATCAGGTCATCGGGAAACAGGGCGCGGGTTTCGTCATAAGTCGACTTGTCCCGTTTCTCATACCCGCCAGCCCCGACAAGCCCCGTTTCAATCGCATCTTCATAATCGCGTTCGGTATGCCCAGACATAACTCAAATCTCCTGCACAGACGTATTGTGCAAATCGGCCAAGGCCTGACCGTTCACTTCATCAAAATGATAGTACCGAATAGACGGATCAGCCATAAGTTGTCTGTTGCCGTCAATATACGGATCTGGGTTGGTGTTTTCGGCAAACACAAACTTTCGCAAACGAATACGACGCTGTTCATGTGTGTATTGCTCAATCGTACGTTTCAAAGCATGAACCCAGCTCGCGCCTGCCTTCAGTTGTGGCACGATCTTTTCAGCTGTCAGGCTCTTGGATTTGAACTCAATGCAATCGGCGTGGAAGGCGCGACCGTTCACGTAGAAAATCACGAAGTCACATCGCTTGGACCAAGGCTTTGCCGTATCGTCCAGAAAGTGGAACAGCGGTGGCTTGTTCTTTTTCTTGGAGGCCTCAAAGTCATCGTGGTCGAGTTTGAAGGCCATGCCTGCACCGGGCAACAGCAATTCAATCTCACGTAGCTGAGGCTTCATTTCCTCTGGACGAAAATACTTCTCGGTTAGTACCACTTTGCCATCAGAGCCATCATGCATGACGTATTCACTGTTCACATAGGCCTTGAGGTGCTCGAAGTAGGTCCCGGCTGCAAGTGTCGTCATTGCAGTCCCTCAATCTTGCCAGTGACTGCAGAGGTTATGAGGCCGGCGCGGTATTCCTGCAGCCGAACTAAAGACTGTTCAATGGGGCGCACCAGATCATTCGAGATGCGTCTGGCGTCAGCACAAAACATAGAGATTTCTTGCTGCTCTCTAAGCGGCGGGCAAACTGCGTGAAGCCCATCGATTTGTTCGAAGCCGAGTCCTTGTTTTGTTCCTCCATAGCCGTTCGCAACAAACTGAGTTTGCGAAACATCAGTGGTAAGGTAATTTGCAAGGTAGTCCGGGTCAGCTTTCCTTCGATCAACCCGCATTAATGCCAAGTGCTGATTTATGTATGCACCTACTAGAGGCGCCCTGACAACAGCAACTGCGCCCAATTCAGCGGTGATTGTTATGAGAATATCGCCTAGCTCAACGGCGGTCCGTGTACCCTCTTTAGCGTCGCCAATGTCAACTCTTCTTAAATCTGTTGCATCTATTTCAATCCCATCGCTCGTGACATTGGTCATCCTTAAAAAGATGTCTCCCTCGTCTGAGTAGTACGCGGCCCAACCACGCGAACCACTCGTAATATACTCCCTCAGTCGTTTCAGCGGCAAAACATCCCAATGCGCCGGGATGTCGCCGAGCCAGTGGATATTGGAGGGCTTCATTGGGGCCTCGGGGCTCAAACCCTTGGTGACCGCGCGGGTGATGAGGGCTTGACGCATTTCCGTCAAACGCTCCAGCAACGTACGCTTCTTCTTGATCAGCCCATCAATCCGGGCCGTCTTTTCATCCAGGAACCGCGATATCCGCTGTTGGGTTTCTAGCGGTGGTATGGATGCTATCGCATTCTTCATTGGGTATTGGCCCAAGCCGTAACGAGT
The DNA here is from genome assembly GCF_059610665.1 of Ruegeria sp. CDSC051. Lineage (NCBI taxonomy): Bacteria > Pseudomonadati > Pseudomonadota > Alphaproteobacteria > Rhodobacterales > Roseobacteraceae > Ruegeria > Ruegeria sp. CDSC051. Next base: position 148,459 of record NZ_JBXWOC010000008.1, read on the forward strand.
GACGCCATTTGCACCCAACTTAAACTGATCGTTCAACGGTTCAGACCGGCACAACCAAGCAAGATATTTGCCATCCAATTCCTGGACTGCGTCCAATACCGACAAGTGATATCCGCAAAGAACGTTAGGCATGTCCTCGGTAACATAGGCGGGCACACCAATGTCGTCCCAGCTCTCGCTGTCTTTGGTTATGATCACTTGACCTTGCTTCAGCTGGAAGCGTGCAATCTCAGCATCCGTTGCGGACCCTTTCATAAAGTCGAGGTCGGACGTTATGCGGTCGTTGTAATAGACGTCGGTATAGTTGCAGAGGCGGACAGGTTCCTCGTCTTCAGATACTGTTTTGTCGACGTTGCTGTTTCGAACGTCAGCGTAGAACTTCAGGCGCTCCAGCTTCCAATCGGCTGGTAGGTCACCATATGCCGCTTCTATGTTTGAGAGCACATCCGTCACTGCATCAGCCCCTCAAGCAACCCGGCAATCTCCTTCTCTAACTCGGAGATATCGCTTTCTATCTCCTCCAGCGGACGTGGTGGCTGGTAGACATAGAAATGCCGGTTAAAGGGGATCTCATATCCCAGCTTGGTTTTTTCAAAATCGACCCAAGCATCGGGGACATGCACCAAAACCTCGGCTGAAAAATACTCCCCGATATAAGGCATGTATTGCGCCACCAGATCGTCGTTTGGCTTGTTTGGGCCAAAGCGCATCGGCAAGGGCAGCTCGGCCCAATCAGGTAGCGGGATATTCTCGGTATCGCGCAAGTCAGGGTCAGGCTCTGGGTTGCCCTTGTTGTCGCGGCAAATCGCGGCGTCCTGATCCCGTTCACCCAATGCTACAAAGATGGCTTTTTTAATCGGGGCCGCAATCTTGATTTCCGCCGTTTTTGCTGCTGCCATCACATCAGCCTCAAATTCCGTACGATCCATGTACCGCCCGTTGCCCGTCAGCGTGGACAAGGCCGCGCGGATGGCTTCTTGCAGCTTGCGGCCCTCCTCTATCTCTTTCGCCGCGGCAGCCTCATCTTTACGCTTCTTGGAGGTGGCCAGATTGGCAAAAGCGGTTTGGTCCGCCAGCTTTGCCATCCGTTCGGCGGACGCTTCAAAATTCATCCGCAGCGGGCGTTCAACGGTGATCTTGAGAAAGCCGAAGTCCTGATTCTTGAAGATGCGCGAGACTACCCGTTGTTCAGGTTTGCCATTGAGCATCACCTCGGCCGTTTCGCCGTTCCGGTAGTTGCCATAGATGCGGGTAAGGTCGCGGATTTGTTTCTCGGTGATTTCGTTACGCTTGTTGTTGAGGCTCTTCTTCATCTTCTGAAAGAAGCGCGTGCCGTCGATCAACTGCACCTGCCCGCGCCGCTCGGGCGCTTTGCGGTTGGTGACAAGCCATACGTAGGTGAAAATGCCGGTGTTGTAGAAGAGCTGATCCGGCAGAGCGACGATGGCATCAAGCCAGTCGTTTTCGATTATCCACCGCCGGATGTTTGATGGACCAGACCCGGCATCTCCGGAAAAGAGCGGGGAACCGTTGAACACAACCGCGATCTTAGACCCTTCACCGCCATCCTCGGGCGAAGGATTCATTTTGGAAATCATGTGCTGAAGGAACAGGAGCGAACCGTCGTTGATTGCCGGTAGTCCAGCGCCGAAGCGGCCAGAGAACCCATGCAAACGGTGCTCTGCCTCTACAACGGCCCTCTGATCCTTCCACTCGACCCCAAAGGGTGGGTTGGCGAGCATGTAGTGGAACTGCTCCCCTTCAAACCCGTCACCTGTTTTACCGTCTCCCAGCGTATCGCCCAGTACGATGTTGCTGGTTTCCTCATCCTTGATGAGCATATCCGAACAACAGATGGCCCAGGATTCATCATTATACTCCTGCCCATACAAGGCCAGCTCGGCGCGCTCGTTTTGACCCATGATGAAGTTTTCCGACTCTGACAACATACCGCCGGTGCCGCAGGCGGGGTCAAAGATTTTTCGGAAAATCCCGGGTGTGTAGACATCCTGTTCGCCAGTATAAACAAGGTTGGCCATTAGACGTATAACTTCGCGGGGCGTGAAATGATCGCCTGCTTCCTCATTCGCTTGTTCGTTGAAACGCATCACCAGATGTTCGAACAGATACCCCATTTGAAGGTTGTCGATCTGGTCGGGATGAAGGTCCACGCCCGCCATCGCCCTTACGATGGTGTACAGGCGGTTACTGGCATCTAGCTTCTCGATCTGATCATTGAATTTAAAGCGCTCGAAGATACTGCGTGCTGTGGGTGAAAACCCGTTAATGTAGGAAACAAGGTTTGGCGCAATGTTTTCAGGGTCCGCCAGCAACCTAGCAAAAGTGAACGGGCTGGTATTGTACAACGCGTGTTTTCTGGTTGGGTCTGCGGCGCGCCCAAGAAGCCGATCCATAGCGCTTTCGGGCATGTTCTGGGCGGTGAGTCTGTCGTATTCTGCCAGAACAGCGCCCTTCGTTTGTTCCAGCACGCAATCCAGCCGCCGTAAAACTACAATCGGCAGCATAACTAAACGGTACTGAGGGGGGCGGTACGGGCCGCGCAGTCTGTTTGCAATTTCCCAAATATGGCTTTTTAGCTGCTCGTGAGCTTGAATATTCATAGTGTTCTTTCGGGGTTGCTCTTTTTTGCCACATTGTATCCGCTCAGTTTGAATGAGGGAATCCCATTAGTTGCTTAGACAACGTTTAAGTTTCGTACTGAGCCTTATCTGACTTCCTCATTGGTCAAAGTCGATCAGTTGGAGAGACCGTTTACTACGCTGAGATTGCACATAGTTTCATTGTGAGGGAATATGCCGCTCCGGCTATCATAACTTGATGAAAAGTCGAGCTTTTTCTCTGGATATGCCTATAGTGATTTGTGGCCAGAAGGAGGGTCACAATGCCAAATCTACGTCTTACGCGCCGCGCGGTCGATGAAATTTCGTATCCCACGAGCGGTCAAGTTTTCTACCGCGACACACTGCTCTCGGGTTTCGGCTTGCGGGTCGGTGCCAATTCCAAGGTGTTCTTTGCCGAAGGACAGGTGAACCGACGCACACGCCGAGTCACGATAGGCCGCGCGGATGTGTTCGCACCCGAGATCGCGCGCAAGAAAGCGTTGGTCATTCTGGGCGAGATGGCCGAAGGGCGTGATCCTAATGCCGAGAAACGCAAGGAAAAACAGGAACGTGTCACGGTGGAAATGGCAATGGAACGGTTCTTTGAGACACGCAACACCTTGTCACCCAGCACAGTCGAACACTACCGACGGACAGTACAGTTGTATCTGAAAGCGTGGCGCAAACTGGAGATGAAGGAAATTACCCGTCAGATGGTGCTTAAAAAACATCAGGATATCGGCAAGAAGCATGGGAAAACCACCGCCAACAACGTCATGCGGCACTTTCGCTCGCTCTTCAATTTCACGTCTGCAACGCAGGACGAATATCCACCTAATCCGGTGCAAATCCTGACACAGGCGCGGGCATGGTTTAAGGATCATCGCCGTCAGACTGTCGTAACTTCGGCCGATTTGCCCGCTTGGTGGAAAGCCGTTATGGCCGAACCGGACTACTCGCGGGACTTCCTGCTAACGACCCTGTTCACAGGAATGCGCCGCAGCGAGGTGTTGAAGTTGCGCTGGGAGAACGTGGACCTGTCTGCCAAGACGCTTCACCTGCCGACGACCAAGAACGGCGACCCGTTGACCCTACCTTTGTCGGAGTTTCTGGTGGACCTGTTGGCCCAACGGCGTGAATTGAACAAAGGCTCCCCGTGGGTGTTCCCCGGGCCGGGTAAGACCGGTCATCTTGTCGAAACCAAGAAGTTCCTCCAGCGTGTCACCGCAGGGTCTGGCGTCAGCTTCACCCTGCACGACCTGCGACGCACATTCATCACCATCGCTGAAAGCCTCGACGTGCCCTACTATGCGCTTAAGCGCTTGCTCAATCACCGGACCAATGGAGATGTGACCGGTGGATATATCGTGGTGAACGCCGAGCGTCTGCGGGAGCCAGTCGAACTGGTGGCCAAACGCATCCTGGAACTGAAAGAGCCACGCGACTGACCTCGGGTGACCCCGCCCCATCGACGGCCCTCAGTGCAACAGGCGGGTTCGGCGATCCCGCTCCGACGGAATCCGCGAGCGTCCCTGAACATAGAAAAGACGAAATTCATGTGTTTAACGGGCGATCATCTGGTTGCGCCTTCGCGCGGGCGCGCGGGAGATTTCAAGAACTTTTTCAACAGTTCATAGATTGGGTGAAAGTAATACGATGTCCGACGAAAGTACCGAACAAACCGAAGACAAATACGAAGATTATGCAGTTGGCACTTTGTTTGGGCGTACTTATCTGGAAAAACTGCTTCTATCCATTATCGAGGCCCACCCATTTGGTCAGGATACCCCAGAAACCCGTCTAAGCATTGCCGTCCGCGCATTGACCGGGGAAAACTCTAAGTTGGCAACCGTGAAGCAGGACGCCGATTTGCCCGCATTACGGCACATGGCCAGCGAACATCATCGCGACAAAGGAAGAAGATTCCTGCATTACATGAAGCATCGCAAAGACGATACGCCGCCAGCACTTCCCAAAGTCCGCCCAGACCTAGCACTCGCCAAAGAGGCGACCGACAAATTCTTTGATCCTTCCAATGAGCAAGTCAGAAAATCGATTTATGACCGTCTGCGCGGGAAATTCAGTGGGGATTATTATCGAAAGCAGGACAAAGGCCACGGGGTCAATTTCCGAGAGTACTTCGTATACATGGCCGTCGAGCATGATGATGTCGCAGAAACATTAGAGGCTCAGAGCCTTGATATTATTCGCAAAGAGCTTCGCGGAAACGGCGTAAAAACCACGCACTAGTCGAATCCCCAATGTTGCGAAATAATTGGCTTTTCTTTCGCAACTTAGGCCACCATATCGCTGGCAGTGTCCTCGTCATCAACAAATGACAAAGGAGGACACCATGTCCGCGCAATCAGAATTCTTAACCACAAAAGAGCTGCCGGCGATCACCGGTTTCAGCGCAAGTTACTTCGAGAAGGGTCGCCATCTTGGTTACGGTCCGCGCTTTCTCCGCTCCAAGTCCGGTAGCCGCACGGGCAAGATTTTGTATCGCCGCGCAGATGTTGAAAGCTGGCTGGCTGATTTGACATGCGAACCGCAGGGAGGTGCAAATGCCCATTAAGCGACTTCCCGACCCCAAAAAAGCCATCGAGAATCTTCTGTGGCTTTGCTCTGGCGCACCTCTCCATCTGGAACAGATGAGCAGCCAAGGAAATGCCAACCCAAAGCACAAGCTTTACCCTGCTAATGAGGCAGCAGCGGCTGTTCGTTTTGTCGGAGGCAACAACAACGATACCTACCAGCGGAACATCTATTTCGTGCCCAATGCCGAATTCCTCGAAGGAAAGCGGAACAAGACCAATCTGAGCGCTGTCCGCTTCCTGCATGTCGATCTCGACAGCAAAGACTATCCCGGAAACGAACGGCAGCAAGAAGAGCGCATCATTGACTTGCTGTTTGAGGAAGACACGCGCCCCAAGGGCGTGCCACATCCGACAGCTATTTGGTTCACCGGAGGTGGTTTCCAAGCAGTGTGGCGGCTCAAAGAGCCAATCAGTGTAGAAGAGGCAGAAGAACTGAACCATGCGCTCCTGTCTGCTATGCAAGGTGGTCTAGGCACGCATGATGCAAGCCGCCTGTTGCGTGTGCCGTGGACGATGAATTGGCTCAACGATAAGAAACGCGCCGATGGGCGCGAACCCAAACTGGCACATCCACTGTATCCAGGAAACCTGAACTCACCGCCGGTTTCGTATTCAGTGGATGATTTCAAGATGCGCCGGGCGACACCTGAGGCGAACTTGCCAACCAAAGGTTCGACAACCGCGCTTGAGTTCGAAGCAATACCGTTGCCCGAAGACCTGACCACAATCATCCCTCTCGATGAGAAATGGGTAAAAGTGATCATGTTTGGCGAGAACCCACCAGACAAGACCTATGGATCTCGCTCGGAATTGGTTTTCGCCTCGACGCTTTGGATGCTCGGGAAAGGTATGGACCCCGGTCATGTGCTGTCCATAATCACAGACCCTGAAATCGGCATTAGCGCCCATGTGCTCGAGAACCCCAGCCCGCTGAAATACGGGCGTCGGCAGATCGAACGCGCCTACGCACTGCTGGAAATGCAACAAGGCGGCTGGCCCATTGTGGACGATGACGGAAAGCCGATTCCACGCCTTCCCGAAAACATCCGCTATGCCTTCTCTCTGTTGGGCATTTACGCACAGCGCAACTTGTTCACCCAAACGAACGAGGTGTCTGGATATCGACTTGATGAGCGCGATCTGAACGAGATTGGTGACATCTTGTGGAGCGTGTTCAGCCGCGAGCTTCGGTTCAGCGCTAGCCCCGATGTAATCAAACGCGAGCTGACTGCCGTTGCACACGAGAACACCTACCACCCGGTGATCGACTATCTCGACAGCCTGACATGGGATGGTGTTCCACGTATCGACCGATGGTTGGCCACATATTGCGGTGCCGACGATACTGAGTTGATCGGAGAGTTTGGTAGTAAGTTTCTTGTCGCCGCCGTGCGTCGTATTAAACAACCGGGCGTCAAATTCGACACGATGCTCGTTTTGGAAGGTGCGCAGGGCGCAGGAAAATCGCGGCTGGCAGCAAAGCTGGCAGTCAGAGATGAATGGTTCTGTGGTAGCCTTGATCTGAAAAGCGACGACAAATCCAAAGCGGAACTGTTGTCCCGTGCTTGGATCGTCGAATGTCAGGAACTGGACGGCCTAAACAAAACGGCCAGCCAGAGCCTTAAGAAGTTCCTTAGCACCGCCATCGATCTATTCCGTCCTGCCTATGGCCGCACCGTACTGACCTACAAACGGCACTGCGTCATCCTCGGGACGACCAATGAAGGCACCTATCTGAGCGACTTGACCGGCAATCGCAGAGTGTGGCCGGTAGCTGTTGGTGAAATCGACCTGAAAGGCCTGTCTGCCGATCTGGATCAGCTCTGGGCGGAGGCAGTCGAACGGGAATGCAACGGTGGGTCTATCGTTTTGTCCAAACATCTGCACGACGAGGCAAAGCGCATGCAGGGCTTCCGTATGATCGAAGATAATTTCGCTGAAGTCCTGACCGACAACTTTGCCGAACGCACCGGAAAAGTCTCCATGGACAGCGTCAAGTTGCTGCTGAATTTGGATGCACTCCGCATGTCTGCTGTAAATTCCCGCCGCATCAAGGCTGCCATGATGGATCTTGGCTGGGAGTATCGAACTTACCGCCTGCACGATCTTGCTGGTGGCGACAAGCGGCCCAGAAAGGGGTTTGCTCGGGGCAGCGATGTGGAACGGGAACAGGAGATATTCGCCGTTCAGAGACAGGGAATCGGAGTTGTGCTCGATACCAGGAGCACACCGGTAGAGACACCGTTTTAATGCCAATGGCGCGGGTGGCGTTACTTGTTACCCGTGCCCAAACCGCCAACCTTTTGGCCATTGCTACCCGGTAATATTCCACCCCCTTGTTTTGTTTGTAGTTTTTCGACCTAAGTTACAGTTACAAGTTACATCTGTGCCAAACAGGCGTTGGCACTTTAGCGCTGCGCTGGGCCTTTGTTGGGCGAATGTTAGGTGTATGAGCACCTTGCAAAACACAGGGCCTAGGCGGACGTCTGCGGACGTGTGGCAGTGCCTTTTGGGCTTAGCCTTGCACATCCAAGCTCAGCGTGCGCCAGTTACCGCGCTCCGGGAAATACTCTGTCGTTCCTGTGAATGTGCCGCGTATCATCGCGCCGAAACCATTTTGGGCATCGAAATGGCCGACAACCTGATAAATGCAGTTTCCGATGTTCCGCGTGCCAGCATCGAAACGGCCCGGAAACTCCGCCGTCGATGGCGCACGCAATGACCGACGTACATCTTCTTGGATCATGACATAGGCCAGCGCGGTCTTTTCGTCGGAGCATTCGGCAAGGCGTTCTGCTTGGGCTTGCGTGGTGCGCCTTGCGGCTTCCACTGCATGGGCTTCCGGGTCCAACTCGCTCAGTTCGGCAAACCACCTATCCGCATCCACATCGTGCAATTCATCCAGATACGCGGCAGGGTCGCTTTCGCGAAGCTCGGCCCAACGGACCTCACGTTGCTCATCGAACATGACCGCTCCTTGCAAAGAGAAGTACCCGGCGACGATCAAAAACAGCAAGGCTTTGCCGCGATGGCGGAAATGCGGAACACCTTTGCCAGTGATCAGAGTAAAGGCGAACACGCAGAATAGCAGCATTGCCACCAAGATTTGGGTGGTCACGTTGCTCTGCTGGAGCAGATACAGGGCAAAACCAAAGGCGATAAGTTCCAAAATCAATACCTGGGAACGCACAAATGCACCAACGATGGTTGTTCCCTGTTTCTTCAAATCAACGTTGCTCATAACGGCTCCTCTACTAACGAAATCGGCTACCAGAGTTACCTCTGGCAGCCGGGGAGTTAGTAAGCCGCCGCAAGACGACCGCGCTGGCCTTTAGGCCGGAGCCCTGGACATACGCCAGTGCCTCCCCGACCATAGGGTTCGAGGAGGTGTCATTACGGTCGACACCGACCGCTTGCGGTGAGGTTACTACGCCCCGAGATCGGCTCTGTTTGCCAATCCTGAGCGCAGCCTAGCCCGGATGCCTGAAAATCGAAAGCGCAATCGTCACCTTGCGGACTTGCCGAAGGCGTTGATTCCAGTGCTTAATTTGATGGTGATGTTGGAAAGAGTGGTGCCCCATGACGGACTCGAACCGCCGACCTTGTCCTTACGAAGGACCTGCTCTACCAGCTGAGCTAATGGGGCTTCCTGGACCCTACTATGGCCCTACTAATTACTGTGCGCCTTCTCTAACTCACTGGTCCTAAACGTCAATCGCGGATCGACCCGCTACTTACGAAGGACCTGCTCTACCAGCTGAGCTATTGAGGCAAGCGAGGCTCGTTTAAACCCTCGTGCGGGTGCTTGCAAGCGGTGAAACCCCGGGTTTCATGACCTCAGAAGCACCTGTTTCCGCATTTTGTTATCACCGTTCATTGAGGGTCCGGCGCGCACTGGAAATAGGAACCGGGTTGACTGCAGTTATATATTTCTATATTTCACGAAATATGGAAATTATAGCAACAGAACAACTGGCGACTTTGGGTCACCCGCAACGGCTTTCAGTGTTTCGCATGTTGATGCGACGCTTTCCTGACGCTGTCCCGGCCGGAGAGCTTGCCTTGGGGCTGGGGATCAAGCCCAACACATTATCGAACTATCTGAACGCGTTGCGACAGGCGAGGCTGGTCCGGCAGAATCGGTCTGGTACCTCTTTGCTCTACTCGATCGAGATGCAGAATGTGCAGCAGATGCTGGATTACCTACTGAACGATTGCTGCCGCGGACGCCCCGAAATCTGTATCCCGTCAGGCTGGGAAAGCGACAGATCAGCGGACCGAAAATATAACGTTCTTTTCCTGTGCGTTGGCAATTCCGCCCGTTCGATATTTGCTGAATCTATCCTTCGCGCGCTGGCGGGCGAGCGTTTCAACGCATATTCTGCTGGAACGCAGCCTTCATCCGGGCTCAACCCTATAGCGGTGCAGGTCCTTAAGGACAAAGGGCATGATGTATCCACCCTGCGCTCGAAACATATGTCAGAATTTGCCGCCCCCGACGCGCCCGAGATGGATTTCGTCTTTACCGTCTGCAATCAGGCCGCGAACAAAGATTGCCCGGCCTGGGATGGGCAGCCGATCAGCGGACATTGGGGGGTGGTCGACCCGGTCAAGGCAACCGGCACGAAGGCTGAAAAAAGCCTGGCCTTCCAGAACGCCTATGGTTCGCTCAGGCGCAGGATCGAGGCCTTTACCTCGCTGCCGGTCGAAAGCCTCGACCGGATCGCGTTGCAATCTGCTGTCGACGATATTGCCAGAACATCTGACGAGGACATGACATGACAACCTACGCCGTGAATGGCCTTGGCCGGATGGGCAAGCTGGCCCTGAAACCACTATTGGAGAAAGGCGCAAAGATTGCCTGGATCAATGACGGGATCGGTGATCCAGAAATGCACGCGCATTTGCTGGAATTCGACACGGTTCATGGCCGCTGGGAAGCAGATTTTGACTATGACAAAGACAGCGTCACCATAGAGGGTATGCGCTTGCCGTTTGTCGGTACCCGCGACCTGAACGCGCTGCGACTGGACGGGGTCGACGTGGTGATTGACTGCACCGGCGCCTTCAAAACCGAGACCAAGCTGGCGCCATATTTTGATGCAGGCGTCAGGAAGGTTGTCGTCTCGGCACCGGTCAAGGATGGCCCGACCGCCAATATCGTGATGGGCGTGAACGAAGGCACATATGATCCGAGCGCGCATCACATCGTGACGGCTGCGTCCTGCACCACCAACTGCCTGGCGCCGGTGGTCAAGGTGATCCACGAAAATCTGGGCATTCGGCACGGGTCGATGACCACGATCCATGATGTGACGAATACGCAGACCATCGTGGACCGACCCGCCAAAGACCTGCGCCGCGCGCGCTCGGCCCTGAATTCGCTGATCCCAACCACCACCGGCTCGGCCACGGCAATCACCTTGATCTACCCCGAGCTGACAGGCCGGTTGAACGGCCACGCGGTCCGGGTGCCGCTGCTGAATGCCTCGCTGACCGATTGCGTGTTCGAAGTGGAGCGGGAAACAACCGTCGAAGAGGTCAACGCGTTTTTCAAAGAAGCCGCCGATGGAGATTTGAAGGGTATTCTGGGTTATGAGACCCGCCCTCTGGTCTCGACAGACTATACCAATGACCCGCGCTCCTCGATCATCGATGCCCCGTCGACCATGGTGGTGAATGGCACACAGGTGAAGATCTACGCCTGGTATGACAATGAGATGGGATACGCGCACCGTCTGGTCGACGTCGCCCTGATGGTCGGAGCAGCCCTGTGACCCAGAAGCCCGAAGGGTTGTCCGCCTATATCGCGGTCACGGCGGCCTATTGGGCATTCATGCTGACCGACGGCGCCCTCCGTATGCTGGTGCTGCTGCATTTTCATACGATGGGCTTCTCTCCGGTCCAGCTGGCTTATCTGTTTGTACTGTATGAAATCGCCGGCATCGGCACCAATCTGGCGGCGGGCTGGCTAGCGGCTCGGTTTGGGTTGACCTCGACACTTTATGCGGGGCTTGGCCTGCAGGTGGGGGCGCTGCTGTTGCTGACTCAACTAGACCCTAATTGGGCAATTCCTGCCAAAGTGGCCTTTGTCATGATCGTTCAGGGTGCCAGCGGCGTGGCCAAGGATCTGGCCAAGATGTCATCGAAATCCGCTGTGAAACTGCTGGCTCCGACCGAGGATGGTGGCCTGTTTCGTTGGGTGGCCCTTCTGACGGGGTCCAAGAATGCCGTAAAGGGGTTGGGCTTTTTGCTGGGCGCAGGTCTGTTGGCAACGTTTGGCTTTAACTGGGCTGTCCTGGCCATGGCCAGCGTTCTGGGCGTCATCTTGATTTCGGTGATTTTGTTCATGCCGCCGGGCCTGCCCAAAGGGCGTAAAGGCGCAAAATTCTCTGAGGTTTTTTCGAAATCCCCCAATATCAACTGGCTGTGCCTGTCCCGCATGTTTCTGTTTGGCGCGCGCGATGTGTGGTTTGTGGTCGGGATTCCGATATATTTCTATGCGGTATTGTCCGACGGGTCCGAAACCGGGAACCGAGCGGCCTTTTTCATGATCGGGACATTCATGGCGGCCTGGATCATCCTATACGGCGCAGTTCAGGCCAGCGCCCCAAAGATCCTGCGCGCCTCTGACCGGTCCGAGCCCCAATTAATCCGCGCCGCACGCGATTGGGCCGTAACCCTGTTCTGCGTGCCTGCCGCCCTGACCGTCGCTGTGGCTTTGTCCTCGGGGCCCGCCACTTGGCTGACCATTACGCTGGTGATCGGCTTGCTGATCTTTGGAGTGATCTTTGCCGTGAACTCCTCGCTGCACTCCTATCTGATCCTGTCCTTTTCTCAGGCCGAGCGGGTCACGATGGATGTCGGTTTCTATTACATGGCCAACGCGGCCGGCCGATTGCTGGGCACAGTGCTGTCTGGCCTCACTTACCAGATCGGTGGTTTGGCAATGGTTCTGGGAACAGCCGCAACAATGGTCGCTCTGTCCGCGATGGCCTCGGACAGGATGCAGGACCGTTTGGCGGTGGGTTAGCATTCTCACCAAGCTTGCTCGCGAATGCGGCATGGACGTCATTATATTTGCGGATGAATTCTGTGACGGGACAAGTGGAATTAGCCCCTACATGTTACGCTATCCGGTAGAAACGCTTTGTTGGCGATGCCGCAGGGCATTTCAGCGGATCCAATTTGTTGTTTCAAAATCTCAGTGGCACACTCGGGAAGCGCGCAATGCCACGCGTTCGAAAGCTCACTGAAGCAAAAGACTATTTTGATTGGTACCCAAGCAATAAGGTTTGCAGTGGTTCGTGGCCGACCGCTCAGTCTTAACAATCCGATATCACTGCCCAGAGGCATTTGACCTGGAAAGCCACCACTCGAGTTGCATGAGGTCCGAGCATCAGCATTCCTTGGTCGGGTAGAAGTTAATGTCACACCACCGTGGCTATTCTGCAGCGTTCGGAACCGTCGCTTCTGCGTACATTCCCTTCACACGTTCCTTTGTTGGATCGAAATGCGGGAATGGCACGATCTTGGCTTTCAACCGCTTTTGTTGGCCGTCCAGCTGCCCGATTTCGATGTCCGCTCCAACGATGGCATGGGTAACCGAAATCCGACCCAAAGCGATGACCTTGCCGAGGATGGGTGATTTCATCGCGCTGGTAATCTCTCCGACCTGCGCTTTCCCAACGCGCACGCAGTCACCGGGTGAGGGGACCGTACCCCCTTCGATCTCAAATCCAACCAGTTTGCGGTGTGGGTGGACCTTGCGCTCCTCTATCGCCGCCCGCCCGATGAAGTCGTCGGTCTTTGATTTCAGCGGCACAGTAAAGCCGATGCCGGCCTCGAACGGATCGGTCTGATCGTCGAATTCTGACCCGGCAAAGATCAGACCGCCCTCGATCCGCAACATGTCCAATGCGGCCAGGCCCAGAGGCGCAATGCCATACCCTTGCCCCACCTCCCAGACACGATCAAAGATTTCGACGGCATCCTTGGGATGGCAGAAGATTTCATACCCAAGCTCTCCGGAATAGCCGGTCCGAGAAATTACAACAGAAGTCCCCTGCACATCACCAACCCGCGCGACCGAAAGCCGGAACCACGGCAGTTCGTCGATCGTTGGTTGCTGAGGCGGTGTCCAGAATATCTTGGAAAGTATGTCGCGGCTATGCCGCCCCTGAACTGCAATGTTGTGCAACTGGTCCGTAGAGTTGCGCACCCAGACATTCATATTGCGTTTGAGCGCCTGTTCCTGCAGCCACAACCCGCTGGTGTCATTCCCACCGATCCAGCGGAAGTTCGTCTCACCCAACCGGTAGACGGTGCCATCGTCGATCATACCGCCGTGCTCGTAGCACATGGCCGTATAAACGACCTGACCAACGCTCAGCTTTTTCATGTTGCGGGTCACGCAAAGCTGCATCAGTTCTTCGGCGTCAGGTCCCACGACTTCGTATTTGCGCAGCGGGCTGAGGTCCATGACAGCAACCTTGTCCCTGCAAGTCCAATATTCGGCAATCGCGCCATGATTGGTCATCGTGTTGGGCAGCCAATAGCCATTGTATTCGACGAAATCACGGGTGTGCCGTGCAAAGCAGTCGTGAAATGCTGTTTTCTTAGTTTCTTCCACATCCGCCTCCGCAGATTTTCTATAGCCATAGGACCGCTTGAAATCCTCGGTCGCCTTATAGGTTCGCACTTGAATGTCTGTTGGATTCCAGCCATTTGCCGGGTCGATATCGCAGGGACAGCCGGTGCTGACGCAAACCAGATCGGTCAGGGCGCGCAGCAGGACGAAGTCACCGGGTCGCGACCACGGATCGTCCATCCCAATGGCGTTGGTGTCATCCAGCATCGTGTTGAAAAAGAAGTTGATCGCTGGCCAGCCACCGCGCGGCTTGATGCCATATTGGTCCAGATCCTTGTTGATATTGTCCGAACAATTCACATGGCCGGGATAGCCAAGGTCTTCATAATATCGCGCCGTACAGGCCAGACCGAACGTGTCATGGCGCCCACAGGTATCTTGAACGATTTCGATCAGAGGCTCTTGATCTACTGACCAGTACTTTGAGAAAATCCCGGGTTGAGGATACAAGCTGCCCATCAGGCTGCGTGTTGTTGTCGGGTCGATTTCACGCTCGATCCCCTGATCCAGTGCGCGGCGGCTGAATGCCTGAAAATCGGAACACTCTCGGCCACGAATATCGACGATCTGGATGAATTCACCGGCCTTCACTTCGTATGAGTGCGCATTTCCCGGCTGAATATTGAAATCCTTAAGCGGATCGGCCAGCGGATCGGGCGGCCCGACATCGGGCTTTTCCAATCCGGGCGCTGAGCGCTGGATGTACAAGATGATATCCGTAGGAGGGTTGTTGTCCTCGGGGCGCATAGCCTTGCCTGGTGCAGCGACAATCAAAAGACCATCGCTTTCCGCTACGAAATGCACCATGTCGCCAGGGCGTGACCCGTCAGCGAATGCCCGGATTGCGTCGCCTTTTCCGATGTCGAAGCCCGCGATTTCCAATGCACGCAGAACTTTTTTGCCAGATGCTGATCCATTTGCGAGGGTTGCGATCAAACCTTCGGGCCGTCCATGCCCCTGTGTGCCCAGCATGGCTGCATCGGAGCTTCGGTCAGGGGAAAAGAAGACCATCTCAGCCGGTTGCATCCCATCGCGATCCAGCAGCGTGATGGTATCGCCCTTGGACACCGGTACCGCGCGCGACCCCATTCCGGGGATCGGGTGGCGTTCCGTTCCATGCGGCAGGATCGGAAGGCCGGGGGCCAGAACTCCGCTGCGTTCGAACGGAACTTCGAAGGCCGGCTTCACATTCATAGTGTGTTTTCCTGAATGGCTTCGGTTGCACCGCGATGGGTGACCACCAAGAGGCATCCCGCCTCGGTTCGCGAATAGTGGCTGAACCCGGCAGCAAGGCTGACAAAATCGCCGCTGCGATATCGAAACCCGTCGTGGTCGGTCAGATCGCCCTCAAGCACAAAGAACTCTTCCGGCCCGTAATGGACATGAGGGTTCGAACGTGTGCCTGGCGCCATCTTCATCAGATAGCTGCCTTGTCCGGTTTCTTCATCGAAACTGATATTCTTCCACCAGACCTGCGCATCGGGCAGGCCGTCCATCCGCATCCGGACAAATCCGGGGTCATCGAAGCGGATAACGGTGCGTGCGCTCTGTTGTTGTGCCATCTTAGTCGAGCCCCAACCGCTTTTTGCGCTGATCAGCCCAACTGCTGATCGCCATGTCGAAGGTAAGCGCCATCAGCGAGACATTCATGCCGAGCACAAAGTTCTTGCCCAGTTCGGTACCTGCCAGAGTTCGTTGAAGTTCCTGCCCCAGATCCTGCGTTCCAATGAAGGCCGCGATAATGACCATGAAGAAGGCGAACATGATGGCTTGATTAAACCCGACCGCCATAGTTGGCAGCGCCAGAGGGAACTGTACCGACATAAGTTTTTGCCGGCGGGTCGAGCCGGACATATCTGCTGCCTCGGTCATTTCCGGCGGCACGTTGCTGAGGCCAATAATAGTGTACCGGATCAGCGGGACGGCGGCGAAGATCAGAATCGAGAACACAACCGCGACATCATTGACCCCGAACAACATGATCGCAGGGATCAAGTAAATGAAGCTGGGGAAGGTTTGCGCAGTGTCGCAAGCCAGCAAAATGCTCTTGGACCAACGCGCGGACCGCGCAGCGACAACGCCCAGGGGGATACCGATCATGGTTGCCAGCGCAACGGCCGAGATCACGGTATACAAAGTAATAACCGACCGATCCCACCAGCCCGAGAACGCGACAATCGTAAAGAAGACTGCTGCGTAGATGCCGGGCTTTCGGCCACCAACCCAATAAGCAAAGGAAACAACCAGAAGGATGAACGCGGGAGTTGGAATGGCGAGTAGCGTATTCCGGAATGGAATCAGAACCTTGACGTTCAGAAACCAGCGCAACCATTCGGTTGTCCCTTTGATCATGTCGATGGCCAGGAACGACTTGATAACCACGTCGATTTCCTTGCCCTGGCTTAGATGCTGCTTGCGGCCAATTTCGGCCAGGATCGGGAAGACCTGAGACAGCAGAGTGAACCCAACAAACAGACCCAGTGCGACCAGCGAAATCTGGTGGCGCTTCCACCATGGGGTGCCGCGTTCGAAGTGCACTGGCTGTTTGACGACCCAGGCCTTTGACATCCGATCCAACGTGACAGCCAGAAGAACGATGGTTACGCCAATCTCGAAAGAACGGCCCAGCTTGAAACTACCCATCATCGCCAGCAGTTTCGCGCCAAGACCGGGCATTCCGATAAAGGCGGTCAGAACAACCATCGCAAGACACAACATGATCACCTGATTGACGCCGACCAGAACCTCGGTCCGCGCGGCTGGAACGTAGACGTGGCGCAACATCTGCCATTTGGTACATCCAGACATCTGGCCTGCTTCGATCACTTCGGGGCTGACTTTTTTCAAGCCCAGAGTGGTCATCAGGATCATCGGCGGGATGGCAAAAGTAATTGTTGCGACGGCCCCAGCTGTCGGTCCGACCTTAAAAAAGATCACTGCTGGCAAGAGATACGTAAAGAAGGGCAGGGTTTGCAGCACGGACAGCATGGGTTTCAGCATCCGCTCGAACCAGCGGTATTTCCAGGCGGCGATGCCCAGTATCAAGCCCAAAAGAAACGCCAGCGGTGCGGCAACCACGATGACAGACATCGTCTGCATGGCGATCTTCCACTGCCCGATCGCGGCCGTCCAGATGAAGGTTCCCGCGCCTAATGCGGCCAGACGCCAACCACCTACGGCGTAGCCGACGACGGCTGCCACTGCGGCGATTGCGGACCATGGGATCGGGCCTAGATTGGGCCAACGGCGCTTGCCTTCCAGAAGGTTCGCTGACGTATCCAGCAGGAACTCAAGCGGACCTTCGGCGATAAATCGTGTGACATAGATCAGGCCAAGATCATTTTGGATAAAGTAGAAGACTGCATCCAGAACCTGCGCCGTCGGCGGAATCGCGGCTTCGGGGATGCGGTTTAGCCATTCGGGCAGAACTCCGACAGCTTTGGCAACGATCAGCACGAAGGCGGCGGCCAGCAGTGTAGTCAGGACTCTGGTTTTTCCCCACGTCCCGTCTGAAGTGTCCGGTACTTCGGTGGACAGCGCCGCCATCATTCAGCTCCAAGCAGAACATTCAATGCGGCGTCACGTTCCAGAACACCGGTGACAACGCCTTTGTCATCCGCCACCGGCAAAAGAATGCGGTTATCGTTGACAAGAACTCGCGCCAGTTCGTGAATGGTTGATCCACCATTGATTGGTGCGCCCTCCAAGGCATGACCGTTCACAGGTTTTGCCAAGCCTTTGGCATGTACGACCCGGGCCTTGTCGACATCTTCGGTAAACTTGGCCACGTACTCGGTGGCAGGGTTCATCACAATCTTGTCGGGGGTGTCACATTGTTCGACCGCGCCGTTGCGCATGATTGCAATCCGGTCTGCCAGACGTAGCGCTTCGTCAAAATCATGCGTGATGAAAACGATGGTTTTGCCCAGCATCTCTTGCAATCGCAGGAATTCATCCTGCATTTCGCGGCGGATCAGTGGATCAAGCGCCGAGAATGGCTCGTCCAGAAACCAGATATCGGGTTCAATGGCGAGCGACCGGGCGATTCCCACTCTTTGCTGTTGGCCGCCACTCAATTCCCGTGGGAAGTATTCTTCCCGACCTTCAAGGCCCACCAACTTGATGACTTCCAGCGCGCGTTCGCGCCGATCATGACGATCTTGTCCGCGCATTTCCAACGGAAAGGCCACGTTGTCCAAAACCGTGCGATGTGGCAGCAGTCCGAAAGACTGAAACACCATGCCCATCTTGTTTCGGCGCAATTCAATCAGATCGCGCTCGCTCAGGCTCATGATGTCCTGACCTTCAACCTCAATCGTTCCGCCTGTAATGTCGTGCAGGCGCGAGAAGCAACGTACCAGCGTCGACTTGCCTGACCCTGACAAACCCATGATGACCAGCATTTCGCCACGGCCAACCTCAATCGAGACATCCTTGACACCGGCGATATACCCATCTGCACGGATTTCATCAAAACCGCGGCCAGCGGGCATGGACTTCAGGTAGCTCTCTGGCGAGTGCCCAAACAGTTTCCATACATTTTTGGCTGAGATGACAGGCGCTGTGGCGGACATGGCTGCCTAACTTTCTTGTTGAGCGCGGCCTTGCATCGATCAGATGGTCAAGGCCGCGCCAGTTTCGGTGGATGTAGCCGGGATTATGAGCTGCAGGAACTGATCCAAGGATCGACGACAGCGCGGTTGGCGTCCAGCCATTCTTCGGCGGCTTCTTCCGGTTCAAGCTCATCAGTGTCGACCAGCTTCGCCATCTCGGCAATCTGCGGATTGGTGAAAGAAATCTCTGTCAGGGCGCAATACGCGGCCGGCCATTTGTCTTTCATACCATCCCAGGCTGCCTTTTTCAGGTAACCTTTGGCGGGGTTGCCGCAATCATACAACGCATTCGGGTTAGGACCCTTGGCTGGGTCTTTGTCGCATCCGTCTTCCCATGCTGGGAACTCAACGAACTCACCAGGCCAGACGGCTTCGGCAAAGTTTGGCGTCCAGTTAAAAACTAGCACCGGCGTTTTGTCGGCCTCAGCCGCGCCAATCTCGGCCCAAAGGGCTGCGGCTGAACCGGCATTGATCACGGTAAAGTTCAGATCAAGTGCTTCGGCGCGTTCTTTACCATGCTTCAACCAGTCAACTGGACCATCCAGATACCGACCCTTGTCGCCGGTTTCGGCTGTCGCGAACAGGTGTGCGCAGTCGTTCAATGCATTCCAATCTGGCAGGCCCGGGCAGGATTCCTTGGTCCACATGGGATACCACCAATCCTCACGTGTAACCGCGTCATGATCACCTGCGTCATGCAGGCCACCTTTTTCCAATGCCGCCCTGTAGGACGCGCCAAACGCGCCTTCCCAGACTTCCATCTCCAACGCCACATCGCCCAGGCGCACCGATTCATAGACCGCCTGGCTGTCGGTGGTGACGTATTCGACATTGTTGCCCATCTCTTCAAAGATCAGGCCGACAACGTTCGACATCACGATCTGGCTGGACCAATTGTGAATTGGGATCACGATCGGGTCGCTGCTGTCTTCTGCAGTCGCCCCTGTTCCCGCTACTGCTGCCAAAGTTGCAGCAGAAAGGAGGTTTGTAAGTTTCATGTTTGCTCCCTGAGTGATGTTCATTTTTAGGTTGTGGACTCTTCCGGCCCCGAATTTGTGCATTCTGCGCAGAATCGCCCCAGACGCAGAACAGAAATTTGAGGGTCTTTGACCATAAATTCTTGAGGCTAACACGACTTTTTGCTATCTTAACAATTAGTTGCCTGATCGATTGCCAGCAGATGAGGCCAAATGTTTTTCGATCGCTATAACGTCCAGTTCGGGAATCCGCTCTGAAATGCCAAAGAAAACTTCAGTCACAGGGAAAGTCCTTCCACCGCTCGACTATTTGTTGGCGTTTGAAGCTGCCGCAAAGGCGCAGAGCTTTGCGCAGGCCAGTAAGGTTCTGAACATCTCTGAAACGGCGATCAGCCGCAAAGTGCGGTTGCTAGAGCAACACTATGATGTGCCGTTGTTTGTGCGAGGGCACCGATCTGTTTCGCTTACCCAACAAGGGGCCATCCTGCTGGCAACCGTGGAGAAGTCGCTGGACCTGATGCGGGATGTCAGCCGGGATATGCTGGCCAAACATCAGGCCAACACGGTATCGATCTCCGCCACCAACTCTGTCGCTTCTCTTTGGCTGATGCCGCAACTTCGCAAGTTCAACAAATCAAATGGCCGCATCCGTATTTCGCTGGTCTCTTCTGACAGCGACGCAGAGTGCCTGTCGGATTCGATGGACTTGACGATCCTGCGTGGAGATGGCGATTGGCCGGGATACGAGGCACAGCTTTTGTTCGGAGAAACCGTATTTCCGGTCTGCAGCCCAGAGTATCTCAAGAGCAACCCCAAGGCGGCAGATATATCTGCGCTGCCGGAACTGGACCTTATTGAAGTGGCCAGTGGCCATGCAGAGTGGATGACATGGCGCACTTGGTTCAGTGGCAATGGGGTATCGACCTCCTCGATGGAACAGGCAGTGGAGTTCAATACCTATCCATTGTCAGTGCAAGCAGCTGTCGATGGACTGGGAATTGCATTGGGTTGGGCCCATCTTGTTGATCCTTTGCTTGAAAGCGGCACTTTGGTCAGACCGGTTCAGGGCGCATCAGTGCGAACACAGTCCGGATACTACCTGTTAAAAAGGCCTCTTCACAAAGCTTTCCCAGAGCAGCGCATCGTTGAAGATTGGTTGCTTGGTCTCAGCGCGGGTCGGAAAAGATACGCCTGATCGCTGTGGCCAGCCTCTGTTTCCTAATGATGAATCGAGTAGCACTTTCAGGGAGTGTTAAACTCGCATATTGACCCTAGGGAATAAATATTTACTTTAAAGAAAAATATATGCGAATCTGGTTCGGCTCCTTGCCGTTCTGGTTGGAACACTATTGGCCTATTTTATGCAGGGAGACCGAAACCCAATGAGCTATAAATCTGACATCGAAATTGCGCGTGAGGCGAAGAAGAAGCCGATTCAGGAGATTGG